>NZ_JAUSYY010000001.1:1337634-2006451 GCF_030817175.1 Agromyces ramosus | reverse complement strand
TCGACATCCCGCGCTTCGAAGGCGGCAAGCACGTCGCCAAGCGCGGGCTCGACATCGCGGGCGCCGCCATCGGCCTGGTCGCGCTTGCGCCGCTGCTCCTCGCGATCGCCCTCACCGTCCGGCTCGACAGCCCCGGTGGTGCGATCTTCCGACAGGAGCGGATCGGCCGCAACGGGCGTGTCTTCACGCTCCTGAAGTTCCGTTCGATGAACGCGACCGCCGAGCAAGAACTCGCGGCGCTGCTCGAACGGAACGAGGGCAGCGGCGTGCTGTTCAAGTTGCACGACGATCCGCGCATCACGCGCGTCGGCCACGTGCTGCGCAAGTACTCGCTCGACGAGCTGCCGCAGCTCTGGAACGTCCTCGTCGGCGACATGAGCCTCGTCGGCCCGAGGCCGCCGCTCGCGAGCGAGGTCGCGGGCTACGAAGCCCACGTGCGCCGGCGTCTCTACCTGAAGCCGGGCCTCACCGGCCCGTGGCAGGTGAGCGGGCGATCCGACCTCGATTGGGAGGAGAGCGTTCGGCTCGACCTGCACTACATCGAGAACTGGTCGCTCGTCGGCGACCTCATGCTGCTCTGGCGCACGATGCACGTCGTGCTCCACCCCGTCGGGGCGTATTGAGGCGGCGACCGACGTGACTGCGCGCACCGACACCACGACCCGTCTCCGCCTCGGCGGCGTTCCCGTCGACCTCATCCGATTGGACGAGGCGATCGGCGAGATCTCGGCGAGGTTCACGGATGCCTCGCGCCGGCCCCTCGGCGTCGCCTCGATCAACCTCGACCACATCCACCACTTCGGCGACGCACGCGGCGGCGCCGGGCAGCCGTTGCACTCGGGCGAGGCCGCTCCGGTGGAGTGGCTCAACCTCGTCGACGGCGCGCCGATCGCTGCGGCGGCCCGCCGGATCACCCGTGCCGACTGGCCTCGGCTCGCCGGCAGCGACCTCATCGACGCGCTGCTCGATCGAGCCGAGGCCGCCCACGTCTCGGTCGGATTCCTCGGCGGATCGCACGAGGCGCACGACATGCTCGCGCAGCGCCTACCCGAGCGACACCCGGCGCTGCGTGTCGCGGGCTCCTGGTCGCCCGATCGCAGTGAACTCACCGACGACGACGCCTCCCTGCAGATCGCCGAGGACATCTCCGTGCACGGTACCGACGTGCTGGTCGTGTGCCTCGGCAAGCCTCGCCAGGAGCTCTGGATCGAGCGCTACGGGCCCCGTACGGGGGCGCACGTGCTCCTCGCGTTCGGGGCAGTGGTCGACTTCCTCGCCGGTCGCGTGAGCCGAGCCCCCGGCTGGGTCGCCGGTCACGGCCTCGAGTGGGCCTGGCGCCTCGCGCTCGAGCCCCGGCGCCTCGCCCACCGGTACCTGGTCGACGGGCCGTCGGCGTACCTCACCCTGCGCCGCTCGATCGCCCCGGCGATCGAGCGCAGGCGGGCCGTCGGCGCGGAAGGGCGGGCCGTCGGATGACGCTCGCCGAGGTTCGTACGACGACCCCACCGCCGCCGAGCACCCGCGCGGTGCCGCGGGGCACGATCGTGATCCCCGCGCACGACGAGGAGGCGGTGATCCTCCGCACGCTCCACGCGGTGCAGCCGTTGCTCGAGAACGGGCTCGCCGAGGTCGTCGTCGCGTGCAACGGCTGCACCGACCGCACGGCCGAGCTCGCGGCATCCGTCGCCGGAGTCCGGGTGATCGAGACCGACGTGCCCATGAAGACGGCGGCCTTGAACGCCGCGGATGCCACGGCCTCGCACTGGCCTCGCCTCTACCTGGACGCCGACATCGAGATCTCGCCGGAGGCCGCGCTCGAGGTGCTCGACACCGTCGCCCGTGGTGAGGCGCTGGCCGCGCGGCCGGAGTTCCGCTACGTGACCGACTCGGCCTCCGCGCTCGTGCGGTCGTACTACCGCGCGCGCGACCGCCTGCCCGGAACCCGCAGCGGGTTGTGGGGGGCCGGCGCGTTCGCACTCGGCGCCGAGGGTCATGCCCGATTCGGCACCTTCCCGGCGGTGACCGCCGACGACCTCTTCGTCGATCGGCAGTTCCGGGCATCCGAGAAGCGGTCGGTGCCGACGACCCCCGTTCCCGTGCACACCCCCCGGCGGGCGCGGAGCCTGATGGCGGTGCTGCGCCGACAGTCCCGGGGCTCCGGCGAGCTCGCCCTCGGACCGGCCACGACCACCCGATCGACGGCGCGGGCGCTGCTCGGGTCGATCCGCGGGCCCGCCTCGGCGTTCGACGCCGTCGTCTACGCCGTGCTGAGCGCCGCATCGCGACGCCCCGGTCGCGGCCGACGGTCCGGTCGATCCGACCGGGCGTGGGAACGCGACGACTCGGCCCGCATCGTGCGCACCGCAACACCTCTTGCAGCGTGGCGGCCGCCGACGATCGATCGCACCCCGCACGAACCGGCGGCCGCAGTCGCACCGGTGCGCACCCCGGCGTTCGCCGGGCCGGATGAGCGTGTCGACGTGGCGGCGATCATCGTGACCTACGAGAGCCGCGAATGCATCGACGGCATCCTCGATTCGCTCCGAGCGGAGACCGCGGGGCATTCGATCCGCGCGATCGTCGCGGACAACGCCTCGTGCGACGGCACGCTCTCGCGAGTGCTCGGGCGGCATCCTGACGTCTTCGCCATCGGCACCGGCGGCAACCTCGGCTACGCCGGAGCGATCAATATCGCATCCGCCCTCGTCGGTGCCGCTCGCGCGATCCTCATCCTGAACCCCGACGCCGTCATCGAGCCGGGAAGCGTCGGAGCGATGCTGGACCGGCTCGATCGAAGCGGCGCGGGAGCGGTCGTGCCTCGCATCCGCAGCGGGGACGGCAGCGTCTCGCCCTCGATCCGTCGGGAGCCGACCCTGCTCGCAACACTCGGCGACGCCCTCTGCGGAGCGCGGATGCGGGGTCGGCCCGGCCGCCTCTCCGAGACGGTCTTCGAGGCATCCGCCTACCGGCATCCGCATCCGATCGAGTGGGCGACCGGTGCGGCGCTCATGGTCGACGCGAAGCTCGCCGATCGCATCGGACCGTGGGACGAGCGGTACTTCCTGTTCTCCGAGGAGACCGACTACCTCCGGCGGCTCCGGACGGCGGGCGCCTCCGTCTGGTACGAGCCGGCGGCCGAGGTGACGCACCTGCAGGGCGCGTCGGGGTTCTCCCCCCGGCTGAACGCGCTCTCGGCGGTGAACCGCATCCGCTACGCACAGAAGTTCCGCTCACCGAGGTACGCGGCGGCGTTCCGGGCGATCACCGTCCTCGCCGAGGCGCTGCGCCTCGGGCGGCCCCAGAACGCCGGAACCCTCGGGGTCGTGCTCAGCACGGCCCGTTGGTCGGAACTGCCGCACGCACCCGGGCACGGCGCGCCGGCTCCGAACGTGCCGTCGTCGGGCACGACCTTCGGGTACCTCGTGCCGGAGTTCCCTGGCCAGACGCACGCGTTCTTCTGGCGCGAGATCACCGCGTTGCGGCACCTCGGCGCCACGCCGCACCTCATCTCGACCCGCAAGCCCCCGCGCGCGTTGCGGACGCATGCGTGGGCGGAGGCAGCGGCGGCAGAGGCGCAGTACCTCTTCCCGGGCTCACCCGGGGTCGTGCTCTCAGCCGCGGCGCTGCTCCTCTCCACAGCGGTGCGCGGTCGCGCCGGTCCGCTGTTCCGGGAGATCGAGCAGGCGCACTCCACCTCCCATGAGAGTCGCGCCCGCCTCATCGGGCTCGGACTGGCCGGCGCCGAGCTGGCGGTCGTCGCCCGGCGCGGCGGATGGTGCCACGTGCACGTGCACTCGTGCGCCGACTCGGCCTGGGTCGCGTTGTTCGCCCACCTGTTGACGGGCCTGCGTTACAGCCTGACGGCGCACGGCCCGCTCGGCGACTACGGCGGCGGCCAGGACGCGAAGTGGTCGCACGCCGGGTTCGGGCTCGCCATCACGACCCGTCTGCGCGACGAGATCGAGGCGGAGCTCGAGGGGAACGTGCCCCCCGACCTCGCGATCGCGCCGATGGGCATCGATCCCGAGCATTTCATGCGGCGCCTTCCGTACCGGCCGTGGACTGCCGGGACGACGGCACGGATCCTCAGCTGCGGCCGGCTGAACCCGAGCAAGGGGCACGACGACCTGGTGCGAGCGCTGGCGCTGCTCGTCGCGGAGGGCCGCGACGTCGAACTCGTGATCGCCGGCGAGGACGACGACGGGGGCACCGGCTACCGCCAGTGGCTCGAGGCGTTCATCGCGGCATCCGGCGTCGCGGATCGTGTCATCCTGCTCGGTGCCGTCTCGGAGGACGCCGTTCGAGCCGAGCTCGGCCGGGCCCACGTGTTCGCGCTCGCGAGCCATGCGGAGCCGCTCGGCGTCGCCATCATGGAGGCGATGGCGATGAGCGTGCCCGTCGTCGTCACCGCGGAGGGCGGCGTTCGTGAGCTCGTCGAGGACCGGGTGACTGGGATCCTCGCCAACGCGCACGCGCCGTGGACCTTCGCCACGGAGATCGCTCATCTGCTCGATCGCCCCGAGATCGCGATCGGACTCGGGCTCCGCGCACGCGACCACGTCAGCCGACGGTTCAACAGCGCGCGAAGCGCCGCGACGCTCCTCCATCTCGTCGAGGAGAGCACGCACGAGGATGATCCCCGCGACGCGGAGCAGGAGCGGGAGTCATGACGCGGCGCGCGCTCGGCACCGGCATCGCGGCTGCGGTCGCCGGTGCGGTGGCGATCGTCGCGATCACGATCGCGCTGACGCCGGGGTCTCCGTCGGCGCAGCCGCGAACCGGTCCGGCCGTCACCGGGGCGCCCGGGCCGGGCTCGTCGGCGATGGTGGGCGTCACCGTCCGCGAGGTCGACGGCGGCGCGGACTTCTTCGCCCGGTTCGAGGGCGGCCTGCCGGCCTCGCCGGGCTTCTTCCCCATCGCCGTCTGGTTCGCGAGCGTCACCTCGCGCGCCGACGTGCGGGCGGATGCGCGCACCGGCATCAACGCCTACGTCGAGCTCACGGCGAACTCCGACGTGTCGCTCATCACCCACGCCGGCATGCACGCGATCCCGAGCGTTCCCGCCGAGGGAGCGGCGGGCCTCCTCGTCGCCGACGAGGTCGACATGTGGGCCGGCCCGGGCGATGGCGTGTGGACCGGCGCGTATCCCGGAGAGGGCGACGTGTGCCTGGCCGATGTCGCGTGCGGCTACTCGATCATGGCGGAGCTCACCGGCCGAGTGGCCTCCGGCACCATGACGGTGGCCAACTTCGGCAAGGGCGTCGCGTTCTGGGAGACGGATGCCGAGGCACGGCCGTTCCTCGAGTACACCGACGTCGTCTCGGCCGACACCTACTGGTTCACCGACCCGAACATCTGCGGCGCGACCGAGGGCGGCTGGGGGCCGGGCGACGGCGAGGCGATGTCCGAGCAGGCGTGCCGGCTCGCGGCGAACTACGGGTGGACCGTCGAGCACGTGCGCTCGCTCGTCGAGCCGCCCGGGTCGAAGCCGGTCTGGAGCTTCGTCGAGGTCGGGCAGCCGTTCGGCGACAGCGGCCGACCCGCCGTGACGGGCCCCCAGATCCGCGCAGCGGTGTGGAGCGGGATCATTCACGGCGCCCGCGGGGTCGTCTACTTCAACCACAGCTTCGGCGGCGGCTGCGCCTCGGAGAACGTGCTGCGCGACGCATGCGGCGACGAGGTGCGATCGGAGGTCACGGCGTTGAACGCGCAGCTCACCGAGCTCGCTCCGACCTTGAACGCACCGTTCGTCGACGGACTCGTGGAAGTCGGCGGCGACGCGGACGTGGCGGTCAAGCTGCACGACGGCGGCTTCACCGTGATCGCAGGATCGACCCGGCAGGATTTGCAGCAGGTGGAGTTCACGAGTGGATGCCGGGACGCGGCGACCGCGGACGTGCTCGGCGAGGATCGATCGATCCCCGTGACGGACGGCCGATTCAGTGATGAGTTCGCCGACGGCGACGCCGTGCACCTCTACCGACTCGACGGGGGCAGCTGTGGACTCTGAGACGACCATCCGTGAGCCGCGAGCCGCCGACGGCGGGCTCGACCTCTCCCCCGTGTCCCGCGGCCGTACGCCGCTCCTGCTGCGGTTCACGCTCTTCGCGATCTTCTTCTTCCCGGCGACCATGGTCATCGAGCCGCTCGGCGCGTCGGGCACCGTGCCCACCCTCCTCTGCCTCGTGCTCCTGCTCGCCTGGCTCGCCTCGTGGTTGTGGGGCCTGCACGACCCGATCCCGGTGCGGCACCCGGGACGGCTCGCGATCTCGCTGCTCCTTCTCGCGAGCATCGCGTCGTACGCCGCCCTCTACGCCGGCTGGACGGGTGGGAGCACGGAGATGACGCGCGCCTCCGCCGACCGCTGGCTGCTGCTGCTCGCGGCGAGCGCGGCGCTCGTGCTCGTCACCGCGGAAGTGATCCGTACCATGGCCGACGCGCTGCAGCTCGTGCGAGCGCTACTCGCGGGCGCGTTCTTCTGCTGCCTCGTCGGCGTCGCGCAGTTCGTGTTCCGCGTGAACCCGATGGAATGGATCCAGGCGGCCATGCCCGGTTTCACCTACAACGGCGGGGACACGCCGTTCCAGATCCGCGGCTCGCTCATGCGCGTCGCGGGGAGCACGTTCCACTCGATCGAGCTCGGAGTGGTCGCCGCGATGCTCATCCCGTTGTCGATCTGGCGGTCGCTGACCGACCCGCGCGGCCGCCGATGGTTCCACTGGGCCCAGACGGCGCTCCTCGTGTTCGCCGTCACCACGACCGTCTCGCGCTCGGGCATCCTCGGCCTCGTGGTCGCGCTCCTCGTCTTCGTACCGTTCCTGCCGCGCCTCGTACGCCGGGGGCTGCTGCTGTCGGCACCGTTCGTCGTCGCCGGGGTGTTCCTCATCGTGCCGGGGTTCGTCGGCACGATCGCCTCGGCGCTCGGCGCCGATACCTCCGACCCGTCGATCGCGACCCGCGTGAACAACTACCCACGGGTCGTGCAGCTGCTCGACTCCCACCCGATCCTCGGGTCCGGCCCGGGCAACTACACGCCGCCCGACGCACTGCGCATCCTCGACAACCAGTACCTCGGCTCGCTCGTGACCCTCGGCATCGTCGGTCTCCTCGCGACCTTGGCGTACTTCCTCCTGCCGGGCATCGCCGGAGTCCTCGCGGCGCGAGCGGCTGTGCACCCGGCACTCCGCGGCCTTGCGGGCGCAGTCGCGGCCGGCGCACTCGTCGCGGCGGTGTGCTCGATGACGTTCGACTCGCTCTCGTTCCCGGTGTTCGCGCTCCTGTACCCGGCACTCGTCGGCCTCGCCGGAGGCGTCTGGCGCATGGTGCGCCGGGAGGCCGACCTGCGCGACGACGAGAATGCAGCGACGGCGAGGGGCGCCATGATGGCTCGCGCACCCGCCCCGACGGCGAAGGAGGTCGGCTGATGGATCCGACGGCGGTCCTGAAATCCCTGTGGCGATACCGCTGGTACGTGCTGCCGGCGGTGCTCATCACAATCGGCGTGGCGCTCTACGTGTTCATGCTCGGTCCGAGGGCGTACGAGTCGACGATCAGCTACGCCCTCGTGAATCCGGATGTCCCGACCGAGGCCGACATCGAGCGCGATCCGGGCCTCGCGCAGTTGAACGGCGACAACCCCTACCTGCGCTCGACGGACCCGAATCTCGTCGCGAACGTGGTGATCACGCGACTGAACGCACCTGCGACCGGCGAGTACCTCGAGGACGTCGGGCTGAGCAGCGACTACGAGGTCTCGCCGGGCGTCGGGGGCAGCGGCTTCATCGTGCAGATCACCGGCGTCGGCTCCTCCCGGGCGCAATCGCTCGCCACCTCGCGCACGCTCGGTGAGATGTTCGAGAGCGAACTGCAGACGATCCAGACCGTGAACGGCGCCGACGAACGGTTCCTCTTCACCTCGATCGTCGTCGCACAGCCCGATCGGGCGACGGAGCAGTTCGCGAGCCGCCTGCGATCGGTCATCGTCGTGCTCATCGGCGGCGTCATCCTCGTCTTCGGCGCTGTCTCGATCGGGCGCGGCGTCGACGCCGTGCGGGCTCGACGGGCGCTGCAGGCCGCGGCCGCGGCTGCGCCCGGCTCGCGTGTCGACGATCCCGAACCCGGTGATGACGAGCTTCCGCGGATCGGAAGGAAACGCGCGGGGTGAAGTACGCGGGATTGCGCGGGAATGGGCGGGCTCAACGCATCGCCGCGACGAACTCGGCGAGCGCCGCGCGTCGTACCTCAAGCGCGGTGCCCGACTTCGCGGAGACCATGACCGCGACATCCGTCTCCCGGACGCCGCGGAGGAATTCGTCGAAGCCGCTGCGATCGAGGGGGATCTCATCCGGATGGCTCGGGCACCGCATGTCACGCGTGGCGTCGCGCGGATCCGCCCCGAGCACCTCGTCGACGTAGACGCCGTACAGGATCATCTCGGAGAAGTGCAGTTCGCGGCCGATGGCCGCGGCCCAGTGGCGCCCGGTGACGCCCTGCACCCGCTCCAGCATGGCTCGCACCACCGCCGGCGACCAGGCGCACGGCCAGCAGATGTAGTCGGGCAGGGCGGTGGAGCTCGTGGGCGGCAGGCCGAGGAGCTGCCGCGCGACCCGGTGCCAGATCATGTGCCTCGGCAGCGCCGGGGTGACGGCGCCGGGAATGCGGTAGAGCGGCAGGCGGCCGTGTGGGGCGAAGGTCGCCGCGTCGAAGGGCCTCAGGAACGCGACGTCGGAGTCGACGACGAGCGCGATGTCGGTCCGGGCCCTCGCCACGGCCGCGAGCTTCACGATCTGCTGTGCGATCCAGCCGCGAACCGGCGGAAGCGGGGAGCGAAGGCTCACCCACGCGTTGAGGAACGGGACCTTGCGAAAACCGGCGGGCATGACCGAGTTCACGTCCTCGACGGTCGCGTTGCCGCGAGCCAGCACGGCGAAGGCCGCGAGGTCGGCATGGGGCACGATGATGCGATGCCCGACCCCAGGCGCACACTGTTGAAGGGAGGCGCGCAGGTCGCGGCAGAGCTCCAGGTCGGGCGCGTAGCTCGGGGTGATGATCGTCATCGACAGGGCACGCCCGCTCATCGTGGGTCCGTTCGGCCGGTGGATGCCGCGGGGCGCTCGGCCGCTCGTTCGACGGCGTCGACGATCGTCGACGCGACGACGTCCTGCGCCCGGTCCCATCCGATCCCGAGGCGGGCGCTGTGGGACGCGGCGCGCTCGGCACGTTCCGGGAGGTCGCCGGCCTCGACGACCTCGGAGAGCGCGGCGGCAAGCGCGCCCGGGCTCGCCGGGGACCACACGGCATCAGGATGGCGCAGCACCGCCCGTGCGTGCCCCGTGTCGTTCAGCACCGGGATCGCCCCGGCAGCGAGCATCTCCTCCACGACGAGCGTGATGTTCGTGAACGAGAGCGCGATGCCGCCGATCACCCGGTTGTAGAGCTCGTTCAGCCCCTCCGGCGGCACGTGCCCGTGCGACGTCACCGGGATGGTCCAGTCGCGAACGTGGTCGCCGACGACGTGGATCTCCTGCTCGGGATGCATGCCGTGGAAGGCATACATCGCCAGCTTGCCGAGCAGGTATCCGCGTCGATCATTGCCCCGCTTGGCATAGAACACGACGCCGCTGCGGGGGCGCCTGCCCGGAAGCAGCCGGTACGCGTCTCCATCGCGGCCGAACGGTGCGAGTTCGGACGCGACGCCGAGACCGGCGAGCTCGGCCTGCACCATCTCGCCGAGCGCGATCGTGCGGAAGCCGAAGCGGTAGCTGTCCTCGGCGAGCGCGCGCAGCGACCCCTGCGGGTAGAAGAGCGGCTCGAAGTCCTGCACGAAGTAGAGACGCGCCATCGGGGCGGTCCCGCGGACCGCGAGCACATGCGCCGTCTCCCACGAGCTCGCGACCGCGGCATCCACCCCTTCGATGCCGTCGGCGGCATCCCGCACCCGGACGTCGAGCCATGGCCAGTGCTCGCGGATCACCCGCTCGTGACGGCGGACGTCTCCGCCGCGCGGGTCGTAGATGAAGAGGGTCGAATCGAGACCGCGTTCCGAGGCGCCGGAGATCATGCGGAAGAGCGTCGTGTGCCCGCCCGACCCGGGGCCGGGCGCGGTGCTCACCCACCCGGCCCTGATCGCGGCAACGCCACCGCCCCCGTCATCGGCACCGCCTCCGCGCCGCGGCCGGCGCCCGAGCGGACCCGGAAGTCTGCGGGCGTCGAGCGGGTCGGCGAGATCCTCCTCGGCGATCGTCGCCTCGAGCACCTCGGCACCCGTGCGCCGGGAGAGCTCGAAGGCGGCACGACGCACCACCCCGCGCACGCCCTCGCGGCGGAGCCGAGCCACGAGCTCGGCGGCGGTCACCCGGCCGGCCACGAGCCGCTCCGCTCGAGAGCTGGAATCACCACGCGCTCGGCCGGAAGCGCCGGCGCGTGCACGGCAGTCCGAAGCGCCTGCGTGACCGCAACGACCTGCGACGCCGTCATGTGCGGGAACATCGGCAGGCTGAGGATCTCGCCGGCGGCGGCATCCGTCACCGGGCAGTCGGTGCGCCGTATCGTCTGGTCGACGAGCGCCGGCGAACGGTGCAGCGGAACCGGATAGTGGATGCCGGTCGCCACTCCCGCCTCGGCGAGCTCGGCGGCGACTCGTTCGCGATCGCGGACGCGGACGACGTAGAGGTGCCAGACGTGCTCGTTGCCCTCTGCAACGACCGGCAGGGTCAGCTCGTCGAGATCGTGCAGGAGCGCTCCATAGGCGACGGCGATGGCGCGTCGCCGCACGTTCCAGTCCTCCAGTCGGCGGAGCTTCGCCGACAGCACGACCGCCTGCACGGCGTCGAGCCGCGAGTTGAAGCCGAGCAGCTCGTGCGCGTACCTGCGCTCGCTGCCATGCGACCCGAGCATTCTCACGGTGCGCGCGAGCTCCGGGTCATCCGTGGTCACCGCGCCCGCATCGCCGGCGGCGCCCAGGTTCTTGCCCGGGTAGAAGCTCGTCGCCGCGATGGAGGCGAGACCGCCGGATGCCCCGCCGTGACGCCGTGCCCCGTGCGACTGCGCGGCGTCCTCGACGATCACCGCCCCGGCACTCCTGGCGATCGGTTCGAGCCGTTCGACGGGCGCCGGCTGGCCGTACAGGTGCACGGCCACGATCGCCCGGGTGGCGGGGCCGACCGCGGCGGCGGCGGCGGCGGGATCGATGAGGAGGGCGTGCTCGTCGACGTCGACCAGCACGGGCGTCGCACCCGCGCGGAGCACCGCCTCCGCAGTAGCGATGAACGTGTTGGCGGGGATCACGACCTCGTCGCCCCGCCCGACGCCCACCGCACGGAGCGCCGCTTCGAGTGCGTCGGTGCCGTTGCCCATGCCGACGCAGTGGCGGGTCCCGGTGTACGCGGCGTACTCGTGCTCGAACGCCGCGACCGCCGGTCCGCCGATGAACGCGCCGGACTCGAACACCTCGCGCATCGCGGAGCGCACCTCTCCATCGATCTCGTGCTGCTGGGCCACGAGATCGCTGAACGGCACGGTCATCATGTCGCGACCTCCTCGTGCGGTCGCGAGGCAGCCGTCTCGCGGGTTCGCGTGCGCCGGGCGAGCAGGTATCCCGCGCCGATCGGAAGGGTTGCGACAAGGTAGGCGAGCACTCCGGCCGCGCCGCCGGCGAGCACCGCGAGGATCGGCACGGCGATCGTCGCCGCCACCGCGGCCGCGACCACGGCGCAGACGAGGGCACCGAGCGCCGGCGGAACGCACGCTCGCAGGATGAGGGCGGGCGAGGCGCCGACGCCGCGGCGCACGAGCAGGAGGTACACCGGGACGACGACGAACCACGCCACCGCCGCGTGTGCGTATCCCGCGCCTGCGATCCCCCAGAGGGAGACGCCCACCCACAACGCCGGTGCAAGCGCGGCGAACCACACCACCTGGACCCAGAACAGGCCGCCCGTGCGCCCGGCGCCGACGCAGAGATCGGCGAACAGCTCGGTGAGGATCCTGGCCATGCCGAACACGCCGAGCCCGAGCATCGCGGCCGCGGCGGGCGCCCACCGTTCGCCGAAGAGCGTCACCATGAGCGGCACGGCGAGACCGATGAGCAACGCCGAGAGGGGGAAGGCGGCGAACGAGAGTCCCCGCACCACGCGCACCGCCTGCATCGGGAGCCGGCCCACCGCGTGCAGCCGGCCGAATGCCGGCACCGCGACGGTGCGCACGATCGAGTTGACGACGGTGCTCGGCAGGCTCGCGAGGTTGAACGCCATGAGGTACAGGCCGAGCGCGACAGGATCGAGGAGCCGCCCGACGACGACATAGTCGAGGTTGAGGGTCGCGAAGACGACGAGGTTCGAGGCAGCGAGCGGCAGGCCGAGCCGCAGGATGCCTCCGGCCTCACGGCGGTTCCACCCGGGGAGGTACCTGCGGGGGGTGACGATCCAGAACCCGATCGCGGCGACGAGCTGCCCGCGCCGACTCGCGACCAGGCGAGCGCCATGGCGCCCCATCCCCACGTCGCCATCGGCACGACCAGCGCGAGGGTCACGAGGATGTTGGCGAGGTCCACCGCGATGCGACGGCCCTGGAGGAAGTCGCGCCAGACCATCGCGGTCGGCACCGAGGAGAGGCCGGCGAGCGCGACCGTGATCGAGAGCACGCGGATCACGTCGGCCGCGGCGGGGTCGCCGAGGGCGGCGGCGAGCCAGGGCGCCGACATCACCATCGCAGCGGTCAGCGCGCCGCTCGTGATGAGCGCGATCGTGAAGACGGTCGGGGCGATCGCGTCGGGATCCCGGTCGCCGCGGCCGAGTGCGGCGGTCGCGCCGAGCTCGGCGATGTTGAGTGCGATCGTCTGCACGACGAGCGCGACGGCCAGCGCGCCGAAGTGCTCGGGCGCGAGCAGGCGCGCGACGATGATCATCGAGGCGAAGCTCAGGATTCGGGATGCCCCGACGTTCACGGCTCCCCAGAGGGCGCCGCGTCGGACCCGCCCGGCGAGCGCGGCCGTCATCACCTCGGCGTCGCTCATGAGACCCCCGCATACCGCCACACGGTCCAGCGGATCCGGTCGAGCTGTCGCCGCCCGGCCTCGAGGCTGCGCTGTGCGATCGCGGGCTCGCCGCCCACCTCGGCCCTGCGGAGCCGACGCACGACCGCACGACCTCGGCGACCGCGCAGCGACGAGCGGCGGACCTCGCCGGCCACGCGGAAGAGCCCGCAGGCGGCCGCGGGGTCGCCGCCGCGATCGAGTTCACGCTGCGCGAGCAACAGCGCCTCTCGTGCGATCGCACGGTGCGCTCGCGCGACCATCGCGCCGGCATCGGCGAGCGCCTCACGCGTGCCCGGGGCCCCGAGCGTGCGGAACGCGAGCGCGCGGTGGAGGAGGTCGAGCTCCATCGTCGCGAAGGAGGTGAGGTGCATGTTCGCCGAGTGCACGCGATACAGGGCCTGGACGGGACCGTTGACGCGCCCGACATCCCAGCGCGCGGCCGTGCGAAGCCAGTACTCGAGGTCGCCCGAGTGCGGGAGTGCCGGGTTGTACGGACCCACCGAGCGCATCGCCTCGGTGCGCATCACGACCTCCGGCGAGAGGATGAAGCTTCGACCGCGGCGGCACGAGAGTCCGATCCACTCCTGGCCGGGCCAGATCGTCCACGTCGACCGCCGCGACCGGGGCACCGGCGGCGGAGCGCCCTCGCCGCCGAACTCGAGCGGCAGTCCGTAGACCATGCCGACCCGGGGTTCGGCGAGCATGAGGCGCGCGGCGCGCCCGAGCGCGCCCGGGGCGACGAGGTCGTCGGCGGAGACGAGGGAGACGAACTCCGTGGTGACCGCGGCGAGCCCGTCGTTGTAGGTCGCGATGTGTCCGGCGTTCGCGGCGTGCACGATGACGCTCACGCGGGGATCCGCGTCCGCGATCCGCCGGGCCACGGCGGCCGAGTCGTCGGGCGACGCGTCGTCGACGATGACGACGCGCGCCTCCACGTCGTGCTGGTCGAGCACCGCCGCCACGGCGTCCACGAGGAACCGTCCGTAGCGGTAGCACGGGATGACGACGGTGACGCCGGGGCGGGCATCGTCGGGCCGCTCCCGGCGCAGCCTCATGAGCCCGGCCCCGTCGAGCCGGGGATGGCGGGCACGCCCGGCGTCGCGACGGCACCACCACCGACCATCGGGATGAGCAGGCCCATGTCACGTCTCCGATGCGGCGGTCCGGATGACGTCGACCACGCGATCGAGGTCGTCGCCGTCGAGCGCGTGGTGGAGCGGGAGGATCAGCGTGCCCGTCGTCAGCCGATCGGTCGTCGCGAGGGTCGCCGAACCGGTGTCCCGCGACCGGTGCGCCGGCTGCCGGTGCGACGCCATGATGCCCCGGCGCGCCGAGACGCCGGCCTCGGCGAGCCGGGCGAGGAGCCCCTCGCGATCGAGCGGGTACTCGGCCAGCACCTCGATCCAGTACGACTGGAAGTTGCTCCGGCCGTGCGGCGGATCGCCGATGACGCGGATGCCTCCGACGCCGGCGAGCCCTGATGCATATCGCGCCGCGAACTCTCGCCGTCGTCCGACGATCGCGCCGAGCCTGCCGAGCTGCACGAGGCCGATCGCAGCCTGCAGGTCCGTCATGCGGTAGTTGAACCCGACCTCGCCGTACTCCTCGGGTGGGGCCAGCAGGCTCGCGTGCCGGTCTGCGGCGGAGACGCTCATCGCGTGTTCGCGAAGCCGGCGGGCGCGATCGGCCCACTCCGCATTCGAGGTGGTCAGCATGCCGCCCTCGCCCGTCGTGAGGAGCTTCCGCGGATGGAACGACCACACCGCGACATCCGCCCCTGCACCGACGGGTGCACCACGGTACTCCGAGCCGACGCCGCAGGCGGCGTCCTCGATGACGGCGATGCCGCGCGGATCGCAGAGCGCGCGGATCGGCGCGAGGTCGACCGGCATCCCGCCCTGGTCGACGACGATGACCGCCCGGGTCGCTGGCGTGAGGGCCGCCGCGATCGTCGCCGCGCTCACGTTGCCGGTGTCGCCCTCGACATCGGCGAAGACGGGGCGCGCACCCACGTAGACCGGGGCGTTCGCCGTGGCGATGAAGGAGAATGATGGCACGACGACATCGTCGCCCCGACCGATTCCGGCGACGACGAGCGCCAGGTGCAATGCCGTCGTGCAGCTGGAGGTGGCCACCGCATGGCCGACTGCCATCCGTGCGGCGAACGCGTGCTCGAACGCGGCGACCCGCGGTCCCTGCGCCACCCAGCCCGAGGCGATGACGTCAGCGACGGCCTCGGCCTCCTCGGTTCCGAGCCACGGCCGCATCACGTCGATGCGGCCTGGAGTGCCGACGGCCCGCACGCTCACGTCGCCACCGACCTCGACGCGGCGATCCGCTCTCGCAGCGGGCGCCACCAGTCGACGAGCTCGCGGAGCCCCTCCTCGAGGCCGACGCGGGCCTCGAAGCCGAGATCCCGGCGTGCGGCCCTCGTGTCGCCGAGTCGCCGTACCACCCCGTTCACGGCTCGTTCCGGGCCGTGCTGCACGCCGGCCTCCGAGTCCATCGCGGCGAGCAGCGCCTCGGCCAATTCGAGCAGGCTCGTCTCCCGGCCGCTCGCCACGTTGTACACGCCCGCGGTCACGCCGCTCGCGGCGGCGAGGAGGTTGGCCCGCGCGACGTCTCTCGTGTGCACGAAGTCCATGGTCTGGGCGCCGTCGCCGAAGACGAGCGGAGCCCGCCCGTCTTCGATCCGCTCCATCCAGCGCACGAGCACCTCGGTGTAGAGGCCGTGCACGTCCATGCGCGGGCCATAGACGTTGAAGTAGCGAAGGGCGACGTACGGGAGCCCGTACATCGAGTGGAAGCTGCGGAGCATGCCTTCATCGAATGACTTCGCGGCGCCGTAGAACGTGTCGTTGGCGTGGTGGTGGTGCCGTTCGGGTGTCGGGAACTCCTCGGCCAGACCGTAGACCGAGGCACTCGAGGCGAGCACGACCTTCTCGACCCGGTGGTGCGCCGCCGCCTCCAGCACGTTGAACGTGCCGTCGACCAGCACCTCGAGCGCGAGCCGCGGTTCCTCGGCGCACTGCGTGATGCGGATCGCCGCCTGGTGGAAGACGAGGTCCTTGCCACGGGTCATCCGGTCCACGAGGCCGCGATCCCGGATGTCGCCCTCGACGAGGATCACCCGCCCCGATTCGAGCGCGTTGGCGAGATTCTCCGTGCGTCCGCGCACGAGGTTGTCGAGGACCTCGACGGATGCGGCGTCGGCGTCGACGAGCTGGTCGACGATCGTCGACCCGATCATCCCGGCACCGCCCGTGACGAGCACGTTCGCGCCGGTCAGGCCGGTCATCGGGCACCCTCCAGTTCAGTCGTGACGACGCCGGCGGCGGGACGCGCGGCCGGGATCGGGTCGCGTTCGACGCGTGTGAGGCTCCCGGCATCCGCGATGCTGCGCGTCGCCGCCTCGAGCACCCGCAGCACCCGCAGCGCCGCGTACCCGTCGGTGCGCGAGGGTCGCCCTTCGCGAATGCTCGCGGCGAACTCCCCGACCATCGAGCCGAGCGCCTCCCGCTCGGGGAGCGCGGGCGACCACGTGTCGCCGAGCCGGTAGGAGATGGTCGACGCCGTGCGATCCCCCGAGCCGCTCTGGGTGCCGAGGTCAACGCCGCGGTCGTAGACGCTCAGCCGCTGCTGCGGGTTGAGGTCGTCCCAGACGAGGGTGCGCCGGGTGCCGCCGATGACGATGTGGCGGATCTTGGTCGGGCTCAGCCAGTTGACGTGCACGTGCGCCATCGCGCCGTGCGCGAGCGGCACGGCGAGGTAGCCGATGCACGACTTGCCGGCGCCGAGCGGGTCGGCGCCCTGCGCGGCGACGCCCTCGGCGCGGAGTCCGCCGGGGAGCACGAAGTCGATGATCGACAGGTCGTGCGGCGCGAGATCCCAGAAGACGTCGACGTCGGGCTGGACGAGCCCGAGGTTGATGCGCACCGAGTCGATGAACAGGATGTCGCCGAGCGCGTCCTCGGCGATGAGCTCGCGGATCTTCAGGACCGCGGGCGTGTAGCAGTACGTGTGGTCGGCCATGAGCACGAGCCCCGCGGCCTGCGCCGTGGCGATCATCGAGCTGCCGTGCTCTGAGCTGTCGGCGAGCGGCTTCTCGACGAGCACGTGCTTGCCCGCGCGGAGCGCGGCGAGGGCGAGGCCGTGGTGCGTGCGGGCCGGGGTGGCGATGGCGACCGCATCGACGAGCGGGTCGGAGAGCACCTCATCGACCGAACTCGTGATCCGCGTGCCGCCGATGGCCTCCGCCACACGTCTCGCCCGCTCGAGGTCGAGGTCGCAGATCGCCGCGACACGCCAGTCCTCGCTCGCCCGGAAGTTTCGGCTGAGGTTCGGACCCCAGTAGCCGGCACCGATCACCGCGACGCCCAGCCGGTCCATGTGCACTCCCTCTCCACGATCTC
The DNA here is from genome assembly GCF_030817175.1 of Agromyces ramosus. Lineage (NCBI taxonomy): Bacteria > Bacillati > Actinomycetota > Actinomycetes > Micrococcales > Microbacteriaceae > Agromyces > Agromyces ramosus. Next base: position 1,989,006 of record NZ_JAUSYY010000001.1, on the reverse strand, counting down.
GCCGCTCGCGTCACGGTCATTCGCCGGGCGTGAACATGACATCCGCCCAGTAGTTGTGCGGCGCGGTCCCGCTCGGGAATCCCGTGCCGTAGAGGTAGACCCCGCCGACGGGCAGCGTCGAAAGCGGTGCGGCGACGACCGCCTCGGCGAGAGCACCGGGGTCGGCGGCGTACCGTCCGCGCGGGGTGAAGTAGCTCGCCCGGTACTCCGTGTTCGCGTCGATCGGCACCGGAGCGGCGAAGTACACGGTCTGCCATCCGCTCGCGGTCTCGCCGATCGACGTGGCGGTGGCGAGCGCGGTGCCGCCGCTGCCCGCCCAGAGGCGCACGGTGTGCGTGTTCGCATCGCCGGCGACCTTGAAGAATCGGATGCCGCTGACGACGCCGGCCACGGAGGACGTGAAGCGAACGCCGAGCTGGATGCCGGTCGCGTCGTCCCAGTCGGTGCGGGCGGGCCCGGCCGTGGCGGAGAAGATCGAGACCGCCTGCGGCTCTGCGCGGGTGGTGAAGTCCCAGGTTCCGCCGGGTGGCGTCTGGCCGCCCACACCGACCGTCGCCGTGTAGGGCGTCGACCAGGCGAGCGGGGCGTCCGGGGTGAACGACACGGTGTTCGTCGGGGCGTCCCACGCCGTCTGTCCCGCGACGGCGCCGGCCGGGCCGGTCACGACGAGGGTTGGGGCCGCGACGGGGGTGGCGGACAACTGGGCTGATACCCGCTCCCCCGTCGCGGCGTCTTGTTGCCCCGAGGTGGGGCTGGTCGAGGTCACCGTCACCGGCGCGAGCGTGCTGGTGGTGAAGAGGACGTCGACGAAGTAGTTCGTTCGGTTCCACGTCGACGTCGGAAGCGTGCCGCCCGCGCCGTACCGGTATCGGCCGTTCCCCTCGGCGGGCGCGACGAGCGGTCCGTTCGCGGCGGGGTTCTGGAAGTATCCACCGGTTGCGGCGTAGCGCCCCTGCGGGGCCAGGTACGAGACGACGACCACCTGGCCGGCCTCGAGCACGACGGGGCTCTCGAGCAGGGCGGTCTGCCATCCCGTCTCGGTCTCGTTCGCGAACGTCACCGACGCGATCCGGTCGCCGGCGTCGTTCCAGAGGGACCCGGTGTGCGTGCCGCCGTTCCCCGCTCCCTTGTAGAAGCGGATGGCGGTGATCTCGCCGGGCTGCGACGCCTGGAAGGCGACGGCGAGCTCGACCGAGGATCCGTCGTCGGTCGCGGGTGTCGCCGGAGTGGCGCTGCCGAAGAGCGAGTACGCGGTGGTCGCGCCCGTCGAGTCGACCGTGGCGAACGACCAGCGCTTCGTCGCGAGCACCGAGCCCGAATCCGAGCGCACGCCGGTCAGGGCGACGTTGATCGTCGCGCCGTTCGGCAGCGGCGCGGCCGGCGTGAACGTCACGGTCGTGCGGTCGGCGGAGAGTGCGGTGGCGCCCGCGATCGCGGTGCCCCGGCTCGACACGGCGAGTTCGTATCCGCTCGTGATCGGCACGGAGAGCGTCGCCGAGATCGCGCTCGCCCGGTCGACCCCCATCGCGCCGGCGGCGGGCGTCGTGGAGACGATCGCGATGGGATCGGCGCCCTTCTCGAAGACGACGTCGACGAGGTAGCTCGTGGTGCTCGCGTTGCCCGGGAAGCCCGTGCCATAGGTGTACGCGCCGGCCTGGGTGCCGGCACTCAGCGGGCCGTAGCTCACGCCGCTGCCCGAGAACGCCCCAGGGGTCGCCGAGTACTTGCCGACGGTCGTGCGATAGGCAGCGACGTACGACGTGCCAGCGGTCACGTCGATCGGCTCGGCGAAGTCGACGGTCTGCCATCCACTCGTGCTCTCGCCGCTGAACGTCGCGGTCGCGAGCTGCGCACCGGTGGCCGACCACAGCGTTCCGACGTGCTGGCCGGTGTTGCCGGCTCCCTTGTAGAACGCGACCCCGGTGACGGTCCCGTCGACGGAGGGCGTGAATCGCACGCCGAGGGTCACGGCCGCCGAGTCCGCGACCTCGAGCACGGCGGGCGTCGTGGAGTCGTTGAAGAGGCGGCAGGGGCAGGCGCCGGGCGCCGGGGTCGGCCTCACCGTGGTGAAGCCCCACGCCGCGACCTGCGCGGGCGGCGAGGTCGAGCCGGCCGGGGTGGCGCTGAGCGTGACCGAGTAGGCGACGAATTCGCGCAACGGCGCGTTCGGGGTGAAGGCGGCCGTACGCGTGGTCGGGTCGTAGCTCGTCGTGCCGGCGACTGCGGCGCCGACGTCGTCGGCAACGTTGAACGTCACGGACGCCGAGACGACGTTCTTCAGGAACGTGGCGCCGATCGTCGTGTGCAGGGGCACGCTCGTGGAGCCCCCGGGCGGCCGCAGGTTCGTTGCGGCGAGGGGCGTGGAGTCGGTGCTCTCGAAGATCGCGTCCACGAAGTAGTTGCTGCTCCCGAAGGAGTTCGACGGGAACGCCCCGGGCGCGCCGTAGACCGCCGCGGGCGGCGCGCCGAAGCCGCCGTCGACGAGGAGCGGGTCGTATCCGATGCCGGCCGACCAGAAGGCGTTGCCCTGCACCGAGTAGTGGCCCCTCGGCGCCGTGTAGGAGATCGTGTACCTCGAGCCGGCCGAGACGGCGACCGCCGGGTTGAAGACCGCCCGCTGCCATCCGCTCGCCGTCTCGTCGGCGAAGGCGACACTCGCGAGGCGCTCGCCCTGCGGTGACCAGAGGGATCCGACGTGCGCGCCCGTGTTCAGGCTCGACTTGTAGAAGCGCACCCCCGACACGTAGCCGTCGTCGGTGGGCGTGAATCGCAACCCGAGCTCGACCCCTGAGGTGTCACCCGAGTCGACGATCGCGGGCACCTGCTCGCCGAACACCGAGAACGGGCCGATGACGGTCGTCGCCACCGTCGCCGGCTGGGCGGGGATGTTCGCGCTGTCATCGATGGCACGCACCCGGATGTCGGATGTCCCGCGTCCGTGCTGCACGTAGCGGTAGCTCCAGTTCGTGGTGCCGGTCGCGGGGTGCCACGATGCGCCCCCGTCGGTCGAGACCTCGACCCCGGCGACCCTGCCGCCGACGTCGCTGGCGGTGCCGGTGACGTCGACCGTCGCGCCGTTCGGGATCTGCGCGCCGGCGGCAGGGGCGTTGATGACGGCGGAGGCCGCGGTGTGATCGGTGCTCGGCGTGGCGGCGACGAGGCCGCCCTGCAGCGTTGTGGCGAGTGCCCCCATGTCGGCGAGCAGGTTCACCTGAGCCTGTTGCATGCGCGCGTCGGCTGGAGCGCCCGCGCCGTCGTGCTCCTGGTCGAGTCCCCAGGGCCACTGGATGGATCCGGCCGAGAAGACGAGCGCACCGCTCGCCGCACGGTAGAGGGTGAGGTGGTGGGTGGTCGTGCCCGGCCGCACGGTGTTGCCGTAGTCCTGCAGGTACTCGGGGGTCGGACCGGTGGTCGTCGACAGCCGGATGAGCCCCGGCGGGCGCCACCCGTTGTCGAGGTCCTCGTTGGACTCGTAGCCGATGGTGTGCGGCGCGAGCTGGGCGCTCGACCCGGCCGCGAGGTTCGTGAGCGACGTGCCCCGCCACAGGCGAAGCTTGCCCTCGTCCGACGAGACGGTCACCGCGAGGTCGTTGTGGTTGGCCACGTAGAGCGTGCCGATGAGGGCGTTCTCGGGGCGGTTCGCACCGGCCGAGGTCGGTGCGAAGCGGGGGTCCCTCCAGGTGCCGGTCCACTCGGTCGACGGGTCGATCTTCGCGTTCGACCTGGTCTCCTTGTAGCAGACGAGGGTGCGGTAGGCGGTGGCGCTCGCGTCGATCGAGGGGGCGTAGCGGGTGCGCCAGTAGCCGTCGTTGCCCCCGAGGAACTGCAGGTGCACTCCGGCGTCGCGTGCAGCCTCGATGTTGGCACGCTGCCGGCCCGACCAGTACTCGTCGTGTCCGACGGAGATGAACACCTGGTGGTTCAGCAGGAGCTCACCGAACCGGTCGGTGTCGACGCCGGCGAGGTAGGAGACGTCGTAGCCGTTGCGCTCGAGGAAGCGCACCTGCGCGTACTCGCTCGAGAAGTAGAAGTCGCGACCGTTGTTGTCGGCGCGGGTCGAGAAGGGCCGGTTGTAGCTCGCTTCGTAGGAGCGCCCGTTCTGGCCGCCGAAGTAGAAGCTCGAGCCTCCGTATCCGTTGTAGGCCTGCCACGTCGTGTCAGCCGTCTGGAGCAGGACCTCGGAGTCACTGTCGTCATCGCGGACGACGAAGATGATGTGGCTGCGCCCGCCCGTGTCGGCTCGCTGGAGCAGCGCGACATACACTCCGGAGACTGCGGTCGCGGGCACGTTCCAGGTAGCCGAGACGCCCCAGTTGCCGCAGTCGAAGAGCTGGGTCGAGGCATCCGAACGGCAGGTCGGCTGGAGCTGCGGCAACGGCGCGCTCGGCGAGATCGTGGTGATCTTCCGTGCCCCGAGCCCCTGGTACCAGCCGGTGCGGTAGACGGTGATCGAGTAGGCGCGGGCGTCGGTATCGACCTTGAAGTCGATGCGGTTGCCCCGGTCGACGCTGATGTCCGTGGCGAACCCCTGGATGTCGGCATCGCCGTCGCCGGCGACGTCCCACTCTCCGGGGGCGGCACCGGGCTTCGCGTTCTCGCAGGCGACCTCGTTGGCGCACGCCGCCGCCGCGGGCGCCGGCGGTGCGACGATGCTTGCCATGACGCCGACGGCGAGCGCGACGAGTACCGCGAGTACCGACGACTTCGTACGGCGCAGGTACGGCGGATGGGGTTGCCGAAGATTTCCTCGGCTGATTCGCTCGGGCAACGAATGTCCTGAAGGGGGATGGGATGTTGTGGGGACGGCGCACTGGGTGGTGCTCCGCGGCCACCTGGGCGATGGGGGCGAAACTGGTCGAGCTGAAACGGAGGGGATCCCACATTGTGCGAGATTTACTCAGTTGTCGGGTACCCATAGTTGTACTCGTTGACGGGCGCGCGCGCTGCCCCCATTTCGGGCGTCAGCCGCCCGTTCCGGAGCAGGCTCGAACGACCGGCGTGCCCGCTCAGTCGGCGTCGGCCGCGGTGGGCGGAACCGAGAGCTTCAGCCGGTCGATGAGCGCGGCCGAGTGGTTGGTGCTCAGGATGATGCGGGTGAACTCGCCGGCCGCGAGCTCGAGCACGACGGCCTGGCGCTTGCCCTTGACGATGACGAAGTCGGTGCCGCCGTGGTACTTCCACACGCCGACGGCGACGATGAGCGGGATCTCGCTGCCGCGGCGGCGGATGCCGCGGATCCAGACCCAGGGGTCGTCGGTGATGGTGGCCGATCGGATGTCGTCGCGCTGCACCACGAGATCGTCGGCACGGAACGCGAGCGACTTCTCGGCCGGGGTGAGGTGAACCTCGATCCGGTCGGTGTGCACGCGGAGCTTCGCCATGCTTCCATCCTGCCCGAGTCCACCGTCACTTCGCGTGTCGACGCCCCACAAACGACGTAACGTTTCCTGCACGGTTCCGCACGTACCGGCTCAGCCGGTTACGTGGCGTGCCGCCGTGATCACGCCGGGCGAGCGGATGCCGCAGCTCGCGCGGCGCCCGGCAGCGCGTCGAGCACCCGGGCGATCGCCGAGTCGTCGTGCGCGGCGGTGACGAACCACGCCTCGAACACCGACGGCGGCAACGAGACCCCGGCGTCGAGCATCGCGTGGAACAACGGCGAGTAGCGCCAGGACTCCTGCCGCAGCACCGTCGCGTAGTCGCGCACCTCGCCGGGGTCGCCGAACACGAAGCTGAAGAGGTTGCCCGCGTGTTGCACCCGATGGGCGACGCCCTCGGCCGACAGGGCGTCGGAGACCGCCGTGCTGATCGTCGCGGCGACGGCGTCGAGCCGCTCGTACACCGCGGCATCCGCTGCCCTGAGCGTCGCGATGCCCGCGGCGACCGCCACGGGGTTTCCCGAGAGCGTGCCCGCCTGGTAGACGGGGCCGTTCGGGGCGAGCTGGTCCATGATCTCGGCGCGACCGCCGAGGGCCGCGACGGGCATGCCGCCGCCGATGACCTTGCCGAACGTCATCAGGTCGGGCGTGTATGCGTCGTCGGTAGCCGCCTCGAGGCCCCACCAGCCGGCCGCCGAGACGCGGAAGCCCGTGAGCACCTCGTCGGAGATGACGAGGGCGCCGTGCGCGTGCGCGAGCTCGACGAGTGCGCGATTGAAGCCCGGCTCGGGGCGCACGACGCCCATGTTCGCGGCGGCCGCCTCGGTGATGACCGCGGCGATGCGGTCGCCGTGCTCGGCGAACACCGCACGCAGGGCATCGAGGTCGTTGTACGGCACCACGAGCGTGAGCGCGGCGATGCCCGCCGGAACGCCGGCGGAGCCCGGGAGGGCGAAGGTCGCGAGGCCCGAACCGGCCTCGGCGAGGAGTCCGTCGGAATGGCCGTGGTAGTGGCCCGAGAACTTCACGAGCAGGTCGCGGCCGGTGAAGCCGCGCGCGAGGCGGATGGCGCTCATGGTCGCCTCCGTGCCCGTCGACACGAGGCGGAGCTTGTCGACCGGCGCGATGCGGGCCTCGACGAGCTCGGCGAGCTCGGTCTCGGCGGGCGTCGACGAGCCGAACGAGAGGCCGCGCGCTGCGGCATCCGTCACCGCTTCGACCACCCGCGGATCGGCGTGGCCCAGGATCGCCGGACCCCAGCCGGCGACGAGGTCGACGTACTCGCGTCCCTCGGCGTCGGTGACGTAGGGCCCACGAGCCGAGACGAGGAAGCGCGGCGTGCCACCGACCGAGCGGAACGCCCGGACGGGCGAGTTCACGCCGCCGGGGATCGCGGCTTCGGCGCGGAGGAAGAGCTCGGCGTTCGTGGGAGCGCCCTGCGCGGCGCTCACGCGGCGTCGCCCTTGCGGATCCACTCGGCGAGCTCGACGGCCCAGTAGGTGAGCACGGCATCGGCACCGGCACGGCGGATGCCGCGCACCGACTCGACCACGGCGCGCTTTCGGTCGATCCAGCCATGGGCGGCGGCGGCCTCGATCATCGCGTACTCGCCCGACACCTGGTAGGCCCAGACCGGCACCTCGCTCGCAGCGGAGACGTCGGCGAGCACGTCGAGGTAGCTGCCAGCGGGCTTCACCATGACGATGTCGGCGCCCTCGTCGATGTCGATCATCGCCTCGCGCAACCCTTCGCGACGGTTGCCGGGGTCGAGCTGGTACGTGCGGCGGTCTCCCTCGAGCGTCGATTCGACGGCGTCGCGGAACGGACCGTAGAACGCACTCGCGTACTTCGCCGAGTAGGCGAGGATCGCGGTGCCCGAGAAGCCCGACTCGTCGAGCGCGTCGCGCACGGCGGCGACCTGGCCGTCCATCATGCCCGAGAGGCCGAGCAGCTGCGATCCGGATGCCGCCTGAACGAGCGCCATCTCGCGGTACCGCTCGAGGGTCGCGTCGTTGTCGACCCGGCCGAGCGGGTCGAGCACGCCGCAGTGGCCGTGGTCGGTGAACTCGTCGAGGCACAGGTCGGTCTGCACCACGAGACGGCCCTCGGATGCCTCGGCGGCGACCCGTGTCGCCACGTTCAGGATGCCGCCGGGGTCGGTGGCTCCCGAGCCGCGTGCGTCGCGCACCTCCGGCACGCCGAACAGCATCACGCCGCCGACACCCGCCGCCGCCGCATCCGCCACCGCCTGCGGCAGGCTCTCGAGGGAGTGCTGCACGACGCCCGGCATCGAGCTGATCGGCACCGGAGCGCTCGCGCCCTCGCGGACGAACACCGGCAGCACGAGGTCGGCGGGGTCGAGGCGGGTCTCGGCGACGAGCCGGCGCAGCGCCGGCGTCTCGCGGAGACGGCGTGGGCGAACACGGGGAGCGGGCGTGGAGTTCACCCGACCAGCCTACGTGGCGCCCGGATGTGCGGTTCCTGTCTGCCCGGAGGCCCGCGCCGCGGGAGGTGCTGGCCGTCGGCGCTCGAGCGCGTCGATTTGCGACAGGAATCGTCCGAAGCACGGCCCGCGTGGCGGGAAGTGACGCGCTCGATGCTCGGTCGAGCAGGCGTCAGGCGTGCGCGCTCGCGGCTTCGACGACCGCGTCGATGAGCGATTCGGCGGTGCGCTCGCGCGCGATCACGTCGACGCGGAGACCGACCGCGGCGGCGTCCTGCTTGGTCTGCGGGCCGATGGCGGCGACGAGGGTCGTCTCGGGGATCGGGCCGAGCTGCTGCTGCACCTGCTCGGCGACGCTTCCGGATGTCACGAGCACCGCGTTGACCCGCCCGGCGCGCACATCGGCGGCGACCTTGGGCGACACCGGCACGCCGATGGTGCGGTAGGCGACGACCGCCTCGACGTGGTGCCCGGCGCGGGCGAGCCCGATGGAGAGGACCTGCTTGGCGATGGCCGAGCGGAGGGCGAGGATCCGCAGCCCGCGCTGTCCGTCGGTCGCGGCCTCCCATTCCTCGAGGAGGCCGCGCGCGGAGTTGTCTTCGGAGGGCACGATGTCGGCGTGGTACCCGGCGGCGACGAGCGCGGCAGCGGTGGTCTCGCCGACCGCGGCGACCTTCGTCGTCTCGGGTATCACGGCGCCGTACGACGCGAGCACGTCGACCGTGGTCGCGCTCGTCACGGTGAGCCAGTCGAACCCGCCGGCGGCCAGCTTCGCGAGCGCCGCCTCGAGGGCGGGCTGGTCGTCGGTGGGGGCGAAGTTGATCATCGGCGCGACCACGGGCGTCGCGCCGCGGGCACGGAGCGCGGCGGCGACACCGTCGCCCCAGGGCCCGCCGCGGGGAACGAGCACGCGCCAGCCCGCGAGCGGCTTGCCGTCGTGGACAGGCAAGCCGATCGCACCCGTCATCTCGAATTCGCTCACTGCGACTCCTCAGGTGGTGCAAGTTCGGCGGCGCCGTTGCCGAGGAGTTCAGCGACGACGCGTTCGGCGACGTCGCGTGCCGCATCCGCCAGGTCGGCGGCCGAGCGGCTGTCGGGGGTGGCCGCGTGCGAGCTGGTCAGCTGCCGGGTCCCGTCGGCACTGTACACGCTCGCCGTCAGGAACAGAAGTTCGTCGTCGAGGAACGCAGTGGCGCCGACCGGGGCGGAACAGCCCGCCTCGAGCCCGGCGAGCACGAGTCGCTCGGCGAACACCATCGCGCGCGTCACGCCGTGGTCGACCGCCTCGAGCGCGCGCTCGAGCGCCCGTTCGCCGCGCTCGCGACGTACCTCGATCGCGAGTGCGCCCTGCCCGGGTGCGGTCGGCCAGTCGGCGAGCTCGAGCAGGTCGGTGACGGCGTCGCCGCGACCGAGCCGGCCGAGCCCGGCGGCGGCGAGCACCACGGCGTCGAGCTCGCCGGATTCGACCTTGCCGAGGCGGGTGTCGACGTTGCCGCGGAGGTCGACCGCGACCAGGTCGGGGCGGGCTGCGCCGAGCTGCGCGATGCGGCGGGGCGAGCCGGTGCCCACCCGCGCACCGACGGGGAGGGTCGCGAGCGTGAAGCCGTCGCGCGCGCACAGCGCGTCACGGGCGTCGGCGCGCTTCGGCACCGCTCCGAGTCGCAGCTGGGGGTGATCGGCGGTGGGCAGGTCTTTCAGCGAATGCACGACGACATCGCACTCACCGGCGAGGAGCGCCTCGCGCAGCGCCGCGGCGAACACGCCGGTGCCGCCGATCGTGGCGAGCGAGGCACGGGAGGTGTCGCCCTGGGTCGTGATCGGCACGAGCTCCACCTCGGCCTTGGCGGCCGAGGCGAGCCGGTCGGCGATCTGCCGCGTCTGCGCCATGGCGAGAGCGCTGCCCCGGGTGCCGATGCGGATGACGCCGCCGGCGCCGTTGCCCGCGGCGCTCACGGCGCCACTCCGGCGAGCGCCGGGCGGAAGCCGAGGCGCACGTTCTCGCAGCATCCGGGGCGGCACACGTCGTACCAGGGACCGAGTCCGGTCACGGCCGGCCGCGCCGCGACGGGCGTGCCCTCGACGCGCTCGAGCACGAGGTCGACGAGCCCCGCGACGTAGGCGGGATGCGTGCCGGGCGTCGGCACGCGCACGGCGGCGAGCCCTTGCTGCCCGGCGGTCTCGAGCGCCTCGTTGTCGAGGTCCCAGAGCACCTCCATGTGGTCGCTCACGAAGCCGAGCGGCACGATGACGATGGCCTTGCGGCCGGCGGCCGGAAGCTGCTCGATGGCGTCGTTGATGTCGGGCTCGAGCCACGGCATCGACGGGGGGCCGCTGCGCGACTGGTACACGAGCTGCCACGGCACGTCGGATGCCCCGGCCTCGCGCATGACGACCTCGGCGACCGCCAGGTGCTGCGCCGCGTACGCGCCGCCATCGCCGAACCCGCGCTCGGCCGGGCCCGACTTCGCGGCATCCGTCGACGGGATCGAGTGCGTCGCGAACAGCACCTCGACCTCGGTGGTGCGGTCGAGGCCCGACACGGATGCCTCGAGCTCGGCGATGCCGTCGCGCACGCCCTCGATGAAGGGCTGCACGAACCCGGGGTGATCGAAGAACTGGCGCACCTTGTCGATCTGGATCGCCTCGGCACCGTCGACCGCGTCGACGTCGGCGATCGCGTCGGCGAAGTCTTCACGGTACTGGCGGCAGCTCGAGTACGAGCTGTAGGCGCTCGTGGCGATGGCGATGAGCTTCGTGGCGCCCGCCGCGTGCGCCTCGCCCAGCGCGTCGTTGAGGTACGGCTGCCAGTTGCGGTTGCCCCAGAACACGGGCAGGTCGATGCCGCGGCTCGCGAGCTCCGCCTCGAGCGCGGCCTTCAGCTCGCGGTTGTGCTCGTTGATCGGGCTCACGCCGCCGAAGTGGCGGTAGTGGTGTGCGACCTCCTCGAGCCGCTCGTCGGGGATGCCGCGACCGCTCGTGACGTTGCGGAGGAACGGGATCACGTCGTCTTGACCCTCGGGCCCGCCGAATCCGGCGAGGAGGATGCCGTCGTATGCCGTGGGCTCGGTCACGTGCTCGGGCCCCTGCTGGGCGGCGGGCGTCGCGCCCGGCACGACCGCGCCAGGTGCGCAGGGGGCGGATGCCGCGGGCAGCGGCTTGTGGCCGCGATGGGCGGTGGCCGGGGCACCCCGTCGCCGCAGGCTGCCCAGCGCCGGTCGAGCCGAGGTTGACCGCTGCCATTACTGCAGCACCTCGACGAGCTCGGCGGTGGTGATGCGTCGCCCGGTGTAGAACGGCACCTCTTCGCGCACGTGCCGGCGGGCGTCGGTGGCCCGGAGGTCGCGCATGAGGTCGACGAGGTCGGTGAGCTCGTCGGATTCGAGCGGCAGCAGCCACTCGTAGTCGCCGAGGGCGAAGGAGGACACGGTGTTCGCGATGACGCCGCGGAACGCGGCGCCCTTGCGACCGTGCTCGGAGAGCATGCGCCCGCGCTCTTCGGGCGCGAGGAGGTACCACTCGTAGCTGCGCACGAACGGGTAGACCGTGAGCCAGCCCTTCGGCTCGGCGCCGCGGAGGAACCCGGGCACGTGCGACTTGTTGAACTCGGCGTCGCGGTGCACGCCCATGGCGTTCCACGTGGGGAGCAGGCTCTTCAGCAGTCGCGCACGGCGAAGCTCGCGGAGTGCCCACTGCAGGCCCTCGGCGGTGGGTCCGTGCAGCCACAGCATCACGTCGGCCTCGGCGCGGAGCCCCGAGACATCGTAGATGCCGCGCAGGGTGACGTCTTCGTCCTCGACGAGGGAGATGACGTCGTCGAGCTCGTGCACGACGCGGGCGACATCGTGGCCGTCGTAGTCGTCGGGGTTCGCCGGGTCCCGGCGGAGTACGGCGAAGACCGTGTACCCCTCAGGAGTCGGCTCGGCGTCGGAATCGTTCTGGAGCGCGTCGGCTGCCGCTTCGGCAGCGGGGGAAGACATACCCCTAGTCTCCCCCTTCCCCGCTGAACGGCCAAAAGTGGGTCGGGGGGCTGGACGTACGCTCGTTGGATGAGGATCTGGTCGCTGCACCCGCGCTACCTCGATCGTCAGGGCCTCACGGCGGCATGGCGCGAGGCCCTGCTGGCGCAGGCGGTGCTCGAGGGCGGCACGCGCGGGTACACGAGGCATCCGCAGCTCGAACGGTTCCGGGCCGAGCCCGACCCGCGCGAGGCGATCGGCGACTACCTGGCCGTCGTCGCCGACGAGGCGAGCAGCCGCGGGTACCGCTTCGACCGCAGCAAGGTGCACCGCCGCGGCGACCCGACTCGGCGCCTCGAGGTGACGAGCGGACAGCTCGACCTCGAGTGGTGGCACCTGCGGCAGAGGCTCGCAGTGCGGAGCCCGGCGATCGCCGATCGCTGGGCGGACATCGCGACGGCCGAGCCGCATCCGCTCTTCATCGTGGTCGACGGCCCGATCGCCTCGTGGGAGCGGGCGCCGGCGCCACCGCCTCAGGTCTGAGCGGCCTCGTCGTGGACCTCGGCGTCGGTGACGTCGCTCAGTGCAGGAGCCGCGTGAAGCGGAAGAACGCGAAGTCCTCGATCGGCAGCTCCTCGATGGCGTCGAACCCCGCCTCTCGGGCGTAGCGTTCGAGGGTCGACTGGCGCATGACGGTGCCGGTGCCGACCGATCCGGGCGTCGCGAGGCTGTCGGGGAGGCACAGGAGCAAGCTGTAGCCGTACATGACGCGCTCGACGTCGTCGCCGTCGGGGGCGAATGCGGGCGCGACCGCCTCGTCCATGACGACCACCGCCCCGTCGGGCTTGACCGCGCGCCGGATGGCGGCGAGCACCTCGACCGGAAAGGGCATGTCGTGCAGCGCCTCGAAGATGAACGCCGCGTCGAAGACGCCCTCCTCGGGCAGCGCTTCGCCCGCCACGTGGTGGAAGCGCACGCGGTCACCGACGCCCGACGCTGCCGCGTGCCGACGGGCGGCCGCCACGGAGGGGCCGTCGACGTCGAACCCCTCGACGCGGGCATCGGGATACGCCTGTGCGATCGCGATGGCCGACCAACCATGGCCGCTGCCGACATCCGCGATGCGGGCCGCGGGACGCGACAGGACGGCGTGCAGTGAAGGCACGCCGGCGAGTGCCGGCGCGAGTCGCTGCTGGAACCATGGTCGGTTGATGTCCCCCTGCGCGTCGCGGGCGTCTTCGCCGAGCTGCGCCCAGGCCACCCCGCCTCCCGTTCGATACGCGTCGAGCAGCGCCGGGAGCTGCCCGGCCGTGGCGGCCACGAACCGTCCGAGCGGTGCGAGGTAGTCGAGCGAGGCGGCGTTCGTGAGCACCTCGGCGTGCGCCGCAGGCAGGGAGAACCGGCGTGCGGATGCCGCGGCATCCGGATCATCGACGGTGAGGATGCCGCTCACCGCCTGGTGCTCGAGCCACTCCCTCGCGTAGCGCTCGTGGGTGCCCGTGCGCTCGGCGAGCGTCGGAGCGTCGAGCGGCTCGCCCTCGGCGAGCGCCCGGTACCAGCCGAGACGGTCGCCGAGGTAGACGCTGAGCATCTCGAGGCTGCCGAGGGCCGACGCGAAGATCCGGTCGGCGAAGGCCGTGACGGCCTCTGTCCCGGCGCCGGGACCGGCGCCCGGAGCGTTGCCTTGGGCCTGCTCTTCCGACGTCATCGTCGGCTCCTTCCGTTCGGCGGTCGTGGCCGCGTCAGCTGCCGACGAGCAGCCGGGTCGAATGCTCGAGGTGCTCGCGCAGCGCCTCGGGACCCCGCACCGGGATCTCGTCGAGCAGCGCACGGTGCTCGGCGATGAGGCTTGCGAGGGTGTAGTGCGGGCGCACGTGCAAGAGGAACAGCAGCAGCTCGCTCCCGAGCGCCGCGTGCGACTCGATGATGCGCGGGCTCTCGGATGCCGCGACGAGCGCCCGGTGGAAGTCCGCGTGGATGCGCTCGACCTCGAGCCAGTCGACGGGCTCGTCGAGCTCGTCGAGCTCGCCGAGCGCGCCGAGCGCGTCGCGGGCGGGCGCGAGCGCGGCCTCTGGCCACTCATCGCCGTACCGCTCGCCGGCGATGCGGACCGCCTCGACCTCGAGCGCGGCGCGCAGCTGCTGCAGCGCGATCACATGCGCTCGGTCGAAGCTCGTGACGCGAACACCGCGGTAGGGCTCGGCGACGGCGAGCCGCTCGCTCACGAGTCGCTGGAACGCCGCGCGCACCGTGTGCCGGGAGACGCCGTAACGCGCCGACGCCGACTCCTCGCGAAGCGGCGTGCCGGGCGCGAGGGCGCCGCTCAGGATGTCGGTGCGAACGGCTGCCGCGACCCGGTCGACCGCGGTCGGCGCGGGAGTGGACCCGGGACCCTGGGACTCGAATTCGCGAAGCGGTGACACGGGCATCGGTGCATCCGCTCGCTGCTGCTCGTTACCGGTCGAGGTTGGCTCGCACGACGAGCCACACCGTCACGCCGACGGCGGCGGCGACCCCGACCGCGGCGGCGATCGCCGCGACAGGCCGCTCGTCGGCGAAGCGGCGGAACCTCCGCTGGGCTCTCTGGACCTTGCGACTCACCTGCTTCGGCACGTTGAGCTTGTCTTCGAGCGCGTCGAGCGTCGCGGCGAAGTCGGCGCGTGCCTGCTGCGATGCGATGCGGGCCTGCACTCGCGTGAGGTTGCGTTCACGCTCGGCGGCGGTGCGCTTCGAGGCGGGCACGTCAGTCGCGACGGTCATAGTCACCGGTTCCCTTCAGCACGTCGAGATCGGCCCGCAGGCTTTCGATCGTCTCGAGAGGCTCGGCGCCTCGCTTGAAGTTGACGTACGCGATCCAGAGCAGGATGGCGATGATCAGCAGCAGCACGCCCGAGACGACGAGCGCGGCGGCCCAGCCCGGCATCACGAGCGCAAGCGCGAAGATGGCGGCGACGATGAGGGTGAAGAGCAGGAAGATGCCGACGACCGCGGCACCCGCGACCAGGCCGGAGCCGATGCCGAAGTGCTTGATCTTGTAGGAGATCTCGGCCTTGATCTGGTCGATCTCGGCGCGAACGAGCGTCGAGACGGTGTCTGGCAGTTCGCCGATCAGCGTGAAGAGCGAGCGTTCGTCGTTCGTCGGTACGGCCATCGCGAGGTCACCTCCGGTGGGTCAGGAGTTGGATGACGAGGTCGTGCCGCGTGAGTTCGACGTGCCGCCGGATGCCGGCTTTCGCGCCGGCTTGGACGCAGACGTCGAGGACTTCGACGCGGATGCCGCGGCCGACGCCGTCTTCGCGGCCTCGTCGATGACGTCGTCGATCGCATCTGCGGCCGCATCGACCGCCGATCTCGCAGCCTGCGCGCTCTTCGAGACGCCCGCCTTGGCCGACTTGGCGGCGCTCGAGACATTGCTCTTTGATGCCCCGGAGCCGCGCGTCGCATTGCCGATGAGCGATTTCACGCCGTCGAGGACCGTGTCGGAGACGTCGCCGATGCGTGCCGACGCGAATTCCTTCACCGTGCCGACGCCCTGCTGCACCGTCGGTGCGTTCCAGACGCTCTCGGCGGCCTTGCGGATCTGTTCGTAGCGCTCGCGGCCGGCGCGCGTGCCCAGCACGTAGCCGACGCCGAGCCCGGCGACGAAGAGGATCTTGCCCCTCATGTGCACCCCATCTCCCCTGTGGATCACTCAAGCGGACTTCTCCAGCGTAGACCCCGACGCGGGCCGCGCAAGGGGGTTGCGCCGGAATATTCCGTTCCGGCTATGCGATGCCGTCGAGGTGCAGGGCGCGGTGGCGCACGCGGTGCGCGACCTCGAGGGCGTGCGGCACGACCGATGCGAGGCCCGTGCCCGCGATCCAGGACCCGGTCGCCTCGATGGAGGGTTCGGCGGCGAGGGCGTCCTCGAGTTCGCGCACGCGATGCTGTTGTCCGAGGCTCGCGTGCGAGAGGGCGTCGCGCCAGGCCGTGCGACCCGAGGCGCGGAGCATCCGCTCATCGAGGTGCACGTCGAGCAGCGCCGAGGCGTCGGCGAGCGCGATGCGGGCGACCGCGTCGTCGGCGAGCCCGTCGAGCGGGTTGGATGCCCCGGCCCGGCCGTAGGAGAGACGCACGACGTGCCGGCGGCCCGCCGCCTCGGCCAG
The DNA here is from genome assembly GCF_030817175.1 of Agromyces ramosus. Lineage (NCBI taxonomy): Bacteria > Bacillati > Actinomycetota > Actinomycetes > Micrococcales > Microbacteriaceae > Agromyces > Agromyces ramosus. The sequence goes on along the minus strand of NZ_JAUSYY010000001.1, from coordinate 1,973,084 downwards.
CCACTGCCACTTCGCGGTCGAGTGCGTGAGCGCCTTCGCGGTGACTCCCTCGGTGCCCGCCGCGACCAGCACGCCCGTTCCGCGGGGCACCGCGTCGAGCGCCGGTGCGTCGAGCACGAGCGTGACGAGGTCGACGGATGCCGCGGCCGGCCAATCGGCGGCATCCGTCCACCCGTCGACGGCCTCGACGAGGAGCCGCCGTGAGGACTGCGCGGGCGCCGCGAGGATCACGAAGCGGGTGTCGACGAGGAGGTCGCCGTCGGCGGTGGTGGCGGCGACACGCCACTCGGGGATGTCGGCGCCGCCGGCATCGGCGTCGCCGGCTCCGGCGGCCCGCGCTCGAAGGCGCTCGAGGTCGCGCACCTCGGCCGACGTGGTGACGGTGACGTCGAATCGCCGCAGCTCGGCGGCGAGCGTGTCGACGAGTCGGTGCATCCCGCCGCGCAGTCCGCGCACGGCGCTGCCGGCCTTGCGTTCCTCGACGAGCTGGCCGACGCCGCCCGAGAGCGAGCCCATGCGGGTCATCGCCTCGTTGAGGCCCGGTGCGACGACATCGAGGTCGAGCTCATCCGGATCGGCCGAGTAGACGCCCGCCGAGATCGGGGTCACGAGCCGGTCGAGCACGGCGGCACCCATCCGCTTGCGCACGAGCTCGCCGAGGCTGTGAGCGCGCCCGATGCGGAGGATCGGCATGATCCGGTCGGCATAGGCGCGGATCGCGCCGCGCCACCCGATGATGCGGCGCACGTCGTCGCCGAGCGGGTTCGCGGGGATGCCGAGCATGCCGGTCTTCGGGAGCGGGGCTGCGGCGACGCCGCCGGCCTTGCCGTTCGACCCCGGCATCGCAAGCCACGCACCGGCGCGGTTCGGGTCGACGACGTCGCCGTCGAGCCCGAGGGTCGTGAGCAGCTCGGCGACCGTGCCACCTCGCGTCGCGAAGGACTCGGCGCCGCTGTCGAGCGTGAGGCCGTCGAGTTCGATGCGACCGACGCATCCGCCGAGCTCAGCGCGGCGCTCGAGCAGGGTGACCTTCAATCCGACCTTCGCGCACTCGAGTGCGGCGACGAGCCCCGCGACGCCGCCGCCCACGACGACCACGTCGACCGCCGCATGCTGCGGGTCGCGCGCCGCCGCGTCGGCACGGGGTGCGTCGGTCATGCGGCGGCCTCGTGCACGAGCTCGACCACCCGGGTGAGCACCGTCGGGTCGGTCTCGGGCGGCACGCCGTGGCCGAGGTTGAAGACGTGCGCCGGGGCGACCTCCCCCTGCCGGAGCACCTCGCGTACCGCCGCCTCGAGCACCGGCCACGGCGCGGCGAGGAGTGCCGGATCGAGGTTGCCCTGCAGCGGCACGTCGGCGCCGACGCGCGCCGATGCGACATCGAGCGGCACGCGGTAGTCGACGCCGACCGTGTCGACGCCGATGCCGTGCATGGCACCGAGCAGCTCGCCGGTGCCGACGCCGAAGTGCACCACCGGCACCTGGCGGGTGAGGGCGGTGCCCGAGGCATCCGTCGTCTCGTAGGCGAGGTCGTGCACGAACGACAGCGCCGTCGCCGAGGCAGGCGCCACGTGCCGTTCGTAGTCGGCGAGCGAGAGCGCGCCCGCCCACGAGTCGAAGAGCTGGGCGGCGGATGCCCCGGCCAGCACCTGCGTGCGCAGGAAGCGTCCGGTGAGCTCGGCGGTCCACTCCATGAGCGCGCGCCAGGCGCCGGCGTCGGCGTGCATGAGGGTGCGCGCGGCGAGGTGGTCCTTCGAGGGGCCGCCTTCCGTGAGGTATGCGGCGAGGGTGAACGGGGCGCCCGCGAAGCCGATGAGCGGGGTCGGCGTGCCCGAGCCGTTGTCGGTCGTCGCGAGCTCCGCGATGGTGCGCTGAACCGCTTCGGTGATGGGGGCGGATGCCTCGTCGAGCCGTGCAGGGTCGATCGCCGTGAGCTCGGCGACGGCCGCAGCATCGGCATAGCCCGTGCCGAAGACCGGGCCGCGACCCGGCTGGATCTCGACGTCGACGCCCACGAGCTTCAGCGGCACCACGATGTCGCTGAAGAAGATGCCCGCGTCGACCCGGTGCCGGCGCACCGGCTGCAGTGTGATCTCGCTCGCCATGGCCGGGTCGAGGCACGCGTCGAGCATGCGCGTGCCGACGCGCAGGTCGCGGTACTCGGGCAGCGACCGCCCCGCCTGCCGCATGAACCAGACGGGCGTCGTGTCGGAGCGCTCTCCTCTATAGGCGCGCACGAGTCGCGAGTCAGACGTGAGGCCGGCGGAGAGCGGGTGCTGCGGGGAGAGGATCACGCAGGACATTGTCGCGTATCGGGCTGGGGGTTCCGTGTCGGCGAGCACCCGGCGCTGCGCGAGCGCAGCATGCGAGTTTGAAAGGAAGGCTTACATTGAGGCGGCGCCCGGCGCTAAGGTCGAGACGTTGTGCGCCCCCCGAGCACGACGACGTGCGTGTTACCCCGCTCGCGCGCCTCCGCACCCCACGGAGAACCCATGTCCCTCACATCGCTGTGTCCCCTCTCCGCGCAGACCCCGCGAGGCCGACGATGAACGACGCTGCCCCGCATCGCGGCGGCATCACCGTGCTCGTCGCGATCGCGGCGACCCTCGTCATCGCCACGCTGATCGCCGGCTCCGGCTCCCTCGAGCGCATCGTCGTGCGCCTTCCGCCGGTTCCTGCGGCCGAACGCATCGCCGTGGTGAGCTCGGTGCTCGCGGTGCTTGCGACCGTCATCTGGATGTTCGTGCGCCTCGGCGAGCTCGCCAGGGCCCGCGCCCGTCGGCGCGCCCTCGAGGCGTCGGTGCGCGGCGAGGTGAGCTGCGGCATCCGGAGCCGTGTACTCGTCTCGAGCCTCACCGAGCTGACGGATGCCTCGCGGCCGACGAGGCTCGCGGCCCGCTACTCGCTCGTGGCGGACGAGCTCGGCGTCTCGCTCTGGAACGGTGGCCGCCGGCCCCGCCGCGCCGCGTACTTCCCGTGGCGGGAAGTGCGGGGCATCCGCAGCGACACCGTCGTCGCGGGCACCTCGGTCGTGTCGGTGCTCGTGCTGCGCGTGCGACGCGGCCGCGTGAGCGTCGAACTGCCGATCATCCTCGCCGACGAGCGGCCGGGGCGGTTCGCGCTGTCGGATGCGCCGTTCTTCGCCGTGGTGCGCAGCTGGAAGGCGAAGCACCGCGCGGCGCTGGCGTCCGCGGGTCTCGAGCTTCCGCCGTTGACGGCGCCGATCCCGATCATCCGCCAGGGCCGGGTGCTGACCGGGCGCTGATGCCCGGTGAGCGCTCGAGGCGACCTGAACGTGCGAAACTGAGTTTGCTCAGTGTCGGCACTGGGCGAACCTCCATTCGACGGCGGGTAGAATCCACTCGTGCTCATCTGTCTCACCGCGAGTCACAAGAACGCCGAGTTCGACATGCTCGAGCGTCTTTCGGCGAACGCGGAGACGGCGGCGACGCGCATCGTCGACGGCCACGACGCCCTCCAGGGCGCCGTCGTCGTCGCCACCTGCAACCGCTTCGAGGCCTACCTCGACCTCGACCTCGATGCGCACTCGGGCGACTCGCCCGTGCCCGCCGTGCACGAGGCGATCCGCGCGGTCGGCACGGTCGCCGGCCTCGAGCCCGACGAACTGCGCACGACGTTCGGGTTCGTGCACGGCAACGCGGTGGCCGGGCACCTGTTCGCCGTGGCCTCCGGCCTCGAGTCCGTCGTCATCGGCGAGGGCGAGATCGCCGGGCAGGTGCGACGTTCACTCGAGCGCGCCCGCGCCGAAGGCACCACGACTCCCGACCTCGAGCGGCTCTTCCAGCGCGCCTCGCAGACCTCGCGCCGCGTGAAGAACGAGACCGGCATCGGCGGCGAAGGGCGCTCGCTCGTGCGCCTCGCCCTCGACCTCGCCGAGAGCCGCATCACCGACTGGGCCGGCACGCGCGTGCTGCTCGTCGGCACCGGCCGCTTCGCGGGCGCCTCGCTCGCCGCGCTCCGCGACCGCGGTGCGAGCGACGTGCGCGTGTACTCCCCGTCGGGCCGCGCCTCGAGGTTCGCCGCGAACCACTCGATCGAGGCCGTTGCCAAGGCCGACTACGCCGCGGCTGCGGCGAGCGCCGACGTGATCGTCACGTGCACGACGGTCGAGCACCATGTGGTCGACCGGGCGCTCATCGAGGCCGGGCGCGCTGAGCTCGGGGCATCCGGCGCCTCGGCTGCGGTGTCGGCGCCGGCCGCGATCACCACCGTGCCCGAGCCGAGCTCCACCCCCGCCGCCCGCCAGCTCGTGATCGACCTCGGCCTGCCGCGCAACGTCTCGCCCGATGTCACCCTCGTGTCGGGCGTCGAGCTGCTCGACCTCGAGACCATCCGCATCCACGCGCCCCTCGAAGAGCTCGGAGCCACCGATGCCGCGCGCGAGATCGTCGGCCAGGCGGCGCGTGTCTTCGGCGAGACCCGCGAAGAGCTCGACGTCGCACCGGCCGTCGTGGCCCTGCGCCGACACGTGTTCGACATCCTCGACGCCGAGATCGCCCGCGCCCAGGCGCGCGGCGACGACGACGGACGCACCGAGGCCGCCCTCCGCCACATGGCCGGCGTGCTGCTGCACACCCCCATGGTGCGCTCGCGCGAGCACGCCCGCGCGGGCGAACAACGCGCGTGGGTCGACGGGGTCGCCGCCGTGTTCGGTGTGACTCCGGACGCCCCGGCCGCGAGCTCCGCCGATGCCGCGGGCGAACGCGCGACCGGTGGCGCCGCCTCAGCCTGAGCCGTCCGCTCTGCACGCCCCGGCGCGACGGGCCGATGTCGCCCGATCGCGCTACGCTGCCTGACGATGCCTGACTCCGCCACCCAGAACAGCGGCGCCACTCGCGCCGAGCTCGCGGCAGCCGACGGTCCGCCCGCGCTCCGCTTCCCGTACGACGCGACGGCGCTCACGGAGCATCCGCTGCGCACCGAGCGCCTCGTGCTGCGCCCGCTCGAGGCATCCGACGCCGCCGACGTCTACGAGTACCAGCGCATCCCCGAGGTGCTCCGCTACCTGCCGTGGCCCGAACGCGACCGCACCGAGGGCTACGCCCACACGGCGAAGCGCGCCGCCGGGCGCCTGCTCGTGGTCGACGACGACTTCGTCGTGCTGGCCGCCGAGCTGCCGGGCACACGGTCGGTCGACGATCCGCGGCGCGATCGCGTCATCGGCGATTTCATGATCCGCGTCTCGAGCGCGAAGCATGCGCAACTCGAACTCGGCTGGGTGCTGCACCCCGACTTCCAGGGGCTGGGGTACGCCGCCGAGGCCGCAGGCGCGGTGCTCGACTTCGTGTTCGAGACACTGAATCCGCACCGCGTGCAGGCCTTTCTCGACGCGCGCAATGCGGCATCCGCTGCCCTCTGCGAGCGCCTCGGCATGCGTCGCGAGGCGACGATCCTCGAAGAGGAGTACAACGACGGCGAGTGGCAGGACACCGCGATCTACGGAGTGCTCCGCCGAGAGTGGGCGGCCCGGCGGGGCACGGCCGGCAGCTGAGCCGCAACCGGCCCCGGCGCCGCAGCCCAGCTGCTCGTGCCGTGGCTACGCCCCGATGAGGCGCGCGGCCAGATACCCCTCGAGCTCGGCGAGCGGCACCCGCACCTGCTCCATGCTGTCGCGCTCGCGCACGGTCACCGCGTTGTCGTCGAGCGAGTCGAAGTCGACGGTGATGCAGAACGGCGTGCCGATCTCGTCTTGGCGGCGGTAGCGACGGCCGATGGCGCCGGCATCGTCGAAGTCGACGTTCCAGTGCTTGCGAAGGGACGCCGCGACCTCGCGGGCGAGCGGCGACAACCGCTCGTTGCGGCTCAGCGGCAGCACCGCGGCCTTCACCGGTGCGAGGCGCGGATCGAGGCGCAGCACCGTGCGGGTGTCGACGCCGCCCTTCGCGTTCGGCACCTCTTCGACGTCGTACGCGTCGACGAGGAACGCCATGAGCGAGCGTGTGAGACCCGCCGCCGGCTCGATCACGTACGGGGTCCACCGCTCGTTCTTGGACTGGTCGAAGTACGAGAGGTCTTTGCCCGAGTGCTCGGAGTGGGTGCTGAGGTCGAAGTCGGTGCGGTTGGCGACGCCCTCGAGCTCGCCCCACTCACCACCGGTGAAGCCGAAGCGGTACTCGATGTCGACGGTGCGCTTCGAGTAGTGCGACAGCTTGTCTTGGGGGTGCTCGAAGCGGCGCAGGTTCTCGGGATCGACGCCCAGGTCGACGTACCAGTTCCACCGGTAGTCGAGCCAGTACTCGAACCAGTGGTCGTCGGTGCCCGGCTCGACGAAGTACTCGAGCTCCATCTGCTCGAACTCCCGCGTGCGGAAGATGAAGTTGCCCGGCGTGATCTCGTTGCGGAACGACTTGCCGATCTGGCCGATGCCGAACGGCGGCTTCATGCGCGCCGCCTGCAGCACGTTCGCGAAGTTCGTGAAGATGCCCTGTGCGGTCTCGGGACGGAGGTAGTGCAGCCCCGACTCGTCTTGGACGGGGCCCAGGTAGGTCTGCAGCATCATGTTGAAGTCGCGCGGCGGGGTCCACTGGCCGCGGGTGCCGCAGTTGGGGCAGGCGATGTCGGCCATGCCGTTCTCGGGCGCACGGCCCTTCTTCTCCTCGAAGGCCTCGAGCAGGTGGTCTTCGCGGAAGCGCTTGTGGCAGTGCAGGCACTCGACGAGCGGGTCGGTGAAGACACCGACGTGACCGGATGCCACCCACACCTGCTTGGGCAGGATGACGCTCGAGTCGAGGCCGACGACATCGTCACGGCCGGTGACCATGTAGCGCCACCACTGGCGCTTGATGTTCTCCTTCAGCTCCACGCCGAGGGGGCCGTAGTCCCACGCAGATCGGGACCCGCCGTAGATCTCGCCGGCCTGGAAGACGAACCCCCGATGCTGGGCGAGGGCGATGACGGATTCGAGACGGCTGGGTGCGGCCACGGTGGCTCCAATGGTCCTGGGATCGGGGAATGCCCGGAAATCGACACGGTTCCACCATCCTACGGGCGCTCGGTCGGGGGAGTTACGCTGTGCCCAGCACAACCGGGGGCGAGGGGGCGACCGTGTGGGATCTCGTGCTCGAGCTGAACGTGGTCGACGGTCCGTTCGTCATCGCGCTGTATGCCCTCGCCGCGGCGGTGTTCATCTACCTGCTCGGCCGGGGGCCCGGCTGGGCCTGGGTGCTCACCGTGATCGTGCTGCTCATCGTCGGGGCGATCGTCGGTGCCGCGCTGCTCTGGATCGCCGTCAACCTGCTCGACACGTTCGGCGGTCCGGTCGACGAGGCGACCTGGTGGTGGGTGCCCGCAGCGTTCGCCGGCAGCACGCTCGCGATCTGGAACCTCTGGTACTCCCGCTGGTGGCGCAAGCTCATCGCGGTCCTGGCGATCCCGTTGTTCGCCGCGACCGCCGCCATCGGCGTCAACGCCTCCTATGGCCTGAGCCCGACCCTCGGGTCGATGCTGCACATCTCGACGGCCGACCCGATCGACATCCCGCCCCCCGACCCCGACCAGGCCACGGACCCGGCCGAACCGCTCTACGCGACCTGGACCCCGCCGCCCGACCTGCCCGCGAAGGGCCGAATCGGCACCGTCGAGGCCGGCGTGCCGAACGCCGTCTCGGGCTTCCCCGCGCGACCGGCCCAGCTCTACCTGCCGCCGGCCGCCCTGGTGGCGGATGCCCCGCGCCTGCCCCTGGTCATCATGATGATGGGGCAGCCCGGCGACCCCGACGCGAGCTTCATCGGCGCCGTGCTCGACGAGTACGCCGCCGAGCACGGCGGGCTGGCCCCCATCGCCCTCGTGGTCGACCAGCTGGGCGATCCGTCGGAGGATCCCCTGTGCCTCGACACCGAGCTCGGCATGGCCGAGGCGTATGTCATGCAGGACGTCGTGCCGTGGGCGAAGGCCAACCTGAACGTGTTGCAGGGCCCCAGGTACACGACCGTCGCCGGGTACTCCAACGGCGGCGGGTGCGCGGCCTACTTCGGGTCGAAGTACCCCGAGGTGTTCGCCAACCTCCTCGCGATCTCCCCCGTCGAGTTCGCGGGGGCCGAGCAGCCCGACGAGGTGCGGTCGTCGATCTTCCAGGGCGACCAGGCGGCCTACGACGCCGTGAAGCCGGTGAGTATCATGGCGTCGAAGACGCCGTATCCCGACACGACGGCGATCTTCACGGTCGGCGAGGACGACGGTGCATTCGCGCCGGGTACCGAACGACTGGCGGATGCCGCGACCGCCGCCGGCATGAAGACGACGTTCGCCGTGGTGGGTGGCGCCGACCACGGCGTCTCGGCCCTGAACGGGGGCCTCGAGGCTGGCTTCGACGTGCTGTACCCACGACTGGGACTCTCGGCACCATGAGCGGCGCCGTCACGGACGCAGAGCCGAAGGGCCGGCTGCACTCGACCGCCGAGACGCTCGGTGGGTTCGTCCGCCGCATCCCGTTCAGCATCGCCCTCGCCGTCGTGCTCATCGCGACGGCTGTCGTGACCGGCACGTTGTTCGGCAGCGCGCCGCAAGCGACTTCGGAGACGTGGGCTGCCGGCGTCACCACGACATTCGACGGCGCCCGGTGGTGGACGGTCGTGAGCGCGCTCGTGATCCCCTTCGACCCCTTCCAGCTCGTCGCCGGCGTCATCGCCGCGATCCTCCTGCTCGGCGTCGCGGAGCGACGCATGGGCACCTGGCGGGCGATCGTCGCCTTCTTCGTCACGGGCGTCGTGGGCGTCGGCCTGGGCACATGGGTGCAGTGGATCGGCTCGCTCGCCGGCGAATGGTGGGCCACTGGGACATCCGCCGACCTGACCCTCGACCCGCTCACCGGGATCGTGGGCGCGCTGATCACCGCGACCGCGTTCATGGGGGTGCTGTGGCGTCGCCGCATCCGGGTCGTGACGCTCGCGTTCATCCTCGTGTTCGTGCTCTACGACGGCGACTCCTCGAACGTCTACCGGCTCATCGCCGCGGTCGCGGGCTACTTCCTCGGCGCGATCCTCACTCGGGACGCCTCGACACTCAGGGCACGACGCAGCTCGCACCGAGAGATCCGCACGCTCGTGGCATCCGTCGTCGCCGTCACCGCGATCGGCCCGATCGTGGCATTCGTGAACCGCAGCGACCTCACCCCGTTCGGGTTCGGCTCCTACCTCTACGCGGACGAGCCGCTCGCCCTCGACGCGGTCGTGGCGCAGTGCGGTGGGCAGGCGGGCTCGACCGCGCTCGGCGACGCGTGCGTGAAGCTGCTCGCACTCATGAGTGCGCAGGGATTCGGGATGTTCCTGCTCTCGTTCGTGCCGGTGCTGCTCCTGCTCGTCGCCGCATGGGGGCTTCGCAGCGGACGCCGTTTCGCACGCTGGCTCGCGATCGCCGTCAACGTCGCGATCCTCCTCTTCGCCCGCAGCGCGCTCGACGTGACGATCACGACCGCCGACGTGGAAGCCGGGCTCTGGTCGGTGTTCGACATCGGAGAGGCCATCGTGTGGATCCTCGCGGTGCTCGCCCTGCCGATCGGCATCATCGTCATGCTGTTCGTCACGCGCCGGCACTTCCAGATCAGGGCGCCTCGACCCGCGTACACGAGGTTCGTGGTCATCGTCGCGACGTCCTTCCTCGCACTCGCGGCGCTGTACTTCGTCGTCGGACTCGTGACCCTCGGCGAATACTGGCCGGCGGCGTCGCCCTGGGATCTCCTGCTCGACACGTTCAAGCGCTTCGTGCCGCCGCATTTCCTCGCCGTGGTCGACCCGATCGTGCTTCCCGGCCACGACCTCACGAGCGCGCTGTACCAGTTCGTCGGCCCGCTGTTCTGGGGCATCTTCATCGTCGCCGCGCTCTGGCTCATGTCACGCTCCGACGCCGGAACGAGGAGCGCGGATGCCGCGCGCCTCCGCGCACTCCTGCGCCGCAACGGCGGCGGCACCCTCGGTTTCATGGCCACGTGGCCGGGCAACGTCTCCTGGTTCAGCGACGACGGCGAGTCCGCGGTCGCCTACCGGGTGATCAACGGCATCGCGATCACCATGTCCGACCCGATCTGCGCGCCGGAGAACGATGGAAGGGTCATCCGCGAGTTCGCCGCCTTCTGCGACGCCAACAGCTGGGTGCCCGTGTTCTACAGCGTGCACCCGCGGTACCTGCCGGTGTTCGAGGAGCTCGGATGGCAGGACACCCCGGTCGGCGAGGAGACCCTCGTGCGCACCAGGGGCCTCGAGCTCACCGGCAAGCCATGGCAGAAGGTGCGACAGGCGCTCAACCGCGGCATCAAGGAGGGTCTGACCACGGTCTGGACGAGCTGGGACGAGCTGCCGCTCGCGACGATCGCCGAGATCAACGCCATCTCCGAGGAATGGGTCGCCGAGAAGGAGCTGCCCGAGATGGGCTTCACGCTCGGCGGCATGGAGGAGCTGAAGGACCCCGACGTGCGCCTGATGCTCGCGGTCGGCGCCGACGGACGCCTGCAGGCGGTCACGAGCTGGCTGCCGGTGTACCGCGACGGCGAGGTGACCGGCTGGACGATCGACTTCATGCGACGCACCGACGGGAGCATGAACGGCGTGATGGAGTTCCTCATCGCGTCGGCGGCGCTGCACATGAAGGAAGCCGGCGCCGAGGTGCTGAGCCTCTCGGGTGCGCCGCTCGCGACGAAGCCCCTGGGCCCCGGCGAGGAGGCGCCCGAGCCGACGGCCATGACGCGGCTGCTCGACTTCCTCGCCGGCACCCTCGAGCCCGCGTACGGTTTCTCCTCGCTGTTCCGCTTCAAGGCGAAGTTCAACCCCGAGTACGAGACCATCTCGATGGCGTACCCCGACACGCTCGCGTTGCCGGCCATCGGCCTCGCGATCGGCAAGGCGTACTTGCCCGAAGTCTCCCCGCAGGAGGCGGTCGCGCTCGTGCGGACGCTCTCGAAGTAGCCCCGCTATCTTTTCGAATCGGCCGAAGCTCGGAGCCGAACGTTCGACTTCCGCCGTCACATGTGATTAGTCTGGCGGGTCAAGGGCGCCGAAGGCGTTCAGCCTGCACTCAACGGAGGAACCATGTTCGCGAACCTCAACGGCTGGCACGCCGTCATCATCCTCGCCGTCATCCTGCTGCTCTTCGGGGCACCGAAGATCCCACAGCTTGCACGCTCGCTCGGCCAGTCGATGAAGATCCTGAAGACCGAGATCCGCGACGACTCCACGGCCGCAGCGGCTGATGGGGTGCCGGCCGAGGAGCCCGCCGCGCGGTGATCGCGCTCTCATGATCCGGCGTTTTGGGCGCGCCTCGACTTATGACGAGCGACTGACTAAAGATTAATGTCGTTCTCCCGGCTTTCGCTTGACCAATTCGCAATTTGTACCGTAGCGTTCGAGGAAGCACGCAGGGTGGCCTGGCCTCCAAGCGGGCTGGGAGCACGAAGACCGGTGTGAATCAGGCTTCGGGCACCCGTTCCGAGACTCGGTCCGGTGCGACGCGATGTGGCGTCAGAGCGGGTCTCGACACCCCTCTTCATGCAAAGGAGCATCATGGACGATCTCATCGATCGCGACGACAACCCCGAGCTGGGCCGCAGCCTCGGACTCTCCAGGCGGCAGCTGCTCGCCGCGACCACGGGCATGGCCGCAGCCGCCGCGCTCAGTGCCGCCGCGTTCGGCGGTGGCCCCGCCCACGCCGCGACTCGCACGGCGGCGCGCTCCGCCGCGGCATCCGGTGCCGTGAAGGCGGCGAACGGCACGCTCCTGCCACCCGGCAAGCGCGGCATCATCCTCTACACGGTCCGCGACGCCATCTCGCGCGATCCGAACACGACCGACCTGGCGTCCGGCTTCCGCGAGGTCTTCCGGGAGCTCTCCCGCATCGGCTACAAGCAGATCGAGTTCGCCGGATACAACCAGCACGCGAACGCCGAGGGCGGCAACGTCAACAACGTCGCCGGCGCCCAGCTGCTCCGCACGTGGCTCGACGAATACGGACTCGAGGCCGAGGGCAACCACGGCTCGATCCCGTCGACGATCAGCGACGCGACGATCGCCGCGTTCGACGCCCAGTGCGAGATCGCGAACATCCTCGGCTTCGGGCACATCGGAACCGGCAACGACCCGACGAACAGCGCGTTCGTCGCCGACTGGGATCTCGCAGCCGACCGGTGGAACTTCTTCGGTGAGCGTGCGGCGTCGCACGGGCTGAAGCTGTACACGCACAACCACGACATCGCGTACAGCTTCCTGCTCGACAGCGGCCCGCTCGACGCGCTCGGCCGGCCGACGCGTTCCAGCGGCATCCGTCGCCTGGAGCACTTCCTCCAGAACACCGACCCGAGCTACGTGTACCTCGAGATGGACATCTACTGGGCGCACGTGGCGCAGTACAAGCACCGCAGCTTCACGGCGCCCGACGGCACCGTCGTCGAGAGCCTCTTCGACCCCGCGGGGGTCGTGGCGGCGCAGACCACCCGGTTCCCGCTGTTCCACACGAAGGACGGCCGCATCAACACCGCCACGCCGAACGGCTACGACATGGTGCCCTTCGGGCAGGGAGACATCGACTACACGACGTTCTTCCAGCGCATCGGCGCCAAGGGCTACCACAACTCGATGTGGGAGCAGGACACGGCACCCGGTGGAAGCGCGAACCCCGGCCAGTCGCTGGCGTTCGCACAGGTCGCCTACGACGGCATGGCCGCACTCCGCGGTTAGTCGCACATTGCCCCGGGCCAGGCCGTAACCCGGCCCGGGGCATTTCCACATCCACGACACCCCTCTTCCAAGGAGACATCCATGTCCAAATCCAGAATCCGATTGGGCGCGCTCGTGCTCAGCGGACTGCTGGCGGTCACTTCGCTCACAGTGAGCGCCGGGGCCGCAGCCTTCGCACACGATGGTCATGACCACGGCGACGAGGTCAGCGCCACGACCTGGGCCAACTACGAGCGCGTGACGCTGACGAAGAACGTCGGCGAGCCGATCGACCTCGCAGTGCTCCCCGACTCGCGCGTGCTGCACACGACGCGCAACGGACAGGTGCGCCTCACCGACCCCGCCCAGGGCACGACGGCGACCGTCAACACGATCGACGTCTACGCGAACTCCGAAGACGGCCTGCAGACGATCGCGCTCGACCCCGCGTTCGAGGACAACGGCTGGGTCTACCTCTACTACGCGCCCCGCACGATGACGGCCCCCTACCCGGCGACGACGCCGACCGGATCAGCGCCGAACTCCCTGCCGGCGGGCGCCGACGAGTCGTACTGGAACCAGTGGAAGGGCTACAACCAGCTCAGCCGATTCCACTGGAACGCCGAGACGAACTCGCTCGACCTCGCGAGTGAACAGGTGATCATCAAGGTCGAGGTGCAGCGCGGCCAGTGCTGCCACGTCGCGGGTGACATCGCCTTCGACAACGACGGCAACCTGCTGCTCGCCACGGGCGACAACACGCCCGCGAGCACGCCGGGCGCCAACGGCTACGCCCCGAACAACGACCGGGCCGGATTCAACCCCGGTTTCGACTCGCGTCGTGGCGCGGGCAACTCGAACGACCTCCGCGGCAAGATCCTGAGGATCGACGTGCAGGCAGACGGCTCCTACACGATTCCCTCCGGCAACCTCTTCGCCCCGGGAACCGAGAAGACCCGCCCCGAGATCTACGTCACGGGCCTTCGCAACCCGTTCCGCATCGACTACGACCCCGAGACGAGCGCACTCACGTGGGGCGACTACGGCCCCGACGCGGGCACGGCGAGCGACCTCCGTGGCCCGATGGGCTACGTGGAATGGCAGAGCACGACGAAGCCGATGAACGGCGGCTGGCCCTACTGCCACGGACCGAACGCGAACTACAACGACTGGGACTACGAGACACTCACCCAGGGCGACTGGTTCGACTGCGCTGCAGGCCCGATCAACACCTCGCGCCACAACACCGGTCTCACGCAGCTGTCACCGGCAACCGCACCGCAGATCTGGTACGGCGACCAGCCCACGCACCAGCCGTGGCCTGAGCTCGGCGCAGGCGGGCAGGCCCCCATGGGCGGCCCGACCTACCGGTACGACGAGGAGAACGAATCGACGACGAAGTTCCCCGAGTACTGGGACGGCAAGGCGTTCATGGCCGAGTTCTCACGCGATCGCATCTTCGCCTTCAGCCAGGAAGACCCCGACGGCGAGGTCACGAAGATCGAGGACTTCCTTCCGAACGCCTCGCTCAACGCGGCGGGCATGCCCCCGTGGGACAACGTGATCGACTTCGAGTTCGGTCCTGACGGATCGCTCTACGTGCTCGACTACGGTGACGGCTTCTTCCGGCCGAACCCCGACGCCGGCCTCTACCGGGTCGACTACGTCGAGGGCACCAAGGGCCCGCGCGTCGAGCTCTCGGCGTCGGTGACGTCGGGCCAGGGTCCGCTCGAGGTCGACTTCTCGGCCGCCGAGAGCACCCATCCCGATGGCCTCGCGCTCAGCTTCGCGTGGGACCTCGAGGGTTCGGGCACGTTCACGCCCGGCCCGGCAGAGGTGAGCCACACGTACACGGCCGACGGCCAGTACACGGCTCGCGTCCGGGTCACCGACTCCAGCGGCCGGGTCAGCCTCTCGTCGGTCGTGATCACGGTCGGCAACACCGCGCCGACCATCGAGATCGTGACGCCCGAGAACGGCTCCTTCGCCGACTGGGGTGACACCGTCGCCTTCGAGGTCAAGGTCACCGACCCTGAAGACACCGTGATCGACTGCTCGCGAGTCCTCTGGACCTATGCTCTCGGCCACGACAACACGCACGCCCACCCGCTGTTCAGTGGAAGCGGCTGCACCGCTGAGATCGAGATGCAGGAGGAGGCCGGCCACGGCGAGACCGAGAATATCTACGCCCAGATCGGCGCCTCGTACACGGATGGCGGCAGTGCCACCGCTCCGGCGCTGGCGAGCGACGACGTGACGCTCCTCAACCCGCGCGAGCTGCAGGCCGAGCACGCCGACGCCTCGAGCGGAACCTCGACCGTCGACGACGCGACCGCCCACGCAGCCCGCAAGGTCACCTCGTTCGAGGCCGGCGACTGGCTGGCCTACGACCCGGTCAACCTCATCGGGATCACGGGTGTGGAGGCACGCGCGACGGGCACCGGCTCCCTCTCGCTCCGCTGGGGCAGCGCCGACGCCGCACCGTTCCTGACGATCGACGTGGCGAGTGCCGCGGCCGAGTGGCAGGAGGCATCCGCACCGCTCGTGACCGTGCCTGTGGGAACCGACCGGCTCTACGTGACGAGCACCGGCGGCGTCGATCTCGACCAGCTCGAGTTCACCACGTCGACCGGCGACATCCGTGCGTTGCTCGAGGGCCTCGACGACGACAACCGCATCACTCACGGTGCTGCGACCTCGTTCGGTGACACGCTGGCGGAGATCGACGCGGCCCTCGCCGCCGGCGACACCGCCACGGCGATCAGCAAGCTCGAGTCCATCGTGGCGCAGGTCCCCAAGCGGATCCGCACCGACGCTGAGGCGGCGGCGCTCGTCGTCCGGGCGGCGGAGGCGGTGATCGCCGACCTCCAGTAGCGCCGTTCGGCGCTGAGATCCGGGAGCCCCGGTTCGCCCATCGGGCGGGCCGGGGCTCTCGCATATCTGCGGTCGGCCCCGGGCGGTGGCGGTTCGGCGCTCCTCGGCCGGCGTCGGGGCCACCGGGCTCCCGTCCAGCGGCGCGCCGCAACGCCGGGTCAGGAGATCGGCGGATGCACCGTGCCGCGTGCCGTCGGGCCCGTGCTCGAGGCGAGAGCGATCGGCGTCGGGCCCGAGGGCCGGGCGGCGTGAGCGAGTTCCCAGCGAGCCGCCTGCCCGGGAAACGGCGCGTTCCGGGTCGCACCCGTAACGCACGACCCGGAACGCTGCGCCACCCCTCTTCCGAAAAGGCAGGCGCCTCAGGGTAGCACCGGGGCCTCTGCCGACCCTCGGCTCAGGCGCCGAATGCCCCGTGGATTGGGGGCCCCGCGGGCGATGCCGGGCACACGACTGCGCCCCGACGATCACGGATCATCGGGGCGCAGGGTCGTGGTGCGGTCGTGTCTAACTCGAGCGACCCGGGCGTGACGCGAAGCGCTGCTGCAGCAGCACCGCCACGACGATGATGACGCCCTTCACGATGTTCTGCACCGAGGTGGACAGGTTGTTCTGCGTGAAGACGTTCGTGAGCGTCGCGAAGATGAGCACGCCGAGCACGGTGCCGACGATCGTGCCCCGACCGCCGACGAGCAGCGTGCCGCCGACCACAACGGCCGCGATGGCGTCGAGCTCCCAGAGCGTGCCATGGGTCGACGTGCCCGCGGTCGTGCGGCCGAGCATCATGACGGCGGCGATGCCGGCCGCGAGGCCGGTGAGCACGTAGAGCGACACGAGGTGACGCTTCACGCGGATACCCGCGAGGCGCGTGGCCTCGAAGTTGCCGCCGATCGCGACCGTGCGCCGGCCGAACGTGGTGCGGGCGAGGAGGAACCAGCCGGCCACCGTGGCGAGCACGAAGATCCAGATGAGCCATGAGATGCCGAGGAAGTCGCCGCGGAAGAAGTCGAGGAAGCCGGTGACGCTGACGATCTGCGTCTGCCGGTTGGAGAGCAATTCGGCGAGCCCTCGGGCTGCGACGAGCATGGCGAGGGTGGCCATGAACGGCACGACCTTGCCGTAGGCGATCACGATGCCGTTGATGAGGCCTGCGGCGCCACCGACCGCGACGGCGACCGCGACCATGAGCAGCCAGCTTGTCTGGTCGGCCGCCGCCTGGATCCAGGAGAGCGAGGCGACGACGCTGGCGAGGCCCATCACCGAACCGACCGAGAGGTCGATGCCACCGGCGGTGATGACGAAGGTCATGCCGATGCTGATGACGCCGATGATCGAGGCATAGCGGATGATCGTCAGCATGTTGTCGACGTTCATGAACGTCGGGCCCGCGGTGATCCATCCGACGGCTACGAGCACGAGCAGCGCGATGATGAGACCGAGGTTGCGCCCGGCCGGGCCGCTGAGCACGCGTTGCACGACACCTCCCGACGGCTTCTCGCTCGGTTCGATGACCGTGGTCGCAGGTGCGGGTGCAGGGGATTGCTCGCTCACGCGGCGGTTCCTTTCATGACGAGGTCGAGCACGCCGTGCTCATCGATCTCGGTGGCGGGTGTGATGTGGAGGACGCGTCCGTCGCCGATGACGAGCACGCGGTCGGAGAGTCCGAGCACCTCTTCGATCTCGCTCGACACCACGACGATCGCGGTGCCGGCATCGGCGAGGCGCCGGATGAGGGCGTAGATCTCGGCGCGGGCGCCGACATCGACGCCACGGGTCGGCTCATCGAGGAGCAGCACGGACGTGCCGTGCACGAGCCAGCGCGCGAGCATGATCTTCTGCTGGTTGCCGCCGGAGAGCGTGCCCGTGATGCGATCGGGGTCGGCGGGGCGGAGTTCGAGGGCGTCGATCTGCTCGCGCGTGACGACGCGTTCGCGGCGCTCGTTGAGCATTCCCCCCTGTGCGAACCGAGCGAAGGACGAGAGGGTCACGTTCTTGAAGATCGGCTCCTCGAGCAGCAGCCCCTGACTCTTGCGCTCTTCGGGCGAGAGGCCGACGCTCGCGGCGACGGCCGCGTTCACGGAGCCCGGGCGAAGGCGCTTGCCGCTGACCACGACGGTGCCGGAGGTCGGGCGACGGGCGCCGTAGATCGTCTCGAGGATCTCGGAGCGGCCGGAACCGACGAGGCCCGCGAGACCGACGACCTCTCCGGCGCGCACGCCGAAGGTGACGTCCGAGAAGGTGCCGCGCAACCCGAGGCTCTCGACCTCGAGCACAAGGGGCGCATCGGCGGGGAGGTCGCGGCGCGGCGGGAACACGAACTCGACGTTGCGCCCGGTCATGAGGCGGATGAGCTCTTGCGTGGGAGTGTCGGCGACCGCGAGTCCGCTGGCCATGCTCGCGCCGTCTTTGATGACGGTGATGCGATCGCCGATCTGGCGGATCTCCTCGAGCCGGTGGGAGATGTAGATGATGGCGATGCCCTGCCCGGTGAGTTCGTGCACGACTCGGAAGAGGTTCTTCACCTCTTCGGCATCGAGCACGGCGCTCGGCTCGTCCATGATGATGAGCTTCGCATCGTGCGAGAGCGCTCGCGCCATGCTCACGATCTGCTTGTGCGCGGCGGAGAGCGTGCCGACTTCACGGTGCGGCGAGAGGTCGCCGTGCCCGAGTCGTTTGAGCAGTTCTCGGGTGGTCTTGGCGGCGGCGGCCTGGTGGAGCACACCGCCGGTCGCGAGCTCGTGGCCGAGGAAGATGTTCTCCGCGATGGTCAGCCCGTCGACGACGTCAAGCTCCTGGTACATGGTGGCGACGCCCATGTCGATGGCGGCGACGGGGTTCGGGATGTCGCGCCGCTCGCCCTGCCAGATGATCTCGCCGCCGTCGGGCTGGTGCGCCCCGGCGAGGACCTTGATCAGCGTCGACTTGCCCGCGCCGTTCTGCCCGAGGACGCAGTGCACCTCACCCGCGACCACGTCGAGATCGACGCCACGAAGGGCGGGAACTCCGGCGAATGCCTTCGTGATCCCGCGCATCGAAAGTAATGACGCTGGATTATCACCTTTGATCATGCGACGAACATAACAGATGCACCACGGGGTCGGCCAGCCTTCGTGCAGTGAAAGGAGGTGCGATTCGGCGTCCTCGGGAATGGGGACCCCACAGACGAGGCCGAATTCGTTTATGACGATGAACAAACTTAAGTTGCCAAATCATGCACCACTTATGCTACGGTGACGATGTCAGCGTGGACTGCGGCTGAGCTTCCCCTCCGGGGGCAGCCGTGCCGGTCGAAGTCCTCGTCGGCACGTCTGCGAATCACTCACACTTGGAGGACACATGCGCACAGCGCGCACCCAACGGCGCATGTTCGCCGTAGCCGGCGCCATCGCCATCGCCGGTCTCGTGACCGGCTGCACCGCCGGCGGCGAGACCGAGAACACCGGCCCCACGAACAACGCGAACAACACCGAGGCCGGCGAGACGGTCACGATCGGCTTCTCCGGACCGGCAGCCGACCACGGCTGGCTCGGCGCGATCAACTCGGCCGCCATCGCCGAGGCCGAGAAGTACGACGACGTCGAGCTCGTCGTGGCCGAGGGCACGAACGACGCCAACCTGCAGATCAGCCAGGTCGAGACCTTCATCAACGACGGCGTCGATGCGATCGTGCTCCTCCCCACCGATGGTGCGGCCCTCACAGAAGTCGCCATCAAGGCGATGGAGGCCGGCATCCCCGTCATCAACGTCGACCGCGAGTTCTCGAGCACGTTCGCCGCACGCGCCACCATCCTCGGTGACAACTACGGCATGGGCGTCAGCGCCGGCACGTACATCTGCGAGCAGCTCGGCGACAACCCCGACGCCGTGGTCGCCGAGATCGCCGGCATCGACTCGCTCCCGCTCACGCAGGACCGGTCGGAGGGCTTCGCCGACGCGCTCGAGGACTGCGGGCTCGAGGTGAGCAACCGCGTCGCCGCCGACTTCACCGTCCAGGGCGGTGAGGCCGCCGCC
This sequence comes from Agromyces ramosus, assembly GCF_030817175.1. Classification (NCBI taxonomy): domain Bacteria; kingdom Bacillati; phylum Actinomycetota; class Actinomycetes; order Micrococcales; family Microbacteriaceae; genus Agromyces; species Agromyces ramosus. The sequence goes on along the minus strand of NZ_JAUSYY010000001.1, from coordinate 1,953,543 downwards.
TCGCAGCTGCTGGCCGCCGCCCCGCAGATCGACGCGATCTGGAACCACGACGACGACCAGGGCGTCGGCGTGCTCGCGGCCATCGACGCCGCGGGCCGCGACGAGTTCTTCATGGTCGGCGGCGCCGGCTCGAAGAACGCCATGGAGGCCATCAAGTCCGGTGACAGCGTGCTCGAGGCGACGGTCATCTACCCGTCGACCCAGGGCGCCGACGGCATCGCACTCGCCCGCCTCGTGGCCCAGGGCAAGGCGCTCGGCGACATCGTCGAGCAGGATGTGCCCTCGCGCATCGTGCTCTTCGCACCCGTCGTCACCGCCGACAACGTCGACGAGTACCTGCCGACCGCCTTCACCTCCTGACGCGCGGATCCCAGGCGGCCATCGCCCGGGATCCGCGCTCACCCCTCGCGGACGCCCGCGTCGCCACTCGCGACGCGGGCGTCCGCCCGAACGGCCCGTCGAGGCCGATGAGAGAGAGAACGATGACCTCGATGCGCGTAGCCATGATCGGCTACGGATTCATGGGCGCCGCGCACTCGCAGGGCTGGCGCGTCGCGCCGCGGTTCTTCGATCTGCCGGCGACGCCCGAGATGACGCTGCTCGTCGGCCGCAATGGCGGGTCCGTGGCATCCGCTGCCCAGAAATGGGGCTGGGCCGAGACCTCCAGCGACTGGCGTGAGGCGATCGCCCGCGACGACATCGACGTCATCGACATCGTCACTCCCGGCGACTCTCACGCGGAGATCGCGATCGCCGCCCTCGATGCGGGCAAGCACGTGCTGTGCGAGAAGCCACTCGCCAACTCCGTCGCCGAGGCGGAGCAGATGGCCGCCGCCGCCGAACGCGCCGCCGCGCGCGGCGTCCTCGCGATGGTCGGGTTCACCTACCGCCGGGTGCCGGCCGCCACGTTCGCGCGCCGGCTCGTCGCCGACGGTGCCATCGGCGAGGTGCGCAGCGTGCGCGCCGAATACCTGCAGGACTGGCTCGTCGATGAGACCGTTCCCCTCGCGTGGCGGCTGCAGAAGGAGCACGCCGGCTCCGGCGCTCTCGGGGACATCGGAGCGCACGCCATCGACCTCGCCCAATTCATCACCGGCCAGCGCCTCACCAGCGTCGCAGGCACCATCGACACGGTGGTCGCCGAGCGCCCGCTGCTCGCCGAGGGCAGCGGACTCTCCGGCACGGCCGGCGCCGGCTACGGAGCGGTCACCGTCGACGACGTCGCCCTGTTCAGCGGGCGATTCGAGCAGGGCGCCCTCGGCGCCTTCGTGGCGTCTCGCATGAGCACCGGCCGCAAGAACGCGCTCCGCATCGAGGTGTCGGGATCGCGAGGAGCGATCGCCTTCGACCTCGAGGACATGAACTCGCTGGGGTACTACGACGACACCGCACCGGCCGATCGCAGGGGCTTCACGAAGATCCTGGTGACCGAGCCGCAGCACCCGTACATCGCCGCCTGGTGGCCGGCCGGCCATATGCTCGGCTACGAGCACGGGTTCGCACACCAGGCCAAGGACTTCGTCGAGGCGATCGCCGCTGGTGCGCAACCGACGCCCTCGTTCGCCGATGGCCTCCAGGTGCAGCGCGTCCTCGGCGCCGTCGAGCAGAGCTCCGGCGCCCGCGGCATCTGGACCACCACCGACTGAAACGCCACCGCACCGACGCACTCACGCATCAAGGAGGATCCCGTGACTCGACCGATCACCCTGTTCACCGGCCAGTGGGCCGACCTTCCCCTCGAGGAGGTCGCCCGCCTGGCCTCATCATGGGGGTACGACGGCCTCGAGCTGGCGTGCTGGGGCGACCACCTCGACCCGTGGCGCTGGGACGACGACGACTACATCGCCGATCGGCTCGCGCTGCTCGAGCGCCACGGCCTCAAGGTGTGGGCGATCTCGAACCATCTCACCGGGCAGGCCGTCTGCGACGATCCCATCGACGCGCGGCACCAGGGCATCCTCCGCGACCGCGTCTGGGGCGACGGTGACCCCGAGGGCGTGCGCCAGCGAGCTGCCGAGGAGATGCAGAACACCGCCCGTCTCGCCGCGCGGCTCGGGGTCGACACGGTCGTCGGCTTCACGGGTTCCGCGATCTGGAAGTACATCGCGATGTTCCCGCCGGTCTCACAAGAGGTCATCGACGCCGGCTACCAGGACTTCGCCGACCGGTGGAACCCCATCCTCGACGTCTTCGACGAGGTCGGCGTGCGCTTCGCCCACGAGGTGCACCCATCCGAGATCGCCTACGACTACTGGACGACGATGCGCACCCTCGAGGCCATCGGGAACCGTCCGGCGTTCGGCCTGAACTGGGACCCCAGCCACATGGTGTGGCAGGACCTCGACCCGGTCGGCTTCCTCTGGGACTTCCGCGAGCGCATCTACCACGTCGACTGCAAGGACACGCGCAAGCGCATGGTCAACGGCCGCAACGGGCGGCTCGGCTCCCACCTGGCCTGGGCCGACCCGCGTCGCGGATGGGACTTCATCTCGACCGGGCACGGCGACGTGCCCTGGGAGGACGCGTTCCGCATGCTGAACACGATCGGCTACCAGGGCCCCATCTCGATCGAGTGGGAGGATGCCGGCATGGACCGCCTGCTCGGCGCGCCCGAGGCGCTCGAGTTCGTGCGCAGGCTCGCGTTCGACGCTCCCGACGCAGCGTTCGACGCCGCCTTCAGCACGAAGGCCGAGTAGCGCCGACTCTCACACACCGCACGATGACGGATGCCCCGGGGCCGACCCCGGGGCATCCGTCATCTGTCTCTGCGAAACGGGTCAGACCTTCGCCGCCGTCGGCGCCCCGATGACCATCTCCTCGATGTTCGACGGCGACAGCGCGTGGTGGATGGCGAGCATGCAGGCGCCGAGCACGGCGGCGTCGGCACCGGCCTTGGACTGGGTGATCTGCAGGTGCTCGGTGGCGAGCGGCATCGACCGGGTGTAGACGATCTCGCGAACGCCGGCGATGAGGTGCTCGCCGGCCTGGGCGAGCGAGCCGCCGATGACGATCACCGACGGATTGATGAGGCTCACACATGTCGTGAGGACCTCGCCGATGTCGCGGCCGGCCTGGCGAACGGCCTGGATCGCGGTGATGTTACCGCCCTTGACGAGCTCCACCACGTCTTGGCTCGACTCGGGCGCCATGCCCGACATGCCCGTCGCGCCCGCCAGGTCGCGGAGTTCGCGCCCGAGCGCGGGACCGGAGGCGAGCGCCTCGAGGCAGCCGCGGTTGCCGCACTGGCAGGGGACGTCGGCGCCGCGCGCCACGTGGACGTGGCCGATGTCGCCGGCTGTGCCCTGCGCACCCCGCTGCAGGATGCCGCCCGAGATGACGCCGGAGCCGATGCCGGTCGCGACCTTCACGAAGATGAGGTGGTCGACTTCGGGCCACGAGAGCTCGCGCTCGCCGAGCGCCATGATGTTCACGTCGTTGTCGACGAGCACGGGCGCGTCGAAGGTGCCGCGGAACCAGCCGGGCACGTCGAACCGGTCCCAGCCGGGCATGATCGGCGGATTGATGGGGCGTCCGCTGCTGTGCTCGACGGGACCGGGGAGCCCGATGCCGATCGCGAGCAGGTCGGCGGGTGCCCGCCCCAGCTGGTCGAGGAGGTCGTGTGCGGCACCCGAGACCCAGGTCAGCACCGCCTCGGGTCCTTCGGCGACGCGAATGCGCTCACTGGTCTCGGCCTGGATACGACCGGTCAGATCGCTCACGGCGATGCGCACGTGCGAGGCGCCGACGTCGACGCCGAGCACCACCCGCCCGCTGGCCGCGATCGCGAACTGCGACGACGGGCGACCGCCCGTCGAGACGGCGTCGCCGACGGGCCCCACGAGGCCCAATTTCATGAGGGCGTCGATGCGCAGGGCGACGGTGGATCGGGCGAGGCCCGTCATCGCCGAGAGCTCGGTTCGCGTGCGTGGGCGCCCGTCGCGCAGGATCTGGAAGAGGTCGCTCGCCACGGAGGAACCGAGGGCGGTGATATGCCGGTCCTGGTCGGTGCGACTTATGTCGGTCATGTGTCCATTCTTCCACAATTCGTGGTCAAAGTTCCGGGTGCTCAGTCGCAAGGGCACCCCTCTTTCGTTATCACGATTCAACGCGGAGCACCCCCTCCGCGCGCAGTTCCCCGGCCTGCAACACGCTCCATGGGCTGAGGAGCGACGGCATGGCGTCGACGACCCGGAAGAAGTCTGCCGGGTCGACCCAGCGCCAGTCCATGACCTCGTCGGCCGCCGGATCCGGATCGGCCGGCAGCTCCGCGAAGTACACGGGGCACACCTCGTTCTCGACGATCCCGTCGGGCGCCACCGCGCGGTAGCGGAAGTCGGGCAGCACCGGCCGGAGCGAGGTGGGCTCGACGCCCAGCTCGGATCGCAGCCGGCGGCGGATCGCCGACTCGAGATCCTCCCCGGGCGACGGATGACCGCAGCACGTGTTGGTCCACACCCCGGGCCAGGTCTGCTTGCCGAGCGAACGCCGCGTCAGCAGCATCCGGCCGTCGCGGTCGAAGCCGTAGCAGGAGAACGCGAGGTGCAGCGGCGTCTCGGTGCCGTGGACCCTCGCCTTGTCCATCGCGCCGACGGGGACGCCGTCGGCGTCGAGGAGCACCACCTGCTCCACCTGCTCGACCGGCTCGACCTCCTCGACCGGGAGGGCCACGGTCACGTCGTCGCCACCGATGCGCCGACCCCGGCCGCCTGCAGCACGAGGTCGCGCACCCGGGCCGCGGGCACCGTGTCACGGGCGCCGTCCCAGAACGGCAATGCGGCATCCGAGCAGAGCAGGAGCGGGGAGTCCGCCTTCGAATCGGGGAGACGGCCGTGCGTGCCCCGAACCCACGAGGGGTCGAGCGGCACGACATTCATCGCGTACCGGAGCCCGACCTTCTTGCGCAGGAGGCCGAGGCCCGCACGGGCCTTCGCGAACCGGTCGGCCGGGTCGAAGAAGAGCTCGGCCGGATCGTAACCGGGCTTGCGGTGGATGTCGACGCCGCGCGCGAACTCGGGCGCGCGATCGTCGTCGAGCCAGTAATAGTAGGTGAACCACGCGCCCGGCTCGGCGATCACGACGAGCTCGCCCGATCGCTCATGGTCGAGCCCGTACCGCTGCTGGGCCGAGCGGTCGAGCACCTCGTCGACGCCCGGCACCTGCCCCAGCAGGTCGCGCACCCGGTCGACGTCGGCGGGGTCGACCACGTAGACGTGCGCGACCTGGTGGTCGGCCACGGCGAATGCGCGGGACGTCCACGGATCGAGTTGCTCGCGCCCCTGCTGCTCGTAGACCTCGAGGAGGCCCTCGGCGCGGAGGACGCGGTTGATGTCGACCGGCCGGTTCGCGGTCTCGATGCCGTACTCCGCGACCGCGATCACGGTGGCGCCTGCGGCCTGCGCGTCGTCGAGCAGCGGCGTGATCACCACGTCGAGCTCCGCGGCCGCCCGATCGGCTTCGACCGACTCGGGCCCGAAGCGCTGGAGGTCGTAGTCGAGGTGCGGCAGGTACGCCATCACGAGGTCCGACTGCTGCTCGCGCATGATGATGCGGGTCGCCTCGACCATCCACCGGGTCGACGCGATGGACGCCGTCGGCCCCCAGTACTGGAAGAGCGGGAACTCGCCGAGCGCACCGGTCAGCTCGTCGTGCAGCGCCGGGGGTCGCACATAGGCGTCGGGCGACTTGCGCCCGTCGGCATGGTAGACGGGCCGAGGGGTGACGGTGATGTCGGTGCTCGCCCCCATCGCGTACCACCAGCCGATGTTCGCCGCCGTGAAGTCCGGCCGCTGCCGCCGTGCGGTCTCCCAGACCTTCTCCCCCTGCACGAGCGCGTTGTGCTGGCGCCAGAGGTGCACCTCGCCCTGGTCCCGGAAGTACCAGCCGTTGCCCACGATGCCGTGCCCGGCCGGGGTGCGGCCCGTGAGCATGGTCGACTGCACGCTGCAGGTCACCGCGGGCAGCACCGTGCCGAGGCCGGTCTGGACTCCGGATGCCGCGAGGGCACTGAGCCGCGGCATGTGCGCCAGCGTGCGCGGGGTCATGCCGACGACGTCGAGCAGGAGCACGGATGTCACGCGTTCACCTCCGAGGGTGCGAGCACGGCGGACGACGGATGCCGCGCGTCGCTGTCGAGCAGCAGGTCGGCCGCCCACCGCACCTCACCGGCGATGCCGGCCACGAGGTCGTCGACGGGCTCGGGAAGCACGGTCCAGGTGTAGGTCTCGACATCGACGTGGGCCTCGTCACCGTGCGGGATGCCACGGACCGCGTCGAGCGCGGCCACGAGCACGTCGGTCGTCGCGGTCAGCGGGGCGCGCGGCGTCAGGTGGAGCGGGACATGGAAGTGCACCCGCCACGGCCCCTCGGCGGGCAGCCGGTCGAGGGCGTCCGCGAGGTCGTCCGTGGCGAGCACGGTGCCGTCACGACCCTGCTCGCGCGTCTGGTGGAGGTAGCGCGGTTCGACGAACGCCGCGATCGCGTCGCGGCTTCGCGAGTCGGACGGGTCCTCGACGTGCAGCGCCGCCGAGGCCTGCACCTTCACGACCCGGAGTCCGGCGTCGGCGATGCCGCGGACCGCGTCGGCCGGGTCCGCGAACGACACGGCGAGGTGGCAGGTGTCGAGGCAGACGCCGACGAACTCGGGATCGATCTCGCCCGAGCGCGTGCGCGCGCCGAGCCACTCGACCACGTCGTGCACGGTGTCGAGCACGCAGCCGGGTTCGGGCTCGATTGCGAGCCGCACCGTGCGGCCGGTGTCGTCGCGGAGTGCGCGCAGCACGCGCGACACCCTCGCGAGCGACGCGGTGGCCTGCCAGTCGTCGTCGGCCGTCCACGGGTCCCGCCATCCGAGCGGGAGCGTCGAGATGCTGCCCGCGCCGCCCTCGGGGAGGAGGTCGGCGAGCACCGTGGCGCAATCGATGGTGTGCGCGACCCGGCGGGCGTCGGTCCAGTCCGGCCGGTAGACGTCGAGCTTCACGACCTCGGCGTGGAACGCGCGGTACGGAAAGGCGTTGATGGTTCGCAGGACGAGCCCGTTCGCGTCGAGCCGCGCGCGCAGCCGGTCGCGATCCTCCGCGCTCGCGGCCAGGCGCGAGGCGAGGTCGGCCGGGAGCCACAGCCCCACGCCGAGCTGATCGAGCCCCGCCGCCCGCCGCACGGGCCCCGAGAAGGCGTCGAGCTGTTCGAGCACACCGTCGAGGTCTTCGGCGGGGTGCACGTTGGTGCAGTACGACAGCTCCATCAGGCTCGCGCCCCTCGCAGCACCGAGTTGCCCTCGAAGGTCGCCGGGGCGACCGGTTCGTCTTCGGCGAAGCCGGGCACCGGATCGAGGTGCAGGCGCCCGCTCTGGCCGTAGAACGCCACCGGGTTCTGCCAGAGCACGACGTCGACGTCGTGCTCCGAGAAGCCCGCGTCGAGCATGGCCTGCCCGGTCTTGCGGGTCTTCAGGGGGTCGGACTGGCCCCAGTCGGCCGCCGAGTTCACGAGCATCCGCTCGGTGCCGTACTCGCGCAGGATCGCGACCATGCGGCGCTCGTCCATCTTGGTGTCTGGGTAGATCGAGAAGCCCATCCAGGCGCCGGACTCCGCGACCTCGCGGACCGTCGTCTCGTTGAGGTGATCGACGACCACGCGCTCGGGGCCGATGCCGGATGCACGCACGACGTCGAGCGTGCGCGTCGTGCCGGCGGCCTTGTCGCGGTGCGGCGTGTGCACGACCGCGGGCAGCCCGACGTCGCGGGCGAGTGCGAGCTGCGTGACGAACACCTCATCCTCTTCGGGCGTCATCGAGTCGTAGCCGAGCTCGCCCACGGCCACGACGCCGTCCTTGGCGAGGTAGCGCGGCAGCACCGCGAGCGCTTCGCGGCAGCGCGGGTCGTTCGCCTCCTTCGGGTTCAGGCCGATCGTGCAGTGATGGCGGATGCCGTACTGGGCAGCACGGAATCGCTCCCACCCGATGAGGGCGTCGAAGTAGTCGACGAAGCTCCCGACGCTCGTGCGCGGCTGGCCGAGCCAGAACGACGGCTCGACGACGGCCCGCACTCCGGATTCGTACATCGCGACGTAGTCGTCGGTCGTGCGGGCGCTCATGTGGATGTGGGGATCGAAGATGCGCATGTTCAGCCTCCAGGCGTCGTGGTGGTCGTGGTGATCGTCGCGAGCCTCGTCATGTCGTCGCTCACCGTGCGCCCGGCGGCCTGCCGCTCGGTGATCAGGGCGGCCGCCATGCGGGCGAGTTCGGGGTCGGCGCGACGCTCGAGGTCGGCGACGACGTCGAGGGGGATGCCCATGAAGAGCGCCTTGAGCACGCCGTGCCGCCACCCGTGCTGGTCGAGGTGCCCGACGGCGAACGGCCCGAGGGCGGCCGCGACGAGGCGCGGGTCGTTCGTGCGCAGTGCGTCGGCCACGAGCTCGACGCCGACGGCCGCGACGTCGGGCGGCACGTTCGACGACTCGTTCAGCCCGCACAGCACGCCGCGGCGCTCGGCGTCGTCGCCGTATCGGTAGAGGTCGGCGAGCTGCGCTGCCGCAGGGGCTGCCGGCAGCGCAGCGAGCAGCGCGCACACGAGCTCGGCGCGGGCGCGGTCGTCGACGGTGCCGTGACGCACGCCGAGCGGGTCGGCGACCGGGTCGATCGGAGCACGCCCGACGGCGCGCCCCGCCGCCGGGAACAGCACGACGATGCGCTGCGGTTCGGCGGCCACCTCGCTCACGGCCGTCACGGTCCACTGGTTCGTCATCGTTCCCTCCATGCGTCGTGGATGGCCCGCATGCTCCGCGCGGCGACCCGGGGCGCATCGTGGGCGTGCCGCGGCAGCTCCATCGCCGCCACGCCGTGGAAGCCGATCTCGTGGAGCGTCGCGAGCGCGGCGGCGAGGTCGAGCCGGCCCCGGCCGAGTTCCAAGTGCTCGTGGGCGTCGGGCATCATGTCGTCGACCTGCACGTTGACGAGCAGCGGGCCCGCGGCGCGAAGGGCCCCCACGACCCCCTCGGGTTCGACGAGGACGCAGTGCCCGAGGTCGACGGTGATGCCGAGCACGTCGGGCGAGCCGAGCTCCTCGCGGAGTCGAAGGGCGTCGTCGACGGTCTCGATGAGCATGCCGGGCTCGGGTTCGACGCCGAGCGTGACACCGGAGGCCTCGGCGTACGCGACGATCTCGCGCATGCGCGGCAGCAGCCGGCGCCAGCCCTCTTCGGGGCCGACCCCCTCGGGAAGGACACCCGACCAGAGCGAGACGCAGTCGGCACGCAGCGTCACCGCGAGGTCGATGGCGCGGCGCAGGAAGCGCATCCGCGCTGCCGCGTACTCGTCGACGAGGGTCGGCCGGTGCTTGGCATACGGGTCGAGCAGGTAGCGGGTGCCGGTCTCGACCACGACCCGCCATCCCAGCTCGTCGAGTCGTTCCCGCAGGAGCGCCGCCCGGTGGTCGGCATCCTCGGCGAACGGGTCGAGGTGCGGGTGCCCGAGCGTGAGCGCCAGTGCGCCGTAGCCCGTCGACTCCAGCACCCGGAGTGCGGCGTCGAGGGGGTGGTCGGTGAATCCGTTGGTGCCGTACCCGAGTACGAAGCCCGCTCCGGGCAGCGGGCCCGCGGCGTGCGCGGTGTCGCCGAGCGCGATCGTCATGTCACGTCACCTGCCCGGCGCCGTGCCGCGAGCCGGCGGCGGAGGAGGTCGACGGCCCCGAGTGCCATCGCGGGAAGGTGCGCGCCCGTTCGTGCGACGAGCGTCGCCTGCAGCGGGATCATCGCGCCGATGCCGGCTCGTGTCGCAGTACGGACGTTGCCGGCCGAGGGGTCGTCGAGTGCCGCGAGTTGGCTCGGCAGCACGGCGCCCGCATAGGCGGCGCCGCCGGCCAGCGCGCCGGCCACCGCGATCGGGCTGTGCACGCCGCCGGCGACGGACGCGATCGTCGTGGCACTGGTCACGGTGAGGCCGGCGGCCGCGACCCGGGTCGAACCGCCGTGCACCTCCCCGCGCGACTGGGCGGTGACACCGGCCGTGTGCAGGGCCACTGCGGCCGCAGCGGGCACTGCCGCGCGAGCGCCGCCGGCGCCCATCATGACGTCGAGTCCACGACATGCCGCCATGCTCACGGGGCCGATGACGGTGTCCTTGAAGACCGTGTTGTACGACACGATCGCGCCGACGAGCGGCACCGCGACCGTGAGGGCGCGACGCCCTCCCCCGCCGGCGGCGAGGCCGAGCCCCACCGCCATGCAGGCCACGGCGATGCCGAGCGCCCGGCGCGGCGCGATCCGCCCCGAGGGGATGGGCCGCTCCGGCCGTTCGACGGCGTCGAGCGTGCGGTCGGCGTAGTCGTTCAGGGCCATGCCGCCGCTGTACAGGAAGACGGATGCCACGGGCAGCAGCCACTGCCGACGGCGCAGCCGGCCGCCGCCGGCGTACCCGCCCGCCATCGTGTCGCCGAGGACCGTGAGCGCCGCGGGCGCGCGCACGAGCTCGAGCACGTCGCCGACGGTGGTCAACGTGCGGTCCCGACGGACCGTGCCTCCGCCGACAGGCGGGCGCCGGTCGCCTGCGCCCACTCGATCAGTGCGGCGGTCTGCCGTCCGAAGTCGTGCACATCGCTGCCCCACGGATCCTTGAAGAAGAAGCCGAGCTCCGGCACGACGCCCCGAGCACCGGCCGCGTCGGCGAGGCCGAGCAGGCGGGCGAGGTCGAGCACGAGCGGGGCGGCGAGCATGGAGTCGTAGGCGCTCCACGTCGTCTGCAACGTGATGCGCGTGCCGAGGAATCCCTCGGCGTGGATGTGATCCCACGCCGTCTTGATGTCGCCGAGGTCGGGCACGTTGTCGATGTGCAGGGGCGCCACGACGTGCTCGCCGACGAGGCTGCGTAGGCCGCGGGTCTTCGACACGAGCTTGCTCTGCACCGCTTCGGGGTCGGCCAGGGTGGCGCCGTCGCCGCCGCCGAGCAGGTTCGCGCCCGCCCAGGAGTGCACGTGCATGCCGCGCGCGCCGAACATCGGCGCGAGGGCGGTGCGGATGAGGGTCTCACCGGTCTTGCCGTCCTGTCCGCCGAACGGGATGCCGCGCCGGTCGGCCAGCTCGACGAGGGCGGGCAGTGCGAGGCCGGTCGACGGCGTGAAGCACGTGTACGCGCTGCCGGAGTGGATCGCCGCCAGCGCGGCGATCGAGCTCGCCGGCAGCAGCTGCGACTCCGTCTCCTCGATCGCAGCCGAGAGCTGCTCCGCATCGTGGAACTCGGGACGATCGCCGATGAGGGGCTCGGTCGACGAGACGTCGATGACCACGACGCGGTCGAGGCCGTTGCGGTCGCGGAAGGCCGTGATGTCGTCGGCGAGACGTCGGGCTGCCTCGGCCTGGCTACCGGTGTTCGTGGCCGGATCGTAGCCGGGCCGGATCTCGGCGTCGGCGCGTTCGAGCGCCGCGAGCGCCCCCGTCACGTAGGCCTGGGGGATCATGCCGGTGTCGGCGAGCATCTGCGCGCGACGCGGCAGCGGCGTCGTGCTGACGTCGTGCCCGCCGAGCACGAAGTCGCCGTAGCCAGGCAGCGGCACGCCCGCGAACTCGGGGCCGGCGGTCGCACACCCGATGGGTGCTGCGAGCCCGGTGGCGAGCGCGTTCAGTCCGACAGCCACGGCGGTGGCCACCGATCCGCGCGCGCCGATGAGCCAGACGCCGACACGCCCGTGAGCCCATCCGGTCGACGCGGGGTTCGTGGACGCCGCGGTGTCGAGCGTCGGTTCATTGAAGGTGGATGCGGTGTCGAGCATGGTCACGTGGTTCCTCCAGGGTGTTGCGGTCATCGGGTTCGGCTTCGCATCGAGCGAGCGAGTTCGGCGAGGTAGGTCGCGAGGGGGGCGGGCAGTTCGGCGGCGGCGAGCCGGATGCCGCGGGCGACGTGGTCGTCGATCGCCTTCGTCACGTCGTCGCGCGCGCCAGTGCGCAGCACGATGTCGCGCACCAGGTCGGCGTCGCCCTCGGTCGCGGTCGGCATGCCGAGCACCGCGTCGAGCGTGTCGCGGTCGGCGGTCTCGGCACGCGCATACGCCAGGCGCACGTGCTCGGTGCGTTTGCCCTGTTGCACGTCGGAGAGCACCGACTTGCCGGTCTGCGCCTCGGATCCGAACAGGCCGAGGTCGTCGTCGGCGAGCTGGTAGGCGATGCCGAACGCGATGCCGGCACGGTCGAGGACGTCGATGAGGTCCGCGGATGTCAGGCCCGCCGCGATCGCCCCCAGCCTGAGCGGAAGCGAGACGCTGTAGACGGCGGTCTTCAGCTCGGCGACGCGCTCGGGTTCGGCCAGGTCGGGCCGCAGCAGCTCGGACCGCACGTCGAGCAGCTCGCCCGCGATCGTGCGTTCGAGGGCGGAGGCGGCCTCGAGCGCCAACCGGTGCCGCACCGGCACCGGAGCCGGTGCCATGAGGAGTGCGAGGAGTGCCGCGTTCAGGGCGAGATCGCCCGCGAGCAGCCCCGCGGCCATCGCCTGGCGCTCCGCCGCGGCATCCGCGACGCCGGCCGCGCGGTCGCCCTCCCGGTAGCGGGCGATGAGATTCGCCGAGCCCGTGCCGCGTGCGGTCGCCGTCGATGAGGTCGTCGTGCATGCAGAGTCCGAGGTGGAGGATCTGCTGCGCGCCGGCGACGTCGCCGAGCAGGCTCCGGTCGGCCCCGCCGAACCCGAGGTAGGCGGCTGCCACCAACCGCGGTCGGAGGTGCTTGCCGCCGTCCGAGGCCTCCGCCTCGTCGAGGAGCCGTCGCACCGCGGGTCCGGCGTCGGCGCACCGGGCGCGGGCACGATCCCAATGTGCCGCGGTGACGGCCGGGGCAACGGCACCGAACGCCTCGACGTCGTGCCTCAGCAGCGCCGCCGCGTCGCGCGGCACGGGAAGCAGGCCCTCGGTGGCCGGGGGTGCGGTCATCGGCGGTGATGACGTCATAGAGCTCCTCCGTCGACGTTGACAGGCAGGCACGACGCCGGCGGATGCCGGCGTCGGATGCGCGGGTCGGCGGGGGACCCGAGGGCTTCCGCCGATTGGTGCGATAAAAGACAACCTAACGCCGACGTAAGTCGAACGCAATGGGCCACCGTTACGAGTTCGTGTGGTACAACTGTCGGCCGAGAGCGCAACGAACTCACCGCATCCAGGGCGCGGCATCGGGCCCCATCGTCGGGGCCCGTTTCAGGAGACCCGGAGGGACTCCGGTCCGATGTCGGCGACTGAACGATGCCCGGCCAGCCCCATCGTGAGGTCGAGCTCCGCGATGTGGTTGCGCACCACTTCGCGCACGCCATCGGCGCCGGCGACGGCGAGCCCGTACGCATACGGCCGCCCGATACCCACCGCCGTCGCCCCGAGCGCGAGCGCGATGAACGCGTCGGCTCCGCCGCGCACCCCGCTGTCGAGCAGCACGGCTACCCGCCCGGCAACCCGTTCGACGACGCCCGGCAGCGCATCGAGCGTCGCGACGGCGCCGTCGACCTGGCGGCCGCCGTGGTTCGAGACGACGAGGCCGTCGACGCCGTGGTCGAGCGCCCGCGCCTCGGCGCCGGCCCCGCCCGCGAGGTAGCTGAACGCCTCGGCCGACAGGGCCTTGCGCGCGGCGCGCTCGAGCGCGGCGCCGTCGACCGGCACGGCAGGCCGCATGCCCGAGAGGCCGGCCCGGTACACCTCCGACTGCACGTCACGGGCGAATCCGCGGTTGTCGCTCATGTGGTCGCTCCCTCGCGATCGGCGCGTGCGAGCCAGCGTAGTCGCGCGGGGCACGCCCGAGGAGGCGGACGGGAGGCCGGATGCACCGCTTAGGGTGGAACGGATGTCCCAGCTGCCCGACCTCCTCGTCGCCGCGATCGCCCTCGTGCGAGACCGGCGCGTGCTCATGGTCACCGCACGCGACCGCGAGGTGTACTACATGCCCGGCGGCAAGATCGACGCCGGCGAGACCGCCGCCGAGGCCGCCGCCCGCGAGGCGCTCGAGGAGGTCGCGCTCGTGCTCGACCCGGCCGAGCTCGACGAGCTCTTCGAGGTCGTCGTGCAGGCGCACGGCGAGCCCGACGGGCGGCTCGTGCGCATGCGGGTCTTCCGTGCCGAGACGGATGCCGCGCCCTTCGCCTCCGCCGAGGTCGGCAGCCTGCACTGGGTGACGACGGACGAGACCCACCGCTGCCCGCCCGCCGGCGCCGAGGTGCTCACGCGGCTCGCGGCATACGGCCTCATCGACTGACGCGCACATAGACTGCGGGCATGGCGACCACCCGCGAGTTCCGGAGTGGCGAGCACGTCATCGTCCTCCGGGAGTCGGGCCGAGCCGACGGGCCCGACTACGTGCTCGTGCATGGCCTCGGCATGGCCCATGAGTACTGGAGCGACCTCGCCGAGCGGCTCGATGCTACGGGCACCGTGTACGCGCTCGACCTGCCCGGCTTCGGCGACGCCCCGCAGCCGCGCGAACCGCTCAGCATGGAGGCCGCCGGCGAGCTCCTCGCCGAGCTGCTCGTCGCCGAGGGGATCGACCGCGCCGTGCTCGTCGGCCACTCGACCGGTGCCCAAGTCGCATCCGAGACGGCGGCGCGGCATCCGGAGCTCGTCGATCGGCTCGTGCTCATCGGGCCGACGGTGAACCCTCGCGAGCGCACCATCATGCAGCAGTCGCTGCGCTTCCTGCAGGACGTCGCCGTCATCAACCCGAAGGTCGCGGCGGTCGGGCTCGCGCAGTACTCGGAAGCGGGACCGAAGTGGTTCGTCGCGAACCTCCGCCCGATGATCGAGCACCGCCTCGAACGCGTCCTCCCGCAGATCGCCGCCGACACGCTCGTCATCCGCGGTGAGCACGACCGCATCGTGCCGCGGTACTGGGCTGAGGAGATCGCAGCGCTCGTACCGAAGGGGCGCTACGTCGAGGTTCCCGGACACGGCCACGACACGATGCTGGCGGGCGTCCGCGAGGTCGGCGAGCTCATCGCCCGGCACGCCCACGGCCGGCCGGCCGGCCGTGTCGTGTCGCAGCCTGCCGAACCCATGAAGGCGATGCAGCTGAGCTGGCCGAGCGCCCTCGGCTTCTGGGCGCTCGACTACGTCTACGCGGTCCTGCGCCAGCTCGCGTTCCTCACCGAGGGGCGCCGTCCGCCGGCGCGCTGGCGCACGGGCGACTCCGCCAAGCCGCAAGTGGTGCTGCTGCCCGGCGTGTACGAGCACTGGTCGTTCCTGCGCCCGCTCGGCGATGCACTCAACGCCGATGGGCATCGGGTGCTCGCGGTGCACGGCATGGGCGTCAACCGCCGGGCGATCGCCGACACCTCGCTGCGCATCGCGCGGGCGCTCGGCCGGGTGCGGGTGCCCGAGGCCGGACGGGTCCTCGTGGCGCACAGCAAGGGCGGGCTCATCGGCAAGCACCTGCTGCTCGACGAGCACGCCGACGCACTCGGCATCCGCGGCGTCGTCGCCGTGTGCACGCCGTTCGCCGGCGCACGGCGGGCACGACTCTTCACCGACCCGAGCATCCGCGCGCTATTGCCGGGCGACGAGACGATCGTGATGCTCGGCAGCGCGACCTCGGTCAACGCCCGCATCGTCTCGGTGTTCGGCACGTTCGACCCGCACATCCCCGACGGCAGCGCGCTCGACGGCGCCACGAACATCCGGGTGCCGGTCGCCGGGCACTTCCGCGTGCTCGGCGCACGCGAGACGCTGCTCGCGGTGCGCGATGCCGTCGCGCTGCTCACCGCGGTGGATGCGGAAGATGCAGGCGACGCAGCCGACGCCGAGACGGCCGGACGAGCATGACGACCCCCGCTCCGCCTCGGCTCCCGAGCCGCCGCTCGACGAGCGCCACGTGCCGGTCGCCGGGCTCGCGCCGCTCATCGCCACGCTCACCGGGGCGCCGCTCGCGGGTGGCCCGCAGCCGAACGACGCCCTGGTGCCGGAGTGGGCCGGCGTGGTGATCGCCGGCCAGCGGCGCGGCGGCAAGGCGAACGACATGAGCTATCCCGCGCGGGCTGTGCTGCCGCGCCCGTGCCATGCGGCGGCACTTCCCCACTTCGGCGCACGTTCGTCGCCCGGGCGCAGGGAGGGACCTGCGCCGACGCGAGCAACTTGCGCCGAGCTACGACGTGCACGACGTGAGGTCCCCGCACCAATGGCGCGGGGACCTCGCGTCGTGGATACGGCCTACTTGGAGGCGTTCACGATCTCGAGAAGGTTCGGGTTGCTGGCGTACGCGTCCGCGGCATTCTCCTTGGTGACGATGACCGGCGGGATGAGGTAGGCGGGAACCACCTTCACGCCATTGTCGTACTGCTCGGTGTCGTTCACCTCGGGCTCTTCGCCCTGCTGCAGCGCCTGGATCATCGTGATGGTCTCCGCGACGAGGATCGCGGTGTCCTTGTTGATCGTCGAGTACTGCTCGCCGGCCATGATCGACTTGACGGACTCGACCTCGGAGTCCTGGCCGGTCACGGTGATCTTCGAGATGTCCTTGCCGGCCTGCTTGATCGAGGTGATGATCGCGCGACCGAGCGTGTCGTTGGGCGACAGCACGCCGTCGACCTCCTGCGAACCATAGGTGGAGGTCAGCAGCGAGTCCATCCGGCTCTGCGCGTTCTCGGCCTCCCAGCCCTGGGTCGCGGTCTGGCCGATCTCGGTCTGGCCGGACGCGACGACGAGGGTGCCGTCGTCGATCTTCGGCTGCAGCACCTCCATCGCACCGTTGAAGAAGACTGCCGAGTTGGCGTCGTCGGGCGAGCCCGAGAAGAGCTCGATGTTCCAGGGCGCCTCGTGGCCGCTGCGCTCGGCGAGCCCGTCGAGCAGCGCCTGGCCCTGGAGTCGTCCGACCTCGAAGTTGTCGAATGCGACGTAGTAGTCGACGTTCTCGGTGTTCTCGATCAGGCGGTCATAGGCGATGACCTTCACGCCGGCGTCAGCCGCCTGCTGGAGCTGGGTGCCGAGCTGCTTGCCGTCCTTCGCGCCGATCACGATGACCTTGGCGCCGTTGGTGATCATGGCCGAGATCTGGTTCTGCTGCTCGGCCACCGTGTTGGACGCCGGGGCGTACTGCACGTCGGCCTCGAAGCCGGCCTCGGCGAGACCATCCTCGAAGAGGCCGCCCGCGAGCACCCAGTTCTCGGAGGTCTTGTCGGGCAGTGCGACGCCGATGGCGGCGTCGGCGGCGAAGCCGGCGGCTTCGGTGCTGGCGCCTTCGGTGCCACCGCGCTCGGACGAGCAGCCCGTGAGCGCCAGCGCTGCGACGGCGGCCAAGGCCACCGAGGTCAGAGCGATTCTCTTCATTGATCAGTCACTTTCTATTGAGTGGAGGTGAGACGACGCCGGATGGCGCTGGTCATCAACGGATCACGTCCGCCGGCTGGCTCGTCTCGTTCGTCCCGGCCGACGGAACGACGGCGGGAGGTTCGGGTGCGGTCTCGAGTCGCGAGGCACGTCGTCGCGACCAGATTCCGAGGATGGATGCTCCGCCGCTGCGCTTGCTGAGCACGTCGACTCCGACGGCGATGAGGAGCACGAGACCCTTGATGATCGACACGAGGTCGGCGCCGACGCCGAGCAGCTGGAGTCCGTTGTTGAGGAATGCCATCACGAGGCCACCGATGATGGACCCGATGACGGTGCCGATGCCGCCGGAGACGGCGGCGCCGCCGATGAACACCGCCGCGATCGCGTCGAGCTCCCAGCCGTTGCCGTCCTGCGGTCCGGACGCCGTGGAGCGGGCGACGAAGATCATCCCGGCGAGTGCCGCGAGTACCGACATGTTCATCATGACGAAGAAGTCGACGCGTCGATCCTTCACCCCGGAGAGGGAAGCTGCGAGCCGGTTGCCGCCGACGGCGTAGATGTGCCGGCCGAACACGGTGTTGTTCGTGATGAAGGAGTAGATGATCACGAGCACGACGAGGATGAGGCCCGAGATCGGGAAGCTCGTGCCCGGCCGGCCGGTGGCGAACAACCACGCGGCCCACAGAATGGCGCCGCCGACGACGACGACCTTCACCGTCGAGACCCAGACGGGCGCCGGCTCGGAGCCGGTTCGCCGCTGCTGGCGGCGCAGGTGCACCTCATTCCAGACGACCCAGGCGGCCCCGATCAGCCCGAGCACCATCGTGAGCACGTTGAACGGCAGCGGCACGGCCAGCTCTGGCAGGTAGCCGGCTCCGATGACTCCGAACTCCTGCGGCACCGCGATCGTGGTCGACTGCCCGATGAACTGGTTGCCGCCTCGGAAGATGAGCATGCCCGCCAACGTCACGATGAACGCGGGCACCCCGATGTAGGCGACCCAGAACCCGTGCCACGCGCCGATGAGTGCACCGACGACGAGCCCGAGCACGATGGCGAGCGGCCACGGGATGTTCCACTCGGCCATCGCCTTCGCCACCACGATCCCGACGAACGCGGCGACGGAGCCCACGGACAGGTCGATGTGACCCATGATGATCACCATCACCATGCCGATCGCGAGGATCAGGATGTAGGAGTACTGGTTCGCCACGTTGATGAGGTTCGTGGGAGAGAGCGTCAAGCCGTCGGTGAGCACCTGGAAGAGCAGGACGATCACGATCAGGGAGCCGAGGATGCCGAACTGACGCACGGTCGACTGGCCGCTGCCGAACACCTTGCGGATGTCGCGGAGCCCGCCGCCCTTGCTCGTCGTGTCCTTCACGCTCGTCATTGCTGTGCCTTCTTCCTGTCTGAGGTCATGCTCCGCATGAGGTGCTCCGGCGTCGTGTCGGATGCGGAGACCACATCCGTGATCCGCCCCTCGAACACCGTGTAGATGCGGTCGGCCATGCCGAGGAGCTCGGGCAGCTCGCTCGAGATGAGGATGACGCCCTTGCCCTGTGCCGCCAGCTCCTGGATGATCGCGTAGATCTCGTACTTGGCTCCGACGTCGATGCCACGCGTGGGCTCATCGAGGATCAGCAGATCGGGATCCGTGAACATCCACTTGGCGAGGACGACCTTCTGCTGGTTGCCGCCCGAGAGCTTCGCCACACCCGCCTCCACGGTCGGCGTCTTGATGCGGAGGCGCTTGCGGTATTCCTCGGCCGTTCGGTGTTCCTCGAAGCTGTCGATGACTCCCCGGCGCGCGATCCTCGAGAGCTTGGCGGCGACGATCGACCGCTTGATCGAGTCGAGCAGGTTCAGCCCGAGGGCCTTTCGGTCCTCGCTGACGTATGCGAGCCCGTGCGCGATCGCGGACTCGACGTCTTTCAGGACGAGGTTCTCGCCGTCCTTCGTGATCGTGCCCGAGACGTAGTTGCCGTACGACCTGCCGAACAGGCTCATGGCGAGCTCGGTCCGCCCGGCGCCCATGAGTCCGGCCAGGCCGACGATCTCCCCGCGCCGCACGTTGAGGTGGGCTCCGCGCGCCACGAGCCGCTCCGGCACCTGCGGGTGCTGGATCGTCCAATCCCGTACCTCGAAGAAGACCTCGCCGATCTGCGGCGTGCGCGGGGGGAACCGGCTCTCGAGGGAGCGGCCCACCATGCCGCGGATGATGCGGTCCTCATCGACGCCGCCGGCGTGCACATCGAGCGTCTCGATGGCGTGGCCGTCGCGGATGATCGTGATCGAATCGGCGATCTGCTCGATCTCATTCAGCTTGTGGCTGATCATGATCGAGGCGATGCCCTTGCTCTTCAGCCCGCGGATGAGGTCGAGGAGATGCTGGGAGTCGTCTTCGTTGAGCGCGGCGGTCGGCTCATCGAGGATCAGCAGCTTCACGCGCTTCGAGAGTGCCTTGGCGATCTCGACGAGCTGCTGCTTGCCGACACCGAGATGCTTGATCTGCGTGTCGGGATTCTCGTCGAGCCCGACCCGTGCGAGGAGGGCGGTCGCCTCGCGCGTCGCCTGTACCCAGTCGATCCTGCCCGCCTTGGCGATCTCGTTGCCGAGGAAGATGTTCTCGGTGATCGACAGCTCGGGGATGAGGGCGAGCTCCTGATGGATGATCGCGATGCCGGCGTGCTCGGAGGCTCGAATGTCCCTGAACTCGACGAGCTCGCCGCCGAACCAGATCTGGCCGTCGTAGGAACCCGCCGGGTACACGCCCGAGAGCACCTTCATGAGCGTGGACTTGCCGGCACCGTTCTCGCCGCAGATGGCGTGGATCTCGTTGGCTCGCACCGTGAGGGAGACGTCGGACAGCGCCTTGACGCCCGGGAACTCCTTCGTGATCGAGCGCATCTCGAGGATGGGCGGTTGCTCGCTCATGTGATCGCCGCCCCTGCGTACCGCGTGCGGGTGAACTCCATCGTTTCCTTCGAATCCTTGCATGTCAGCGTTGTCATGGCAGAGTTGCACATACCAACGCCGCCGTCAACTCACCGTGGCGGTTCGTTGATCACGATTCGGTCACCCGAGCACGAGGCGCAGCAGGCGCGCTCAGCGCCTCAACGGCGCAGCGTGTCTGCTCAGCGGGAAGGCGGGATCTCGCCCGAGCCTCGTGCCACGATGCGCGTCGCGATCTCGATGGTCCGGGTGGGCCCGGACGGGGATTCGATGCGTTCCAGGGCCAGTCGCCCCGCGGCCCTGCCCAGCTCGACGGGATCGTGGGCGACGACCGAGATGCCGAGCATGTCAGCGAGTTCGAAGTCGTCGAAGCCGATGAGGGCGACCTGATCATTCCGCTCGCGAAGCTCGCGCAGCGCTCCCATGGTCGCGCGGTTGTTTCCCGTGACGATCGCGGTCGGGGGGTCTGATGAGTCGAGGAGCGACCTGACCTGGGATTCCGGGGTGATCTGCGGATCGTTGTCGAGCCGTTCCCACGTTGTCGTCTCGAGGACTCCGACTTCTCGGAGCGCCTGCCGGTAGCCGGCCAGTCGCTCGGCGAGCGTGTACATCTCGGACGGGTTGCTGACGAACCCGACTTTGCGGTGGCCGAGCGCGGTCAGGGAACGGACCGCGTCGGCCATGCCCGCCCGGTTCGCGAGGACCACGCTGTCGGCCACGAGATCGGTCGCCGGCCGGTCGACCGCGATGACCGGCGTCCCGAGCTGGCGTTCGCCCTCGAGGTAGGACTGGTCGCCGGCGATCGGGATCAGCAGGAGCGCCCGCACGAGCTGGCCGAGCAGGGCATTGACGACGACCGGCTCGCTTTCGGGCGAATCGCCGGTGCTGGCGAGCAGCATCGTGAAGCCCCGTTTCGCCAGTTCCTGCTCGATACCGGCTGCCACGTGGAAGTAGAACGGGTTGCGGATGTCGCCGATGACGAACGCGACCGTATCAGTCTTGCCGCCCTGGCGCAGACTCCGGGCAAGGGTGTTGGGGCGGAAACGCAGCCGCTTCGCCGCGTCGAGGATGCGCTCTCGGGTCTCGGGCAGCACTCTCGGTGAATTGCTGTACACACGTGAGACTGTCTTGGCGCTGACCCCGGCAAGACGCGCGACATCCTCCAAGGTGGCCCGAGACTGGATTTTCATCGGTCGCCCCCGTGACATGTCATCGTTGAACCTCGGTGCGTGAAACGCGATGTCGCCGCGAACACCGAGCCCCCGAATTCTCCGGATCGACGCGACTTCGCGCTCATCCTCGCTCCATTCCCTCAAGAGTACATCGTTGACATGCCGGATTGACTGGCGCGTACCGGCCCGCGTAACATGACCCCCGCTTCCCCGATGGAAACCGGTGTCCAACGTGCGACACCTCAAACGTAGCGAGTGCGAGGAGGAATATGGTCGCCCAAGCACGGCTGTCCGCGCGTGCGGACGCCGACGGCCCACAGCTCCTCGCGATCGATGCAGGGCAGTCGGGCATCAAGGTGCGACATCAGGGTGCAGGTGCCCGCCGCGAATGGACGAGCCCCGCGATCCGCACCGACCTTCCGCTCCTTCCACAGCTCATCGGGGTCATCGACGAGGCCGCCTCGCGCGGCGCCCATGCCGAAGCCGTCGGCATCGGCGTCTCCGGGTTGACCCGACACGAGTTCGATGCCGAACCCCTGTTCAGGGCGGCAGCGCCTGCCCTCGGAGCGACCTCGGTCACGCTCGCCCACGACTCGGTCACCGCGTACCTCGGCGCTCTCGGAGCTGATCGCGGCGTCGCGATCGCGTCGGGAACGGGAGCTGTGGCGTTCGCCGTCGGGGCCAGGCGCGTCGCCCGGATCGACGGTTGGGGCAACGTGATCGGTGATGCCGGAAGTGCGTTCTGGCTCGGGCGCGAGGCACTCGACGCCGTGATGCGCGCCCACGACGGTCGTGGTCCTGCGACCGCGCTCACCGAAGTCGTCGCAGAGGAGTTTCCCGACGTCGAGACCGCCTACATCGAACTCCAGGTGGACCCCGCCCGGGTCGAGCGGATCGCGCGATTCGCGCCCGGCGTGTCCGCACTCGCGGACGTCGACGGCGTCGCCCGGAGGATCATCTCCCGAGCGGCACAGGAGCTCGCCCTGTCGGCCTACACCGGGCTGCGTCGGGTGGAGGAGGACCGTGTGCCTCGCCCGCGCGTTCGAGTGGCGGGTGGCGTCTTCCGGTCGGAGCTCCTGCTGGCCGAGTTCGCGGGCGCACTCCGCATGCTGGTACCCGATGCGGAGATCGAGACCGCCGACGCCGACCCCTTGGCGGGTGCAGCGCTCCTTCCGGGCGTCGACGAGTCGAGCTCGATCGCCACGCTGATCTCCCGGGCGCGCAGCTGAAACGTCCGCTGAAGACCGGGAGCTTCAGCCGAGCCTGTACGGCCCGGGCAGCTCGCCGGATCCGCGCTGGATGAGGGCGGTGGCGAGTCGAACGTGCTGTCGTGGACTCTCGGTGTCGCCCTCGATGCGCCGGAGCAGCAGCTCCGCAGCGGTGCGACCCATCGCGGCCGGGTCCTGTGCGACGACGGTCGCACCGGGGGTGAGAAGGTCGGCGAACTCGAAGTCGTCGAATCCCACGAAGGCCGTGGGCGAGGCATCCCTGGCACGGAGGGTACGCAGCACCTGCACGCTCCAACGGTTGTTGCCGGTCATCACCGCCGTCGGCGGATCGTCGGCCTCGAGGATGCGCCCGACGTCGTCTGCCGCCGCATCGCGATTCGGGTTCGACATGACGATGAGCTCTGGAGCAGGCCGAATCCCCGCGGCGACGAAGGCGTCGAGGTATCCGTCGCGTCGCTCGCCCGCCGTGAACACGCGCTCGTCGTCTCCGAAGTAGGCGATGCGCCGATGCCCGTGCGCGATGAGGTGGGCGGTGCCGTGCTTCGCACCGCCCCGGTTGTCGACGAGGACGGTGTCGGCCTCGAGGTCGTCGGCGGGCCGGTCGACGAAGACCATGGTGCATCCGGCGTCCATCTCGGCTCGGAGCAGGTTCGCGTCGGTACCACCGGCCGGCACGATGATGAGTCCGTCGACTCCGCGCGAGGTGAATGATTCGATGAGCCGCCGGAATCGGTCGGGATCCTCTGCGGACGACGCCGCGAGCAGGGTGTAGCCGCGGGCGAATGCGACGTCTTCCACGGCCCGGCTGAGGACTGAGTAGAAGGGGTCGCCGATGTCCTCCAGGACGAGCCCGATCGTCGCCGTCGTGCCCTGTCGAAGCTGCCGGGCGAACTCGTTGCGCCGGAACCCGAGCGACTCGATGGCGGAGTGCACGAGCTCGAGGGTTTCCGCGCTCACGTAGTCGACGCCGTTCACGACCCGGGACACGGTCTTCGCACTCACGCCGGCCGCCCGCGCGACATCGTTCATGGTGGGGCGGGTCCGGCTGGCCGGGCGGGGCGTCATGGCTGACACCTTAGCGTCCGAGCCGATGTGTTCGGGCCGCCTGTCATCGTTGACCGAAATGTCCAGCGCTCGAAAGCCCGACCCCGGCCACGCCCACCGAAAGCGTGCAGCGAACTCGCGCATTTTGCGGTCATCCTACTAAGTCAACGTTGACATACGAACGGTTCGACGGCTAGCGTCTGGTTCGGTATCGGTCGTTCACCGATGCAGAGCCGAGTCGCTCTCGCCGTTCACAGTCGAAAGGCCCGCATGTCCGCGTACCCGTCCTCCCGCCCGTCAGGCATGCAGAGCCCGATGCGCCGCTCGCTCGCCGCGCTCGCCGGCACCGCGCTCCTCCTCGGCCTGCTCCCACTCGGCGCCGCGTCCACCGCCTTCGCGGCGGAGGCATCCGACTTCTCGACCTCCTTCGAAAGCGACGAGACGCTGAAGCCCTACGCGGACCTCGTCGAGGAGCGCGATGGCGTCCCGCTGCAGCAGAACGTGGCCGGGCCGTCGGGCGGCAGCGTGCTCTCGTCGGTCACTGCGGTGAGCGCGAGCGGCGAGAACGGGGCGGGCGAAGCGGCGATCCGCGCCGCCGACGGGGACTCGGGCACCAAATGGCTGGTCTTCTCGTCGAGCGCCTGGCTCCGGTACGAGCTCTCGCAGACCGTCGCGATCGCCTCGTACTCGATCACCTCCGGAGACGATGCGCCCGAACGCGACCCGAAGAACTGGATCGTGCAGGGCTCGAACGACGGCACCACGTGGACGACGATCGACACGCGCACCAACCAGGATTGGACCGCCGCCGAGCGTCGGACCAAGAAGAGCTTCGAGGTGACCGGCGCCGCCCCGTATTCGAGGTACCGGCTCGAGATCCAGGCGAACCACTCGGGCGGCATCATCCAGCTCGCCGACTTCGACCTCCTCCAGGCGGTCGATCCCGAAGCCGGCGATGCCCCGATGACGTCGCTCGTGGGGTCCGGCCCCTCGCGCGGCTACAACATGAAGGCGCGGGTCGGGTTCACGGGCACGCACTCGCTTCGCTTCGGCGGCGAGCACTCGGCTGACGGCGAGGCGTTCGCGACGAACCGCCTCTTCGACGTCGAGATCCCGGTGGGCGCCGACACCCGACTGTCGTACCTGGTCTTCCCCGAGCTGACGGCGAACGACCTCCAGTACCCGTCGACCTACTCGGCCGTCGACCTGAAGTTCACCGACGGCAGCTTCCTCTCCGACCTCGCGCCTCGGGACGTGTACGACATCTCGGCGACCGCCGAAGGGCAGGGCACCGGCAAGATCCTGTACCCGAACCAGTGGAACCACGTCGAGATCGACCTGGGGCCGGTGGCCGCGGGAAAGACGATCGAGGGCATCCTCGTCGCGTACGACAACCCTGGCGGCACCGACGCGACGGCCTTCCAGGGCTGGCTCGACGACATCTCGGTGGTCGCCCAGCCCGAACGCATCGACGGCTCGAGCCTCACCAACTTCGTCGACACACGCCGCGGCACGAACTCGTCGAGCGCCTTCTCGCGCGGCTCGAACGAGGCGATCACCTCGGTGCCGAACGGCTTCAACTTCCTCGTGCCGGTGACGAACGCCCTCGCCACGTCGCGCGAGTACTCCTACCAGCAGGAGAACGACGAGCAGAACCGCACGCGCTTCGAGGGACTCGGCATCTCGCACCAGCCGAGCCCGTGGATGGGCGACCGCAACCAGTTCTCGGCCATGCCGGTCGCCGGCGCGGGCGCCCCGAGCGGCAATCCGCACACACGTGCCCTCACCTTCAGCCACGACAACGAGACCGCGCAACCCGACTACTACGGCGTGACGACCGACAGCGGCGTCCGCGCCGAGATGACTCCGACGAATCGCGGCATGATCATGCGCTTCACATTCCGTGACGCGGATGCCTCGGGCAGCGTCGTGCTCGACTCGCCCACCGGTGACGGCGACTTCACGATCGACGCCGCGACCGGCCGGGTGACCGGCTGGATCGACAAGGGGTCGGGCTTCGTGGCGGGGCAGAGCCGGATGTTCGTGTCCGGCCGCTTCGACGCCACTCCGGTCGCCACGGGCACCGCCGCGGGCGGACGGCCGCTCACCGAGTACGCCCGATTCGCGCTCGGCTCCGACAAGACCGTCACGCTGCGCCTCGCAACCTCGCTCATCAGCCTCGACCAGGCCGGGAAGAACTTCGACCAGGAGGTCGGCGATCGCTCGTTCGACTCGGTGCGAGCGGAGGCACGCGACCTCTGGAACGAGCGCCTCGGCGTCATGGAGGTCGACGGGGCGTCCGAGACCGAGCTGCGCACGCTCTACGGCAACCTCTACCGCCTGAACGTCTATCCGAACGCCCAGTTCGAGAACACGGGCACCCCGGAATCTCCCGACTACAAGTACGCGAGCCCGGTCTCGCCCGAGACCGGCACCGACACCCCGACGACCACCGCCGCGAAGATCGTCTCCGGCAAGATGTACGTCAACAACGGGTTCTGGGACACCTACCGCACGACGTGGCCCGCGTACTCGCTCCTCTACCCCGAGGTGGCAGCCGAACTCATCGACGGCTTCACGGAGCAGTACCGCGATGGCGGCTGGATCGCTCGCTGGTCCTCGCCCGGTTACGCGAACATCATGACGGGCACGAGCTCCGACGTGTCGTTCGCCGACGCGCACCTGCGCGGCGTCGAACTGCCCGACGCGCTCGAGACGTACGACGCCGCGGTGAAGAACGCGTCGACGCCGTCGAGCAACGCCAACGTCGGGCGCAAGAGCCTGAACACCTCGACCTTCCTCGGGTACACGCCCGCCTCGCAGGGTGAGAGCGTGTCGTGGGCCACCGAGGGATACATCAACGACTACGGCATCGGCAACATGGCGGCGGCGCTCGCCGACGACCCCGCGACGCCCGAGTCCCGTCGCGCCACGCTCCGGGAGGAGGCCGAGTACTACCTCGACCGGGCCACGAACTACGTCAACATGTTCGACCCGGCCATCGACTTCTTCCAGGCGCGGAATTCCGACGGCTCATTCGTGACGCCCGCCGATCAATACAACCCGAAGGCCTGGTGGGGGCCGTACACCGAGACGAACGGCTGGAACTTCGCCTTCCACGCCCCGCAGGACCCGCAGGGCCTCGCGAACCTCTACGGCGGCGATGAGGGGCTCGAGCAGAAGCTCGACGAGTTCTTCGCGACGCCCGAGACCTCCCTCGGCACGATCCACGAGGAGGTTGAGGCTCGTGACGGACGCTTCGGACAGTGGGGGGTCAGCAACCAGGTGAGCCACCACATCCCCTTCATGTACAACGCCGCGGGTGCGCCGGCCAAGGCGCAGCAGATCGTGCGCGAAGCGCTGCAGCGCTCCTTCGCCGGCTCCACCATCGGCCAGGGCTACGCGGGCGACGAGGACAACGGCGAGATGAGCGCCTGGTACATCCTGAGCGCGCTCGGCCTCTACCCGCTGCAGGTCGGCTCCACCGACCTCGTGATCGGGTCGCCGCTGTTCGACAAGGCGACGGTGCACCTCGCCGACGGTGCCGACCTCGTCATCAATGCACAGGGCAACAGCTCGGAGAACGTCTACGTGCAGTCGCTCGCGGTCGACGGCGAGCCGTGGACGAGCACCTCGATCGACTCGAACGTGCTCACCGACGGCACGACGCTCGACTTCGTGATGGGCGCCGAGCCCTCGGCCTGGGGCACGGGAGCGGATGACGCGCCGCCGTCGCTCACGACCGGCGACGAGGTCGCCAAGCCGCTCGTCGACACGACGGACCCCGTGATCGCCGCAGTCAGCAGCTCGGGCGGTGAGAACCTCGCCCCGCTCGTCGACAACACGTCGTCGTCCATCGTGACGTTCGCCACGGCAACGCCGCAGCTCACGTTCACCTATGCCGGCGCGAAGCAGCGGCCGACGTTCTACACCCTGACCGCGGGAGCCGCGCCCGGCGACCCGTCCGCCTGGACGCTCGAGGGCAGTGACGACGGCGTGACGTGGACCACGGTCGATTCGCGCTCGGAGGTCGTCTTCGCCAACCGCGGGCAGACCACTCCGTTCAAGGTCGCGAATCCGGGGTCGTACCGGCAGTTCCGGCTCACGATCACCGGTGGGGCGCCCACGATCTCGCTCAGCGAGGTGGAGCTGCTGACCGACGGCGCCGGCTCGGAGGCATCCGAGCTGACGTTCAGCCCGGCCGCAGGCCTGGTGGCAGAGTCGGGAGTCGAGCGCCGCTTCACGCTCGGCATCCTCTCGGGAGGGTCGTCCGACGGCTACACGACGTCGGTCGAGTGGGGCGACGGCAGCGAACCCAGTGCCGCGAACATCGGTGACCCCAAGGTCGGCAACTTCCCGGTCTCCGCGACGCACACGTTCGCGGAGGCGGGTGTCTACCGCGGCGCGGTGAGCGTCACCGACGGCGATGCGTCCTCGACGGTGCCGGTGGTCTTCACGGTCGCGCACATCGAGCCCCTGAGCCTTCGGGCAGCCTTCGACAGCGTCTGCATCGGAGACGACGGGGTCGGGGCGAACTGCGACGCGAAGGGGATCTCGTACCCGCGTGCCGGCTTGAAGGCAGGCGGGCTCGAGGCCGGCGTCGAGCACGGCGTGCCGGGAACCGACCTGCGCTTCACCGTGCCGGTGATTCCCGCGGGACAGCCCGACAACGCCACGGGTCGAGGCCAGACGATCAACCTCGATCTCGGCGCCGGTGCCACGAAGCTCTCGTTCATCGGTGCCGCGACCGAGCGGAACCAGGACACGAGCGTCACCGTGAACTTCACCGACGGCACGAGCGCGACGAGCCCGCTGCGGTTCTCCGACTGGACCAAGGGCGGCAACGCGAACGCCACGGCGCCGTACGGCAACATCGAGGTGGTGAAGTCGAGCTACCGGCTCGTCGGCGCGTCGCCGAGCAACACGGCGTCGTTCTTCTTCTCGACCGTGCCCTACACGATCCCCGAGGGCAAGGTCGTCGAGAGCATCACGATGCCCGTGCAGCCGGGTGATCCCGGCGTCGAGGGCCGAGTGCACGTGTTCGCGATCGCGAGCAACGGCGCCACCCCGCCGAGCCTCGAGTTCACCGCGACGGCCGGTGCGGACGTGCAGGGGCTCGTGGGCGACGAGCTCGCGGTCGACCTCGCCTCGATCGTGCCGACGGATGCCACCGCGCCCGCCCCGATCGTGCGAGTGCAGTGGGGCGACACCTCGGTGACGGAGGACGCGACGCTCGCCGAGGGTGATGCGGGCGAGGTGCTCGCATCGGGGAGCCACGTCTACGCAGCCCCCGGAACGTACACGGTCTCCGTGACGGTGGCGACCGGCGCCCGCACGGAACAGCTCGAACTCACGGCGACGATCGAGGAGCCGGAGCCCATCTACGAGACGAGCCTGTCGGCGACTCCCGAAGACGGCGTCCTCGCGGGCGGCGACATCGAGGTCGCGGGAGAGGGCTTCGCGCCGGGTGAGTCCGTCAGCCTCGTGCTGCAGACGCCGACCGAGGTCGAGCGCACGGTCGACGCCGACGGCGAGGGGCGGGTGTCGTCGACGCTCACGGTGCCGGCCGGCACCGAGCCCGGCATGTACGCGGTCGTGGCCACCGGAGCGAAGTCGGCGATGCCGGCGACCGACACGGTGCAGGTGCTGCCGCCGGTGGTCGACCCGGTGTACACGCCGGTGCTGCACTCGAACGCGACGACCGGTCGCCCCGGCGACCTCGTGTCGCTCACGGGCGAGGGCTTCGCACCCGACGAGGAGGTCCGGATCGAGGTCGGTTCCGACCCGATCGGCACGGTCACGGTCGACCGTCTCGGAGCGCTGCAGTTCGAGTTCGAGATCCCCGACGGCCTCCCGGTCGGCGACCACCGCATCGTGGCGACGGGCGCGACGTCGAAGGTGCCCGCCGAGGTCGACCTCGAGGTGCTGCCGCCCGAGGAACTGCAACCGCGCTGCGAGGTGAGCTACGTGATCAACGGGAAGTCGAAGAAGGCGTTCTCGGCCGACCTCACGATCACGAACACGGGTGACGCGTGGTACACGGCGTGGGAGCTCGGGTTCGAGTTCCCGGGCTCCCAGACGGTGCACCACGGGGCCGACGCGTGGTGGCAGCAGGAGGGCACGACGGTCACCGCGAACAACCTCCCGTGGAACGGCACCATCGCACCGGGCGAGTCGGTCGGGCTCTCGTTCAACGGCAGGGTGAACGGGGGCGGGAACCCGGAGCCCGACGCCTTCACGGTGAACGGTGCTGACTGCACGGTGAAGTAGCGAGACGTTCACGGCCCCGGGCGGATTTACGTCCGGGGCCGTGGCGCGCGCTCGCTCGCTGGGCACGGCGCCGAGGTGACGGATGCCGCGAGCCGCGGCATCCGTCTCAGTGCACGTACTCCAGCAGGTCGAGCCCGACCTGGCGCATGCCGTCGAGCACTGCGAGGCGCGACGACAGCATCGTGTCGGCGTAGTACATCGACACCGCGTAGGACACGCTCGCGCGAGGGCCGCGGAGCACGCCGACCTCGCTGCGAACACCGCCGTCGGTGCCGGTCTTGTTCATGAGCAGCACGCTGTGGTCGGGCATGCGGTGCGCGAGCGGGTCGAGCCCGAACGCGCTCGCGACCATGGAGAGGTCGGCGTTGAGCGAGAGCCAGCCCACGACGCGCTGCGAGACCTCGGGGCTCACGACCTCGCCGCGGGCGAGCGAGGCGAACAGCCACGTCAGCTCTTTCGCGGAGCCGATCGAGAGCTGCGGCGCGTCGTCGGGGCCGCGGTGGTCGCGCACGAGGTCGAGCAGCGCGGTGCGCGTGAGGCCGAGCGCCTCGGTGCGGGCGCGCACCGCTTCGAGGCCGACGTAGCGGATGAGCACGTTGGTGGCGAGGTTGTCGCTCGTGGCGCCGATGAGGGCCGCGAGGTCGGCGAGCGGCAGCGACGGCGACTGCATGTGCTGCCAGATGCCGGAGTCGCCGACCGAGTCGCGCGGGGCGCGGTCGAGCACGGTGAACGCCTCGGCGCTCGAGCCGACGAGGCGCGAGGCCACCTCGACGAGCAGCAGGACCTTGCCGATCGACGCCGTGGGCATCACCACGTGGTCGTCGACCGAGAAGAGCACCTTGCCCGTGGCGAGATCGGTCGCCCTGGCCGAGACCTGCACCCCGGCGAGCGCGAGGTCGCCGAGCGCGTTGAAGCCCCTCGCGAAGTTCTCGGGCGGCTCTTCGGTGCGGTGCTTGCCGCGCCGGAAACTGGCATGCCGCGCTCGTCGCTCGGAACCCTGCGACGACGTCACCACGGTGCTTGCACGCTCTTCCTCTGGCGGTCGGCGCTCCCCCACCGCGGTCTGCGGCGCGCTCGAGATGTGTGGACTGGACGGTTGCGAGAAGTCGACTACCAGATCGTCACCCGCTCGGCGGGATCGAGCCAGAGGGCGTCATCGGCGGTCACTCCGAAGCCAGTGTAGAACTCGTCGATGTTCCGCACGATCTGGTTGCAGCGGAACTCGTTCGGCGAGTGCGGATCGATCGCGAGCAGGCGCACGACCTCCTCGTCGCGACCCTTCATCTGCCACGCCTGCGCCCACGAGAGGAAGAAGCGCTGCGCGCCCGTGAGCCCATCGATGACGGGCGGCTCGGCGCCGTCGAGCGACAGCACGTAGGCCCGCCACGCGATGGCGAGTCCGCCGAGGTCGCCGATGTTCTCACCGATCGTGAGGGCGCCGTTCACATGGTGGTCGTCGCCGTCGAGCTGCGCCGGCTTCAACGCGTCGTACTGGTCGATGAGCGCCTTGGTGCGCTCCTCGAACGCGGCTCGGTCGGCCTCGGTCCACCAGTCGGTGAGGCGTCCGTCGCCGTCGTACTTCGAACCCTGGTCGTCGAACCCGTGGCCGATCTCGTGCCCGATGACGGCGCCGATCGCGCCGTAGTTCGCTGCGGCGTCCCGATCGGCGGTGAAGAAGGGGTACTGCAGGATCGCCGCGGGGAACACGATCTCGTTGAAGCCGGGGTTGTAGTACGCGTTGATCGTCTGCGGGGTCATGAACCATTCGTCGCGGTCGATCGGCTTGCCGATCTTGCCGAGCTCGCGGTTGAACTCGAACTCCGCGGTCGCGCGCACGTTGGCGACGAGCTCGTCTCCGATCTCGAGGGCGGAGTAGTCGCGCCACTTCACGGGGAAGCCGATCTTCGGCGTGAACTTCGCGAGCTTGTCGAGGGCCTTCGCGCGCGTCGCGTCGCCCATCCAGTCGAGTGCGGTGATCGACTGCCGGTACGCCTCGACGAGGTTCGCGACGAGGTCGTCCATCGCGGCCTTCGCGGTGGGCGGGAAGTGCCGCTCGACGTAGATGTGGCCCACCGCCTCGCCCATGGCGCCCTCGACGAGCGAGACGCCGCGCTTCCACCGCTCCCGCAGCTGCGGGGTGCCGGTGAGCGTGCGGCCGTAGAAGTCGAAGTTCGCCTCGACGAAGTCGTCGGAGAGGTAGGCGGCGCTCGAGCGGATGACCTGCCAGGCGAGCCAGTCCTTCCAGGCGGGCAGGCGCTCCTCGGTGAGGAGGGCGCCGAGCCCCTCGATGAAGCTCGGCTCGCGAAGCACGAGCTCGTCGAATGCACCCGCGGGCACGCCCATGGCGTCGCGCCACACCTGCAGGTCGACGGATGCCGCGGCGGCGGCATCCGCCCACTCGAACAGGTTGTACGTCTTCTCGCTGTCGCGCGTCTGGACATTGTTCCAGTGCGCCTTGGCGATGTCGGTCTCGAGGTCGAAGACGCGCACGGCGCGGTCGGCCGGGTCGTCGAGCTGGGCGAGGGTGAACATGCGCTCGAGATGTGCGTTGTAGGCGGTGCGCACGCTCGCGAAGCGCTCTTCGCGGAAGTAGCTCTCGTCGGGCAGGCCGATGCCGCCCTGCTCGACGAAGACGAGGTAGCGCTCGGGGTCGCCCGGGTCGTTGTCGACGTAGAGCTGCGCGAAGCCCGAGACGCCCTGACGCTCGAGGCGCCCCAGGGTCTCGAGCAGGGTGTCGATCGAGGCGATGAGCGAGACCTCGACGAGCTGGCCCGCGATGGGCGTCGCGCCGAGCAGGTTCGCGTGCTGCTCGTTCATGAAGCTCGCGTAGAGGTCGCCGACCTTGCGGGCCTCGGTGCCGGGCTCGGCGGTCTGCGCCTCTTCGATGATCTCGCGCACGGCCTGCTCGGCCTCTTCGTGCAGCACGAGGAAGGAGCCGTAGCGCGCCTTGTCGGACGGGATGTCGGTGCGCTCGATCCACTTGCCGTTGACGTGGCGGAAGAGGTCGTCTTGCGGCCTGATGCCCGCATCGAGCTCGTCCTGCGCGATTCCGGAGGGCAGTGTGACGTCGGTCATTCCCCCAGCCTAAGCGGCGGGGAGCGAGACCACATCGTGCTCGCCGGCTCCGGTGAGCGGATGCCCCGTGCACCGTGTCGGCAGCGCGGCATAGGCTCGACGGGTTCATGAGCGCTGACATCACGACCCCACGATCCGTCGACCGCGACATCCTGCGCCTCGCCGTGCCTGCGCTCGGCGCGCTCATCGCCGAACCGCTGTTCCTGCTCGCCGACACGGCGATGGTCGGGCACCTTGGAGCCACGCCGCTCGCCGGCCTCGGGCTCGCGAGCGCGGTGCTGCAGACGATCATCGGGCTCATGGTGTTCCTCGCCTACGCGACCACGCCCGCGGTGGCGCGGCGCGTCGGCCTCGGCGACGAACGCGGGGCCGTGGCGTCGGGCATCGACGGCCTCTGGCTCGCGCTCGGGCTCGGCACCGTGCTCGCGGTGGCCGGGTGGTGGGCCGCGCCCATGCTGGTGGGCGCGTTCGGGGCGAGCGCCGCAGTGACGGCCGAGGCATCCGTGTACCTGTCGATCTCGATGGCGGGGCTGCCGGCCATGCTCGTCGTGTTCGCGGCGACCGGCCTCCTGCGCGGCCTGCAGGACACGCGTACCCCGCTCTGGGTCGCGGGCATCGGCTTCGCCGTGAACATCGCGCTGAACTACGTGTTCATCTATGTCGCCGGCTGGGGCATCGCGGGCTCGGCCGTCGGCACCGTGATCGCGCAGTGGGGCATGGTCCTCGTGTACCTCGTGGTGATCGCGCGGCATGCTGCGCGGGTCGGCGCGAGCCCGTGGCCGCACCACGCCGGCGTGCTGCGCGGGGCGACGTCGGGCGGCTGGCTGTTCCTGCGCACCGTGAGTCTGCGACTCGCCCTGCTGCTCGCGACGTGGGCGGCGACCTCGCTCGGCTCCGATGAGCTCGCCGCGTTCCAGGTCGCGATGACCATCTACTTCACGATCGGGTTCGCCCTCGACGCCCTCGCGATCGCCGCCCAGGCGCTCGTCGGGCGCGGCCTCGGCGCGGGCGATCTCGCCGCCGTGCGAGCGGTTCTGCGGCGGTGCCTGCAGTGGGGCGTCGGCAGCGGCGCGGTCGTGGGCGCAGTGCTCATCGCCTCGGCGTGGGTGCTGCCCGGGCTCTTCACGAGCTCGGCCGAGGTGGCGGCGCTGCTGCCGCCGACACTCGTCGTGCTCGGCCTCTCGGCTCCGCTCGGCGGACTCGTGTTCGTGCTCGACGGCGTGCTCATCGGCGCCGGCGACGCGCGCTACCTCGCCTGGACCGGACTCGTGAACCTCGCAGCGTTCGTGCCGCTCGCGCTCGGCGTGGTCGCGGTCGCCCCCGCCGGCGCCGCCGGGCCCGCATGGCTGATGGCGGCGTTCGCCATCGGGTACCTCGCGGCGCGGGCGGTCACCCTTGCACTGCGGGCCCGCGGTTCGGCGTGGATGGTCGTGGGCGCCGGGCGCTGAGTCGCCACGCCCAGCATCCGCGTCAGGGCGCCGCGAGCCATTCCCGGGCCGCCGCCACCAGTGCGGCCACGCCGGCGCCGAGCGTCGGCTCGATGAGCGGCGCGAAGTGCGGAGAGTGATTCGACGGCACGTCCTCGGGCATGCGACCCGTCGCCAGCCCGTCGCCGAAGAGCGACGGATCGCTGCCGCCGAGGAACCAGTAGACGAGCGGCACGCCGGCCGCCGTCGCCAGCACGCCCACGTCTTCGCTGCCCGAGACGGGCCCGGGGTCGATGACCCGGTCGTCGCCGATCGCACGGCGAAGGGCGGCGGCGGTGCGCTCCGTGGCAGCCTCGTCGTTCACGGTGAGCGGGAAGCGCTCGTCGGAGATGACGTCGGGCTCGCGAGGCGCACCGGATGCCGCCGCCTCCGCTGTGACGACCCGCTCGATCGAGGCGAGCACCTTCGCGCGCACCTGCTCGTCGAAGCTCCGCACACTGAGGCCGAGCATCGCCTCGGATGGGATGATGTTGTGCTTCGTGCCGGCGTGGATCTGCCCGACCGTGACCACTGCGGCATCCGTCGCTGCCACCTCCCGCGCGACGATGGCCCTGAAGCCGCACCGTCGTGGAGGCGGCGAGGTACACCGGGTCGACCGTCGTCTCGGGGCGGGACCCGTGGCCGCCGGTGCCGTGCAGGCGCACGGTGAGCGAGTCGGCGGCCGCCATCGCCACGCCGGCATGAACCCCCGCGATGCCGGCGGGGAACGGTGCGACATGCTGGCCCAGCACGATGTCGGGCGTGGGCACGCGGTCGAACAGTCCGTCGTCGACCATCGCCTGGGCGCCGCCGCCCCACTCCTCGGCCGGCTGGAACAGCACCACGAGCGTGCCCGCCCACGAATCGCGGTCGGCGGCGAGCCGTTCGCTCGCGCCCAGGAGGCATGTCACGTGCACGTCGTGCCCGCACGCGTGCATGACCGGCACGTCGTTGCCGTCGGGATCGGTTCCGCGGGCGGTGCTGGCATATGCCAGGCCGGTCGCCTCGAGCACCGGGAGCCCGTCCATGTCGGCGCGGAGCAGCACGGTGGGGCCCTCGCCGTTCTCGAGCACGCCGACGACGCCGGTGCCCCCGATGCCGGTCGTCACGGCGAAGCCGAGGCCCCGGAGCGCCTCGGTGACGATTCCGGCGGTGCGATGCTCCTGGAACGACAGCTCGGGATTGGCGTGCAGGTCGCGGTAGACCGCGTGCAGGTCGAGGCTCATGCCGCCAGCCTAGGACGGGGCATCCGCTCGCCCGCGGCATGCGCTCGCCGTGGCATCCGGTCGCCCGCCTCGGCTCACCGCTCGGGCGGCGGCGCCGTCGTGTCGCCCACGTGCAGGGTGCTCGTGAAGCACCGCGACTCGGGCGGCTCGCCCGAGAGCATCCGCACGATCGCCTCGCCCGCGGCGCGGCCCTTCGCGACCGACGGCTGCACGAGGGTCGTGAGGTCGTGCTGCAGTCCGTCGACGCGGATGCCGTCGAACCCGAGCACGCTGAGCTCGCCGGGCACGCGGATGCCCAGCTCTTCAGCCGCCTGGATGACGCCGGCGGCGAGGAGGTCGCTCTGCGCGATGATCGCCGTGGGCCGGGTCGCGGGGTCGGCGAGCAGCGCACGCGCCGCCTCGAGGCCCTCTTCGATAGAGCTCGCGCCGGCGACGCGTCCGGTCGCGTTCGGGAAGACCTCACGGGCTCCGGCGAGTCGCTGGCTCGCGGTGTCGGCGGTGCTCGCGTCGAGGAGCTCGGACGTGATCGGCCCGCGCGTGCGCTCGGCGTCGAAGGGCAGCGTGACGATCGCGACCTCGGTGTGGCCGAGCTGACGCAGGTAGTCGGCGCCCCGCCGGGTCGCCTGCAGGTTGTCGATCGAGATCTCGGGGATGTCCTCGCCGGTGACGCCCTCGATGGCGACCGCCGGGATGCCGCGACGGCGGAGCGCCTCGATCGAGACGCCGAGGCGCGGGCTGCAGCCGATGAGCACGACCGCGTCGACGGGCGCGCTCTCGATGCCGACGGCGTTGCCGCCCTCTTCGCCCGTATCGGTGAGCAGCAGCAGTCCGGCGCCGAGCGGCGCGATGCCCTCGGTGATGCCGTCGAGCATCTGGATCTTCACGGGGTCGAGGAACGCCGCGCGGATGCGCTCCTCGAGCACCACGCCGACGATGCCCGACCGGCCGCGGCGAAGCGACCTGGCACGAGGGTCGGGGCCCGCGTAGCCGAGCTCGACGGCGGCGGCGCGCACGCGCTCTCGCGTGGCATCCGAAACCGGTCCGGAACCGCTGAAGGCGAGCGACGCCGTCGACGCGGAGACGCCGGCTTTCGCGGCGACATCCGCGAGCGTGGGTCGCGAGGCGAGATCGGGCTGCTGCATGGGCTCCTCGATCGGCGGGTCGTCGGCGGTGCGCCGACACGCCGATTCTAAGCCGAATCGATTCGAGGCGGACAGTAACGTGCACAACGCGAGCACCACGGCAGGATGAGCCGCGCGCTGACCACGATCTCCGGCCGTATCGCCGCTCATCCTGCGCAACCACGAGGCGAGCGAATGCCCCGGCGCCGCGCTCAGCCCCCTGCGCGCACCTCATCGCGGGCCGCAGCGAACGCCGCCACGCAGCGACGGATCTCCTCCTCGGAGTGCGCCGCCGACAACTGCACGCGGATGCGCGCGGCGCCGCGCGGCACCACCGGGAAGCTGAACGCCGTGACGAACATCCCGCGCTCCTGGAGCGCGGCGGCGATGCGCCCGGTGAGGGCGGCGTCGCCGAACATCACGGGCACGATCGGGTGCTCGCCGGGCAGCAGCTCGAAGCCGGCATCCGTCATGAGCGATCGGAACAGCGCCGCGTTCGACTTCAGCGTCTCGCGCAGCTCGCCCGACGATGCGAGCAGCTCGAGCGCCTGCAGTGTGCCGGCGACGATCGCCGGCGCGAGCGTGTTCGAGAAGAGGTACGGGCGTGCGCGCTGGCGCAGCAGGTCGACGATCTCCTGGCGGGCGGCGACGTAGCCGCCGGATGCCCCGCCGAGCGCCTTGCCGAAGGTGCCGGTCGTGATGTCGACCCGGCCCTCGACGCCGCAGTACTCGGGCGTGCCGCGCCCATGAGCTCCGACGAACCCGACCGCGTGCGAGTCGTCGACGAACACGAGCGCGTCGTACCGATCGGCGAGGTCGCAGATCTCCTGCAGCGGCGCGATGTAGCCGTCCATCGAGAAGACGCCGTCGGTCACGATCACGCGGCGACGGGCATCGGATGCCGCGACGAGCTGCGCCTCGAGGTCGGCCATGTCGCGGTTCTTGTAGCGGTAGCGGCTCGCCTTCGACAGGCGGATGCCGTCGATGATCGACGCGTGGTTGAGCTCATCGGAGATGATCGCGTCATCCGGCCCGAAGAGCACCTCGAAGACGCCGCCGTTCGCGTCGAAGCACGAGGAGAAGAGGATCGTGTCGTCGTAGCCGAGGAACGACGACACCCGGCGCTCGAGCTCGAGGTGCAGCTCTTGCGTGCCGCAGATGAACCGCACGCTCGCGAGCCCGTAGCCCCACTCGTCGAGGCCGCGGTGCGCCGCCTCGACGATGCGTGGGTCGTTCGCGAGCCCGAGGTAGTTGTTGGCGCAGAAGTTCAGCACCTCGCGCCCCGCGACCTCGATCTCGGAGGACTGCGGGCCGTGGATGCCGCGCTCGCGCTTGGTGAGCCCGGCCGACTCGATCTCGTCGAGTTCGGTGCGGAGTTGTTCGCGAATCGTTCCGTACATCAGAGTTCCGTCCAATCGAGGATGACCTTGCCGACGCCGCCCGAGGCGGCCGCGTCGAACGCCGTGCGCCACTCGCGTGCCGGGTAGCGATCGGAGATGATCGACGCCACCCGTGAGCGCAGCTCGGCGCTCGTCTGCAGCATGGCGCTCATCGAGTTCCACGTCTCGAACATCTCGCGCCCGTAGATGCCCTTCATGGTCAGCATGTGGGTGACGACCTTGCCCCAGTCGACGGCGAACGGCTCGGCCGGCAGGCCGAGGAGCGCCATCCGGCCGCCGTGGTTCATGTTCTCGATCATCTGGGGCAGCGCGCTCGGCGCTCCGCTCATCTCGAACCCGACGTCGAAGCCCTCGCGCATGCCGAGGCGGCGCTGCACGTCGTGCAGGTTCTCGGTGCGCACGTCGACCGCGGCATCCGCCCCCATCTCGAGCGCGAGCGCAAGGCGTGCGGGCGAGACATCCGTCGCCACCACGAACCGCGCGCCGACGTGGCGCGCCACCGCGATCGACATCAGGCCGATGGGGCCGCAGCCCGTGACGAGTACGTCCTCGCCGACGACCGAGAACGCGAGCGCGGTGTGCACCGCATTGCCGAAGGGGTCGAAGATCGCGCCGACCTCTGGCTCGATGTCGGCGTGGTGCACCCAGACGTTCTCGCCGGGCATCACGATGAACTCGGCGAACGCGCCGTCGCGGTGCAGGCCCACGCCCTTCGTGCGGATGCACATCTGGCGGCGCCCCGCCCGGCAGTTGCGGCACATGCCGCACACGATGTGGCCCTCGCCCGAGACCCGGTCGCCGATCGCGACGTCGTGCACGAGCGGCCCGACCTCGACGACCTCGCCGTAGAACTCGTGGCCCGGGATGAGCGGCGCGGCGATCGTCGACGCGGCCCAGTCGTCCCACTTCTCGATGTGCAGGTCGGTGCCGCAGATGCCCGTGCGCAGCACCCGGATCTTCACGTCGCCCGGGCCGATGACCGGCTCAGGCCGGTCGACGTACTCCAGGCCGGCGCCGGGGGCAGGTTTGTAGAGGGCCTTCATCGATAACCTCATTGTTCTCTGGTACTCGAGCCGGGGGTGTGCGGCTCTGGGTCGGGGCTGCCGGGTCGTGTCCGGATGCCTCGAGCGCCAGTCAGTTCATGGTAGCCACGGATGCCGCGGCATCCGTCACCGTGAGGCCTCGCCCCCCGGTCCACGCGTCGAGAGTGCGGGTCGTGTCGCTATTCCGCGGCCATCCCGACGCGAAGCGCACTCTCGGCGTCGGTTGGGGCGAGGAGTGGTGAGGTCGATGAGACGGATGCCGCGTCCTGCCCTGCCTCGAAGTACGCGACGAGCCCGTCGTCGAGCTGCGGCACGGCGAGCGTGCCGCCGCCGCCGCGCAGGGACTCGGTCGCCCGGATGCCGGTGGCCACTGCCTCTCGCGCGGCGACGGGCGACGTGTCGGTCGTGCCCCCGTCGCGCACGAAGCGCAGGAACTCGGCGACGAGCAGCGCGTCGGCGCCGTCGTGCCCGGCCTCCTCGTCGGTCTCGGGCACCATGAATGTCTCGTCGGCGGGCGCGGCGCCGTGGTGCCGCCGGTTCCACAGCCGCACCTCGGAGCCCGCGACGTCGCCGAAGTTCTCGATGCGCCCCTCGGTGCCGATGACGGTGTAGTTGCGCCAGTAATCGGGCGTGAAGTGGCACTGCTGGTAGCTCGCGAGCACGCCGTTGCCGAGCCGCAGGTTCACCATCGAGATGTCCTCGACGTCGACGATCGGGTTGAGGCCGGTCTGCGCGGTGGGCGGCCAGTTGTCGAGGCTGAACCAGTCGCGCATGCGCTCGTGGGAGCGGTCGCGCCGGTCGTCGATGTCGCCGTAGACGCTCAGGGAGCCCATCGCCTGCACCTCGGTGCTGTACGCGCCCGCGAGCCAGTGGATCACGTCGAGGTCGTGGGCGCCCTTCTGCAGGAGCAGCCCGGTGGTCTTCGCGCGTTCGGCGTGCCAGTCCTTGAAGTAGTAGTCGCCGCCGTTGCCGACGAAGTGCCGGCACCACACTGCCTTCACCTCACCGATGCGTCCCTCGAGGATGAGCCGGCGCATGAGCACGACCATGGGCATGTGCCGCATGTTGTGGCCGACGTAGAGGCGTGTGCCGGTGCGGCGCGCTGTCTCGAGGATGGCATCGGCGTCGTCGATGGTCACCGCGAGCGGCTTCTCGCAGAAGACCGGCACACCGGCGTCGAGTGCGGCGATCGCGACTGGCGCGTGCTGGTGGTCGGGCGTCAGCACCATGACCGCGTCGATGCCGGCCGCGAGCAGCTCGTCGAGGGAGCCGGTGACGGATGCCTCGGGCAGCGCCGCTCGCGCCTCGGCCCGCGATCGCTCCGAGACGTCGCACACCGCGACGACGCGGGAGCCCCGCCCGGGCCGGTGCGTCTCCTTCCAGAGCGAGGAGCGCGCGCCGAAGCCGACGATGCCGATGTTGAGGTCCAAGGGGTGATTCTCCTTCAGGGGGTTACGGAAGCTCGGGCGCGCGAGCGGCGCGCGCCGGCGAGTCGAGGTCGGTCGAACCGCCGGGGAACAGCGACCACGCGAAGTCGTGGAGCCGTGGCTCGTCGGCCTCGGGTTCGAGGGCGCGGCCGACGATGATCTCGGCCTGGCGCTCGTAGAAGTCGGTCGGGCCGACCGTCGTGAGCGTCGGTGCCACGGCTTGTGCGTCTGGCGTGTTGCCGACGCCGATGACGGCGACGTCGTGCGGCACGCGGAGCCCGAGCATGTGCGCCGCGTTGATCGCGGCGATGGCGGCGAAGTCGGTGGTCGCATAGACCGCGGTCGGCCGGTGCTCCTGCGACAGCAGCTCGACCGCCGCGGTGAAGGCGCTCGCCTGCGTCTCGGCGTAGGTCGCGGTGTGCGCCGGGTCGATGGGCAACCCGCGCTCGCGCATGCGCTCGAGGTACGGCGTGTACCGCGAGGGCTCGGGCGAGCGCACGGCGCCCTCGGCCACGAGGCATCCGACCGCCGTATGCCGTTCGAGCAGGTGATCCATCGCGAGGTAGCAGCCGGGGAGCGCGTCGGAGCGGATGACGTCGTAGCCGTCGGGCTCGAGCGTCTCCGAGAAGACGACGAGGCGCTGGCCACGACGGGCGAGCTCTCGGAGCTTCCGCCTCGCGTCATCCGTCGTGCCGACCCCATCGAGGTAGGCGACGTCGCTTTCGACCCGGTCGAGCGCGGCATACCAGTCGCCGTCGGCGAGGATCAGCGTCGTGAGGCCGTGCCGGTTCGCCTCCTCGTTCACGGCCGCGGCGACGGCGAGCGACCAGGGGTCGCTCAGCATGTGCAACGAGAGCTGCACGGTGTCGCTGCGCCCCGTGCGCATGGTGCGGGCGGCGCGGTTCGGCCGGTAGTTCAGCTGCTCGGCCGCCTCGAGCACCCGCTTGGCGGTGGGCTCGGCGACCCCCGAGTCGCCGCCGTTCCGACCCGAGAACACGTACGACACCGTCGCCGTCGAGACTCCGGCGAGCTCGGCGACCATCCGCAGCGTCGGCCGGCGGCGGCGCGCGGCCGCCCGCTCATCAGGTTCCTGCACGTGCGTCATCGCGTCATCCCTTCGTTCCCGAGAACGCGATGCCCTGGATGAACTGCTTCTGCAGGATCATGAACGTGATCAGCATCGGCAGCGTCGCGAGCAGGGCGCCGGCCATGAGCACAGGGTAATCAGTGCCGTGCAGGCCCACGAGCTGCGACAAGCCGACCGAGAGCGGCATCTTCTCGGGGTCGGTCGTCACGACCAGCGGCCAGAGCAGGTCGTTCCACGACCACAGCACCGTGAACACGACGAGCGCGATGATGCCGGGCCTCGCGAGCGGGACCATGATGCGCCAGAACGTCTGCCACGGGTTCGCGCCGTCGATGCGGGCGGCCTCCTCGAGCTCCGACGGCATCGACATGAAGAACTGCCGCATGAGGAACGTGCCGAAGGCGCTGAAGATGCCGGGCACGATGAGCGCCTGCAAGGTGTTCAGCCAGCCGAGCGACTGGATGATCTCGTACTGCGGCAGCAGGTACAGCTGCGAGGGCACCATGAGCACCGAGAGGAACACCACGAACACGACGTTCCGGCCCCTGAACGGGATGCGCGCGAAGGCGTAGCCCGCCATCGTGCAGAGCACGACCTGGCCGACCGTGCGGCCGATCGTGAGCACCACCGAGTTCAGGAACATCTGCCCGAACGGCATCGAGTCGAACACCTCGGCGAAGTTCGTGAACACCCAGGGATCGGGGATGATCACGGGCGGCACCTCCACGGAGTCCTGGAAGGTCTTGAACGCGGTGAGCGTCTGCCAGACGAACGGGAACACCATGATCACGGCGCCCGCGGCGAGCAGCAGGTGCACGAGCCAGTGCCCGCGGTGGCGGCGTCGCACGCTCAGGTCACTCATAGTGCACCCACTTCTTCTGCAGCCGGAACTGCACGACGGTCAGCACGAGGATGATCAGCAGCAGCAGGAACGCGATCGCCGCTGCGTACCCCCGCTCGTTGTCGAGGAACCCCGCCTGGTAGAAGAGGTAGACGATCGTGCGGGTGTTCGGCATGGCGGGGTTGTTGCGTCCGAGCATCATGTACACGAGGTCGAAGACCTGCAGTGCGCCGATGACGCTGATCACGCTCACGAAGAAGATGCTGGGCGAGAGCAGCGGAATCGTCACCGAGAAGAACTTGCGCACCGGGCCGGCGCCGTCGAGGTCGGCGGCCTCCATGATCGTGTCGGGGATGCCCTGCAGGCCCGCGAGGAAGATCACGATGTTCGTGCCCAGTCCGGCCCAGATGCCGACCACCGCAATGGCGACGAGTGCGGTGCCCGGGTCGGTCAGCCAGCTCCTGCCCTGAATGCCGAACACGCCGAGCGTCTCATTGAGCACGCCGTAGTCGCCGTTGTAGATCATGCGCCAGACGAGCGCGATGGCCGCGGGCATCGTGACCACCGGGATGAAGTAGAGGGTGCGGTAGATGCCGCGGCCGCGAAGGTTCGCGGTGTTCAGGAGCGCGGCGATGCCGACGGCGAGCGGGATGCCGATGAGCACGATGACGGTGTACACCGCGGTGTTCCGGAGCGCGCCGATGAGCTCGGGGTCTTCGACGAGGGCGGCGTAGTTGTCGAAGCCCACGAACTCGGAGCCGCCGAACGGGCCCGACTTCGTGAACGAGAGGATCAGCGTGCGGACGGTCGGCCAGAGATAGAACGCGAGGAGGCCGGCGGCGGTGGGCCCGATGAAGAGGAGGGCCCACCACCCCGACTGCCCCGGGCCGCGACGGCGGCGTGGCGCAGGCCGGGGCGCGGGGGCGGCCGCGGCCGGCCGCCCCCCGTCGAGCTCGGCGATCGGCGCCGCGGTGCGCTGCGCGATCAGGTCGGTCATGCGGTTACTCCGACTCCGCGTCGAGTGCGGCCTGCATCTCGTCGGCGAGTTGCTGCAGGCCGTCCTCGGGCGTCAGCGTGCCGGCCCAGACCTG
Source organism: Agromyces ramosus (assembly GCF_030817175.1). Taxonomy (NCBI): domain Bacteria; kingdom Bacillati; phylum Actinomycetota; class Actinomycetes; order Micrococcales; family Microbacteriaceae; genus Agromyces; species Agromyces ramosus. Next base: position 1,909,829 of record NZ_JAUSYY010000001.1, on the reverse strand, counting down.
CGAGAGCACCTCGCTCTCGATCGCGGTCCACGCCGCGGTGTTCTTCGACACGGGGTACGGCACGGCGGTGGCGAGGGCATCGATGTAGACCTGCAGGTCGTACTGCGGGAGGGCGTCGACCCAGGCGTCCTGCGTGCCGTTGAAGGCGGGGATCACGGTGCCGGTCGCGGCCTGGATCCTCGCCGCGTCCTCGCCGCTCGCGAAGGCGGCGAACTGCTTCGCGACGTCGAGGTGCTCGCTCTTCGCGTTCGCGACGTTGCCGATGCCGTGGATCACGCTCTGGTTGCCCTCGGCGCCCGCGGGCAACGGCGCGACGTTCACCTTCTCGGCGATGTCGGGGTTGCCCGCGTAGGCGACGGCGGCCCATGACCCGTTCTGGAACATCGCCGACTTGCCCGAGAGGAAGAAGTCCTCGGGGTTCGTGTCCGTCATCTGCTGCGCGGTCGGCGAGGAGCCGGCGGCGATCAGGTCGGTCCAGAGCGTCACGCCCTCGAGGGCCTCGGGGCTGCCGTAGCCGCTCTCGGTGCCCTCGGCGTCGATGACCTCGCCGCCCGCCTGGGCGATGGAGTTGTAGAAGTTCTCCTGGCCGTACTGGCTCGCGGTGATGCCGTAGATGCCCGCGGCAGGGTCGGTGAGCGCGGCGGCGGCGGCGCTGAAGTCGTCCCAGGTCCAGTCGGCGTTCGGGTACTCGACGCCCGCCGCGTCGAAGAGCTCGGTGTTGTACCAGAGGGCCACCGTGTCGAAGTCCTTCGGTGCGCCGTAGAGGCTGCCGTCGAAGGTGTACAGGTCGATGAGGCCCTGCGGGTAGTCGGATGCCTCGATGCCCTCGTCGTCGAGGGGCGCGAGCACGCCGTTCGAGGCGTAGAGCTGGAAGTTCGGGCCGTTCATCCAGAAGACGTCGGGGGCTGCGCCGCCCGAGACCGACGTCTGCAGCTTCGTGAAGTACTCCTTGTACGGCGTGAGTTGGATGTCGACGGTGACGTTCGGGTGCGCCTCGGTGAACGCGGCGGCGATCTCCTCCATCGCGGGCTCCTGGTTCGCATCCCAGATGCCGTACGTGATGGTCACCTCATCGGATGCCCCGGCGTCGGCGCCCGAGGCGCAGGAGCTGAGTACGACCAAGGCCGCGGCCGACGCGGCGAGGGCCGCGACGGTGCGGCCGGTTCGGGTGCTGTGCAGCATGGTTCTCCTTCTGGCGGGAGTTCGAGGTACGGGTGAAACGACGTGTTAATCGTTTAGCAGGTGAAGATAGCCCGAGCACCTGGCCTCGCGCAAGACCCCCGTCTCGGGACTCGGCACACGCGTCGACGCCCCGGTTGCGCTCACTCCGAGTGATCGATATGGTTCACAGATCGGGTGGGTCGAATCGATTCGACCCCCAAGCCGAACGGAAGACGAAGAAGCAGAGACGATGACTGATACGCCCCGCCAGACGGCGCAGACCGGCCGCCCGACGCACGAGCTCACGGCGTGGCGCAATGCGATCTTCGCCATCTTCTTCCTCAGCGGGCTGAGCCTCGCGAGCTGGGTGGCTCGCATTCCCGCCATCCGCGACGACACCGGGCTCAACACGCAGGGCGTCGGGCTCGTCATCCTGAGCGGCTCGATCGCCTCCGTGCTCGGCCTCGTCGTCGCGCCGTGGCTCATGGCGCGGTTCGGCGCCCGCAACGGCATGATCGGCTCGCTCATCACCGTGTCGCTCGGGCTCGTGCTGGTCGGCCTCGGCGGCTCGGTGCTGCCCTCCGTTCCCCTCGTCGTCATCGGCCTCGCCCTCTTCGGCTTCGGCAACGGCGCGGTCGACGTGATGATGAATGTCGAGGGAGCCGAGGCCGAGCGCGAGATCGGCAAGACGGTGATGCCCCTCATGCACGCCTTCTTCAGCTTCGGCACGGTCGCCGGCGCGGGGCTCGCGGCCGCGGCATCCGCCATCTCCCTCTCGGTCTCGGTGCACCTCGGCATCATCGCCGTGCTCATCGCCGTCGCCGTCCTGGTGGCGGTGCGCTACGTGCCGCTGCGCGCCGAGGTGGGCGACGACCTGCACACGGATGCCCCGCGGCCGCCGTGGCGCGAACGGCTCCGCACCAACCTCGCGGTCTGGGCCGACGTCCGCCTCCTACTCATCGGCGTCATCATGCTCGGCATGTCGTTCGCCGAGGGATCGGCGAACGACTGGCTCGCGCTCGCCGTCGTCGACGGGCACGGTTTCGACGAGACAACGGGCGCCGTCATGTTCGGCGTGTTCACGGTCGCGATCACCGCGGCCCGAGTGCTCGGCGGCCCCGTGCTCGACCGCTACGGACGGGTGCCGGTGCTGCGCACACTCTCGGTGCTCGGCATCATCGGGCTCTCCCTCTTCATCTGGGGAACCGAACCGTGGATGCTCATCCTCGGCACCGTGCTCTGGGGCATCGGCTGCTCGCTCGGCTTCCCCGTCGGCATGTCGGCGGCCGCCGACGACACGCAGCACGCGGCAGCACGGGTGAGCGCCGTGGCCATGATCGGCTACTGCGCGTTCCTCGTCGGGCCGCCGGTGCTCGGCTTCATCGGCCAGCACTTCAGCATCCTGAACGCGCTGCTCGTGATCCTCGGGCTGCTGGTGCTCTCGGCGCTGGCCGCGCCGGCGGCCCGCGAACGGTCGGGCCGGCACGGCTGACGCGCGCCGGCGTCATCCGGTCGCCGTACACTCGACAGGTGCGTCTCGTCATCGCCCGCTGCTCCGTCGACTACGCGGGCCGGCTCTCAGCCCACCTGCCACTCGCCACGCGACTGCTGATGGTGAAGGGCGACGGCAGCCTCCTCGTGCACTCCGACGGCGGCAGCTACAAGCCGCTCAACTGGATGAGCCCGCCGTGCACGCTCTCGACGCTCGAGCCCGACGCCGAGCAGCAGGCCGCGGGCATCGTCGAGCTGTGGAAGGTCACCCACCAGAAGACCGCCGACCAGCTCATCGTGTCGATCCACGAGGTGCTGCACGACTCGGCGCACGAGCTCGGCGCCGACCCCGGCCTCCAGAAAGACGGGGTCGAGGCGCACCTGCAGAAGCTCCTCGCCGAGCAGATCGAGCTCCTGGGGGAGGGTCACCGGCTCGTGCGCCGTGAGTACATGACGGCGATCGGCCCGGTCGACATCCTGGCGACCGATGCCTCGGGCGCATCCGTGGCCGTCGAGCTCAAGCGCCGCGGCGACATCGACGGTGTCGAGCAGCTCACCCGCTACCTCGAGCTCATGAACCGCGATCCGCACCTCGCCCCGGTGCGGGGCGTGTTCGCCGCGCAGGAGATCAAGCCGCAGGCGCGCACGCTCGCCGAGGACCGCGGCATCCGGTGCGTGGTGCTCGACTACGACGCGATGCGCGGGCTCGACGACAGCGGGTCGCGCCTCTTCTGAGGCATTCGTCGGCCCAATTCCCAGCGCATTCCTGAGAATCACTCAGGCTTGGTACCCGTAGGATGTCACGGTGACTTCCCCGACGCCCATTCAGACCATCGCGCCCGCGCGCACGTGGTCGGCAGTGCTGTTCGACCTCGACGGCACCATCGTCGACTCGGCCGCCGACATCACGGCGTCGCTCGCCCACATGTTCACGGAACTCGGGCTCGACGTCCCCTCCGACGAGGTGCTCCGCTCGTACGTCGGTCCGCCGCTGCTCGACAGCCTGCGCCTCACGGCCGGCTTCGACGACGCCGAGGCGTGGGCGGCGCTCAACGTCTACCGCGACCACTACGTCGACCACGTGCTGAACTCGCCGGTCTTCCCGGGCGTCGCCGGCGTGCTCGAGCGTGTGCACGCCGCAGGCATCCCGATCGCCCTCGCAACTTCCAAGCCCGAGTCGATGGCCCGCCGCGTGCTCGAGCACGCCGGGCTCACGAGGTACTTCACCGAGATCGCCGGCGCGAGCGACGATGAGGAGCGCAGCACCAAGGCCGACGTCGTCGCCGAGGCGCTGCGCCGCCTGCAGGCCCAGGGCATCGACACGACACACTCCGTGATGGTCGGAGACCGCGGCTACGACACCCTCGGCGCGGCCGCCAACGGCGTGCCGACCATCCTGGTCGAGTGGGGCTACGGCTCCCCCGCTGAGGCCGCCGACGCGATGGCGATCGTGCACTCCGCCGACCAGCTCCGCAACCTGCTCGTCGGCTGACGCGGACCTCTCCCTCCGCAACCTGCTCGTCCGCTGACGCCGCCTTCTCGCTCCGCGCCGATTCCGGGCGTGCGCCGCCGCGCGCGCGACGGGAACCGGCGTCTTCGCCGGATGCGACGCGGATTTTGCGTTGTGGGTCTTCCCCAACGACCCTCCTTCGGGGCAGGATGCCGTTTACGTCCGCCCACCGACGGACGTTGTTTCATGTGACGGGTAACCATCCCGTCGCATTCGGAGGGAGAAGCATGTTCGGAAACACCACTCGCGCTCGCAGGCGCGTGGTGGCGACGATTCCCGTACTCGCACTCGCGGCCGCCGGTTTGGCGACCATGGGAGCGACGACGGCATCAGCTGCGCCATCGCACGTCGCATCGCCAGTGATCGGCGACGACGAGTATTACATGAACTACGTCGCACCCCGCGCGGAGAGCGCCTTCGGCACCGACGACGAAGCAGTCGTCGACGTCCACGGCAAGAAGACCGGGTCGCTCGACGCCTCGGCAGCGATCGAGCTCGCGAAGTCGGTCGACACGAAGTACGCCAAGGGCAACCCGCAGGCCGCGCGCGGTCTCGCGAAGTTCGAGGACAAGTCGATCAAGACCGGCAAGAGCCCCAAGAACCTCAAGGGTGCCAAGAGCACGCAAGAGGCCAAGCTCCTCACGATCCTCGTCGAGTTCGACGAGAACGCCGCCGACGACTTCTCCGACCTCCAGGTCCCGACCGAGTTCGGCGCGACCACCTGCAAGCCCGGCGATGTGCAGAGCGGACCCCTCCACAACAACATCCCGAACCCGGCCGACTACGAGCTCGAAGACAACAACTCGATGTGGGTGCCCGACTTCTCGTCGGAGCACTTCAACAGGATGCTCTTCACCGATGAAGGCATCACGGAGCGCGTGCGCACCGACCTCACCGGCCCCGACGGCCAGCCCGGCTTCGACATCTCCGGCTACACCATGAAGGCGATGTACGAGGAGATGTCGCGCGGCGCCTACACCGTCACCGGTTCGGCGACGCCGTGGATCACGGTTCCGCACTCCGAGGCGTACTACGGCGCCACGGTCTGCCACCTCAACGCTGACGGCGTCTACGAGGCCGGCCCCATGCAGGACATGCAGGGTCACCCCGACAACCCGCTCGGCCCGGGCCAGCTGCCCATCGACGCGGTCGCGGCTCTCGCCGACGCGCAGCCCGACTTCCCGTGGGCCGACTACGACATCGAAGACCAAGGCGACCGTGACGGCGACGGCAACGTGCTCGAGCCCGACGGCGTCATCGACCACGTCGTGCTCGTGCACGCCGGTGAGGACAAGTCCGGCGGCGGCGGCGAGCAGGGCACCTACGCCCTCTGGGCGCACTCGTCGGCTGTGGCCGGCGGTGCGGCGATCCCCGGCACCGACCTCATGCTCTCGAACTACATCGTGCAGCCCGAAGACTCGGGTGTCGGCGTGTTCGCGCACGAGTACGGCCACGACCTCGGCCTGCCCGACCTCTACGACACCTCGAATGTCGCCAGCTCCGACGTCGACTTCTGGGACCTCATGTCCTCGGGTTCGCACTCCGGGCCGATCTTCCAGTCGATGCCGACGCACATGGGCATCTGGGACAAGTGGGTGCTCGGCTGGGTCGACCCCGTCGTCGTGGAAGCCGGCTCCGACGTGCAGACCCTGAAGGTCGGCCAGACCTCGCGGCCCAAGAAGGGCACGCAGGACGGCGTCAAGGTCAACCTGCCCGACAAGACGATCACGCTCGCCGAGCCGCACAGCGGCGAGGAGATGTGGTACACGGGCGCTGACCAGGACTGGGCCGACCTCCGGCTCGGCCGCACCATCGAGGTGCCCGCCGACGCGAAGTTCTGGATGTGGAACAACTTCGTGATCGAGGCCGACTGGGACTACGGCTTCGTCGAGGTCTCGACCGACGGCGGCACGACGTGGTCGGAGCAGAAGGTGTTCGCCGAAGGCGGCACCGAGGTCTCCACGCCCGACGGCTACTCCGACCCGAACGGCCGCATGGCCGACTTCGGCGGCGGCGTCGACAAGAAGTACGGCCTCACGGGCGACTCGCACGGCTGGCGCCACGACTACGTCGACCTCACGTCGTACGCGGGCCAGACGGTGAAGCTTCGCCTGCGTCTCGCAACCGATGCCGCGTTCCAGGAGCGCGGCTGGTTCGCCGACGACTTCGCCCTCACGAGCGGAGCGACGACGGTCTGGAGCGACGATGTCGAGAACGGCGACGCCGGCTGGACGCCTGAGGTTGCCTCCTTCACGACGACGACCGGCCCCGGCTGGCGTCACGACACCGGCACCTCGGTCAAGGCGCAGTACTACCTGGTCGAGTGGCGCAACTTCGACGGCTTCGACGAGGGCCTGAAGTACGGCTACAACAGCGTGTACCAAGACGGTGCGTGGAAGGTCGAGAAGCTCGCGTACAACGCGCCCGGTGCGCTCGTGTGGTACCGCGACACGACGTACGGCAACTCGAACCAGATCACGGCCAACGAGACCGCGCTGCCGAGCTACGGTGCGAAGGGCGGCCTGCTCATCGTGGACAGCCACTTCAACCCGCTGCAGCGCACCGGCGACGCGGCAGCTGCCGACCCGTCGACGCTGAACGTGATGCCGTCGCGTGCCCAGTCCTCGAACGCCGCATTCGGCCTCACGTCGACGTACCCCTTCACGGAGTGCTTCACGGGTGCTGAGCTGACGACCGAGTACTGCACCGATGTGCCGGCTCTGCCTGCGGTGAGCACCTTCACCGACGACCAGGGCTGGGTGCCTGGATTCGCCCTCCGCGAGTCCGACGGCGCGCTGTTCTACCGTGACCGGGATGCCTCCGTGGTCGTCCCGTCGGTGGGCAACTCGCTCTACACGACGCCGCTGTACGACCTCGAGGGCAACCGCCTCCCGGCGTATGACGGTCTCGACGTCGGACTCGGGCCGTTCGGCTCGGGCAACCCGGCCGACTCCGGAGTGGGCTACGGCACCGTCATCTCGGTGAAGAAGGCCTTCAAGGGCAACGAAGCCGCGCTGATCGAGATCACCCCGCCCGCAGCGGGCTGATCGACGGCAACGCACCGACGAGGCGTCGGCTCCTTCGGGGGTCGGCGCCTCGCCGCGTCGTGGGTGCGCTCAGCGCGTCGAGACCGACGCGAACCCGTCGAGGAGCCGGTCGAGCGCCCACGTGAAGCCGGCGTCGTCGTCGAGCTCGAGTGCGGCAGCGGCCTCGGTGAGCGGGTATGCGGTGGCGTCGCTCCAGAGGGCGGCGCGGTCGGCATCGGCGGATGCCCCGCCCGCGCGTTCGGCGGCGTCGAGGGCCGCGGCCCCGAGCACCTGGGCGCGCACGGCGCGGGCGGCGTGAGCGGCGTCGGCGAGCGGCATCCGCTCGCTCCGGAAGCCGGCGATGAGCACCTCGTCGAGCGCGAGCGCGTGTGGACCGTCGAGCGGTCCGCTCGTGACGAGCACCATGGCACCCGTATGCTCGGCGAGCCGGGCGCGCAGCCCGGCGGCGAGCGCCTGCACGCGATCGCGCCACGGGACGGCGGGGTCGGATGCCGCGTCGAGGTCGAGCGTCGACAGCACCTGCTCGACCATGGCCCGCAGCAGCGCGTTCTTCGACGGGAAGTACGTGTACATCGCCGTCGGCGTCAGGCTCAGGGCGGCGGCGACACCGCGCACCGAGACGGCGGCGAAGCCTTTCTGCTCGAGGATCTCGAACGCGGCGTCGACGATGTCGGCCTGGCTGATGCTGCGCCTGGGTCCGGGTTTCATGGAGCTCCTCGGGGTCCTCCCCACGGTAGCCGATCCCGTTCCCTCCCCCGTGCCCGGCCATACCCGCCCGCCTCAGCTCGAGTGGGCGCGGGTGCGGCCGCGGTTCCCGTCAGGCGAGCGGGCGCAGGAACGTGAGCACCGAGCCGTCCTCCACGATGAGCGGGACGAGCGCCGCGTTGAAGGGGGCACCGTAGGGCGCGGCGAGATGCGCGGCGAACGCGGACGCGTCGCGGTAGGCCTCGGTCACGACGAAGCGGGTGCCGATCGGGGCCGGCCCGGCCGTCGCCGCCGACCCCGCCGGCGGAGCGGCGACGCGGTGCGGCGAGAAGTCGAGGCATCCGGGCTCGCGGCGCACTTCGGCGGCCAGCGCGAGGAGGAGGCGCTCGACCTCCTCCTCGCGGCCCGCGACCGCCGTGAACTCGGCGACGAGCTCGACGCGTTCGTCGGCGCTCGCCCGGCTCACGGGCGCAGCGCGCCCGTCATGATCGCGACGGCGTCGGTCATCGTGTGCGACTCGGGCGTGATCGTCGCGGCGCGCTTGCCGAGCCGCTGGATGTGGATGCGGTCGGCGACGTCGAACACGTGCGGCATGTTGTGCGAGATGAGGATCACGGGGATGCCGCGCTCGCGCAGGTTGCGGATGAGCTCGAGCACTTGGTTCGACTCGCGCACGCCGAGTGCGGCGGTCGGCTCGTCGAGCACGACGACCTTCGACCCGAACGCCGCGGCGCGCGCGACCGCGACCGCCTGGCGCTGCCCGCCCGACAGGTTCTCGACCGGCACCGTGACGTCCTGCAGCGTCGAGATGCCGAGCGACTTCAGCTCGGCGCGGGCCTTGTCGCGCATGCCCTTCTGGTCGACGATGCGGAAGACCGAGCCGAGGATGCCCGGCTTACGCTCCTCGCGGCCGAGGAAGAGGTTCGCGGCCACGTCGAGGGCCGGCGAGACGGCGAGGTTCTGGTACACGGTCTCGATGCCGGCCGCCCGGGCGTCCTGCGGGCGCTTGAAGTGCACCGGCTTGCCGTCGAGGAAGATCTCGCCCTCGTCGGGGATCTCGGCGCCCGTGAGGCACTTGATGAGCGTGGACTTGCCGGCGCCGTTGTCGCCGATGATGGCGAGCACCTCTCCCGGGTAGAGCTCGAGGCTCACCCCGTCGAGGCCGACGACGCGGCCGAACGTCTTCACGAGGCGTCGCGCGCTGAGGATCGGGCTGCGAGTCTCGACCGCGGGCGTGGCGCCCGCGGCATCCGTTGCGATGGTCATTTGCGTACCTTTCGGATCCACTGGTCGACCGAGACGGCGACGACGATGAGCACGCCGACGGCGAAGGTCTGCCAGAGCACGTCGAGCCCGGCGAGTGAGAGCCCGTTGCGGAACACGCCCACGATGAGGGCGCCGAGGAGGGTGCCCCACACGGTGCCGCGGCCGCCGAAGAGGCTCGTGCCGCCGATGACGACGGCGGTGATCGAGTCGAGGTTGAGGTCGACGCCCGCGTTCGGCGAGGCGGCGTTGGTGCGACCGATCTGGATCCACGCGCCGACGGCGAGGATCGCCCCGGCCGCGAGGTAGACGCTCATGAGCACGCGGTTCACCCGGATGCCCGCGAGGCGTGCCGACTCGGGGTCGTCGCCGACCGCGTACACGTGCCGGCCCCACGCGGTCTTCTGCAGGATGAACGCGATCGCCACATACAGCAGGAGCATCATGAGCACGCCGACCGTGATGTTCACGCCGCCGAGGCTGAAGGTCGTGCCCGTCCAGGTGAGCAGGTCGGGCATCTCGGCGCCGCGGATCGTGGCGCCGCCCGAGTACAGCAGCGTGAGCGCGACGAAGATGTTGAGCGTGCCGAGCGTCACGATGAACGGCGGCAGCTTCAGGCGCGTGACGAGGAATCCGTTGAGCGCCCCGGCGCCGAGGCCGACGACGAGGCCGAGGAACAGGCCGAGCACGGCCGGCAGGCCGAGCTGCACGGTGGACTGGGCGATCACCATCGAGCTCAGCACCATGACGGCGCCGACCGAGAGGTCGATGCCGGCGGTCAGGATGATGAGCGTCTGTGCGATCGCGAGGGTGCCGACGACGGCCACCTGCTGCGTGATGAGCGAGAGGTTCGCCGGGTTGAGGAATCGATCGTTGAGCAGGCCGAACACGATGACGGCGAGCACGAGCACGATCGCCGGGCTGATGGCCGGGTAGCGGTGCAGGGTATTGCGGATGCGGCTGAGCGGGGTGGTGCGGTCGAGGAACTCCTCGGCCAGGTCGAGCGCCGAGGTCGGCGGCTCGGTGGTGGTCTGCTGACTCACGTTGGTACTCCGATGTGTGGGTGAGGTGGTGCGGGCCGGGATGCGTGGGATGCCACGAGCACGTGCGTGCGGCATCCGTCACCGACCCGCACCCCTCACGGTGCGGTGCCGGGGCTCAGCCCCAGCAGATCTCGGCAGCTTCGGCGGTGTCGATCGACTCGACGCCGTCTTGCGGGTCATCCGTCACGAGGGCGACGCCGGTGTTGTAGAAGTCGAGGCCCTCGGTGTTCTCTGGCTTGTCGCCGGTCTTCACGAGGTCATGGATCGCCTTCACGCCGAGCTCGGCCATCTTGACCGGGTACTGCTGGCTCGTTGCGCCGATGATGCCCTCCTTCACCTGGTCGACTCCGGCGCAGCCGCCGTCGATCGACACGACGATGAGGCCCTCGGTCTTACCGGCAGCCTTGAACGCCTCGTATGCGCCGTAGGCGGCGGGCTCGTTGATCGTGTAGACCACGTTGATGTCGGGGTTCTTCGAGAGCAGGGTCTCGGCCGCCGTGCGTCCGCCGTCTTCAGCGCCGCCGGATGCCTCATTGCCGACGATCTCGTAGTCGCCGCCGCTGTACGTGCCGGTGGCCTCTTCGTCGCCGTTCACCGCCGCGTCGGCGGTGTCGATGCCCATGCCGTCGAGGAAGCCCTGGTCGCGGTTGTAGTCGACCGACACGATCTTGTCGTCGAAGAGGTCGACGAGTGCGATCGTCGCCTTCTCGCCCGCGAGCTTCGCGGCGGTCCACTTGCCGATCTCCTGGCCGGCGAGGAAGTTGTCGGTCGCGAAGGTGATGTCGACGGCCTCGGGGTCGGCGGGCGGCGTGTCGAGCGCGATGACGAACAGGCCGGCGTCACGCGCCTTGATGAGCGCGTCTTCGACGCCCGGGCCGTTGGGGGTGATCAGGATGCCCGCGTCGCCCTTCGAGATGGCGTTCTCCACGGCCTGGATCTGGGTGTCCTCGTCGCCGTCCTCCTTGCCTGCCGCCAGGGTGAGGTCGACGCCGAGCTCATCGGCGGCCGCCTCGGCGCCGTCCTGCATGGCGACGAAGAAGGGGTTGGTGGTCGTCTTGACGATGAGCGAGACGCCGATCGTCTCGCCGCCGTTCGAGTCGTCGCCGGAGCCGGAGGCGCCCGAAGCGCAGCCGGTGAAGGCGAGGGCCGCAGCCGCGGTGAGCGACCCGGCCATGATGATGCGGCGACGGAGTGTCGCCGGTGCCGTGCGATTCATCGATGAATCTCCTCTGGTGTGGGGGACCGTTGTCTCCCTGACAACGATGTCAACGTTAGGTCTAGACCATGTCGGTGTGTATAGTCAAGTCCAACTTGCACATTGGAGAGCAAATCGTGACACCGTTGTCAGACACAAGTTCCGCACCGGAGGGCGCACGCTCCCGCCCCACGATGCGGCATGTCGCCGCCCTCGCCGGGGTCGGCGTGAAGACCGTCTCCCGCGTCATCAACGGCGAGCCGAACGTCTCGGCCGCGACGATCGCCAAGGTGAACGCCGCGGCGCGCACCCTCGACTACCAGCCCGACCTGCACGCCGGAAACCTGCGCCGAGCCGACGGGCGCACCCGCACCCTCGGGCTCCTCGTCGGCAGCGTCGACAACCCGTTCGCGGGCGCCGTGCACCGAGCCGTCGAAGATGCCGCGCTCGCCCGCGGCGTCGCCGTCTTCGCCTCGAGCCTCGACGACGACCCGGCCCGCGAGCAGGAAGCGGTGTCGGCCTTCCTCCGTCGCCGTGTCGACGGGCTCATCCTGACGACGGTCACCGAGAGCCAGGCCTACCTCGCCCCCGAGCTTCGCCGGGGCACTCCCGTCGTCTTCGTCGACCGCGAGCCTGCCGGCATCACCTCCGACTCCGTCGTCAGCGACAACGCCGACGGCGCCGCCCTCGCCACGCGACACCTGCTCGAACGCGGGCACCGGCGGGTGGCCTACCTCGGCGACCGACCCCTGATCCAGACCGCCCGCGAACGCCGCCGCGGCTTTCTCGAAGAGCTCGGCCGTGCCGGGGTCGCGACGCGCGACGTGCCGATCATCGAGGACCTGCACGACGCGGAGTCCGCACGCGCCGCGACCCTCGCGCTCTTCGAGACCCCGAATCCGCCGACCGCGATCTTCTCGAGCCAGAACCTCGTCACCCTCGGCGTCGTCCACGCGTTGCGCGAGCTCGGTCGCCACCGCGACATCGCGCTCGTGGGCTTCGACGACCTCCCCCTCGCCGACCTCCTCGAACCGGGCATCACCGTCGTCGCGCAGGACCCGCAGCAGATCGGGCGCACCGCCGCCGAACGCGTGTTCGCGCGCCTCGACGGCGACGTCTCCCCCGCTGCCCGCACGGTCGTGCCGACGCGGCTGATCGAACGCGGCAGCGGCGAGATCGCACCGCGTGGGCAGGGCTGAGCGGATGCCGCAGCATCAGCTGCTCCCGCAGCACGCACCGCCGTCGCGCCGTATCACCGTCATCGGCGACGCGCTCATCGACGAGCTCCGCGACCCCGACGGCTCGCGCGAGTTCGTCGGCGGCGCCGCGCTGAACGTGGCGGTCGGGCTCGCCCGCCTCGGCGAGCAGGTGACGCTCGTCGCCATGCTCGGCGACGACGAGCCCGCCGGGCGCATCCGCTCCTACCTGCGCGACTACGGCGTTCGGCTCGTCGAGAGTCCGTCGCCCCTCGGCACAGCGCGTGCCGTCTCCGACCGCCGCGACGGCGAGCCGCGCTACGAGTTCAACGAGGCCGCGCGGCGGCGTGGCATCCGGTTCGACGAGGCGACTCGCGCCGCGATCGACGAGGCCGATCTCGTGGTCGTGAGCTGCTTCCCGTTCGACGACGCCGGGCAGTACGCCGGGCTCGTCGCCGCGATCGACCGACCTGGGCTGCGAGTCATCGTCGACGGCAACCCGCGTGCGGGCATGCTCGCCGACACGGCGGTGTTCTTGGCCAACTTCGAGGACTTCGCCTCGCGGGCGCTGCTCGCGAAGGTCGGCGACGAAGACGCCGCGCTGCTCCTCGGCGACTCGCTCGACGCGTTCGTCGAGCGCCTTCGTAGTGCCGGGGCAGGGGCGGTGCTCGCGACAGCCGGACGCAACGGCGCCACCCTGCACTTCGGCGACCGCACGGTCGAGGCCCGCATCGTGCCCCTCCCCGGCCCGGTCGTCGACACCATGGGCGCCGGCGACGCGACCCTCGCCGCGATCGTGCGGCGCATCGCCGCCGACGGGCTGCCGACGACCGGCAAGGCGTGGGCGCATGCCCTCCACGAGGCGATGGTGATCGCGGCGGCCACGGTGCGCCACGAGGGAGCACTGCTGCGGATGCCGCACGCCGAGGCCGCCACCGAGGCCGCGCTCCCGAGCTGAGGCACGCCGAGAGCGGCACGCCGCGCTGAGGCACCGCCCGCGCTGACGCACACCAGAGCCGTTTCGCAAGCCGCTTCCGACACACCGCACTGCGTTCGATACTGACGGCGTGGGCACGGCGGTGCTGTTCGGAGTCGTGGCGTCCAGCGCATTGCTGGTCGGCGCATTCATCGGTGTCCGCTTCCAGCTCCCGAAACGCGCGCTCGCGATCCTCCTCTCGTTCGCCGCCGGTGCGCTGATCACGGCGCTCACCTTCGAGCTGTTCGAGGACGCCTACGAGCGCGGCGGCATCTGGCGTGCCGCCATCGGCCTGCTCATCGGTGCGGTCGCGTTCACCGTGCTGAGCGCGCTGCTCGATCGCTGGGCCCAGCCCTCATCGTCCGAGAAGCCGGCCGACGAGTACCGGGGCAGCGCGAAGCTCGACACCGATGCCGCGGCCTCGGAGCGGTCGCCCACCGCCGCCTCGACCCGCGGCGCTGCGGGCACGGCCCTCCTCGCCGCCGTGACCCTCGACGGCGTTCCCGAGAACATCGCCCTGGGTGTGTCGCTCGGTGAGGGCACCGGAGGGCTCGCGCTCCTCGCGGCCATCTTCGTGTCCAACCTGCCGGAGGCGCTCGTCGGGGCATCCTCGATGCGGAGCCAAGGGCGATCGGTCGCCAGCGTGATCGTGATGTGGTCCATCTGCGCGGTACTCCTCGTCGTCGCCGTGGTCGTGGGCGCAGGCCCGCTCGCGAACACCGATCCGGAGACCGTCTCGCTGCCGTTGGCATTCGCCGCCGGCGCGGTGATCGCCTCCCTCGCCGACACGCTCATGCCCGAGGCCTACGAGCACGGCGGGCCGGCCGTGGCGATCAGCACGGCTGCCGGATTCGTCCTGTCGTTCGTGCTGTCGCTCGTGTGAGGTCGTCACGGCGGCGTGAGGCGCACAGCCCGGGGGCGCTCCGCTCAGCGCACGAAGCGCACCTCGGTGATCTCCCAGAACGGGTCGACCTTCTCGGTGCCGTCGGCGACGAAGCCGTTGCGCCGGTAGAACGCGTGGGCGCGGGGGTTGTCGGCGAGTGCCCAGAGGTAGGCGGGGCGGTCGCCGATCGCCACGTCGAGCAGCGCTTGGCCGACGCCGGTGCCGTGGTTCGCGTCGAGCACGTAGAGCCCCTCGAGCTCGAGGTCGCGCGGGCCGTCGGGGTCGCGGCCGGCGCTCGTGTTCGCCCAGCCGACGACCTGGCCGTCGCCGCCATCGCGGTCGCCGCCCCCGCCGCCGTCCACCACGGCCACCCAGATCGCCATGCGGTGGAAGCCCTCGGGCGCCGGGTAGACGTCGTTCGCGATGGCGAGGTTGGCGGTCCACCGCGCGACCCGATCGGACATGGTCCACGCCTCGACCCGGTCGCGGGCGACACGGCCGGGCTCGACGTAGGTGGTCTGGTGGCTGTCCCAGTGCACGCGGGCGATGCCGGGAGCGTCGGCGATCACGGCGGGACGGATGCGCGCGTGGTGCATGCATCGAGGGTACGGGCCGGGTGGGCGCAGGTGCATCCGCCGAGCCCCTTGCAATGTCCGCCGGACACTCCGTAACATCGCCGACATTGACTGACAACGATGTCACTAGGGCATCGAGACTCGCGCGATGAAGGGCGAATGGAACGATGACGACGAAATCATTAGGGCGCAGGGCCGCAGCGACGGCCGCCGCCGCCGCACTCGCGCTCGGCATGCTGGGCGCCGTGCCCGCCGTGCCAGCGATGGCCGACGACGGTCCCGACCCGGCGACAGAGCAGTACCGGCCGTACCTGCACTTCTCGCCCGAACGCAACTGGATGAACGACCCGAACGGCCTCGTCTACCACGACGGCACGTGGCACCTGTTCTTCCAGCACAACCCGCACGGCACGCGCTGGGGCAACATGAGCTGGGGCCACGCGACCTCCGCCGACCTCGTGCACTGGGAGGAGCAGCCGGTCGCGATCCCCCAGACGTTCGACGAGCAGGGTGTCGCGATCGAGGACATCTTCTCGGGCTCGGTCGTCGTCGACGACGAGAACGCGAGCGGTCTGGGCACCGCCGAGAACCCGCCGATGGTCGCGATCTACACGAGCGCGTACACGCCGTCGCACCCGACGCACGCAGGCGAGCAGGCCCAGTCGCTCGCCTACAGCCTCGACGACGGGCAGACGTGGACCAAGTACGAGGGCAACCCCGTGCTCGACCGCGATTCCGCGAACTTCCGCGACCCGAAGGTCGTGCGGTACACCGACCCCGAGACGGGCGAGTCGTACTGGGTCATGGTCGCCGTGGAGGCACTGCAGTACAAGGTGGTGCTGTACCGCAGCGACGACCTCAAGAACTGGACGCACCTCAGCGACTTCGGGCCTGCGAACGCGACCGGCGGCATCTGGGAGTGCCCCGACCTCTTCCCGCTCCCGGTCGACGGCGACCCGGCGAACACGAAGTGGGTGCTCGTCGTGAACCTCAACCCCGGCTCTGTCGCCGGCGGTTCCGGCGGGCAGTACTTCGTCGGCGAGTTCGACGGCACCACCTTCACCTCCGAGAGCACGGTGTCGGATGCCGCGGTGCCGGCCGGCGACCTCTTCGAGGGGTTCGACGACGGCACGTACGGCGACTGGGCCGTCGGCAACGAACCCGGCAACTGGAAGAACGGACCGTGGGGCGACGCCCCGGCCGGGGGAACGCTGCCCGGGCAGAACGCCGTGTCGGGCTTCATCGGTGGCGGCCTGGTGAACGGCTTCAACGACGGCGACTGGCCCGTCGGCACGCTCGAGTCGTCGACGTTCACCATCGATCGCCCGTTCGTGAACCTCCTCGTCGGCGGCGGCAACCATCCGCACGTCGACGGCACGCAGCTCGGCAACGAGCCACCCCCCGGCCGGCTGCTCTTCGAGGGCTTCGAGTTCCCCGACGGCACGACGCTGGCCGACACCGGCTGGGAGGCGACGGGTGACCTCGCGATCGACCCGAGCCGCAGCCCGTCGACGCAGGGCGGCGACTACTACCTCGGTCAGAAGCGCATCAACACCTTCGAGGCCGGCCCGTTCGGCGACACCAACCGGGGCGACCTCACCTCGCCCGCGTTCACGATCGGCGCCGACGAGCACCATCTCTCCTTCCTCCTCGGCGGCGGCAAGCGATTCAACGGCACGCTCGAGCTGCGGCTCCTCGTCGACGGCGAGGTCGTGCGCACCGCCACCGGCCCCGAGGCAGGACAGCTGAACTGGCAGTCGTGGGAGGTCTCGGAGTTCGCCGGGCGTGACGCACGCGTCCAGGTGCACGACGACGCCACGGGCGGCTGGGGCCACCTCACGCTCGACCACCTCGTGCTGGGCGCGGAGCCGGCGCAGGCACGCTCGGAGGAGACGAGCGTCAACCTCGTCGTCGACGGCGAGATCGTTCGCTCGGCCACGGGCCGCAACAGCGAGAACCTCGACTGGGTGAACTGGAACGTGGCCGAGTTCGCCGGGCAGGAGGCATCCGTTCGCATCATCGACAACAACCGGTTCGGCTGGGGTCACGTGCTCGTCGACCAGGTGATGTTCTCGGATGCCGCGGCCGCACCGCGCCTCGAGGGCTACGACTGGCTCGACTGGGGGCGCGACTACTACGCGACCGTGTCGTTCAGCAACGCGCCCGACGGCCGCCGCGTGATGCTCGGCTGGATGAACAACTGGGACTACGCCAACGACATCCCGACGGGCTCGTGGCGCAGCGCGATGGCGCTGCCGCGGGACGTGTCACTCGTGACGACCGAGCGCGGGCCGCGACTCGTGCAGGAGGTCGTCCCCGAGTTCGCCGAGCTCGAGCAGAGCGATCGGGCGTACACGGATGCCGCGCGGCCGATCGCGGCGGGCTCCGAGACGCTGTCCGTCTCGGGTGACGTCGTGCGCATCGACGCGGTGATCGCGCCCGGCGATGCCGATGCGGTCGGGCTCAGCGTGCTGGGCGACGACGAGTCGGCGACGCGCATCGGGTACGACGCGGCATCCGGCCGCCTGTTCGTCGACCGCCGCGACTCGGGGAGCACGGGGTTCCACCCGGCGTTCGCCTCGCTCGACGATGCCCCGGTGGCCCTCGACGACGGGCGCCTGGCATTGACGGTGTACGTCGACCGCTCATCGGTCGAGGTGTTCACGGCCGACGGGCGCACGACGATCACCGACCAGGTGTTCCCGAACGCGGGCGCCGACGCGATCGGGCTCTGGGCCGACGGCGAGGGCGCGACGCTCGAGTCGCTCACGGTGACGCCGATGCACGGCGCGATGTACAAGGAGGCGGGCGTCGACGACGCAACGGCCGCTCCCCCGGCTGCCGAGGTCACGGCGCTCACCGGACCGCGGAAGGGGCCCGATGCCGACGGTGACTTCGGGATCAAGGTCAAGGTCGGCAAGGGCGGGGTGACCACGGTGGTGCGACTGCTCGAAGACGGCCGCGTCATCGATCGGATGTTCCGGACGGCGGCCTCGGAACGCACGCTCGCCTTCGCGGTGACGGATGCCGCACCCGGCGAGCACCGCTACACGGTCGAGCTCGAGAACTCGGCCGGCGTCACGCGCGCGGGTGAGCTCCTCGTGCGGGTCGCCGGCTGAGCGGTGCGGGTGGGATGCGGCGTTGCTGACCGTCGCATCCCACCCGCTGTGGACGATGCCGAGCACGGGCCGCGCTGGCAAACGTCCGATGTCCTCTTGCGGCCACTCGGCATGGTGTGTAACATCGCCGCCTGACTGACAACGATGTCACCTGACATCGTGACCCATGAAGGGCAAGACCGACCATGACGACGAAATCACACTGGCGCACCGCCGGTGCAGCGGCCGCAATGAGCGCGCTCGCGGTGCTCGCGGTGCTCGCCGTGGGCCTGATGGGAGCCATCCCCGCCCACGCGCTGTAGACCGCGCTCGCCTCCCGCCGCCGTATCGCGGCGCGGTACACGAGCGGATGCCCCGGGGATCGCATCCCCGGGGCATCCGTCGTTCGAACCGCTTACTGCACCTTGCCGCCGGAATTGACGTCGAGGTTCGCCGGGATGTCGGCCCAGCCGCCCAGCCCGCCGTTGCCGTAGGTGTAGTCGACGGCGCTGTCGGCGCCATCGAGGTCGATCTTCACGGTCGGGGCGAGCGTGCCGCCGCGCACGAAGTCATCGTGGGTGCCGATGGTGTCGATGAACGACTGCACCAGTCCGCCGGGCATCACGTAGTGCGAGTACGCCTGGAAGTGACCCGGGTGCTGGTTGTAGTCGGGCGCGAACGGCTGGCCGCCGGCGAAGTTCAGGTTCGTCGGGTTGCCGAGCGCGAGGCCCGATCCGCCGTTCAGCGGCTGGAAGTCGCTGCGGATGCCGTCGCCGACGAAGCCGTAGACGCCCTCGGGGCCGTCGATGCCGTTCGCGAAGGTGCCGCGGTGGCTGATCGTGAAGAGGTACGCCTTGCCGTCCTGGAACACGAACTGCGGCCGCTCGGTCTGGTCGGTGACGCAGTTCGCCGAGAGGATCGGCGGCAGGAACTCCCACTCGGTGAGGTCGTCGTTCTTCGCCTTCGCGAGTCCGATGTTGCCGATCTGGTAAGTCGCGCCCGAGGCGTTGACCGCGTCGACCGACTCGGCATAGGGGTCGCCCTCGCGGTAGCCGAGGTCCTCCTCGGTGCACTGGGCAGACTCGCGCGGCATGGCCGAGTTGCCCTCGAACACCATGTACGTCTCGCCCGGGTGGTTCGGGTCCTCGAAGGTGAAGGGGTCGCGGAAGTTGAAGAACTCGTTCTGCTCGCCGGTCTGGTAGTACGTGCCGTCGGCCTCGAGCAGGCTCGTGACCTTGTCGAAGCCGGTGAACTTCACGCCGTTCTTGTTGGCGTGGACGTGTCCGACGCTCAGCGCGATGCGCGGGTCGTAGGGCTTGATGTTGTTGCCCGCGGCGTCACGGTAGAACGCGACATCCGTGAAGAAGAGCTTGATCTCGCCGCCCTTCATGATGCGTGCCGAGCCCGACCACTGGGTCTGGTGGCTGTACGACTGGTCCTCGAAGATCTGGCCGGTCACGCCCTCGTCGAAGACGAGGCCGCCGTACGTCCAGCCGCCGTTCTCCGGCCGCTCGTCGGCGGGGACGCCGGCCGGGCGGAAGAAGTACCCGATCTTCGCGAAGACGTGCCGGTCGTCAAAGCCGAGGCTGCGGTCCGCCACGAGCGAGAAGATGATCTCCTGGCCGTTGACGCTGTACTGGTTGCCGGCCTCATCGGTCAGCGGCCAGGTGTCCCAGACCCAGACCTCGCCGTTCGACATGTCGGGGAAGTCCTGCGGCACCGTCGGCATGGTGAGCGCGGCCGGCATCGAGTTCTCGCGCGACGGCGCGGCCGGGTCCGACAGGCGCTTCAGCTGGCGTGCGTCGGCGCGGGTCCACTTCGCGGTGAAGTCGTCCTCTGGCGCGTAGGCCTCCTGCGTGTGCAGGGTCGGCTCAGGGCCCGGCTGCAGGTCCTCGGGCGCGGCGACGGCTCCCGCCGTGCCGGTGAAGAGGGTCGCGACCAGCGCGCCGGCCGCGACCATCCCGCCGATGAGTGGGCGCCTGATGCGCCCGATGGATGTTGACATGTTCGTCGCCTTTCGTGGATGAGGTACTTCCTCGAAACCGCGACGCTTGTGCTCCCCCGACACAGGAACCTATGCCGAGACTGACAACGTTGTCAAGTGGGCCGGCCAGTTGATGCGATGCGTGCGTTCGCATGCAAATTCCCAGATCAGCGGTGTACCGACGATGGTCGCGCTTCCACGGTGGCGATCGTATTGGTGAAGTTTGCAAATCGATTTGGTAGCCGTTAGCGTGGCCGACGATTCCTCGAGTGGCGCTTGCGCTCCTCCCCACAGACAGCTGCGAAGGTGCATCGCCGGTTCCGACGACCACCGCGCAAGGCGGGTCTGACGGCACGGCGGTGTGCGAACCACCACGGAGGATCATGAACCGAACACACCCACCTGACGTGCCGGACGGCACGGTGACGCGTGCGCGCTCGGGCCCATGGCGACGCCCGGGCGTCGCCCCGCGCGCGGTCATCATCATCGTCGCGACCGCGGTGGCCGTTGCCGTGACCGTCGTCGCCGCGCTCGTGCTCGCGCCGGGCAGCCGGGCTCCGGAGCATCCGAACGCCACGGCGGCGCCCGCGCCGACCTCGCCGGCCGCCGCGCCCGACTACATGCGACCCCCCGACTGGTCGCCCTACCGCCCCGCCGTGCACCTGACCCCGGCCGAGCGCTGGATGAACGACCCGCAGCGCCCGTTCTGGAACGACGGCCGCTGGCACTACTACTACCTCTACAACGCCGACTACCCCGAGGGGAACGGCACCGAGTGGTACCACGCGACGTCGACCGACCTCGTGCACTGGCGCGACGAGGGCGTCGCCATCGAGAAGTACGCGAACGGCCTGGGCGACATCGAGACCGGCAGCGCAGTGGTCGACACCGAGAACACGGCCGGCTTCGGCGCCGGCGCGGTCATCGCGATCATGACCCAGCAGCACGAGGGGGTGCAGCGGCAGTCGCTCTTCGTCTCGACTGACGGCGGGTACCGGTTCGAGGCGTACGACGGCAACCCCGTCATGGACAACCCGGGTGAGGCGCACTGGCGCGACCCCAAGATCATCTGGGACGACGCGCACGGCGAGTGGCTCATGGTGCTCGCCGAGGGGCACAGGCTCGGCTTCTACACCTCCCCCGACCTGAAGGCGTGGACGTATCGCTCGAGCTTCGAGCCCGGCGACCTCGGCATCCTCGAGTGCCCGGACCTGTTCCGGATGTCCCTCGACGGCGATCCGTCGAAGACCACCTGGGTGCTCGCGGCCGGGGTCAACGGTGCCTCGCAGGGCATGACCACCGGCACCGCCTACTGGACCGGCGACTGGAGCGGCGAGACCTTCACCGCCACCGACCCCGTCGTGGCCTGGCTCGACCGCGGCGCCGACTTCTACGCCGCGGTCACCTGGGACGACCCTCGCGAGTCCCCCGCCGACCGGCTCGCCTCGCGGTATGCGATCGGGTGGCTGAACAATTGGGCCTACGCGGGCGAGCTGCCGACCACCGACTGGCACGGCGGTGCCGACTCGGCTGTGCGCGAGCTCAGGCTTCGCACCGTCGATGGCAGGCCGACGCTCGTGTCGGCGCCGGTCGACGCGCTCGCTGCGCTCGAGGGCGAAGCCCAGACGTCCGAGGACCTGCGGGTGACGGATGCCGCGAGCACCCCGCTCCCCCAACCGCACTCCGACGCCTACCGGCTGCGCGTCGAGGTCGCGCCCGACCCGGACGACCCCGCAGCGGAGGTGCGCTTCCGCGTCAAGGAGGGCGACGGCGCGTTCGCCACCGTCGGCGTCGACTTCGCGGCGGGCGTCGCATTCGTCGCTCGCGACCACGATGCCGTCGCCGCCACGATGCCGCCGGTCTACCGCGAGGTGCGCACGGCACCGGCGCCACCGCGCGACGGCATCGTCACCCTCGACCTCATCGTCGACGCCGGCTCGATCGAGGTCTTCGTCAACGGCGGCGAGTCGGTGCTCTCGAACCTCGCATTCGGCGCGCCCGGTGCGAACGGCCTCTCGGTGGAGTCGGTCGGCGGTTCCACCGAGCTCCGCTCGGTTCGGCTCGCACCCCTCGCTGTCGCGCCCGTCGAGCGCGCGCCCGGGCGGGCTCCCGCCGAACGCTGACCAGCGTGCTCAGGGTCGAGGCGGCATCACCGAGCCCCGTTCGACGAGCTTGCAGCGGAGATGCACCGGCGCTGAGACATCCGTCGCCCGTGACCGCCCGTGACCCGAGGCGTCGATCAGGTCGAGGAGCGTGGTCATGCCCCAGCGGCCCATCTCACGATGCGGCAGCGCGATCGTCGTGAGGGCCGGATCGAGCGCCCCGGCGACGAGGTCGAGATCGTCGACGCCGACCACCGAGCAGTCGCGCGGCACGTCGAGGCCCAGCCCCGCCGCCGCCTGGTACACGCCCATGGCCATCTGGTCGTTGAAGCAGAACACGGCGGTCGGCCGCTCTGCCTCGGGCCGGTCGAGGAGGCGGCGCCCGGCGGTGCGTCCTCCGTGCGAGTCGGATGACCCGCGCTCGACGAGTGCCCGGGATCCGTCGAGTCCGGCGTCCTTGAGCGCCGTGCGGAAGCCCGCCTCCCGCCCACCGCTCGCCGGTGCGTCATCCGTCGTCGTCGCGAACGCGATGCGCCGGTGACCCGCAGCGAGGAGGTGCGCCACGGCGGTCACGGCGATGGCGTGCTCGTCGGGCGCGATGGCGGGCACGCGCCATCCGTCGGCGGGCGTCGCGTCGACGAGCACGACAGGCGTGCTGCCGAGGGCTTCAGGCCGCGCAACCTGCTGGTGGAACATGCGGGCGAGGAGGATGCCGTCGACGCGGTGGTCGAGGAGCGAGCGCAGCTGCCGCGCCTCGAGTTCGGCGTCGCCCTCGGAGTCGACGATCATCAGCACGGCGTCGCGCTCGCGCGCCGCCTCTTGCGCACCCTGCACGATCCGGCCCGCGAACGCCGTCGTCGCGATGCGATCGCTCGCGAGCCCGATCACGCCGGTGCGCTGCAGGCGGAGACCGCTCGCGAGGCGATTCGGGGTGTAGCCGAGCTGGGCGGCGGCACGGATGACACGCTCGCGCGTCTCGGCGCGCACCGCCCTCGTTCCGCTCAACGCGTGCGACACCGTCGTGGGCGAGACGCCGGCGAGGGCCGCGACGGCGGCGATGCTCGGCCGTCGGCCGGCGTCATCCGCTGCTCGCTGTGACCCCATGAGAGTCGAGCCTATGCCGCCGCGATCGCCTCGAACGGCGCCGTGGTGACGAACACGTGGCCTGCAGCTCGGCCACGGCGCGCCGCCGACCCAGTTCCGCCGTGGAGCAGCAACGTTGCGGCGGCGTGACCGAATTCAGTGCCTCCACGCGAGCGTGGTCGCTCCGCCGTGTGGATGGGCCGGGGCAGGCCCGCCACCACGAGAGCTACCGCAGTGCGCCCGCCCGGTAGGCCGCCTCGGTGCGGGTCGCGGCGCCGAGCTTGCGGAGGATCGCCGAGACGTGCACGCTCGCGGTCTTGCCGCTGATGAAGAGCCGCTCGCCGATCTGCCGGTTGCTGAGGCCTTCGGCGATGAGCTCGAGCACCTGACGTTCGCGGGCCGTGAGCTCGGCGGTGGCCGCGGCATCGGCTTCGGCACCGGATGCCGCGCCCCCCGCAATGCCGGGAGTGTCGGTGCCACTCGCTGAACGGCTGCGACTGACACCGGCGCCCATGGCGCTGTCGAGGGTGAGCCCTGCCGCCGTGGCCACCTGCATCACCCGGTCACGCACCGCCCCGACGCCGCCCGTGAGCGCGAGATCGAGCGCGCTCTGCAGCGTGACCCTGGCAGCCGCGCGATCGCCCGCGCCGAGTTCGGCCTCACCCTGGCGGAGCAGCGCGTAGGCGGCGAGGTAGCCGGGTGCCACCGGCGCCGCAGCAGCCTTCGCCGCAGCACGCCAGGCCGCGACATCCGAACCGGCGGCACCCGCAGCCGAATCGGGGCCTTCGGCGAGCTCGGCCTCGAAGAACGACGACCACAGCGGGAAGGTCGGCCACATTGTCATGCGGCCGATCAGGGCTCGGAACGCGGGCTCGGCACCGCTGATCTCGGCGGCGAGCTCGTCGCCGAGCTCATTCGGCGTCGCCCGGGCCGCCGCGATGACCCGCGCCGCCACCCAGAGCAGCGGCAGCGTGTAGCCGGGCAGCGGCACCGTCGACTCATCGAGGGCGCGGCGTACGTCGCGCCAGGCTTCGCCGATGTCTCCGTTGGCGAGCGCCACCTCTGCCGTCACTCGGCTCACCCCGAGTCGTGTCTGGGTCTCGACCTCCATGATGTCGGCCATCGCCGAGCGGACACCGCGCAAGGCCTCTGCCGCACGGGCCGGCTCGCCGAGCCAGAGGATGGCCCAGATGCGTGCACGCTGCAGGTAGACGGCGAAGGGGGCAGGCGGATCGAGGGCGAGGGCGCGCTCGATGAGCGCAGCCGCGCGATCCCACTCGCCGAGCGCGAAGAGCGGGTCGACCGCATTCGATGCGAGGATGACGCCGGAACTGCGCTCGACTCCCTGGGCGCGCGACTGCTCGAGGCCCTCTTCGGCGAGGCGCACGGCTTCACGGTGGTCGCCCACGAGGTAGTAGAGGTCGGACGCGTTGACCCAGTAGCGCAGCATCGCGGCGCCGTCGCCCTCGGACAGTTCGCGGGCACGCTCCAGCCCGGCGAGCCCGTGCTCGACCTCGCCACGGCTGGCACGGCTGACGGCCTCGATGTTGGTGGCGATCGAGGCGTATCGCGGCGAGTCGATCTCGAGCGCCACGGCGAGCGCGGCCTGTGCGCGTTCGACCGACTCGTCGAGCCGGCCCTCGATCATGAGCCGCCCGGCGAGCCCGGTGAGCGTGGTCATGCGCAGCTCGCTCGACCCGTCGTCACCGAGCACCTCGAGCGCCTCTTCGAGCACGGGGATCGACCCGGGCCGGCCGACGTTCGCGAGGTACATCGCCTTGTCGCGGAGGAATCGCGGGTACTGCGGATCATCTCGAGGGCACTCGGCGAGCGCGGCCTTGACGAGGGCCAGCCCGCGCTCGCCCTCGCCGGCGTTGCGCAGGTGCGAGGCGGTGCGGCCCATGAGCTCGAGCTTGCCCATGCCGGCCGCGCCGGCGGGGTCGGGCACGACGTCCCAGAGCCCGAGCGCGCGTTCGCCCAGCTGTGCGGCCGTGGCGTAGGCCGCGGCGGCGCGCGCCTCGCGCATTGCCTGGATCGTCGCGGGGAACGCGCGACTCGCGTCGTGCGCGCCGAGCCAGTGGTAGGAGATCTCGGCGGCCAGCCGACGGGTGCCCGATTCGGCGGCCGCCTCGTACGCCTCGGCGTACCGCGCGTGGAACCGCGCCCGCTCGCCGGGCAGCAGGTCGGCGAGGATCGCCTCGCGCACGAGGGCGTGCCGGAAGGCGTAGTCGTCGCCGTCGATGTTCAGCACTCCGGCGAGCACGCTCTCGCGCGCCGCGAGGTCGAGCTCGTCGGGCGTGCCGGCGAACACCGCCTCGAGCAGCCCGTGCGAGATGCGCACGCCGCCGACCGACACGACGCGAAGCAGCTCTTGGGCGCCTTCGGAGAGCCGCTCGTAGCGGGCGAGCAGCAGTTCGCGGAGCGTGTCGGGCAGGTCGCTCTCGTCGCGGCATCCGTCGAGCCCGACGAGCTCTTCGACGAAGAACGGCACACCGTCGCTGCGACGGAAGACGGTCTCGATGACCTGGTCGGTGGGCGGCTCGCCCGTGAGCAGCTTGGTGAGCTTGCGCACCTGCGCCCGCGAGAGTCGTGAGAGGTCGCGGCGCTCGACCCACCGGTCGCGCTCGGCCTCGGAGAGGAACGCCCGAAGCGGATGCCCCCGTGTGACGTCTTCGCTGCGATAGGTGAGCACCGTCAGCACGCGGCTCGACCCGAGCGCGCGCATGAGGAAGCGGAGCAGCGCGAGGGTCGCCGCGTCGACCCAGTGCAGGTCTTCGATGACGAAGACGATGGGCCGCTCACGCGAGAAGGTCTCGAGGAGCACCGCGATGCCCTCGTGCAACTGCCCGGTGGCCGCGCCGACGCCCGCGGGCGCGGCCGTGGGGGTGTCGTGATCGGATGCCGCGAGCTCGGGCAGCAGCGCGGCGAGCGCCGATCGCCCGGGGCCGGCGGCCTCGAGCACGCGTTCGGCCCCGACGTCTGCCACGAGCGTGCGCAGGGCTGCCTTCACGGGCGCGTACGGGGCCGCAACACTGCCGAGGTCGACGCACTGCCCCGCGAGGAGTCGCACATCGCTCGGCAGCCCACGCTGGAACTCGCGGATGAGACGGGTCTTGCCGATGCCCGCCTCGCCGCCGACGATGACGGTGAAGGGCGCGCCGGCGCGCACCTCGTCGAGTCGCTCAGTGAGCCGCGCGAGGTCTGCGTCGCGGCCGATCATGGCCGGCGCTGACATGGTCACGATCTCATCGTGCCACGCCCCACCGACAGCGGCGCCGGTCGAGGCATCCGTGATCGCCACGGGCGGAATCGCCCTGGCGTGCGCCGCCGACGCGGACAGCGCCGCGATCACCGCAGCGCGAGGCGCAGGGCGCGGTGGCCCCGGTGATGCCGGCGGGTGACGGGTTCGGGCGACGGTCCCTCGCCGCCCGAACCACGCTCCCTCGACTCGGCCCGCAGGCCGAGTTCCCGCTCGGCGCGGAGCACGTCCGCCTCGTGCGAGTGCATCGCCACGAAGTCTGCCGAGAACTGCATGATTCCTCCTGGGATTCGTCCGACCCTTCCGACCGGATGCCTCTAGCGTGCTCGCTAAGGCACCTCAGGCTCATCGGGCGATCGCCGTATTTCGGCGGGGTCCGCGAGCCGGGCACCTCAGACGCGGGCACCGGGCACCTCAGACGCGAGCGTGGGACGGTCACGTCGGCGAGAATTCAGAACCGGAGCGTCGGCGTGCGGCGGTAGCCGTCGCGCGTGAACTGCACGGCGGCAGCGGCGACGGCCGATGCGGCCAGCAGGCCGAGAACGAGCATTGCGAACATGGGGCACCCCCTTTCCTCAATGAAGTCTGCGGTTCGGCGCGGGGCGTGTCGTCAGGGCGACCACCGATTCGGGCACCGGTGCCTGCGCTGGGGTGAGGGGCGACGCCTGCGGCGTGCCCCACGTGCGGGTGAGGGGCACGACGCCGGCCCACGTGGAGTGGTCCTCGCCGTCATCGGGCGCTTCGGATGCCCCGGCCGCACGCTGCTTCATCACGACGTCGTCGAGTGCGAGCCGGAGCACGCGGGTCGCGGAGGCCTCCTTGCGCGTCGTCGGTCGCACCTCGGCGGCGCGGCCTGGCATGAGCCGCTCGGAGAGGGCGAGCAGCGCGGCATCCGTCGCCTCCGCCTCCACCGGCTCGAGCACGCCGTAGACGACCGCGCTGCGGTAGTTCATCGAACTGTCGAAGAGCGAGCGTGCGTACACGAGGCCGTCGAGCGCCGTGACGGCGAAGGCCACGGTCGAGCGGTCGGATGCCGCCCGCAGGGCGAACCCGCCGCCGGTCGAGCCGTGCACGAGCACGTGCTCGCCGTCTCGCGCGTACCCCATGGGCACGACGACGGGCGCGCCGTCGACGACGGCGGCGAGGTGGCCGACGAGCTCGCCGTCGAGGAGCTCGAAGAGGGCGTCGCGATCGGTCGTCTGCCGTTCGGCGAGGCGACGGATCCGGCGGGTGGAAGTGGCGTTCGTCAGGGTCACACTCAGAGTCTCGCGACAACACTGGTTCGCCGCGCAGTCCAGTTCCTGCTATTCTCGGCAATCCAGTTGAGCACGGCGGAGGTGCGCATGGACGGCCCGATCCTCGTCATCGACCGCGACGCCGGCGGTCCCGTGGGCGTGCAGCTCGTCGAAGGGCTGCGTGGCGGCATCCTCGGCGGCAGGCTGCGGGCGGGCGACACGGTGCCGTCGACTCGCGCGCTCGCGTCGGAGCTCGGCGTCTCACGCAGCGCGGTCGTCGCGGCCTACGAGCAACTCGCGGGCGAGGGCTACCTCGAGATGCGCCAGGGCGCGCCCACCCGTGTCGCCGAGCTCAACGAGCCACGCGGCGCGACTGGACAATACACGTCGAATGGGCGAAATTGGCGCGACGGCGCCGGCGGTGACCGCCAACATCGCCCACTCGACGGAGCGGCTGAAGAGCAGACGCCACCGCGCATCGACCTGCTGCCGGGGCGACCCTCGACGGCGCGCATCGACACCCGCGCGTGGCGCGCGGCCTGGCGCCACGCAGCGTCCCTCGAGATCCCGTCGGAGTCGCCGCCGCTGTTCGGCGTCGAGCGCCTGCGCTCCGAGATCGCCGACCACCTGCGCCAGGCCCGCGGCATCGCCTGCACCGCCGACGACGTGGTGGTCACCGCGGGCACGAGCGAGGCGCTCGCACTCGCGGCATCCGCCCTCGCCCTGCTCACCGGCCGCGAGGCGGTCGTCGCGGTGGAGCACCCGGGCTATCCCGCGGCGAGGCGCACCCTCGAGCGTCGCGGCGTGCGCACGGTGCCGACCCCGGTCGACGCCGATGGACTCATCGTCGAGGCACTGCGACGGATGCCCCGGCCGCCCGACGCCGTCATGGTCACGCCGAGCCACCAGTACCCGCTCGGGGGACGGCTGCCCGTCGCGGCCCGCCTCGAGCTGCTCGACTGGGCGCGCACGGCCGACGCGATCGTGCTCGAAGACGACTACGACAGCGAGTACCGTCACCTCGGGCCGCCCCTGCCGGCATTCGCCTCACTCGACGACCCCGCGTCGGGCCACGGACGGGTCGTGCTCGTCGGCAGCTTCTCGAAGGTGCTCACGCCGTGGCTACGGCTCGGCTACCTCGTGCTGCCCGCGAATCCGCGGCTGCGCGAGGCGATGGCGCTCATCCGCACCGATGAGCGCTGCCCGGTTCCGGGCGTCGCACAGGATGCCGCGGCCGCCCTGCTCGCGAGCGGCGCCGTGCGCCGGCACATCGCCGTCACCCGGCGCGACTACGCCCACCGCCGACGGCTCGTGGTCGACGCCCTCGACGGCATACCGAGCGCGCCGCTCTCGGGACTCGACGGCGGGCTGCACGCCGTGGTGCGGCTGCCGAGCCACGAGGCATCCGCTGCGCTCGTCGACCGGCTCGCCGCTGACGGCATCGCGGTCGCACCGCTCGCCGACTACTCGGCGGTGCCCGGCGAGGAGGAGCCGGGCATCGTGCTCGGCTACGCCGGCACGAGCGACACCCTGTTGGCCGAGGGACTCGCGCGCATCCGTACCGCGATCCTCGATCCGGCCACGCTCACCGGATAGGGTGATCCGATCGGCGCCCGAAGCGGAGCGCCGTTCGGCGGTGAGGAGGCCCGGTGAGGCGAAGCAGCGGTGCGGCAGCGGCATCCGTCGGACTTGCAGCGTTGCTGCTCAGCGGGTGCGTGCCCGAGGCCGCACCCCCGCCGCCGCCCGTGACCATCACCGCCACGGTCACGGCAACGCCGACCCCCGCGCCGGTGTCGACGCCGCCGGCGCCGCCCGCCGCCGAGCCCGCGCCGCCGCCAGCCGTGCCGAACGCGCCCGCACCCGTCGTCGAGTGGGGCCCCGCGTACGACACCGGTCCGCGCGAGGGCGCGACCGGCACGCCCGTGCTCGACGGCGCCGGCGTGCCGTCGAGCTACACGGTGGTCGAGGGCGACCACTTCTTCGACATCGCGCAGCGCTTCGAGCTGCCGCAGCAGCAGTTGCTGCGAATGAATCCGCAGATCCACGACTTCGGCGAGACGGTCTACATCGGAGACGTCATCAACCTCGACTGGACCAAGACGGGCTGACCCATGGATCCCGCGACGGCGATCGTCACGATCCCGGCATGGAACCCGTGGCCGCTCGCGTTCCCCGCGATGGTCCTCACGGTCGGCATCGTGCTGCTCATCGACGGCGGCCAGCGCGGCGCCGATCGCGTGCGTGAAGCCGGGTACGTCGCGTTCGTGTTCGCCGCGCTGACGGGCCTCGCCATGACCTGGACGCTCTCGGGCATCTGGGACACGCAGCAGCGCGCCGCGGTGTTCGCCGAGCTCGGCTACGAGTCGCCGACCTTCGAGGGCAGCCTGGGGATCTCCGGCGGTGAGCTGCAGCCGCTGAGCTTCACGGCGGTGCGCGACGGCGAGCGGGTGCGCGGCGTGTTGCGGCACCTCGGCGGCGACGAATGGGAGATCCGCGAGATCCAACGGTAGGCGTAGCGTGGACACGTGCTGACTCCTCCGAAGACCGAGAAGCGACCGACCGAACGCGTGCACCACGGCGACGTGGTGATCGACGACTACGAGTGGCTCCGCGAGAAGGACGATCCGGCCGTCATCGCCCACCTCCATGAGGAGAACGCGTACACGAGGGCGAAGACCGAGCACCTCACGATCCTGCAGGAGCAGCTCTTCGAGGAGATCAAGGCACGCACGAAGGAGACCGACCTCAGTGTGCCGACCCGCGAGGGCGACTGGTGGTACTTCACCCGCACCGTCGAGGGCAAGCAGTACGGCATCCACTGCCGAGTGCCGGCCGACCCCGACGACTGGGAGCCGCCGGTGCTGCCCGAGACCACGGGCGACGAGCTGACGGATGCCTCCCACGAGACACTGCCCGGCGAGCAGGTGCTGCTCGACGACAACGCCGAGGCCGAGGGGCATGACTTCTATTCGCTCGGCAGCTTCGACGTCACCGCCGACGGCTCCACCCTGCTCTATGCCACCGATGTCGAGGGCGACGAGCGCTACACCCTGCGCCTGCGCTCGATCGACGGCTCGGGCCGCGAGTACGACGACGTCATCGTGGGCACCGCGGCGGGCGCCGTGTTCGACCCGAGCGGACGATACCTCTTCTATGCGACGGTCGACGAGGCGTGGCGGCCCGACACGATCTGGCGGCACGAGGTCGGCACCGCGGCATCCGACGACGTCTCGGTCTTTCACGAGCCCGACGAGCGGTTCTGGCTCGGCGTGGGCCTCACCCGCAGCCGCAGGTTCCTGCTCGTCGAGGCCGGCTCGAACGTCACGAGCGAGACCTGGCTGCTCGACACCGCCGAGCCGACCGGCGAGTTCCGCGTCGTGTGGCCGCGCAAGGACGGGGTCGAGTACGACGTCGATCACGTGATCGCGGGCGGCAAGGACCGGCTGCTGATCGTGCACAACGACGGCGCCGTGAACTTCGAGCTCGTGAGCGTCGCGGCATCCGACCCGCAAGGCCCGCGACGGATGCTCCTCCCCCACAATCCCGATGTGCGCCTCGAGGGCGTCGACGCGTTCCGCGACTTCGTCGCCGTCGAGTACCGACGCGAGGGGCTGCCGCGGGTCGCGATCGCGAAGGTGCCGCCGGCGGGCATCCCCGCCGATGCGACGCCCGACGACACCCTGCACGAGCTCGCGTTCGATGAGGCACTCTTCTCGGTGGGCGTGGGCAGCAATCCCGACTGGCAGCAGCCGACCCTGCGAATCGGGTACACGAGCTTCGTGACGCCCTCGACGGTGTACGACGTCGTGGTCGCCACGGGCGAGCGGCGGCTGCGCAAGCGCCAGCCGGTACTCGGCGACTACGACGCCACCCGCTATGCGCAGCGACGCGAATGGGCGGTGGCCGACGACGGCACCCGGGTTCCCGTCTCGCTCGTGTACCGGCACGACCTCGTGAACCTCGGCGAGCCGGCGCCGACCGTGCTCTACGGCTACGGGTCGTACGAGCACTCGATCGACCCGGGCTTCGGCATCCCCCGGCTGTCGCTCCTCGACCGCGGGATGATCTTCGCGGTGGCGCACGTGCGAGGAGGCGGCGAGATGGGCCGGCTCTGGTACGAGCATGGCAAGAAGCTCGAGAAGCGCAACACCTTCACCGACTTCATCGCGGTGGCCCGCCATCTCATCGACAACGACATCACCTCCCCCGACCGGCTCGTCGCGCAGGGCGGGAGCGCCGGGGGCCTGCTCGTCGGGGCCGTCGCGAACCTCGCGCCGAGGTACTTCTCGGGGTTCCTCGCCGAAGTGCCGTTCGTCGACCCGCTCACGTCGATCCTCGACCCGTCGCTGCCGCTCACGGTCATCGAGTGGGACGAGTGGGGCAACCCGCTCGACGACGAGGAGGTGTACTCCTACATCAAGTCGTACTCGCCCCTCGAGAACGTGCACGTGAACCACTACCCGCGCATCTTGGCGGTGACCTCGCTCAACGACACCCGGGTGCTCTACGTGGAGCCGGCGAAGTGGGTGGCCCGCCTGCGCGAGGTCGGCGCCGACCCGCTGCTGAAGATCGAGATGGCGGCCGGGCACGGCGGCGTCTCGGGGCGATACTCGGCGTGGCGCGAGCGGGCGTTCGCGTACGCATGGGTGATCGACGCGGCGGGAGCGCATCCGAGCGGCGAGTGAATCCGGCCGAGACGTATGCAAACGCAGCGATTCAGCGCTGAGCGAGCAACGTCCCGCATGTCGGCAGCCGCTGCCAGACTGGCGAAATGTCGATCCTCTCCGAGCTGACTGAACTCGTTCCAGGCCGGGCGCATGGTCCCGGTGCATCCGAATACGACGCCGGCCGCACGGTCTTCGCGGGGGTCGGCGACCCCGAAGCGGTCGTGCGCCCGCACACCATCGGCGAGGTCGCGGTCGCCGTCCGCCTCGCGGCCGCGGCCGGCCTGCCGATCGCCGTCCGCAGCGGCGGGCACGGACTCATCCCCGTCGAAGACGGCCTCGTGATCGACCTCGCGGAGTTCAACGCCGTCGAGGTCGGCGACGACGGCCTCGTCGCCGTCGGCGGCGGCGCACGCTGGCGCGACGTCGCCGCCGCGCTCGCGCCGCACGCTCTCGGCGTCAGCTCCGGCGACACGCGCGACGTCGGGGTCGGCGGCCTCGCGCTCGGCGGCGGCATCGGCTGGCTCGTGCGCGGGCAGGGCCTCGCCATCGACCGGCTCCGCGAGGCCGAGCTCGTCACCGCGTCTGGCGACGTGCTCACGGTCAACGCCGAGCAGCACCCCGAGGTGTTCTGGGCGCTCCGCGGCGGCAACGGCAACTTCGGCGTCGTGACTCGGTTCGTCTTCCAGGCGGCGCCTGCCGATGGCCTCGTCGGCGGACACGTGCGTTTCGACATCTCCGACGTGCCCGCCGTCATGCGCGCCTGGCGCGACGTGATGCGCGCCGGCCCCGACGAGCTCAACTCGACCCTCATGGCCATGCCGGCATTCGGACCCGAGATGCCGGCCGGCCTCCAGCTCGGCGTCGCGCTGCAGGGCACCGAGCAGCAGCTGCGCGAACTGCTCGAGCCGCTGCTCTCGCTCGCGTCGGTGACCGAGGTGTCGCTCGCTCCGGTCGAGTACGGCGACCTGCTCGAAGACGCGCCGCCCGGCCGGCCGCCATTCCTGTTCGTCGGCGGCAACGGCTTCGTGCCCGAACTCTCCGACGAGGCGCTCGATGCCGCCGCGGCGGCCTACGCCCGTGAGGTCCCCACGATGATCATGCTGCGCGGGCTCGGCGGCGAGTTCTCGCGCATCGCACCCGACGCGACGGCGATCGCCCACCGCGATGCCGAGGCGTTCCTGATCGTCAACGGCGTGCTGCCGGCCGATTCGACTCCCGAGCAGCTGGCAGCCGCCAAGGCCACGAGCGACGCGGCCCTCGCGTTCACGAGCGGCGTCTACGGCAACTTCTCGATGGAACGCGGCGACGAGGTCATCGCCGCGATGTATCCGCCGGCCACGCTCGAGCGGCTTCGCCGGGTGAAGGCGCAGCTCGACCCGGGCAACGTGTTCCGGCAGAACCACAACATCACGCCGGCGACCGACTGAGCAACGGTGAGCGGATGCCCCGGCGGTGGGGCATCCGCTCAGCTGTCTGGTCCTCGAGAGTTTCGCGCTGAGACGATTCCGATTTGCGGCTGAATGTCCGGCACGCCGGAGGGTGAATTCGAGGGTGAATTAACGCCCCGGTCCCCCAAAATGCCGACCGAGCTCGCATAGGTTCGAAGAGTCGCGCTGTGCGCCGCCCATTCGGCGGAACCGCGGCCGATCCATGTCAATTTCTCACGCGAAGCGCTGCCGAGCCCGAATCCGAGGCCGGCGGCCGCGCTCGTGTATCCGGGGGGCTACACCGTGTTCACATCTGCTCGACGTCATTCGCGCGCCCACCGTGCCCGGCATCTCGCTTCCGCTCGCTCGGGCACCACTCGCAGCGCGCCGTGGTACCAGCGGCTCGGTGCGGTCGCCGTCGCGATCGTGCTCGCGCTCCTCGCCGGTCTCATGACCGCCACTCCGGCCGTCGCCGCGGAGGCCGCGCTCACGGTGCAGAAGGTCGTCGACGGCGCCGAGACTGCAACCCACGTGCCCGGCGACGAGTTCACCTACACGATCACGGTGGGCTGCGACGACACCGACTGCGTCGACGCCGAGCTCGTCGACGAGGTGCCGGCCGCGTTCGAGGGATTCGAGATCCTCGGCACCTCGGTGCGGCCGAGCTCCCAGCCCGCAACGGTCGAGCTCGATGGCTGCGACGGTGTCGCGAGCGCCGACTGCACCCTCCGTGCAACGTTCGAGCAGCCGCTCGACGCCGGCGGCGTCGGCATCCGCGCGGGTGACACGTACCAGCTGACGCTCACCCTGAAGGTGCCGCAGGACCTGGCCCCGACGTGGGCATTCAATGGACAACCCGTGCCGAACACGGCGACGGCCACGGCCACCACCGCCGACACGGTCACCGACGCGGCCGAGGTGACGATCGACATCGCGAGGCAGGTCGACGTCGAGATCAGCAAGACCTGGACGCCCGCTGCCCAGCAGTTCCAGCCGGGCGTACCGTCGACTGTGGAACTCGCCGTGCGGAACGCGAGCAACGTCCACGCCGCGTCGCTCGTGCTCCAGGACCCTGCCACCGCCATCGAGGGCGCCACCGAACTCGAGGCCTCGAACCCGTTCCGCATCGTCGACTTCACCGGCTTCGGCGACGTGACCGCCCCCGCAGGCTCCGACACGGTCACCGTCGACGCCTACGTCTACAACGCGGGTTCGTGGACCTGGATCTCCGGTGCGCCCTCGCCCGCCGGCGAGATCGCGCTGCCCGACGGCGTTGATACTGCGAACGTCGGCGGCCTGCGCCTGACCTTCACGAGCACCGATGGTGACGCCATCACGGCCGACGGCACCGCCGGTCTCGTGCCGTTCGAAGTCGTGCAACGCGCCACCGATCGGGTGAGCGACGCACCGCTCGTGCTCGGGGCTCAGGCGCTCAACGAGGTCGATGCGACCGTGCACGTCTCCGGTGCCGACCCCGTGACGAAGTCCGCCACCGCCCCGTATGCGATCACCGGCCTCGACGTCCAGGTCCAGGCGACGAAGTCGATCACACCCGCGCGCATCCCGGCGGGCACGACCGCGACCGCGACCGTCGGTGCGAAGAACACCTCGAACGGCCCGCTCTCCTCACTCGTCGTCGCCGACGACGACTACTTCACCGAGGACCTGCGCTTCGGCGGGTTCACCGCGCCGCTGAGCTTCCCCGAGGGCGCCACCGATGCCAGCCTCACCTGGACGTTCAGCGACGGAACACGCCTCGAGGCGCCCGTCGCCGCCGGCGAGACACCTGGCGCACCGACAGCGCCCGACGGCGCCCACCTCACCGGCTTCGCGGTCGAGTACGGCGGAAGCATCGCCCCGGGCGCGATCGTGAACCTGTCGTTCGCCATCGACACGGCCCCCGACCTGGTCGAGTCCGAGAGTGGCAGCCCCGAGCGCACCACGAACACCGTCGACGTCACGGGCACGAACCCGGCAGGAGCGGCGTCCGCCGAGGCATCCGCACCCCTCGACGTGTTCATCCCCGACATCTCGCTCGCCATCGACAAGAAGCTCTCGCCGGCGCAGCCCGTGACCGCCGGCGGTACCGTCGTGGCGCAGTTGCCGACGACCACCGGAACCGATTCGGCCTACGTCTCCCCGAACCGCATCGTGATCGAGGACACCTGGCGCGACGACGAGCCCGGCGACTTCTGGAACGCGTTCAACCCG
The DNA here is from genome assembly GCF_030817175.1 of Agromyces ramosus. NCBI lineage: Bacteria > Bacillati > Actinomycetota > Actinomycetes > Micrococcales > Microbacteriaceae > Agromyces > Agromyces ramosus. Next base: position 1,873,718 of record NZ_JAUSYY010000001.1, on the reverse strand, counting down.
GTCGCGATCGCGCCCACGCAGGTGCTGTCGGGTTCGACGCTGACCGTCGAAGCACTCGTCGACGGCGACTGGGAGCAGATCGCTCACTTCGCGCCGGCCGGCCCGACCGAGGTGTTCTCCGGCGATCTCGCCGATCTCGCTCCGGGCGTCGACGGCACGTCGATCACCGGCCTCCGCTACACCTTCGAGCACCCCACCGGCTTCGCAGCCGGCACGACCGTCAGCCCGAACACCGTCTTCCAGGCCCGCAGCGAACTGCGTGACGGCAGCGGCCCGACGGCGGTTGCCGACGCCGCGGCACGCGACTACGAGAACCTCGCGGTCGCCGGTGCCACCGGCGTCGTCGCCGGCGGCACGCCCGTCACGAGCGATGACGTGCAGGATGTCGCCGACGCCCGCGTCATCGCGTACGCGGGCGACGGCTCCCTCGTGGCCGGCAAGACGTGGAACCCGTCGGTGCTGAGCTCGCAGTCGGGCACCACCGCGACGAGCACCCTCGGCTGGGGTGTCATGACCAGCGGCTATGACTCCGTGACGATCGCCGACCCGAACGGCGGCGAGTCGGCACCCGAGGAGACCGTCTTCCAGGCGTTCGACCTGCAGCGCATCTCCGCCTCGAGCGACGCCAAGTGGAAATGGGACACCGTCACCTCCATCGAGCTGTACGCCGCCGGCACCTGGCAGCAGCTCGCCGCGCCCGGCGGGAGCTGGATGACCGGCGACCGCTTCGCCGGCTACACGCTCAACCCGGCGCAGTCGGCCGCAACGACGGGCGTGCGCATCACCGTCGTGCCGAACGACGCGGCTCGCGCTGCGAGCTCGGACCCGCTGCGCCCCCAGCCCGGATCCGGCGTCGCCCCGAGCGCCGCCGGTCAGCTGCGCACGGTCGATCTCGTCTGGCAGCTGCGCAACACGGTGCGGGTTCCCGACGCCGCCGGCCGCTGGGCCACCGCGACCCACGGCTACAACGACGCGGACCCCGCGACCATCTGGAACACGGTCGGCGTCTCCGGCGTGCTTCGCGGCACGCCCGTGGGCCCCGCGACCGACCGCGACGATCTCACGCTCGTCGACCAGCAGCCTGCGGTGAAGGTGCAGAAGCAGGTGAGTCGCACCGTCGTCCCGATCCCCGTGGCGGGCGAGGTCCCCGCCGACGGCTACCCGTCGGTCGACTACCGGGTCACGGCCGTGAACGACTCCGCGTCGCGCGCCTCCTACCTGCGGGTCACCGATCCGATGCCGTGCTCCGACGCGACCATCGCCGAGTGCGCGAGCGCACCCTCGGGCTGGGGCGCCGATCCGTTCGCCGAAGCGACGTACGATCCCGACACCAACCCGTTCGAACGGATGAACCTCACCGACGTGACGTTCGGCATCCCCGCCAACGCCGGCGTCGACCGCGACGCATCCCTCGTCACGCTCTGGCGTCTCGCGTCTGACGGCACCATGACGACGGATGTCGCGAGCCTCGCTGCGGTCGACGGATTCACCGCGGCCCAGCTGGCCGACGTCGTCGGCGTGAGCGTGCGCTACCAGGGCGCCGACCCGGCGTCGACCGGTGGCACGATCCGCACCGGTGCTAAGCTCGCCATGACGCTGCGCGCGCAGCTGCGGGTGACCGAACGCAGCTCCGCCCAGACGGTGATCGAGCCGGTCGTGGTTGCGAACGGCGCCTTCGCCCAGTCGTACGATCCTGTGCTGTTCCCCGGGAACGCGCCGTACGACGACGCCGACGCGGACCTCGAACTCGTCGACGGCGTGCTCGACGTGACCGCGAAGAAGACCATCACTCCGGGCTCGCTCCTCGAGAAGGACCGCCTGACTCCCGTCGCCGTGCGCCTCGAGGCGACCGACGGCGAGGCGACGGTCGCGGCCCAGCAGGTCACCGTCGAAGACGCCGACCCGGGGTTCTGGAGCCGTTTCCGGCTGACCACGCTCGGCCAGGTGGACCTGCCTGCCGGGTCGGATCGCGTGCGGGTCGACGTGCAGCTCGGCGGTGCAGACGAGTGGATCGAGGGCACCCCGGCGCCGGCGGCCGCGCTGCCGGCCGTCGATGTCGCCGAGATCACGGGCCTGCGCTTCGTGTTCGCCCGGGCCGACGGAGCGGTCTTCTCGACCACTGCGCCGCCCGCAGGCTGGCAGGCGACTGCCGAGTTCACGGTGCAGCTGCTCGACGCCGTGCGTGGCACCGGCGACGCTGTTCCCTTCCCCGGCTCCGTCGACAACGCGATCGACACCACGTCGTCGCGCGACGACGCCGAGCTGTACGCCGCGGCGACGGCCGACGCATCCGACGACCTGGAACTGCGCACCGGCACCTACGCACTCGACGTCGCCAAGGCACCGGCCGACAACGTGCACACGGTCGAAGCGGCCACCACCGTGCCGTGGACCCTCCGCTTCACCAACTCGGGAAGCGGCTACCTCACGATCGACCGGCTCGTCGACACGCTGCCGACGAGCCTCGAACCCGACTTCGGGGTCGAGCCCGCGTACCGCACCTCGAACGGCGGAACGCTCGCGACGGATGTGGACTTCAGCTACGACTCGCAAACGCGGGCCGTCGCCTTCACATGGCCGGATGGCGGCCGACGAATGGCGCCCGGCGAGACCTTCGAGATCACCCTCGGAATCGTGCTGAAGCCGGGCCTCTCGCAGGGCCAGCGGGCGACGAACCAGTTCGTCGTGACCACCGTGCAGCAGCTCGCAGCCTGCACCAACACCTCGGGCAACGGCCAAGGCGTGCTCGCCGGCCTCGGCGCCAGCCAGTGCGGCACCACGAACTTCGTCGAGCCGATCCCCGGCGCCTCGCTGGCGACGTTCAAGGGCGTGAAGGGCGAGATCGACGGCAGCCTCGTCGACGGCGCGGTGAACGTCGTGACTCCGGGCGGGCCCTGCATCACCGACACCGAGGGCTACTACCGCTCGCCGTGCGCCGCGAACACCGTCATCGGCGCGACGGACGCGTGGAAGCTCGAAGCCATCAACAGCGGGACGTTGCCCTACACCTCCATGACGCTCGTCGAGCCGTTGCCCTTCACGGGCGACCGCATGCTCGCGACCGGTGGTTCGCGGGGTTCGACGTACCGACCCATCCTCGACGGGTCGGCCGGGCTCGACATCGCCGCACCCGACGGCGCCACCGTGCGCTGGCAGGTATCGACCGATGCCGCAGTCTGCACCGGCGGTGGATCGAGCACCTGGTCGGCGGACCCGACCTGCACCGGCAACAGCTGGTCCGACAGCACGGCGTTCACCGGCGACTGGGCGGACGTCACGGGCCTGCGCGTGCTCGTCGACTTCAGCACCACCGCGGGCGGCGCCCTCGCCCCCGGCGGCAACGTCACGGTGCGGTACCAGACGGTGAACACGCCGGCCAGCGATGCCGACCCGGGGTTGGCGCCCGTGGATGTGCCCGTGACGGGGAACTTCGCGTGGAACCAGTTCGGCACCCAGGCCGTGCTCACCGACCGCACGACACTGCGGCGGGCGCCGGTCAAGGCGGGCGTCACGCTCGTCGGCGGACCGCTCGAGGTGCGCAAGGCCATCACCGGTGACGCCATCGCGTACGCGCCCGACGAGGTGCTCATCGACCTCGTCTGCGTGGTCGCGGGCGAGACCCTCGATCTCGGCGACAGCGCCACGCTGACGCTGACCGAGTCGGGCGACTGGACCGCGTCGGTCGAGGGCATCCCGCTCGGCGCGGACTGCACGATCACCGAGCAGGGCCCCGTCGGCGAGTTCGGCGAGACCTCCCGCACCGGCTCGCCGGCGACCATCGAGATCCGGCAGACGACTGCCGGCGGCACCGTGCCCGCCGCCCAGACCGCGGTCGTCACCAACGTGTACGACTTCGGTTCGCTCAGCGTCACCAAGGCGGTCGACACCGCGGCGACCGTCGGCGAGTTCGGCCCGTTCGCGTTCACGCTGCAGTGCACCACGCTGCTGGGCGAGGAGGTCGCGCTCGCGGCATCCGACCGCACCTTCACCCTCGTCGAGGGTGCCACCCACACCGTGACGCCCGGAACCCTGCCGGTCGGAGCGGAGTGCACCGTCGACGAGACCGACGCTGATGGAGCCGACTCGACCACGTATGCCGGCGACGGCGTGACGGATGCCGGCGAGGGCAGCGCATTCGCCACGGTGGCACCGGCGACGGCGGTCACCGTGACGAACCGCTTCGAGGCGGGCACGCTCTCGATCCTCAAGACGGTGACCGGCGAGGGCGCGGCCGACTACGGCGACGGACCCTTCACCGCCGCGGTGCAGTGCACCTACGGCGACCAGCCCGTGTACCGCCACGACGGCCTTGCGATCGTGCCTGATGTGCCGACACTCGTCGACGAGGTCTTCCCCGTCGGCACGGTGTGCGAGGTGAACGAGGTACTCACGGGCGGCGCCACCGAGCACGAGAACCCGCCGGCGATCGTGATCGCCGGGCCCGAGGGTGACGAATCCGTGGGCGCGGTGACCGCGCTCGTGGCGAACGACTTCCGCGTCGGCGGACTCGAGCTCATCAAGGAGCGCATCGGCGACGGCGTGGAGGAATTCGGCACCGGACCGTTCGAGGCGCAGGTCGTCTGCACCTGGCAGAAAGACGGCGAGACCCTCACGGTTCCGCTCGCCGATGGCGGATTCGTCGCCCTCTCCGAGGATTCCGACTACCGTGCGGCCATCGCCGGCATCATCGTCGGCGCAGAGTGCACGGTCACCGAGACGGATGCCGGGCTCGCCACGCACACGACGCTCGATCCCGACGGCGGCATCGTGACGATCCTCGATCCCGTCCTCGAGCAGGAGCCGGCAACCGTGGTGATCACGAACCGCTTCGATGTCGGTCAGTTGAGCCTCGACAAGACCGTCGACCGCGGCACGGTGACGATCGGCGACGACGTGACGTACACGGTGACCGTGCGCAACACGGGACAGATCGATGCGAGAGACCTCACGGTCACCGACACCCTGCCGGCCGGTGCGAGCTTCGTGCGTGCAGGCCCCGCCGCGAAGGTCGACGGCGCCCGCGCCGAGTGGCTGCTCGCGGAGCTGCCGGTCGGCGGCACGGCTGCGTTCACGATCACGGTGCGCTACGCGGCCACCGGCGAGTACGTCAACACGGCCACCGTCACGAACCCGGGCGGTCCGTGGCGTGCGGTCGAGGCGCAGCACGCGTGCACCGACGGTTCGGATGCCTCGTGCGCGGCGGTATCCGTGCTGTCGCTGGCGACGACCGGCGTCGACGGCATCATGCCGCTGCTCGCGATCACGGCGCTGGCCATGCTGCTCGGCCTGCTGCTGCTCGCCGCTCGCCGCCGCAGCCGACCCGGCAGCGCGCGATAAAGCCATCGCCGGGCCCGTTCCAGACCCGGAGGATCACGGGCCCGGCGATGTCGTACACGGCCGCGCCGCTTCGACCGCCTAGGCTGCCGACGTGCCCCCGACCGTCCCGACCGAGCCGATGCCGCCCAGCCGCCGGCAAACGCTGAGCACTCGCACACTGCTCATCTGCGCGGCGTTCGGCGCGGTGCAGGCGCTCATGGTGATCTCGTTGTCGCCGATCACGCCCGGCATCGCAGCGCTCGCACCCCCCGTCTATGCCCTCATTGCAGGGTTCCACAGCATCATGCCCTTCACAGCTCGACTGATGCTCGGCTCCTTCGGCACCGCGAGCCTCACCGGGTTCTTCGCCGGGGTCATCGCCGGATCGTTCAGCGTCGTCGGGTTTCTCGTCATCGTGCCCTTGACGGTCGGCGGACTGGTGTTCGACACCGGTCTCTGGGCGCTCGGAAGGTGGCGACCCCGCGTCGCGCGCATCGCGGCTGCCGCACTCGCCGGCGTCGGCCTCTTCGCTGTGTCACTGCCGGTGTTCTCGCCAGAGCATCTCACTGTCACGATGGTCGCCCTGACACTGCTCGCCCGGGTCGTGAGTGAGATCGGCGCGGTGCTCGTCGCCGGTCTGCTCGCACACCGACTCACGACATCGGGGATTCAGGGGCACCCGCGGCGTCGGCGCGTCGACTGAACGCGAACCCCATTTCGGTCGAACCGGGCGACAACCACGGCTTCGGCCGGAGTTCTCGGGTAGCGTGGCCCCAATCGGGTGGGACCGAGGCCATGCTGGGCCGGTGAGGTGTCGGGGACTGCGCAACCCGCACCGTGTACTGAGGTGTTTGGGGACTCATGCGCAGTACGCGCCAGGGGGACGCTGAATCGTCGACGACGATCGCGGGTGCTCCGCGCATTCCGTCGGGGTTGCTCGAACGGCCCCGGCTGTATTCCCTGCTCGATTCGGGTGCACCGCTGACCGTCGTTCGCGGCATCGGCGGTTCGGGGAAGACCGTGTTGCTCAGACAATGGGCCGATCATGCGGATCGGCACGTGATCTGGGTCGACATCGATCGGCAGGCGTCGTCGCCCGAGGGATTCACCGTGGTGGTGCTCCAGCGGCTCGCCCGGAGCGGGCTTCTCTCGGACGACCGGGCGCGGGCGGCGATCGACGGGGCGCAGCCGGGCGGTGAGCCGTGGCAGACATTGACCGGCGTGCTCTCGACCATCGACGAATCCCTCGTGATCATCGTCGACAAGGCAGCCGGAGCGGATGACTCGACGCTCAGGGGCATCGTCGACGTGCTGGTCGGACATCCCTCGCTTCGGGTCATCGCCGCCGCGAACGAGGCCACCCGGCTCGACGAGCCCGGCCTCGCATTCCTGGTCGACCGGGTCACGGTCTCATCGATCGATCTCATGTTCACTGAGGAGGAGCTCGGAGCGGCGCTGCAGGTCGACCCGGCGACGGCGAGAGAGGTGCATCGGCTGTCCGGCGGACTTCCCCTCGTCGCTCACGCCCTGGCGCGCGCGAACACCGGCATTGCGCGCTCGGACCTCCTGGCCGTCGCGACGGATGCCATGGAGGCATTCATGCGCGTGCGAATCGAGGCGGCCGAATACGACCCGCGCAGCATCGATGCACTGGCACGAATGAGCCTCGCCGATGAGCTGACCGTGGAGCTGGCTCGAGACCTCGCACCAGGCGCCGAAGCGCGGGGCATCCTCGATGCTGCCGCCCACTACGGTTTCGGCAGCTGGTCCGAAGAGGGCAGCCGCGTGTTCACGTTCATCCCCCTCGCGCGAGAGCTGCTGCGACGAGAGCTCCACCGCCGCTTTCCCGAGGAACTGCCCCGCCTGAACCGCGCGGTCGCAGACTGGCGCCTGCAGAACGGCATGCCGGTCGCGGCGCTCGAATCCGCCGTCGTCACCGGCGACCTGATGCTCGCGAGCCACGTCGTGAAGTCCAGCTGGTTCACCCTGCTGAGGCAGCACGGGGAGCGCGTCCGCGAGATCCTCGGCTCGGTGCCGCTCGGCCGGCTCCGCCCGTACCCACTGCTCGTCATGTTGCTCGCGATCTGCTACAACGCAGTGGGGGTTCGACGGGTGCGCGGGCTGCAGTTGTTCGCGATCGCCGCCGCTGCCACGAAGTCGACGAATGGCGAGATATCCCAGAGCGACCGCGTGTTCCTCTGCGCCGCCGAGAGTTCTGCCCTGCGCGTGCTGGGATTCCACACGCGCGCCATCCCTCCGGCCCAGCGAGCGCTCGAGGCCGTCGACCGGCTCTCCACCGAGGAGGCCGAGCAGTACCGCGAGCAATTGCCGCGCATCTACGCGCAACTCGGGATCACCTTCTACTACGGCGGTGAGCTCGCGCTCGCGCTCGAGGTCCTGGGCATGGGGCTCGCGCTGGCGGAGAGCGGCCAGCGCGATGCGGGGTTCAGCTGCCTTGCGATGCTCGCCGGCATCCATGCGCTGGACGGCGACATCCCCGAAGCCCGTCGATTCGTCGAACTCGTTCGCGCCGGCGGTTGGCCAGACGAGCTGCTCGACGGGTACCAGGGCACCTTCTACCGCGTCGCCGAGGCGGTGATCGCCCTCGAGGAGCTCGATGTGGAGGCGGCGCAGCGTCATGTGGAGGTCTTCGCACCGCACCGGGCGACGAGCGAGCATTGGCTCGTCATGGCATGCGTCGAGGCGATGGTGGAGCTGCAGGCGGGAGCCGCGGCGACCGGACTCGTGAGACTGGACTCGACCGTGGCCGAACACGGTCGCTCCGGGCACGCTCCGAGGGCGCGGCGTGCGCTGAGCACGGTTCGCATGCTCCTCCATCTGGCGCTCGGCAACGTGGAGGCAGCGCGAGACGTCTTGCACCGGGATGCCGCGGACGCGGACGCGCGCACGATGGTCGACCGCGCACGGCTCGCGCTCGTCACCGGTCAAGCGGCTGAGGCACTCCGGTTGACCCGGGAGGCGGGGCGATCGGCACCGTCGTCGCAGGTGAGCGCTGAAGCGGCGGTACTCGAGGCGGTCGCGCTCCTCCGGACCGTCGGCGAGGTCCATTCCAAGCCCGCGGTCGACCGTGCCTCCGCGCTGCTCGTCGACCGGGGCCAGTTGCTCCCGCTCACACTGATCCCAGCGGCGGACCTCGAGCGACTCACCGAGGCGATCCCCGCATTGTGCACGCCGCGGCCACTGGTGTCGGTGATTCGGCATGGTGCCGCCGCCCAGGCACTCACGCCGCGGGAGCAAGTGGTGCTACGAGCGCTTGCGCGCTCGACCTCCACCTCTGCCATCGCCGCGGAGCTGTCGGTGTCGACGAACACGGTGAAGACCCAGCTCAAGAGCCTGTACCGCAAGCTCGGCGCGTCGAACCGGGAGCAGGCGGTCGCGATCGCGACCGCGCGTCACCTGCTGCCGCCGGATCCGGAAACCGACGGGACCGGGCCGGCGAGCTGAGCAGCTCGCGGTCGAGGCTGCTCGGAGCCTCAGGCGAGCGGCGGGTCCTCGTGCAGGTCGACGTCGGCGGGCGTCAGCTCCCAGCGGGTGAACCGCACTTCCAGGTCGCCGCGCATGGGTGCGCAGATCAACGGTCCCGCCGATGCCTCGCCGGCCGTGAACGGGGCGACGCGAAGCGTGCGCCATCCGCTCGTCGCGGTGCGGGCCCGCAGCACGACCGAGTCGCCCGCCACCCCGCCGCGGCTCGCGCGCACGGTGACGAGCTGTCCGGCCCACTCCGGCACCGGCGCGAGCGACCAGTCGGAGACGCCGTTCGTGACGACCGCACCGAGGTGCAGCACGCCGTCGGAGAGCTCCAGCCCCGTCTTGATCCACCGCTCGGGTCCGGCCCAGAGCATGATGCCGGCCTGGTCGTAGAGCGCGGTGAGGCTCGACGCGTCGAAGGTCACCTCGACCGCGGCATCCGTCGGCCACTCGGCCAGCAGGGCATGGCCGTCGTCGTGGATGAACCCGTAGTGGGTGGTTCGCCAGAAGTCACTGCCCTCGGATGCCCCGGCCACCAGGTCGTCGCCGAGACGAGTGGTGGCGGGCTCCCGCGTCCATACCCCTGCTGCCCAGTCGATGCGCTGTCGTTCCATGCGCTCCACGCTACCGGCGCGGGCGATGTGATCAGCGCACTTTGTAAGGACATTCTGTGTAGACTGCTTGTACCGTTCGCGGCACCGGCAGAAAGTTGTACGACGCAGTATGACCACATCGACAGCACCGCCCTTCGACCTCATCACGATCGGTCGCGTCGGCATCGACCTCTATCCGACGCGCAACGGCGTCCACCTCGACGAGGCCGAGCTGTTCGGCAAGTCGGTCGGCGGGAGCCCGACGAACGTCGCGATCGCCGCGGCACGTCACGGGCGACGCAGCGCCGTGATCACCCGCACCGGCGACGATGCGTTCGGGCGATACATCCGGCGGCAGCTCATGGGATTCGGCGTCGACCCGCGCTTCGTCGAAGTGGTGCCCGAGTTGCTGACGCCGCTGACGTTCTGCGAGATCTTCCCGCCCGACGACTTCCCGCTGACCTTCTACCGCGAGCCGAAGGCACCGGACCTCGAGATCTCCCCTGCGGAACTGCCGCTCGACGACATCCGTTCTGCAGCCATCTACTGGTCGACGACGACCGGGCTCAGCGAGGAGCCGAGCCGTGCCGCCCATCACGCAGCCTGGGCGGCACGCGGCCGACGGGGCCATACAGTGCTCGACCTCGACTACCGTCCGATGTTCTGGGACTCCGCCGCTGCGGCGCGCGACGAGATCGCCACGGCGCTCGAGGGGGTGACCATAGCCGTCGGCAACATCGACGAGTGCGAGGTCGCCGTCGGCGAGCGCGATCCGCATCGCGCAGCCGACGCGCTGCTCGACCGTGGGCTCGAGCTCGCGGTCGTCAAGCGCGGGCCGCACGGCGTGCTTGCGAAGACGCGCGACGAGACGATCGAATCGCCCAGCTTCCCCGTACAGGTGGTCAACGGCCTCGGTGCCGGCGACGGATTCGGCGGTGCCCTCTGTCACGGCCTGCTCGCCGGATGGACCCTCGAGCGCACGATCGCCTTCGCGAACGTCGCCGGCGCGATCGTGGCCTCGCGTCGGGAATGCTCGACCGCGATGCCGACGACCGCAGAGGTCGAGCAGCTCGGCCGCGGCAGCGCGGAACCCGAGCTCGCCGCCGAAGCGGAGCGCGCGCGTGACGAAGGAGCCGCCGGTGCATCCTGAGACGAACGGACGATTCATCGACGCCGATGGCTTCGCCGCCATACGCGATCGGCGCGCCCATGACCCCGGCGCCATCGCCGGCGCGCTCGCCGCCCGCACGAGACGGCCGCTGCTGGGCGAGAACGGCCGGCTGTTCATCATCGCCGCCGACCATCCGGCGCGAGGCGCGCTCGGCGTGGGCGACGAGCCCATGGCGATGGCCCACCGATACGAACTGCTCGATCGGCTCGCCCTCGCCCTCAGCCGCCCGGGCGTCGACGGCGTGCTCGCGACACCCGACATCATCGACGATCTCGCGCTCCTCGGCGCGCTCGACGACAAGGTCGTCGTCGGCTCGATGAACCGCGGCGGGCTGCGGGGATCCAGTTTCGAGATGGACGACCGCTTCACGAGTTACGACATCGACGGCATCGTGCGCGACCGCCTCGACTTCGCGAAGGCCCTGTTGCGCATCAATCTGCAGGACCCGAGATCGGCGGCGACCATCGAGGCCTGCGCCGCCGCCGTCAGTGCCGCCGCCGCCGCCGGAGTGCCGATCATGATCGAGCCGTTCATGAGCTCGCATCGGGGCGGCGCCATCGTCAATGACCTCACCGCCGATGCCGTCATCACCGCGGTCGCGATCGCCTCCGGTCTGGGCACGACCTCGGCGTACACCTGGATGAAGCTGCCGGTCGTCGACGGAATGGAACGCGTCATGGAGGCGACGACCCTGCCGACGCTGCTCCTCGGCGGCGAACGGTCCGACGACTCCGACGCGATGTACGCCAGTTGGCAGCATGCGCTCACGCTCCCCGGCGTACGCGGTCTCGTCGTCGGGCGCGCGCTCATCTATCCTCCTGACGGCAACGTGCAGCGCGCCGTCGACACCGCCTCCGCCCTCGTTCATGAGCAGTGATTCGCGGCAGCGACGAGTCGAAGGGACATCCGTGACCGAACGCCCGACCACGAGCCGGAACGATCCGGGCGCCGATCCCTGGTTCCACCCCCGGGCGAGCCTCTCCCGCGACGGCTGGAACGTCGTGGTCGACGCCTCGATCCGGGGCTGGCGGTACACGGGCCTCCGCGTCGCCGAACTCGGTGGGCGCGAGCTCCGGCTGCCGGCGGGCGCGGTCGAACGGCTCATCGTGCCGTTGACCGGTGGATGCCTCGTGCACGTGCGCGAGGAAGGCGGCACGCCGCAGGTGCTCGAGCTCGAGGGGCGGGCCTCCGTGTTCGACGGCCCCACCGACACGCTCTTCCTCCCGCCGGGAACGAGCGCGACCCTCACCGGCACGGGGCGCATCGCCGTGGCCGAGGCGCCGGCGACCACGCGGCATCCACTTCGGCGCATCCGACGAGACGAGGCGCCTGTCGAGCTTCGCGGGCGTGGGCGTGCGAGCCGGCAGGTGCACGACCTCGGCACCCCCGCGGTGCTCGACGCCGAGCGCTTGATCGTGTGCGAGGTGATCACCCCCGCGGGCAACTGGTCGTCGTATCCGCCGCACAAGCACGACGAGGAGCGCGCGGGCGAGGAGTCACGGCTCGAGGAGATCTACTACTTCGAGGTGGCGGAACCCACAGCCGCAGAGGCGGAGGGGGAGGCGAGTGCGTCGTCGCCCTACGCTCTCTTCAGCGCCTCATCGTCGGCCGTCAGCGAGATCGACCTCGATGAACGAGTGCAGAGCGGCGACGTCGCGCTCATCCCGGGCGGCTACCACGGACCCGCGGTCGCGCCGCCGGGCAACGACCTGTACTACCTCAACGTGATGGCGGGCCCGGGCGAACGCGTGTGGCACATCACCGACGAGCCGGGGCACGCCTGGGTGCGATCGTCGTGGGAGACCGAACCAGTCGACCCCCGCCTCCCGTACACCGGCGACACGAAAGGACCTCGACCGTGACCTCGAGCACCGAAGCAACGAAGCGCATGACCGTCGGCCAGGCCCTCGTCGAGTTCCTCGCCTGCCAATGGACCGTCGACGGTGAGGTCCGGGAGCGCACGATCCCCGGGGTGTTCGGCATCTTCGGCCACGGCAATGTCGCGGGACTCGGGCAGGCGCTCATGGAATCGAACGCGGACGACCCTGAGCGCATGCCCTACTACCAGGCTCGCAATGAGCAGGCGATGGTGCACCAGTCGGTCGGCTTCGCCCGCATGCGCCGGCGCCGCGCGACCTTCGCGAGCGCCGCGTCGGTCGGTCCGGGGGCGGCGAACATGCTCACGGGAGCCGCGCTCGCGACGAGCAACCGACTGCCGGCCCTGCTCCTGCCGAGCGACACCTTCGCGACCCGCGTCGCCGACCCGGTGCTGCAGCAACTCGAGCTGCCGCACGACCCGAGCTTGCAGGTCACCGACGCGTTCCGCCCGTTGTCCCGGTTCTTCGCACGCGTCGAGCGGCCGGAGCAGTTCTTCTCCATCGCCTTGTCCGCCATGCGCGTGCTCACGGATCCGGTCGAGACGGGGGCGGTGACCATCGCCCTCCCCGAAGACGTGCAGGCCGAGGCACTCGACGTGCCGCTCGCATTCCTCGCCGATCGCGAGTGGCACGTGCGCCGCCCGCTCCCCGAACCCGGCCCGCTCGCCCGCGCTGTGGCCGCCATTCGCGGTGCACGGGCGCCGGTCATCATCGCCGGCGGCGGCGTGATCTATTCGGGGGCCGAGGAGGCGCTGCGCCGTTTCGCCGACGCCACCGGCATCCCGGTCGCCACGACGCAGGCGGGCGGCGGATCGATCCCCTGGGACCATCCAGCCTCGCTCGGCGGGGTCGGTGCCACTGGCTCCACCGCCGCGAATCGGCTCGCGGCGGAGGCCGACGTCGTGATCGGCATCGGTACGCGCTACAGCGACTTCACGACCGCGAGCCGCAGTGCGTTCCAGCATCCCGATGTCGCATTCGTGAACATCAACGTCGCCGCCATCGATGCGCACAAGCACGGGACGCCCGTGCCGGTGGTGGCCGACGCGCGCACCGCATTGGAGGCACTCGAGGCCGAGCTCGCCGGACACCGCGTTTCACGGGAGCACGTCGACCGGGTCGCGTCGGAGCGACGGTCGTGGAACGCCGTCGTCGATGCCGCGTTCCTGCCGTCTGGGCGCGACCGCCCCGCGCAGTCGGAGATCATCGGGGCCGTGCAGGCGGCGAGCGCCCCCCGCGATGTCGTCGTGCAGGCGGCCGGCTCGTTGCCGGGTGACCTGCACCGGCTCTGGCGGGTGCGCGATCCGCTCGGCTACCACGTCGAGTACGCCTTCTCGTGCATGGGCTACGAGATCGCGGGCGGCCTGGGCGTGCGCCGCGCCTCGCCCGATCGCGACGTCATCGTGATGGTCGGAGACGGCTCGTACCTGATGCTGCACACCGAACTCGTGACGGCGGTCGCCGAAGGGCACAAGCTCATCGTCGTGCTCGTGCAGAACCACGGCTACGCCTCGATCGGCAATCTCTCCGAGTCGGTCGGCGGGCAGCGCTTCGGCACCAGGTATCGCCGCTACGACCCGGCCACGCGCAACTTCCAGGGCGGCGACCCGCTGCCGGTCGATCTCGCGGCCAACGCACGCAGCTACGGGGTCGACGTGATCGAGATCTCCCCCGGCCCCGACGCGATCGCCGATCTCGGCCGCGCGGTCGCGACCGCGAAGGCCTCGCCGACCTCGACGCTCATCCACATCGAGAGCGACCCCCTGCTGCCCGGGCCGGATGGCGGCGGCTGGTGGGATGTGCCCGTCGCCGAGACCTCCGCGACGCCGAGTGTGCGGCTCGCCCGTTCGCAGTACGACGCGGCGCGCGAGCGGCAGCGACCGCTGCTCGGGTAGGCGCTCAGCGATCGACGAGCGTGACCTCGAAGGAATAGCGGTCGGGGCGGTAGCAGTGCTGGCCGAACTCCACCGCGACGCCCGAGTTGTCGAATGCGGTGCGCGACATCGTGAGCACGGGGGCGCCGCGCGACAGGTCGAGCAGTTCGGCCTCGTGTGCCGTGGCGGCTCGTGCGCCGATGCGCTGCTTCGCGACCCGCATGGTGACGCCGCGCGCACGAAGCAGTTGGTAGAGCCCGTGCTTCTCGAGCGCTTCGCGGTCGAGGTCGGCGAACTGTCCGGGCAGCACGTTGTCGAGGATCGCGAGCGGCACGCCGTCGGCACTGCGCAGGCGCTGCATGTGCAGCACCGAGCTGCCGAGCGGAAGCCCGAGTGCTTCTGCAGCCGTCTCGTCGGCAGGCACGACCTCCACCGACAGCACCCGCGTCTCGGGCTTCTGCCCCGAGCGCTCGAGGTCCTCGTAGAGGCTCGTGAGCTCGACGTTGCGCGTCACCTTGCCATGGACGACCTGCGTGCCGATGCCTCGTCGCCGCACGAGCAGGCCCTTGTCGACGAGATCCTGGATCGCCCGCCGGATGGTCGGGCGTGAGAGCCCAAGACGCGTGGCGAGCGCCACCTCGTTCTCGAGCCGGGCGCCTGCAGGCAGCGTCTGATCCATGATCGCCTGCTCGAGCCGACTCGCGATCTGGTAGTAGAGGGGCACCGGGCCCGATCGGTCGAGGTCGAGGAACAACTCGACGGGGAGGCGTTGCTCCAGCTGCGCCATGGTTTCTCCAGTTGTTCGTTGTACCGACAGTAGACGTTGGTCGCGGGGCGCAGCCCTACCCGAGATCGGAGGGCGTGTCGTCGTTGCGCCGGCGGAACGTCTCGATGCGCGCCGCTCCGATCACGTAGGACTCGAGGTCGACCGCCGGCTCGAGCACGTCGCCGGCGAAGTCGGTGCGGTCCCAGATTCCGGATGCCGCGGCGCGGAGTCGCTGCGATTCGCCCCGGTAGTTCACGAACCGCGCCTCGGACACCGGGAGCCCCGCGGCATCCGTCACGCTGCGGAGCGACTCCAGCACGACATCGCTCGCCACTTCGAGGGCGGGTGCCGTGGAGAGCGCTGCGGCTTCAGCGGCACCACCGGCGCCGGCGACCCCGCCGACCACCGTCGGCCCGCCTTGCGTACCGCGGGCGACCTCGGGCTCCACCCTCACGAGTTCGGCCCAGCGCGCGGTGCCAGACGCCGCCCAGCCCGATGCCGACGGGAGGATCGCGAACTCGGTGGCCACCGGTGTGCCGAGGTACTGCGCTCCGGGAACCGGGAACTCGCCGCCCGCCGGCTCATCGCGCAGCGGATGCACGTTCACGCTCATCAGGCCGACGGCGCGCACGAGGGTGAGCGCGATCGCGTCGACGCCCGACTGCGAGTCGGCGACGATCTCGTACTCCGAGTGCTTCGTGACGATGACGCTCGCCTGCCCGGCGTGCACGAATCGGGCGACGGGGTAGGTGGGCAGTGGGAACTCGCCCACCGGCCCGCCCTCGCCCATGCGCCCGCGCCTCGTGACGGCGTACTGCCCGGCCGCCGATGAGCCGTCGAGGTCGGCCACGCCGGTGGGCACGAGCACCCGCAGTCGGTGATCGGTGGCCGGGTTCACGAGGTCCATTCGCACCCGGAGGATCGGTTCGCCCTCGCGAAGCTCGAGCACGGTGTCGACGACGAGCTCGACAGCCGGCGACAACCGCCGGTTGCGGTCCGCGGAGTCGAGCCCGCCGGGTACCACGTACGTGCGGCGCACGTGCAGCCGGCCGCGGATCGGCCCGGGCTCGATCACCGACACCTCGACCGAGGCCGGTTCGGTCACCGCCGTCGTCGCGTCGACCGGCCCGTAATTGTACGAGTCACCGCGATCGCCCTCGTCGACCAGTCGCAGCACGTCGGTGAGCACCGTTCCATCGGCGGCTTCGATGCGCACGGCGCCGTGGTCGTCGACCGTCACGGTGAGCTGGCGGTTCGTGAGCATTCGGCCCGACACCGTGACCGGGTCATCCGTCGCCCGGGCTGTTGCCGGATCGAGGGAGGCGACGCCGAGGCCGCCCACGTCGACCCCGACGACGGCCCGCCGCCGGGGGTCGGCGATGATCTCGACGTGCCATCGGCGCGCCCCCGACGGATCCGCGGCGATGCGGCGCTCGAGCTCCTCGGTGAAGGCGGCGAGGTCGAACTCGCCCACCGGCGCCTCGGCCACCTCGAAGCGCAACCCGTCGTCGGTGAACCGCCACGAATTGATCAGCTGGCCGAACAGCTCGCGGCCGTGGATGCGGTTCAGCAGCTTCGGCAGCTCGGCCGTCGTGAGCTGCTCGTCGCCGAGCACCTCGGGCAACGCATCGAGCAACTGAACGCCGTCGCCGAGCTCGAGCCGCTCGGGATCGTGGAGGCGGATCTCGACGTGTGCGCGCCGGGCGAACCCGGCGGGATTCGCGACCACATGGCTGTCGGGCGTGACGGATGCCGCGAGCCGCTCCATCGTGCGCAGGATCACGCCGCGCGCGACATGGCCCGCCGTCGCGAGACGGCCCTCGACCTCGACGGCGGTGGCGTCCACGCCGCACCCCGTGACGGAATCGTGCGCCGTGCTCTCGACCAGCCGGTACCAGGCGGAATCGAAGAAGGCGCGGTGGTCGTCGGCGCCGAACGCCGCGTCGAGCCGCTCGGCGGTGGAGAGTCGACGCTCGGCGTCGGACATGGCGCGCTTGAGGTTCGTGCGGATGGAGAAGACGCCGGGCAGCAGGTTGCCGCGGGCGTGCGAGCGCAGCTCGCCGATGACCTCGGGCAGCTCGGTGAGCGCCCCGTCGTCACCCGCCGCCCACTCCGGTGCGGCCCGGCGCACGTACCCCTCGATCGTGTCGACGGTGAGCCCGATGTGGCCGGCTGCGGCGTTCGCGGCGTCGACGAGAGGCATGAGATCGGCCGGCGGGGCACTGTGGTCGGTGCCGAGCATGCCGAGGATCGGGTCGGAGCCGAACCAGCTCGCGATCGACCGCCCGTACTCGGCGACGAGCGCCTCGAGCTGGCCCGGCAGGGCGAAGAGGTCGAGGGCGTTGCCGTAGCCGTCGAGCAGGTATTCGGTGCGCACGGTGGACCCGTCGGGCGCCGTCCAGGCGAAGGCGTGACGTTCGACGCGCGCGGGGACGCCTCGCCAGAGCGCGGCGTCGCGCAGGCCGAAGCCCCTCAGGATCTGCGGCATCTGGGCCGCATGCCCGAACATGTCGGGAAGGTAGCCGATCCGCATCTCGGGCCCGACCCGCCGGCTCGAGCGCAGTCCGAGCTCGAGGTTGCGCACGATCGTCTCGCCGTCGCACAGGAACTCGTCGAGGAGGATCAGGAACGGCCCGATCGCGAGCTGGCCGCGGCCGACCGCCGCGACGACGCGTTCACGCTGCTCGGGCCTGATCTCGAGGTAGTCGTCGATCGCCGCGGCCTGACCATCGAGGGTGAACCGGTAGCCTGGATTCGCTTCGAGGGTGTCGAGCAGCCGGTCGACCATGTGCACGAGGCGCAACCGGAAGACGTCGCGCGGCTCGTACCACTCGCGATCCCAGTGCGTGTGCGGCACGATCACGAGTTCGTCGGGGGCATCCATGGTCACTCCAAAGCGGGTGGTTCGGCGGTTCGGTGTTCGATGTTCGGTCGTGATGGTCGGTGTCTATGCGCAGAGCGCCATGATGCGGCGGTCGGCGAGCACGAGGTGGAACGGCCCGCCGGCCGGGTCGGCCGGGAATGCCTCGCGTGCCGACCGCACGGACCGACGCCGGCCCAACCCGTCGATGAGGATGAGTCCCTCGGCGTCGACCGCGACGACCTCGTCGCCGACGCGGACGACCGCTGGGGCGTGCATGAGTTCGGGCCGCAGCGTCGTACCGTCGAAGCTGCCGCTGCCCGTGATCGCGGTACGGCCGGTGCGAACGCCGTCGAGGATGGCCTCGGCGGAGTCGTCGGTGGCGGCGACCCAGGTCGTGGGCGTTCCCGGTCGCTGCGGCTCCTCGAGCATGTGCGTGTCGCTGCCACCCAGCAGCGTCGCGCCGACCGGCCACGTGCGGAACCAGGCGAAGGGCGCGGTCGAGATGAGCTCGGCGAACCAGGTCGAATGCCAGAGCTCGACCGCGGCGGGTCGGCGCTCGAGCGGCTGCACCCAGCTGCAGTCGCCGGAGATCGGGTGATTGATGCTCAGGATGCCGCCGCGGCGGTCGACCTCGTCGACCCAGTGCTGCGCCGGCTCGCGGAAGTCGATCCAGCCGATGTCGCCGAAGGCGTTCGCGTGACCCCGATGCGTCGTCACCTCCTGACCCGGGAGGAGCGTGATGCCGTGCTCGGCACCAACAGCGGGCAGGTGCGCGTGATGACTCACGGTGTTGTGGTCGGTGACCGCCATGAAGTCGAGCCCCGAGGCGACGCCGAGTGCGGCGAGCCCACCGATCGGCAGACGTCCGTCGGAGTGGATCGTGTGCGCATGGAAGTCACCGGCGAACCAGGTCAGCCCCGGCTCGGCCGGGAGCATCCGGTCGCTCCCGCGCACGATTCGGGTCGTCGGCGCGGCATCCGGAACCGGCGGCACCGCGCGCGAGGCAGGCACCGTGATCTCGATCTCGACCTCGACCCCCTCGGCAGGAACGCGGTGCAGGCCCAGCACGACGTTCCACTCGCCCGCCTCGGGCGCGCCCGGCAGGTAGCCCGGCGTCGCGTCGTCGGCAAGGATGAGGTACTCGGTTCGCGCCCCGCCCGACCAGCCGCGCCATCCGTCGGGCCCCTCGCAACCGAGGTCGATGCCCGCGTTCGAGCCGTCGAACCGGATCACGACCTCGAGGGATTCGCTCCCCGTCGGCACGTCGAAGGGCACGAGGAGGAAGCGGTGCTCGTTCTGCGTGTCGACGGTGACGGGAATGCGGCGGCGGATCGTCGTCATCGCGTCAACCGATGCGCTCGGTCGATTCAGCGTCGAAGAGGAGGGTCTTGGCCGCCTGCGGCACGATCCAGCCGTGGTCGCCCGGGGCGGGCTCACGGTCCTCGGGCACCACGATCTGGAACTTGTGGCCGCCGGCGTTGACCGCGATGAGCACGCTCGCACCGAGGTTCTCGACCACGCTCACCTCGGCGGGGATGCTACCCGGCTCCTGAGTCGAGGCCCACTTCAGGTACTCAGGCCGGATGCCCCAGACGACCTGCTGCCCATCGCGCACGAGCTGCTCGGTGCCGGCGGGCACGGGCACGCGCGCATGGTCGATGCCGATCGTGCCGGCGTCGACGGTGGCCGGAACGAGGTTCATCGGGTTCGACCCGATGAACCCGGCCACGAAGGTGTTGTTGGGTCGCTGGAAGACCTCGCGGGGGGTGCCGATCTGCTGGAGCTTGCCCGCGCGCATCACCGCGATGCGGTCGGCGAGCGCGAGCGCCTCGGCCTGGTCGTGGGTGACGAAGACGGTCGTGACGCCGAGGTCGCGCTGCAACTCTTTCAGGAACGTGCGAGCCTCGAGCCGGAGGCGCGCGTCGAGGTTCGAGAGCGGCTCGTCGAGGAGCAGCACGTCGGGCCGCGTGGCCACGGCCCGGGCCAGGGCCACGCGCTGCTGCTGTCCGCCCGAGAGCTGGCCGGGACGGCGCTCGATGAGCCCGTGGAGCGAGAGCCCGTCGCCGACGCGCTCGGCGGTGCTCCGGCGCTCGTCGCGCTTCACGCGCTTGATGCGCAGCGGGTAGGCGATGTTGTCGCCAACGTCCATGTGCGGGAACAGCGCGTAGTCCTGGAAGACCATCGCGACCCCGCGCACCCCCGGTTCGGCGTTCGTGACGTCGCGATCGCCGATGACGAGCGATCCCGAGGTGATCGCCTCGAGGCCGGCGATGGAGCGGAGGAGCGTCGTCTTGCCGCAGCCGGACGGGCCGAGGAGGGCGAAGAACTCGCCGTCGATGATCTCGACGTCGACCTCGTCGACGCCTCGCACCCCTCCGGGGTACTCCTTGACGAGTTGCGTGGCGGTGATGCCGGCCATCAGGACTTGATACCTCCATGGAATCGGAAGCCGTATCGACGGTTCACGATGAAGTAGATGATGAGGACGGGGGCGGAGAACAGCAGTGCGAACGCGGAGATCAACCGGAGGTCGGCCTGTCCGCTCTCGGTGTAGAAGGTGTACATCACGACGGCGGCGGGTTGCAGGTCGGGGCTCCGGAGCAGGATGAACGGGACGAGGAAGTTGCCCCACACCTGTACGACCGTCCAGATCGCGATGAACGCGAGGCCGGGCCTCGCGATGGGTGCGACGACGTCGCGGAGGATCCGGAACGGGCCGGCCCCGTACAACCGCGCCGACTCCTCGTACGACTTCGGGATCGAGTCCATGAAGTCCTTCAGGATGAAGATCACGGTCGGCAGGATGCCGCCGGCCATGACGAGCAGCACGCCGGTGTAGGAGTTGATGAGGCCGAGCTGTGTGATGATCTGGAAGGTCGGCACCATGGCCGCCGTGCCGGTCACGATCGACGAGAGCAGCAGGAGCCCGTACAGGATGCCGTCGCGCCCCGGGATGCGGATGCGCGACATGGCGTAGGCGGCCAGGGCGCCGAGCACCACGACGATCATCATCGTGCCGATGCCGAGCAGCAGCGAGTTGCCGATCGATCGCAACGCGTACGGGTTCTCAGCCAGGCGCGCGAAGTTGTCGAGCGTCCAGTCGGGCCACGACAGCGTGAGCGACGGGGTCGCATCGAACGGCGCGAGCACGAGCCAGACCATCGGCAGCGCGAAGAGCACGCCGACGAGCGTCATGATGATCGCGAACGCGACGCGCGAGAGGTAGTGGCGCAGGGTGGCATTCGCGGCGACCTTCTGCACGTGCGCCGTGGAGGTCTCGGTCGAGGGTGGAGTCGAGGTCGTGGTCATCGCTTCTTCCGTCCCCTCGAGACGCGCACGTAGCCGAGCGCGATGACGAGATTGATGAGCAGCATGATGAGCGAGATCGCCGCGCCGAGGCCGAGCTGGCCACCGGGGATCGCCGTCTCGTAGATGTAGACCGAGAGGATCTCCGTCTTGCCGTTCGGCCCGCCCGCCGTCACGAGGTACGGCGTGAACGTGTTGAAGGTCCACAGGGTGATGAGCAGCGTATTCGTGAGGATGTGGCCCTTGATGTTCGGGACGATCACATCCCGCAGCTGCTGCCAGCCCGAGGCGCCGACCATCTTGGCGCTCTCGATCTGCGATGGCGGAACGGCGCTCAGGGCCGAGGAGAACAGCTGCATCGAGAAGGCGGTACCGACCCAGATGTTGAAGACGATGATCGACTCCATGGGGTGGTCGATCAGCCAGGCCGTTCCCTCGGTGCCGAGCAGCCCGTTGACGGTGCCCGACCGGCGGTCGAGCAGCACGAGCCAGAGGAATGACGCGACGGATGCCGGGATGACCCATGCCGCGAGCACGAGGCCTTCGATGAGCGCCTTCGCCCAGCCGTGGATGTTGCGCACCGACCACGCGAGCGCGAACCCGATCAGCGTCTGCCCGATGATTCCGGAGAAGAGCACGAAGATGAGGGTCAGCCAGAGCGAGTTCCAGAACGACGGGTCGGTGAGCGCGTCGGTGTAGTTGTCGAACCCGACGAACTCGGGCGACGCGGCCTGGAGCCCCGTCAGCCGGTAGTCCGTCATTCCGAGCCAGATGGTCCAGACGGCCGGGAAGAGCAGGAACAGCCCGATGATGATGAGTGCGGGAGCGACGAACAGCCCGGCGCGGGCGGTGCCCAGACCCGCAACGTCATCGGCCCGCCGCCGGCGGGGAGCGATCGCGCTCCCCGCCGGCGCCGTGGTGGTGCCGGTCGTCATGACTTAGCCGCCCGAGACCGCGTCGTCTCCGGCGATGTCCTTCACGGCGTCGGCGTACGCCGATGCCGCATCGGCGACGCTCATGCCGGAGACCACGTCGAGTGTGGCCTGCTGCAGCGCGGTCGACACCTGCGGGTAGGCGGCGAGCGGTGGGCGGTAGGCGGTGATCGGCAGCACCTCTTCGCTCACATAGGTGAGCATCGGGTCATCGGCCAGCATCTCGTCGTTCACGTCGGTGCGCGGCGTGATGGCGAGCGTGCCCGCGTTCCGTGCCTCGTATGCGTCGGCGGAGTTCATGAAGGCGAGCAGCTCCCACGCGACCTCGGGGTGGTCGCTGTTCGGGTTCAGCACCCGGCCCGTGCCACCCGACATCGACACGAAGTTCTGGCCGTTGATGCCGGAGCCCGGCTCCATCGCGGGGATCTTCGTGTACCCGACGACCTCGTCACGGTTCGCCATCGGCGCCGTGCCGACACCCTCGGCGGGGTTGATGACGCTGCGCCAGAAGTAGTCGCCCTCGAGGAGGATGCCGATCTGGTTCGACGCGAACAGCTGGAACGAGGTGTCGCGACCAGCGGCCTCCTGCTGGAGCACGGCGTCGCCGAGGCCCTCGTCGACGTAGATGGTCTTGTAGAGGTCGAGCACGTCGTTCAGGCCGTCGGTGTCGCCGACCCACTGCTCCTCTTCGTAGACCTGCTCGCCGGTGCCGACGAGCATCGGCAG
This sequence comes from Agromyces ramosus, assembly GCF_030817175.1. Lineage (NCBI taxonomy): Bacteria > Bacillati > Actinomycetota > Actinomycetes > Micrococcales > Microbacteriaceae > Agromyces > Agromyces ramosus. Next base: position 1,850,805 of record NZ_JAUSYY010000001.1, on the reverse strand, counting down.
CAGGCCCTGCATCGTGGTCGCCTCGCCCATCGCCGTGCCGGCGTTGAGTTGGATGGGCGTGACGCCGTCGAGCTTCTTCAGCTCGCGAGCGGCGTCGAGCACGTCGTCCCAACTCTCGGGCTGCCAGTCGGCGGGGAGCCCGGCCTGCTCGAAGAGATCCTTGTTGAAGTAGAGCACGCGGCCGTCGGCGCCCTGGGGCACGCCATAGCGTGCGTCATCGAACGACAGCGCCGCTTGCACGGCCTCGGGGATCTGCTCCCAGCCCTCCCAGTCGTCGACCGCGTCGCCGCCGACCTCGGAGAGTGGCTTGATGTAGCCGGCCTCGGCGAACTCGCCCACCCAGATGCCGTCCATGCCGATGATGTCGGCACCTTCGCCTGACTGCAGGTCGAGCGCGATCTTCGTCTTGTAGTTCTCGTCGTCGACGCCCTGCGGCTCGAACTCGACGGTGACGTCCTTGCCGTCCTCCTCCATCGCCGCCTCGAACTCGGGGATGACCCAGTCCGTGATCCAGTCGGCTTCTGCGGCGTTCTTGCCACCGGTGATGGCGTTGGCCGTGATGGTGAGGGTGACGGGACCCGACTCCTCCGTCTCCTCTGGCGCTTCGCCGGCGCATCCGGCGAAGACGAGCGCCCCGGCGGTTGCGATGGCGAACGCCGCCAGCGTCCTGCGCCTGCTGTGGTTGATCATCTTCGACCTCTCTCTCGATTCACCCGCCGGGCGTGACGCCGACGGGGTCCAGCTATAGGTGATCGTGGTGCGGTGGAACGGCGACCGGTCGACCTTCGGAGGCTCCGGCCTCCGTCGATGCGCCGATCGGTGAGCCGATCGCGTCGGCGAGGGTGCGCAGCATCCGTTGCCCGACGACGATGTCGGCGGCCCCCTCGTCGACTGAGGGGCCGGGCTCCGGATGCCCCGCGGCCAGTGCCGCGAACGACCGGAGCTCCTGCTCGAACGCCTCCTCCTGCATCCATCGCGTCTCCGACCGCCGCGCCCCGAGGGGTTCGGCGTTCTCGATGACGGTGAGCACGGTCGGAGCGTTGAGCACGTAGGGCACCGCGAACGTGAGGGCGATCGTGCCCGTTTCGTGGTGGAAGGTCACTGTCTCGCGGTATTGGGGATACCGGGGGATGAAATGCCAGTCGATCGACCACGGAACCTCGGTGCGCTCGGCGAGGTGACCGCCGAGGCTCAGCGAGCCGGGGAACTCGTGACCCCAGTGACGGGCACGGTCGACGGTGCCGATGCCGCCGACGAGATGCCTGAGCAGTCCGATGTCATGCACGATCGATCCGAGCACGACGTTCGTGTACAGCTTCGGGAGCGGGGCGGGTACGGGCCCGATCGCCGCGGCGACCGTCGCGTCGGTCGCTGCGACCAGACTCGAGACCAGGTCGGCTGGGACATCCGTCGGTGCCGCCTGGAGGTTCGCGAAGGCGAGTTGCGCACCGTCGGCCGGATGCAGCACCTCGACGCTCACGGCTCGAACCTCGACGCCCTCGAGCAGCGACTTCGCGGCGGCCGACGCGGGGTCGTGCTCTTTCATGTACCCGACGCGCACCCAGTCGGCGAGGTCCACCTTCCGTGCGGCGGCGACCTCGCGAAGTGCGTCGATGTCTGCGACCGAGAAGGCGAGCGGCTTCTCGGCGAGCACGCGAATGCCCGCATCGATCAGCCGCGCGACGTCGGGCGCATGGGAACCGGATGTCGCGAGCACGGCACCGTCGACGCGGAGCTCGCCGGCGGCGACAGCGGCGATCATCGCCTCGATCGAGTCGAAGGCGATGACGCCGGTACCGGATGCCTCGGCGATCTGGCGTGCCCGTGAAGCAGAGAGGTCGACGACGGCCGTGAGCTCGACGAGGTCGGCGTTGCGACGGATGAGCGGGAGGTGCACGCTCTGGCTGATCGCGCCGAGGCCGATGACCGCGAGCCGGACGCGCTCTCGAGCGCTCGAGTCCGCGCTCACGCGAACCAGCGCCGCAGTCGCTCGCGGTTCGCGACCTGGTCAGCGCGCGCCCTGGCGACGTCGTCGGCGTCCTGCAGGATCACGTCTTGCTCGACGACGATCCAGCCGTCGTAGCCCGAGTCGACGATCGTGTCGACGATGCGGTCGACGTCGAGGTCGCCCTCGCCCAAGGCGACGAACACGCGCCGTTCCCAGATGTCGCGCATGGGGTCGGCCGAGTCGCGCGCCGAGGCGAGCACCGAACGGTCGGCGTCCTTGAGGTGCACGTGGTTGATGCGGTCGGCCCATCGGGGGAAGTCGGAGACCGGGTCGCCGCCGCCGACGAGGAGGTGCCCGGTGTCGAAGGTGAGGCCGACGTCGGTGTCGGCGAGGAACCGCTCGATCTCCCGCGGCGTCTCGACGTAGGTGCTGGCGTGGTGGTGGAATGTGGGCTCGAGTCCCGCCGCCCGAGTGACGTCGGCCACCCGTTGCACGCGTGCGGCGAAGGTCGCCCAGCGGGCGTCGTCGAGCTCGAGCTCGGGCGCACCACCGGGGCTCGCCGATCGCTCGGGCGAGCCGGAGTCGGCGAGGGTCGGCTTCGGAGCACGATCGGGGGCGATGGCACCGGCCGCTGCGAACAGTTCGAGCGTTGGCGCGTACCCCGCGAGAGCCCGGTCGAACTGCTCGTCGGTGCCGGCGAAGGGAAAATCGACCCAACCACCGGCGAGGGCGAGTCCATGGCGTTCGAGGAGGCGCGGCAGCTCGACGCGATCGCCGAAGAGGCCGATCGGTCCGAGATCGATGCCCTCGTAGCCGGCCTCGGCAACCCAGGCGGCGAGTTGCTCGCCGTCGGGCAATGGGACGAGATCTGGACGGGACAGGCCGAAGACGCCGTAGCTCACTGGCGCATTCGCAGTTCGGATCACCGAGAAGTCCTCTCAACCGTGTGGAGCGCTCCTATGCGCCTCCGCGGTCAAGGGTAACTAAGTTCGGACATACTTACAACAGTACGTGGATGGTGCGCCAGACCCCGCGTCAGACGGAGACGAGTGGGGCGGCGACCGCCTCGAGGGCGCCGGGCACGAGGCGATAGTAGGCCCAGGTGCCGCGCTTCGAGCGCGAGAGGTAGCCCGCCTCGGTGAGGATCTTCAGGTGGTGCGACACGGTGGGCTGGCTGAGCCCGACGGGTTCGGTGAGGTCGCACACGCACGCCTCCTGCCCCTCGGACGCCGCGACGATCGACACGAGCCGCAGACGCACCGGATCGGCGAGCGCCTTGAGCCGGCGCGCGAAGACCTCGGCGTCGGCCGTGGTGATGGTCTCGCGGGTGAGCGGCCCGCAGCACGCAGCCGGAGCAGCGCCCGCGGCTCCCACGGCGTCGGCTTCGGCCGCGTCGCGGGTGAGCAGCGGCAGGTCGGTGATGGTCACAGCACGAGTCTAGCCGTATATTGACACCTGTCGATATAGTCGCCACACTCGCTATATCGACAATCTTCAATGAATGAAGAAGGACTCCGGATGACCCTCATCGATCTCACCGCCCCCACGACGCTCCCCGCCCGGCTGCAGGGCCTGCCGGTCGCCATCATCGGCGCCGGCCCGATCGGGCTCGCGACCGCCGCGAACCTCGCCGAACGCGGCATCGACTTCGTGCTCCTCGAATCGGGCGACCGGGTCGGGGCGAGCATCGAGGCATGGGGGCATATCCGGCTGTTCTCACCCTGGAAGCACCTCGTCGACCCCGCCTCGCAGCGCCTCCTCGCCGAGACCGGCTGGGTGGCGCCGCCGGCCGACTCGCTGCCGACCGGCGGCGAGCTCGTCGAGGCGTTCCTCGCTCCGCTCGCCGCGCTGCCGGCCATCGCGACCCGCACGCGGCTCGGCGTCACGGTCACGGATGTCACGCGCGAAGGCATGGACCGCACCCGCACCAAGGGTCGCGCCCAGACGCCCTTCCTGCTGCGGGTCCGCACCGCCGACGGCATCGAGGAGCTCACGGCCCGTGCCGTCGTCGACGCGTCGGGCACCTACCGCAGCCCGAACAGCCTCGGCTCGTCGGGGCTCGACCCGCTCGGCCTGCCCGAGGTGGCCGACCTCGTGAGCCATGCGCTCCCCGATGTGCTCGGCCGTGACCGCGCACTGTTCGCGGGCCGGCACACCCTCGTCGTCGGCGCGGGGCACTCGGCCGCGAACACGCTGCTCAACCTCGCGGCACTCGCCGAGCAGGAGCCCGGTACCCGTATCACCTGGGTCATCCGCAATGCCACCGCCGCACGCGTCTCGACCTCGCCCGACGACGAGCTCCGAGCGCGGGCATCCATCGGCACCCGCGTCGACGCGCTCGTCGCCGCGGGGCGCATCGAGCTCGTCGACCGCTTCGAGATCGTGCGGCTCGCGCGCACCGGCGGAGCCGAGGCATCCGCGGTGCACGTCACCGGTCGCCGCGGCGACGGGCTCGAGACCCTCACCGCCGACCGCATCGTGAACGCCACCGGATTCCGGCCGAACCTCGACATGCTCCGCGAGATCCGCCTCGAGCTCGACGACATCGTCGAGGCGCCCCGCCGGCTCGCGCCGCTCATCGACCCGAACGTGCACTCGTGCGGCACGGTCGAGCCGCACGGGTTCGCCGAGCTCACCCAGCCCGAGCGCGACTTCTTCATCGTGGGCATGAAGAGCTACGGCCGTGCGCCGACGTTCCTGCTCGCCACCGGCTACGAGCAGGTGCGCTCGGTGTCGGCGTGGCTCGCGGGCGATTCGGCCTCGGCGCGCAACGTCGAGCTGGTGCTGCCGGCCACTGGCGTGTGCTCGACGGATGCCGCGCCGGCCGGTGGAGCGAGCTGCTGCAGCTGATCCCTGCGCCCTGCCGGCCCGGCGTCAGCACGCAACCGCATCGAGTCTTCGAATCGGGCATGCCAGTTCCCCCTCAGCGATGAGGGGGAACTGGCATATCGAATCTGGGAACCGATTCCTGACCGCGACGAGAACGCCGGCGAGAACCGCGGTGGCCCAAGGCAGCACCGCCGCGTGGCCAGGCGTCCCGAATAGACTCGGGTCTATGGATGGGGTCGACGCCGCACGAAGCATCCGGCTGCTCACCGATCCGACGCGGCTGCGCATTCTGCGGCTCATCGAGCAGAGCCCCGACGGTCGCGCGCTCGTCGGCCGCCTCGCGACCGAGCTCGGGCTCACCCAGCCCACGGTGAGCCACCACGTGAAGGCGCTCCTCGATGACGGGGTGCTCGAGCGCGAGCGCGAGGGGCGGCAGGTCTGGTACTCGATCGCGCCGCCCGCGGCCGACCGGGTCGCCGACGTGCTGCAGGCGGATGCCCCGACCCACGCGTCCGAAGAGGTGCTCGCGCGCGTGGCATCCGACCTCGCCGACCGCTTCGCCGGAGTGTTCTCGCCCGAGACCGTCGGCCGCTACGTGCGCGAGAGCCATGACCTGCTCGCCGAGCGCTCGGGCACCACGCGCCACCTGCCGTCGCTCACTGGACGGTTCGCCGCCGAGCGGCTCGACGCGCTCGCGAAGCAGGGATCGACGGCGGCCGGCGGTGCGCCCGAGGTCCTCTTCGTCTGTGTGCAGAATGCGGGACGCTCGCAGATCGCGGCGGCGATCCTCAAGCACCTCGCGGGTGATCGCGTACGGGTGCGCACGGCGGGCTCGGAGCCGGCGAGCTCGGTCAGGTCGACCATCGTCACGGCGCTCGACGAGATCGGCGTGCCGATCGGCGGTGAGTTCCCCAAGCCGCTCACCGACGAAGTGGTGCGGGCAGCCGATGTCGTGATCACCATGGGCTGCGGCGACGCGTGCCCCGTCTATCCGGGGCGACGGTACCTCGACTGGGAGCTCGACGACCCTGCAGGGTTGCCGATCGCGCGGGTGCGCGAGATCCGCGACGACATCGAGGGGCGTGTGCGGGAGCTGCTCGGCGAGCTCACCGAGAAGACGGCGTGACACCGCTCGTCAATCCATAGATCATGATCTATGCTTAGCGGTGTCGAAAGGGAGGCACCATGTCCGAGAAGCCCTCCGTCCTGTTCGTCTGCGTGCACAACGCGGGCCGTTCGCAGATGGCCGCCGGCTACCTGCGCCACCTGGCGGGCGGCCGCGTCGACGTGCTCTCCGCCGGCTCCGAGCCGAAAGACCGGATCAACCCCGTCGCGATCGAGGCGATGGCCGAAGAGGGCATCGACATCGCGGGCAACGCCCCGAAGATCCTCACGATCGACGCGGTGCGCGAGTCCGACGTCGTGATCACCATGGGCTGCGGCGATGCCTGCCCGATCTTCCCCGGCAAGCGCTACGAGGACTGGGAGCTCGAAGACCCCGCCGGCAAGGACCTCGAGACCGTGCGCCATGTGCGCGACGACATCCGCGGCCGTGTCGAGGCACTCCTCGCCGAGCTCGTCCCCGCCACGCCGCCGCGCGGCTGACGATGAGCGCTACGTCGCCCGCGCCGTGAACGCGGCGACGGACGCCAGCCCGGCCATGATCGCGGCCATCGCCGCGAATGAACCGGCGCCGGCCGCGACGGCGGGGCCGATCGCCGGGGTGAGCGCCGCCGCAATGGTGATGGGCGCCGCGAAGGCGCCGTTGATCGACCCGTAATTGCGGGTGCCCCAGCGATCGGCGACGGCGGATGCCTGCACGAGCGTCTGCGCGCCGCGCACCGCTCCTGCGACGACGCCGATCAGGACGAGCAGCCACGGCGGACCCGGCACGACCGCGAGGAGCGCGAGCGTGATCGCGGCCAGCGCGCAGACGAGCGCCACCGGCACCCACGGCCGCGTTCCGTGCGGAAGCACGAGGAACAGCACCCGCCCGACGACCTGCCCGGCGCCGATGAGCCCGAGCGCGAGGGCTGCGAACTCGAACGTCAGGCCCTTCTCCATGTAGAGCGGCACGGCTGCGAGCGTCGCGCTGAAGAGGGCCACCGTGAGCGCGATCATGGTGATTTCGAGCATCCAGAACCGGCGGGTCCGGATGACGCTCGAGACGGTGTGCTCGGGGTGCGGGTGGTGCTCGTCCGCCTGCGGCCACGACCGCTCGAGCGTCGCCCAATGCAGCGGAATCGTGATGGCGGCGAGCACCGCGGCGAGCACGAGGAAGGTCGAGCGCCAGTCGAGGGCCGTGAGCAGCACGGCGACGATGGGCGCGAACACCGTCGAGGCGAAGCCGCCGGCGAGCGTGAGCACCGTGAGCGGAGTGTGCCGCCGCTCGCCGTACCTGCGAGTGATCACGGTGAACGCGGCCTGGTAGAGCACCGCCGCCTGCGCGAGGCCGCAGACGAGCCAGCCGGAGGCGAACACGATGAGGTTCGGGGCGAGCGCGACGACCACGAGGCCCGAGGCGCCGACCGCGGAGCCGACCGTCATCACGACCCGTGGTCCGCGTTGATCGAGCAGCCTGCCGGCCACCACGCCCGCGAGCGCCGAGACGACGAGTCCCGCCGAGAACGCGGCCGTGATGGCGACGAGCGGCCAACCGGTCTCGCGCGCGACCTCGGGTGCGGCGACGATCATCGCGTAGTAGAGGATGCCCCAGCTGACGACCTGGCCGATGGAGAGGGCTGCGAGCCGCAGGCGCGTCGACGGGCCGGCATCGGCGCGAACGGGTTGGCTCATCGATCCACGCTAGCGCGGCCGGCAGGTGCTGTGTCGGCTCGACGGTGCCGCCGCCGTGGCGGCGGCTGCCTCAGCCCGGCCACGCCCCGAACGCGTCGTCGAGCTCGTCGCGCTCCTCGCGGCGTCGCGCCGCCTCGCGGAGGTCACGATCGAGATCGAGCGAGAGGTTGCGGAGCCGCTCGTCGCGTTCGCGCTCGTAGGTTTCGTCGACCTCGATCTGGGGCCAGTCGCGGTCGAGTCGCGCGTCGATCGCCGCTGCGATCTCGCCCCAGGCGTCCTCGCGGGCACGCTCGGCGAACTCGGCGAGGTAGTCGGAGTCGTCGCGGAGCTCCCAGAGCCGCTTCGCGACGGCGGCGTTGACTCGCTCGCGGAGGCGCAGGTTACGGGTGTCGGCGCGGTGGTAGTCGTGCTGGTTGACGGCACGACCCTCACGCTGGGCGGCGGACTCTCGCTCGCTCGCCGACCACTCGGCCACCTGGTCCATCTCCCGAGTGAGCTCGAAGAGCACCTCGCGAGCCGCCGCGGCGGCTCGGTCGGCGTCATACGGCTCCTCACCGCGGAGCGCCATGACGATGATGCGGTTCTTCAGCGCCATGCGACCGGCGGACTCCGACACCAGCAGGCCCTCGGCGAAGGTCTGCTCGAACGTCGACTCCGGCGGTTGGGGCAGCAGGGTGCGATCGAACGGCTTGAATCGCCGTCGCGCCCGCTTGCGGCGCCAGAAGGGCATGTCGTCTCGCCTCCGAACCTCGCCGTCCACCGCCGTTCGGCGTCGGAGATCGAGCCTAGCGCGGGGCTCTGAACGGTGTCGGATGCCCCGGGTAGCATGCCTGCATGATGGCGGGTGAGTTCGGGGTGGGCGTCGGCGAGCACGCCGTTCCCGAGGGCGCCGGAGCGGCCGACCCGCCGCAGTGCGGCATCGTGCTCGCTGACCGACGCCGCTGTGCCGAGGCATCCGCCGATGGTGCGCCCGTCAACCTCTGCACCACGCACCTGCTCGTCGCCTACGACTGGATGGCGCGCGAGGTCGGAGTCACCGACGTGCTGCCCGATCCGTGCCTGGCCTGCGGCTCACGCGTCGGCGTGAGCTACCCGTCGGGCACGATCTGCGCCCGCTGCGAGTGGCGGGTCGGCGACATCCCAGACCTCGCGGTCGCCGACCTCGGCGTCGATGTCGTCTACTACCTTCGCTATCGCGACCAGATCAAGATCGGCACCTCCGCGAATCCGCGCGTGCGGGTCGCGAGCCTGCCGCACGACGAAGTCCTCGCCTTCGAGCGCGGCGACCGCCTGCTCGAGCAGCGACGGCACGTCCAGTTCGCAGCCCACCGGTTCCCCGGTACCGAGTGGTTCGCCGTGCACGATGCGCTGCTCGAGCACATCGCCGCGCTCAGCGCGGGCGTGAGCGATCCGTGGGCGCAGTACGACCGTTGGGTGAGCCGGCAGGTCGCGCTCCGGAGCTGAGTCGAGACGGAGGCGGCGGCCGGGTCAGTGCTCGAGGTGCTCGCGCTGCGCTCGGCGGGCGTGCATCGAGGCCACGAGGGCGAGCAGCAGCAGGAGCACGCCGACACCCGTGCACACGGCTGCGCCGAGGATCACGGCCGACTGCCAAGCGGCATCCGCGGGCCCATCGCCCTCGACGGGAGTGTTGCGCGGCGTGAAGGCGTAGATGCCGATGCCGATGAGTCCGACCACGGTCAGCACCGCGCCGAGGACCACGTACAGTCCCATGCGCACGGGCTCCGAGCGGATCGGGTCCTCGTCGTCTCGCATCTCTGGTTGCATACCCCGACGGTATGGCCCTCCCGGCCCGGCAGCCAGGGGGTTGACGCGCTCACGGGCAGTGCAGTTGCGTGCGCTCCCCCGAGCGGTCGATACGGTGCTCCGACATCGGCGAGCCGCACAGCGGGCAGGTGGGCGGCTTCGCCGGAACGGCCTCCTCGTCGTACGGGCCGAGCGGGGGCGGGCCGATGAGCGGCAGCAGGCGCGCATTCAGCCGGTCGATGAAGCCCGCGTACCCGCGCTGGGCGCCGGTCTGGGCGAGCGGCTTTCTTCGTGTCATAATCATTAGTGTACTAACTATTAGCCAGCACCACAGACTGGAACCATCATGAGCGCTCCCACATCCACCGAGGTCGAGGCATCCGCTGGGGCATCCGTCGACCTGCTCGCCCTCGAGAACCAAGTCTGCTTCGCCCTCGCCGTCGCCGCGCGCGGGGTCATCGGCATGTATCGCCCGATCCTCGAGCCCCTCGGGCTCACGCATCCCCAGTACCTTGTGATGCTCGCCCTCTGGCAGCGCAGCCCGCGCACCGTGCGCGACCTCGGCGAGGCACTGCAGCTCGAGCCGGCGACCCTCTCACCGTTGCTCAAGCGGCTCGAGACGCAGGGCTACCTCACCCGCGAGCGCAGCAGCCGCGACGAACGCGCCCTCGATGTCGCGCTGACGGATGCCGGCACCGCCCTGCGCGCGAAGGCGCTCGCGATCCCCCCGCAGGTCGTCGACCGGCTCGGCATGAGCCTCGACGAGCTGGGCGCGCTGCGCGACCGCCTCACCGAGGTGATCGCGGCGGTGCAGCGCTCGAGCTGAGCCGACCCGTCGAGGCGCGCTTCACGCCTCGGGGTCGAAGCCCGCGATGCGACCGTCGGGGGCCGTGTACTTCACGATGAGGCTGCAGTCCTTGCCGCCGTAGCCCTCCTCGATGAGCTGCCCGAACTGTTCGAGCGCGATGCGCGCCGCCGGCATCCGCAAGCCTGCCTCCTCGCCCGCGGCGAGCGCGAACGAGAGGTCCTTCTCGGCGAGCACGGTCGTGAAGGTCGCGTCGAAGTTCCGGTTCGCCGGGCTCGTCGGCACCACGCCCGGCACCGGGTACCAGGTCCGCAGCGGCCACGAATCGCCCGACGAGACGGATGCCACCTTCCAGAACGTCTCGGCGTCGAGCCCGAGTTCGGCGGCGAGCTGCGACCCCTCGGCGAGCCCGAGCAGGGACACGAAGAGCATGAGGTTGTTCGCGAGCTTGGCGGCGATGCCCATCGTCGGGCCGCCGAGTTCGAACACGTGCCCAGCCATCGGCTTGACGAGCGCCGCCGCCTCGCGCACCGCGGCCGCGCCGCCACCGAGCATGAACGTGAGCGTGCCCGCCTCGGCACCGGCGATGCCCCCCGACACCGGCGAGTCGACGAAGCGGAAGCCACGGTCGGCGGATGCCTCGTGGCAGAACGTCGAGGTCGCGACGTCGACGGTCGACGTGTCGAGCAGCAGCGCAGCGCTCGGCGCCGTCGCCCAGATGCCGCCCTCGCCGCCGTACACCTCGCGCACGTGTTCGTTGCGCGGCAACGACGTGAAGACCGCATCGGCGCCCGCGACCGCTTCGGCGACCGATGCCACGACGATCACTCCCCGCTCGGCCGCGGCTTCCCGCGCCGCCGGCACGGGGTCGACGCCCCGCACCTCGTGGCCCGCCGCGACGAGGTGGCCCGACATCGGGCCGCCCATGTTGCCCAGACCGATCCACGCGATGGTGGCCATGGCCCCTCCCGACGTCGTCGACGTGCGCTGCGACGGCCGCCGTCGAGGACGGCGTGCCGCGTGCTCCAACGATACGGTCGTTGCATTCGGGCGGCAATGAATGGCCGGCGGCTCGTTACGCCATGCCCTCGGCAGTGTGCTCGAGGTCGGACTTCGGGCGCTCGCGCTGCGTGGCGATGGCCGTGCCGGCGGCGCCGCACACGATCGCGATCGCGATGACCTCGGTCGGCGTGAACGTCTCCGACAGCACGAGGAACCCGAAGACCGCGGCGATCACCGGTCCGAAGCTCGTGATGACCGCGAACAGCCTCGGCGTGATGCGACGCAGGATGAACGTGTCGAGGCTGTAGGGCAGGGCCGAGCAGAGCACGCCGATGCCGAGGAGCAGCCAGACCACGCGCCAGTCGAGCGCGTCGGCGTCGAACGTCGCGATCGCGAACGGCAGGAGCAGCACGAGGCTCACGATGCTCGCGACCGTGAGGCCCTCGAGCCCCGGCAGTCCCACGGCGACTCGCCGGGTGAGCACGATGTAGGCCGCCCACGCGACGGCGGCCGTGAGGGCGAGGGCCACTCCCCACGGGTCGATGGCCGAGGCATCCGATGACCCGGGACCGATGAGCAGCACGACACCGGCACCCGCCGCGAGCGCACACACCACGTCGAGCAGGCGCCGCGACGTCGCGAGCGCGAGGCCGAGCGGCCCGAGGAACTCGATCGTCGCCGCGATGCCCAGCCCGAGCAGGTGCACCGACTCGTAGAACGCGAGGTTCATGACCGCGAGCACGACACCGAGCGCGAGTGCCGGCCACAGCCGGCGCCACGTGAGCTCGGCGCGCTTCGGCCGGTAGAACGGGAGCACCGCGACGAGCATCACGAGCTGCCGCACGGTGACCACGACGAACGAGCCCACGATCGGGATCACGAGTCCGGCGAGCGAGGAGCCGAGGTTGATCGACACCTCGGTGCCGAGCTGTGTCGCGGCGCCCGTGAAGCGGCGACGACGATCGGCGACCTCTGTCGCCGTCTGCGCTGGGGTCTCATGGGTCACCGTTCGACGATACGCGGTCTGCGCGCTCGGTCCGCCCCTCAGCCGGCGAGCTGCTCGCGGAAGGCGGGTGGTCCCCCGGGCACGGCGCGGGCGGATGCCGCGGCCGCGACGAACCCGTCGGGCCGCACGAGGTAGACGAGCCCGGGTTGGAGCCTGCGGTGCGGGTCGGGCGGAAAGGCGTGCGCCTCGAGGCCGAGTGACTCGGCGATCGCCTGCACCTCCGGCTCGAAGACGCCATAGCCGTGCACCTGCCACGTCATCGAACGGAGCACGTCGAAGTTGGCGCCCGTCCACGGCAGGCGGCGGCCGACCACCGGGTCACGGCGGCGACCGGCCGACTCGCGCCGCGACATCCGGTAGTGGATGCGCGTCTGCGAGAGGTAGCCGAACACCCGCCGGCCGCCGACGACGCGCGGCAGCAGGCGGATCGCGAGCGGGCCGATCACGGGCACGACGCGGCCACGGATGAACCGGGCGAGCGCGGAGTCCGCCGTGACGACGCCGAACGCCCGGTCGGTGGTCGCCACCAGCGTCTCGCCGACCGGTCGCCGCTCCGCCTGGTACCGGTCGAGCCGCGTATCGGGCATGCCGCCGACGAGCACGTCGGCGAGCGCGCACGCGAGGTTGTGCGCCTCCTGCAGCCCGGTGTTCATGCCTTGCGCACCCACCGGCGAGTGGATGTGCGCGGCGTCGCCGACGAGGAAGCACGGCCCGTCGCGAAAGCGCGCGGCGAGCCGGTGATGCAGGCGGTAGGTCGCGAACCACCCCGAGTCCGTGTACTCGACGCCGAACTCTCGTCGCACGAGCGCGCGAACGCTCGCCTCGCGGAGTTCGCCGTCGGCGTCGCGATCGCGATCGCGCACGACCCCGAGCAGGCGCATCCGCGCCGGCCCCATGGGGAACGCGAGCAGGAAGTGCTCGGCGGTCACGCGGATGTTCACGGCGCCCTCGACCAAGCCGGTCACCCCCGAGGCATCCGCGACGTAGAAGCTCGCCTCGTTCGTGACGCCCTCGAACGGGATGCCGAGCGACTCGCGCACGGGCGAGTGCGAGCCGTCGGCGCCGACGCAGTACCGGGCCTGCGCGGTGACGTTGCCGTCGGGTCCGGTGAGCGTCGCCATGACGGATGCCCCTGCGCCCGACGTCGCCCCGAGCACCTCCAGCCGTTCGAGCCGGTGTCCCCACCGCACGTCGCGGCCGAGGTCGCCGAGCGCGGCGACGAGCATCCGCTCGTTCCGGCTCTGCTCGAACACCGTGATCTCCATGAAGGGGCTCACCCCCTCGCCGAGACCGCGGAGCTCGACTCGCCCGAACGGGCGGCTTCCGGCCCCCGGCACGACCGCCGTCGCCGACGAGCGCTCCGCGAGCACCCGGTCGACGAGCCCGAGCTGGTCGTAGAGCTCCATCGAGCGCGCCTGCACCGCGAGCGCGCGGGACTCGCGGGTCGGGCCCTCCTTGCCGTCGACGATCACGACGTCGACGCCGAGCTTCGCGAGGCAGACGGCGAGCATGAGCCCGCTCGGCCCGGCGCCCACGACGAGGACGTCGGTGCTGATCGTCGCGGGAGTCCCGGCGGCACCGCTCACCGCTCCACTGTCGCACTGCGAGCGGGCGGAATCCAGCGCGCGAATCATGTTCGCGTCGTAGGTGCGCTGGTGCCGTTCCGCTCGCTATGGTGAGCATGACTCGGGCCGTGGCCGGCCCGTCGGATCGGGGAGTCCCTCATGGGGTGGTTCAGGAAACGACCGAAGCAGGCACCGATCGCCGTGAAGGACCCGGCGACCGTGGTACCGCCCGAGGCCTCCGACCGCGAGCATCGCAATGCCTTCATCCTCATGGGCATCGGCGGCGCGGTGCTCGCGGCGGTCGGACTCATGGGGATCGCCTCGATCTTCGCTCCGGTCTTCTTCGCACTCGTGCTCACGATCTGCGTGCACCCGCTGCGCGTGGCCATGGAGCGCAGGGGCATCTCGCGAGGACTCGCCACCGGCTCCGTGATCGTGGCCGTGTTCCTGCTGCTGCTCATCTTCGGGTACCTCGGGCTCGTCGCGCTCGGGCAGTTCGGGGCGTTGCTCACGGACTACGAGTCCCAGCTCCAGTCGGGAGCGACGAACATCGCCTCGTGGCTCAACTCGATCGGCATCACCTCCAACGAGATCTCGCAGGCTGCCTCCGACATCGACCCGAGCTCGTTCGCCACCTTCCTCGGCAGTCTCCTCGGCAGTGTCGGAGGCTGGATCACGGCGGGCGTCATCATCTTCACGATGCTGCTGCTCATGGCGATGGACGCCGCGTTCCTGCCCACCCTGCTGCGGCAGATGCGGCCCTACCGCCCGCTACTCGTCAACGCCCTCTCGAACTACGGTTCGAACGTGCGGCGTTACATGGTCGTCACGACCGTGCTGGGACTCGCACAGGGCCTCATCAACTGGTTCGCCCTCGTGCTGCTCGGCGTGCCCGGTGCATTCATCTGGGGAGTGCTGTCGTTCCTCTGCAGCTTCATCCCGAACGTCGGCTACTTCATCGCGATCATCCCGCCGATCATCTTCGGCTTCCTCGTGGGCGGCTGGCCGACCGTCATCGCCGTCATCGTCGTCTACGGCATCGTGAACGCCGGCACCCAGTCGGTCGTGCAGCCCCGCGTGGTCGGCAACGCCGTGTCACTGAGCCAGACGATCACGTTCTTCTCGGTGCTCTTCTGGGCGGTGATCATCGGGCCGATCGGGGCGATCCTCGCCATCCCGCTCACACTGCTCGTGCGGGCGCTCCTCGTCGATTCGCATCCGTCGATGCTCTGGGTGAGACCGATCCTCGGCGATCTCGACGAGACGAAGGTCTTGATGGCCGCAGACGACGCCGAGATCAAGGCCGACAAGGCCGCCCGCAAGGCGCAGCGTGCGAAGCCGGCCCCGGCCCCTGCGGCCGCCGTCGCCGACGAGGGCTGAAGAACCCCGGTCGGCGTCAGCCGAGCATCTCGCGGTCGTCAGAGCATGATCTGGGCGGATGCCTCGAGCCGGCGCCATCCGCCCGCCGCGATCGTGGGCGGCAGCACGTCGGCGGCGACGAGCTCGGGCATCGCGAGGCCCGTGAGCCCCGCGACATCCGACACCGGCACCTGGAACGTGCGGAACGGGCCGAGCGGCGGCGCCTCGCCCGGCGCGGGAGCCACCACCTCGCTCACGTCGACGAGCGGCGCCTGATCGACGACGAAGGCCGTGGTGGCCAGCCCGTCGCCCGAGCGCCACGCGACCACCTTCCAGAAGCGGAGGGGCACGCGGATGCCGCGGTACGGCGGATCGCCGGGGGCGAGCACCGGCGCGGTGAACACGCTGAGCCGCTGCTCGTGCGCCCGCGCGTGCTCGAGCACGTGGTCTTCGAGCCCGAGCCAGAGTTCGGTCGACTGGTTGAAGTCGGATGCCTGCGGCGCCGCGTTCGGATAGCGGAACGTGTCGGCGTTGGCGCGCGCCGCGACCTCGCGGGTGCCCCAGACGGGGTCGCGCCGTCGCACGAGGTGTCCGCGGTCGAGGTCGTTCGCGGCGTAGATCTCGGGGCCGGCCTGCCAGTCGGCGGGGATTCGATCGTCGAGACGCCAGTCGTCGCCGCGCTCGAGTTCGAGGAGCGCGGCGCCATCGACGTTCACCCCGGTGACGCGCGCGAGGCGCCGCACGGTGTCGAGCACGACCGAGAAATGCACGTAATCGAGGCAGACGACGGCGTCGTGCTCGGCGGATGTCGCGGCATCCGCTTCGCCCACTCGCGGCATCGGCGCCGCCACCCCCAGGAACAGCGCATCGAAACCCATGTCCCCGAGTCGACCACGACCGGCTGACACCGCGCTACCCGAGGGCGTCGAGGGCGTCGAAGACGCCGAGCTCGACGGCGCCGGCGCGCGCGAGCAGGAAGCCGAGGATGCCGACGATCCAGCCTGTGGTCTCGGCCGCGTTGCGCTCCATCCATGCGCCAAGCCGGGCCAGTGGTCGCTCCATGGTTCGTGCGCCGGCGACGCGCAACGCGAGCAGCACGAGCGCCGGCAGCACCATCACGACGCAATAGCCGGCGAGCACGAGCAGCCGGGCCCCAGGATCGAACTCCGAGGTCGAGAGCAGGCCGATGCCCACGAGGTACGGGAGCATCGAGGCCACCTCCACGGCCGCAGCCGCGACGGCGAGGCCCATGAGCGGCAGGAGGCTGCCGCCCTCGTCGGCGACATCGGTGACGGCCCGCTCGCGCCAGCGCGCGAATCGGCCGGGCCCGGTGCGCCGACGCCGGCCGCCGATGAAGAAGGAGCCGACGAGGAGCGCGGCGCCGACCACGAGTTGCGCCCAGAGGAAGGCGGGCGTCGCCGCCAGCGTCATGAGCTGTGGCAGGGCCGCGGCGGCGATCGAGAGGAGCACGACGCCGATCACGAGGTAGAAGCCCGCGACCGTCGCGAGGTAGGCGATGATCCGGCCAGGGCGCAGCCGGCCGGGTGCGAGCAGGAGCCAGGTCGGGATGAGCAGGGTTCCGAAGCTCGTCGAGTCGACGAGTGCCAGCAGTGCGAGGGCGCCGAGGAGGGCGGGCCCCGTGAGGGTGGCATCGGTCAGGAGTTCGAGATCCACCACGCAAGACTGGCGGATGGGCGGGGTCCGCGACTCCGCCGCGCGACGGATCTCTGACGCGTGTTCGGGTCCCGAGGCGGAATCGAGTGGTGGCGTCACCCGATATATGGCAGGCTGTCTCACAATATGAATGCCACTTGCGAATGCGAGTGCGTGAGCAACGACGCTGAAGTGAGGACTGGCCGATGGCCGCGACGCTCCACGGCTTGATGCCGATCCTGGCCACGCCCTTCGACGAGGGCGGCGCGCTCGACCGCCCGAGCCTGCGGCGGCTCGTCGAGTTCGAGCTCGCTTCGGGGGTCGACGGCGTGGCGGTCTTCGGCATGGCGAGCGAGGGGTTCGCGCTCACGACCGCCGAGCGACGCATCATCCTCGCCGACGTGGTCGAGCTCGTCGACGGCCGCGTGCCCGTCATCGCGGGGGTCAACGGCACCTCGACCGCGACCGCCATCGAGCAATCGCTCGCCGCCGAAGCGGGCGGCGCCGACGCGCTCATGGTGCTGCCGCCGTTCATGGTGAAGCCGCCGCCAGCGACCCTGGTCGACTTCTACGCCGAGGTGGCAGTAGCCACGTCGCTCTCGGTCATGGTGCAGGATGCCCCGGGCGTCACTGGCATCGCCATGCCTCCGACGCTCATCGCCGAGCTCGCCCGGCTCGACGGCGTCGACTCCGTGAAGATCGAGGCACCCCCGACCGCCCCCAAGGTGGGCGCGGTCGTCGAGGCGATCGGCGACACGGACTTCGCCGTGCTCGGCGGCCAGAACGCGCAGTTCTGCCTCGAGGAGTACGCGCGCGGCGCTGTCGGCACGATGCCCGCGTGCGAGTTCGCCGACCTGCTCGCGCCCGTGCTCGCGCAATTCGGCGAGGGGCGCGTCGAGGAGGCGCGCGCCGGATTCCGCCGTATGCTCCCCCTCGTGCTCGTCGGTCTGCAGGGCGGCATCGCCTGGGCGGTGCACAAGGAGGTGCTCGTGGCACGCGGCATCATCGACCACCCCACCGTGCGTTACCCCGCCGCGCGCCTCGACGCGGGCAGTCGCGCCGCGGTCGACCTCGTGATCGCGGAACTCGAGCTTCCCCAGGTGCCTCGCCTTCCCACGGTGGTGCGCGCATGAGCCGGCGCGGCGTGCTCCTCATCGGCGGCAGCTCCGACATCGGGGTGGCGATCGCTCGGGCTTTCGTCGCGCGCGGCGACGCCGTGGTGGGGGTCGGGCTCGAGGCATCCGACGACCCCGTGTTCGAACGGTACCTCGTCGCCGACTGCAGCCGAGCGGATGCCGCGGAGCTCGCGGTCGCCGACGCGGCGTCGACGCTGGGGCGACTCGACGTCGTCGTGCTCGCCGCCGCCCGCATGCCGGTCGCGCCGGCGACCTCGACCACCGACGACGAGTGGCGGGCCGCACTCGGCGCGACCCTCGACTCGGCGTTCTTCGTCGCGCGTTCCGCGTTGCCGCGACTCGCGTCCGGCTCCTCGATCGTGGCGGTCACCTCCGTCAACGCGTCGCTCGCCGCACCCGGCCTCCCGGCCTACGCGGCCGCGAAGGCCGGCGTCGAAGGACTCGTGCGACAGCTCGCCCTCGAGTACGGGCCACGAGGCATCCGCGTGAACGCCGTCGAGCCCGGGAGCATCTCGGCGACCGACACCGGCGAGTCCGAAGGCTATCCGCTCGGCCGCATCGGACGACCCGACGAGGTCGCCGCGGTCGTCGCGTTCCTCGGCTCCGACGCGGCCTCGTTCGTCACCGGCGTCACGATCGCCGTTGACGGCGGGCTTTCGATCGCCTCCCCCGCGGCCTGGCTGAAGCCCGAGCTGCGCAGCCGCTGGCTCTGAGGCTCGTGCGTCCATGGCAGCCGACGGTGTGCTGTGCCACTGGGGCCGCCCCATCAGCGACGGGGGCGGCGAGGTCGGCCAGCTCACGTCGACTTCGCCGGCTTCCTGCAGGGCGCGCGGGACTAGGGCGTGTTGCTAACCCTGTCTGTACCCAGTGGAGGGCGGCGGCGAGGCAGAGTGCGGAGTGGTCGTTGCGTGCGGTCTTGTCTGAGCGCATCGCGATCCGCGCCACTGCTTGAGCCTGTTGAAGCAGCGCTCGACGACGTTGCGGCCTCGGTAGCGTTCGCGTTGCTCGTCACCGAAATCGATGGGCCGGCCCCGGGCGCTTGCGGCGGTGGGCGATCTGGTCGGCGCGTTCGGGGATCGTGGCACGATCGTCGAGTCGATCGAAGCGACCCACGCCAAGTCATCGGTCGCCGCGGCGAGGGATTGCACCCGCTCGAGGCGTTCGGCCCACACGCCGGCCTTGGCGCTGCCGACGGCAAAATGGTAGCCCCCGGTCGCCCATGGCGACCGGGGGCCATGTTGAGGATCTGTGGCTCGGTGTTACGCGGGTCGGGAGCGCAGTCTCAACGCGGACACGCTGGCCATCACGGCGCCGACGAGTACCGGGTAGCCGCTCGCTGCGCCGAAGGCCACCGCATTGAACGGATTCAGCCAATCCGAACCCAACCCCGACGATCCGATTCGTGCTGCCACAACGGCGGCGACCACGAGGACGATGACAACGCCGGCCGTCAGGCCTACTACGGGCCAGCGCCACGCAATGGCGACCACGAGGGCGCCGACGAGGGCGATCAACGCCAGGGTCAGAGGATTGACCGTGAAGTTCCCAGGGGCTTGCGCCGTCGCGACCACCGCGATGACGTAGTAGACAACGACGCCCGTGACGACACCGAGTACCAACGACACGGCGATCTTGGAACCACTCAAGCGTGCCTGGGCCAACTCAGCACGGGAATCCGATACGACCATCATGCATCCTTGTCACACATCAGTTTCGGCGTCAACGGGATTGCACGCCAGTCTCCCCGCCGCCATCTCGATTCCGGGCGGGAAGGGATCGGGACATACGCCGCAGTCGTGCGAAGCGGCATGCTCCCGGAGGTTCACCCTGGTGGCCGTCAGCCGCCCGTCGGCACGAACTTCACCGCATTCGTGCGGAGGTATCCGCTCGCTCCGTTCGTGATGGTGACGGCGCCCGCGGTACCCGCGTCGAACTGCGCCGTGCCGAGGAGCACCCACTTCGATCCGCCGCTGCGCTGGTCGAGCTCGGTGACCGTCGTGCCGCTCGCCGAGGCGATCGTATAGCGCGCCACCGGCGTGGAGTTCGCGTTGTTCGGGACCCACGCGTACACGTCGTACGTCCCCGCCGTCGCAAGGTCGGGGCGCCACTCCGCGCTCGCGGCCCGGAGATTGCTCGTGCGCGTCTTCGTCGCGAGCCAGCCGGCCACGCTCGAGGGCGCCCAGGCGCCCACCTCGGTGTAGCCGGCATCCTCGACGCCGATGATCGACATCGGCAGCGGCGTCACGCTCACCGCCGAGCGATCGGACTCGTTGCCCACGAAGTCCACCGCGGCGACCTCGAGCGTGTGCGCCACCCCGTTCTCGAGCCCGGGCACCTCGAAGCCGAGGTCGCGGTTGTGCCGGTCGTTCGTGTTGCCGAAGGGCTCGGGCGTGATCAGCCGGCCGTCGGCGTAGACGTTGTAGCCGCCGAGGTCGAGCTCGGGACTCTGGTCCCAGTAGAGCACCGCCTCACCGTTGGCGGCCTCGCCGACCAGGCCGGTCGGCGCCCGCGGCGCCCGGGTGTCGGCCGGGGTCACGGCGTCGACGGGCGAGGAGAGCGCCGACTCGTTGCCGAGCCGGTCGACGGCGCTCACCTGGATCGCGTAGGTCTCACCCCCGAGCAGCTCGTGGAAGTCGAAGGTGTCGCGCTGCACCGGCTGCCACGTCAGGCGCTGCCCATCGAGGTAGACGTGGTAGCCCACGACGTCGGCATCGGCGACCCGCTCCCACTCGGCGGTGAACCAGGCGTCGCCCGTCGGCGGCGTGCGCTCGACCTCGACCTCGAGGCCCTCGGGCACCGACGGCGCGCCCGCCTCGGCGTCGGCGGCGATGAACTTGACCGCGTCGGCGCGCAGGAGGCCGACCACGCCGAACTTCTTCCCGAGCTCGACGTGGCCGGCGGTGCCGGCGTCGAACGCGAAGTTGCCGAGGCGGAGCCACTCGCCGGTCGGCGTCGACGCGTCGACCGCCACCTCGTGGGTGCCATCGGCCGACACGACCGTGTAGCTCGCGGCGGCGGAGTTCGCGTCGCGCGGCGGGATCCAGGCGTAGACGTCGTAGGTGCCGGCATCCGTCAGCTCAGGGGTCCAGCGTGCCTTCGCGCTCGACGCGCTCGCATAGCGCGTGTCACCGCCGCGCCAGCCGGTGATACTCGCCGAACCCGACCACGCACCCGACTCCGTGTAGCCCGGCTGGCCGTTGTCGACGACGATCGCTGGCACGAACTTCACCGCGTCGGCACGCAGCACGCCCGCGCCGGCGGCATCGCCGGCCATCGTGACCCGCTGGCCCGAGTCCGGCGTCAGCTCGAACGCGCCGAGGCTCACCCACTGCTGCCCCGCCTTGCGCTGGTCGATGACGACGTCGGTGCTCCCGCCGTCGTGCTGCACCGTGTAGCGTGCGGCCGAGTGCCCGGTCTGGAGCACGTTGGCGTTCCACACGTACACCTCGTACGAACCCGCCGCCCTGAGCTTTGGCTTCCAGCTCGCGGTGGCCCCGGGGTCATCGCTGCGACGTACCTCCTTGTCCTGGAAGCCGAATGCCACGCGCCGATCGTCGGTGAGCTCGGGTGCCCAGGCGCCGTGCTCGACGTAGCCGGGGTCGCCGTTGTCGACGACGACCTGTGCGGCAGCGGCATCCGCACCGCTCTCGATCGGGGCGAAGTAGCGGAAGTGGTCCCACGTCGTCTCGCCCGGCAGGTTCGTCTCGTCGACCGGCGAGGTGTAGCCGAGCGTCGTGAGCCAGATGTTCTGGATGCCGTGCGGCCCCGCCTTGGGCAGGGTGCGCATGAGCACGCCGTCGGTGTAGAAGCGCACCTCGGTCGGCGTCCACTCGAACCCGTAGTTGTGGTACTCGGCCGACGAGTCGGCCTGCGTCACGAGGCTGCCCTGGTTGCCGACGTGCTCGGGCACGAACCAGTGCGAGTGGTAGGCGAGCTTGTCGGGAGCGTGCGAGTCGACCTCGAAGCCGTCGATCTCGTTGATGCGGTTGTGCGGTCCCCGGTAGTCGGGGACGTCGGGGATGTACGCCGACAGTCCGGTCGTCCAGAACGCGGAGTGGAAGCCCTGGTCACCCCAGAGCTTCGCGCGGGTCTCGTAGTACCCGTAGCCGAACCAGCGCTTCGAGACGACGCCGCCGCACGTGTAGTCCTCGCCCTCGGCCTGCTCGGCCCTGATCGCGATGTGCAGCAGCCCGTCGCCGACGCTGACGTTGTCGGGCTGGTTCGAGCAGACCGCCTTCTCGCCCTCGCGGTAGAACCACTCGCTCTCGTCGAGGCCCGTGCCGTCGGCGTTCACGCCGCCGAACTCCTCCGCCCACGCGAGCTCGTAGCCGGGTGGCACGTTCGACGGGAAGTCCGCCGCGGCTGCTGGGGCATCCGCCGGCTCTGCGTGCCCGACGCCCGGTGCGGCGAGGGTCATGGCGCCGACCGCCACGAAGACGGTGGCCGCGCCGAGACGGAGCGAACGGGTGGGCTGGAGCGATCGATTCAGTGCCATGGCATTGCCTCCTTGCAGTGCAGCGGATGCTTCAGGGCACCCCGGTCACCGGCCGCCCGGCTGTCCCGTCCGGGCGGTCGGCGCCGAGGCGTTACGAGTTCGAGTCCAGCAGGTCCTGGACTTCCTTCTTCAGCGAGTTGAGGCCCGATTGCACGTCGACCTGGCCGGCGAGGATGTTCGCGACACCCGCGCCGATCGCCGTGTCGATCTGCGCGGTGACGGGGACTCGGTCCCATGCGGCGCCCCGCGCGTGCTCCGACACCTCGGTGCGGAACGCGGTCTGGAACGTGTCGGCGGCGAGCGCCGGGATCTGGTCGGCGACCGACTTCGCCGCGGGTGCGACCGCCGATTGCTCGTAGAGCGCCGTGGCAGCCTCGACGTTCGTGGCCGCGTACGTGATGAAGTCACGGCTCGAGAGCTCTCCCTCGCCGGCCGTCGCGAACAGGCCGCCGCCCCACGCCCGGTTGTAGGAAGGGTTGCCGTTGGCGGTCGGTCGCGCGATCGCGTTGATGTTGTCGATGACGTTCTGGGCGGCGCCGTTCGTCTTCACGAAGGTCGACGCGAGGGGCGCGTCGTCGTAGAGCGCGGTGCGGCCGCTCGCGAAGAGGATGCGCGCGTCGCTGCGTGCGACGTTCGCCTGGGTGAGTCCGGCGTCCTGCAGCGACTTGTACCAGGTGATCGCCTCGACGCTCTCGGCGTCGCCGATCGTGCACTCGAAGTCGTCGGTCACGACCTCGCTGCCGAAGCCCCACATCCAGTGGGCGCCGTCCTTCAGGTCGGGGTTCTTCGTCACGGCCGCGTAGGGGATGAGCGAGGCATCCTGCGACTTGATCTTCTCGAGGGCGGTCGCGAACTGCTCGACCGTCATGCCCGACTTGATGCCGACGCTCTTCGCGATCTCGCCGTTCGCGATGATGCCGATGCCGGCGGCCGTGAGCGGAAGCACGAGGAGCTTGCCGTCCATCGTGTAGGAGTCGAGCACGCCCTGCGGGATGCCGAGCCCTTCGGCGAGTTCGCTGAGGTCGGCGAGCACGTCCATCGGCGTGAGCACCTGCCATCCGCCCGACTGGCCGACGCCCATGAGGTTGCCGGAGCGACCGGTCAGTGCGAGCTGGGTCGCCGCCTGGTCGTAGGGGTAGATGACGGGGGCGACCTGCACGCCCGACTCTTCGGAGTACCCGTCGACGACGGCCTGCCAGGCCACCTTCTGGGCGTCTTCGCCGAGGGAGTTGCCGTAGAAGTTGATCGTCTTCGCCTTGGTGGCGCCGTTCGCGCCCGCGCTGGCGCCGGGAGGAGCGGGGGTGGCGCAGCCGGCGAGCGCGAGCGCACCGAATGCGGCGAGGGCGGTGCCGCCGCCGAGGAAGGCACGGCGGCTGAGCTGCGGGGAGGGGGTGTTCATCGGAGTGCTCCTTCGTCGAGGCGTTGGGTTCGAGAGGTTCGGTGGAGCTGTCGCGCTATCCCTTGACCGCCCCCGACGCGAGGCCGGAGACGAAGTAGCGCTGGAGGAGGATGAAGATGATCGCGAGCGGCAGCGACGTGATGAGCGAGGCCGCCATGAGCGCCGGCCAGTCGGCGGTGCCCTCGTGGATGAAGGCCTGGGTGAGGCCGGCGGGCAGGGTCTGCTTGGCGGGTCCGGCGAGCGTGAGCGCGAAGAGGAGGTCGCTCCAGCCGCGCATGAAGGCGAACATGGCGGCCGTGATGAGCCCGGGCACGATGAGCGGGAACACGATCTGGAACATCGTCTTCAGCCGCGAGAGACCGTCGACCTTCGCCGCCTCGAGGATGTCGTCGGGCAGCCCGTCGATGATGCCCTTCAGGAGGAACACCGTGAGCGGCAGCGTGAAGGTCGTGAACGAGATGATCAACCCGGTGTAGGTGTAGAGGAGGCCGGCCGAGCTCAGCATCAGGTAGAGCGAGATGAGCAGGAGCGCGCCCGGGATCAGCTGTCCGATGAGGAACATGAACATGATCGGGCTGCGCCCGCGGTAGCGGAACTTCGAGAGCGAGTACGCCATGAGCGAGCCCACGATCACCGCGAGCACTGCCGTGCCGGTCGACACGATGACGCTGTTCGCGAGGTTCTGCAGCAGCAGCGGGTTCTGGAAGAAGCCCGTGATGTTCTCGAGGGTGGGGTCGACCGGGAAGAGGGGGCGGTCGACCGCGAACACGTCCTCCTTCTTCATGAACGCGGTCGCGGTGAGCCAGTACACGGGGAGCAGGCCGAAGAGCGCGAGCAGCGTGAGCGTGATGCGCCCGGGGATGGTCAGGCGCGGGCGGACGATCGCCTCGCCGATGTCGCGGCCGCGGCTCATCGCTTCTCCAGTCGTCGGTTGAGGAGCAGGTAGGCGCTCGAGATGATCGCGAGCAGGATGAGCCAGAGCACACCCATGGCGGAGGCCTTGCCGAGCTCGTAGCTGCCGAACGCGAGCTGGTAGAGGCTCACGGCCAGGGTCGTCGTCGAGTCGCCCGGCCCTCCTCCGGTCATCACGAAGATCGTGTCGAAGTTGCCGAAGTTGTAGATGAACTCGAGCACCGCGACGAGGGCGACCGGGCCGACGATGTGCGGCAGTGAGATGTAGCGGAACCGCTGCGAGCGCGTCGCGCCGTCGATCGTGGCCGCTTCGATCTGCTCGGCCGGCAGCGTCTGCAGCACCGCGAGCGCGACGACCATGATCCAGGGGAACGAGTTCCAGGTCTTCGCGATCACGACGGCGGCCATCGCACCGGTCGGATTGCCGAGCATGCTGACTTCCGGTAGGCCCACCATGGTCAGCAGGTGGTTCAGCACGCCGTAGCTGTCGTTGAAGATCCACGCCCAGAGGAACGACACCACGACACCCGGCAGCAGCCACGGCAGCATCAGGGCGCCGCGGAGGAGGTTGCGGCCGCGAATGCGCGCGTTGAGCAGGATCGCGAGGCTCACCCCGAGCACGACCGGGAAGATCGTCGCGAGCGTCGCGAAGGTGAGGGTGGTGCCGACGCGGGCGACGAATTCGTCCCACACGTCGAGGTAGTTCTCGAATCCGACGAAGGTCCGCTCGGGTCGCAGGAGCGACTGGTCGTAGAGGCTCGTGCCGATGCTCGAGACGAGCGGGAAGATCGCGATCACGAGGAAGAGCAGGATCGCTGGGAGTGCGATCATGAAACCGAAGGTGCGATCCTTCGCGCCGAGCGTCGATCGACGCCCCGATCGCCGTGGCGGGTCGGGCTCGACCGGGGGCGAGGCCGGGGGCCGGTCGAGGATGGCTTGCTGCATTGCGTTCACTTCCCGAGTCGTGTCAGCCCGAGGGCACCGTACGTCGTCGTAACAGTCGTCAACGCTGACGTGCCACGAGTAAACCACAATGCGGATTCGAAATCCACAAAATGCATAACTCACCCATATTTGTGTTGCCGGTGTGCAATCGCCTCATTAGGATGACGGCAGTGGGCGACGACGACCACCCTGCCGCGCAACGCGGCGGCAGCACGCAGAAGGAGCACCAGATGGCATCGGAATCGGTCGGGGGAACCCAGACGGTCGAGCGGGCGATGTCGCTCCTCGCGTGCTTCACCGAGGAGTCCGGTGAGCTGCGGGTCTCGGAGCTGTGCACGCTGACCGGGCTCGGCCAGTCGACGGTGTCGCGCATGATGTCGGCGCTCGACCGCATGAAGTTCGTCATCCAAGACGAGCGCACGGGCCTCTACCGCCTCGGCCCGGCCGCCGTCTCGCTCGGCACCATCGCGCTCAACGGCTCCCCCACCTTCCGGGCCTCTCGCCAGATCGCCCAGAATCTCGCCCAGAAGCTCGGCATCGGCGTGAACGTCGCCGAGCTCAGCGGCTTCACCCTTTATTACCTCTGCAACTTCGAGGGACCGCTCGCACCGAAGTCGTTCTCGATGGCCGGCCGGTCGGGCCCACTGCACGCGACCGGGCTCGGCAAGGCCCTGCTGTCGGGCATGCCGTCAGAACGCATCGACGAGTACTTCGCCAACGCCCCGCAGCGGTTCACCCCGCACACCATCGTCGACCGCGACGCCATGGAGGTCGCCCTCGAGGAGACCCGGAGCCGCGGGTACGCGACCGAGATCGAAGAGCTCGCCTTCGGACGCGCCTGCATCGCCGCGCCCATCCGCAACCGCGGCGGCGACATCGTCGCGGGCCTCTCGGCGAGCGGGCCGCTCTCCGTGCTCGACCTGCAGGCCCCGCACCAGGAGCTCGCGCTCCAGGTCATCGAGGCCGCCGACGAGATCTCGGTCTCGCTCGGGTACAGCCCGTCGCACAGCGCGTCGGCCTTCGCCGCGCTCTGACCCCTGCCGCGGCATCCGTCGCGGTTCTGCTCTCGACCAGTCACTGGAGACCCCTGTGAGAATCGCGCGCGTCCAGACCTTCCCGCTGTTCCTGAGTAAGGAGGACGCCGACAACTCCTACGCGGGTGAATCCGCCGTGGAGCACCGCGGGTACATGGTGAAGCCGCCGTGGCGGAGCCTGTACTCCCCCGGCTACGAGACGCTCATCGTGAAGGTCGAGACCGATGACGGGGTCGTCGGCTGGGGCGAGGCGCTCGCGCCGGTCGCCCCAGAGGTCGCCGCCGCGATCGTCGACCGTCTGCTGACCCCGCTCATCGTCGGCGAGGATCCCAGGTCGGTTCGCACGCTCTGGCACCGGATGTCGGAGTCGATGCGTGAACGCGGGCACCTCACCGGTCACCAGGCCGACGCGATGGCCGCCGTCGACATCGCACTCTGGGACCTCTGGGGGCACACCACCGGCCTCTCGGTGTCCGAGCTCGCCGGCGGACGCTACGCAGAGGTGCTCCCCGCCTACGTCTCGGGCATCCGCGGGGCCGATGACGCCGAGCGTGCCGAGCGCGCCGCCGAGCTCGTCGAAGCCGGCGTGCGGCGCATCAAGCTGCACCTGGGCACGGATGTCGCGACCGACCTCGCGACCTTCGACGCGATCGCCGCCGTGCATCCCGACCTCGACCTCGCGCTCGACGCGCACTGGACCTATCGGCTCGGCCAGGCCAAGACACTGGGCCGCGAGCTCGACGAGCGACGCGCCTGGTTCTTCGAGGCGCCGCTCGCGCCCGAAGACGTCGGGGGGCACCACGACCTCGCCGCCGCGATCGACACGCCGGTCGCGGTCGGCGAGGCGATGCGCAGCCGCTTCGAGTTCGCCGACTGGCTGGCGCGGCGGGCCGTATCCGTGACGCAGCCCGACATCGGCCGCACCGGCATCACCGAGGGGCTCGCCATCGCCGCCCTCGCCGACGCGTTCCACGCCCAGGTCGCACCGCACCACTCGGCGGCGTTCGGCATCGCGATGGCCGCGGGCGTGCACGTCGCCGCGAGCTCCCCCTCGCTGCTCGCGTTCGAGTACCAGCCGTTAACGCTGCCCGTCGCGAACCGCATCCTCACGACACCGCTCGAGGTGCGGCCCGACGGCGGGTTCGTGGTGCCGAGCGGTCCGGGCCTCGGGGTCACGGTCGACGAGGCCGTCGTGCGGGAGTTCGTGCGCGGCTGAGGGATCTGGCGCTCGATTCCTGCGCAGGATGGTGGATGCGCGCGCGATTTTGGCGGATCCGCCGTACTGTGCGACCCTGCTTGAGGCCCACCGCCGCAGCAGTGCGCCGCCTGAGAGGATGCCCCTATGGATTCACCCGACGAAATCGTCATGCCCGCAACGCGCATGCACTCGACCTCAGACGAGACGACGAAGCTCGTCGACCTCGTGCTCGAGTACTCCCGCCGACGGATCCTCAGCGACGACACCCCGCTTGACAAGCCGCTGTCGGAGCTCGAGCTCGCACGCCTCGCCGGCCGCACGATCGACGAGCAGGGCATCGGGGCGGCGAAGGCCCTGGCCCTCTTCGAGCACGTGCTCGCCCCGGCCTGCATCACGACCGACCACCCGCAGTACCTCTCTTTCATCCCGACGGCGCCCACGAAGGCGGCCACCGCGTTCGACCTCGTCGTCTCGGCGAGCGCGCTCTACGGCGGCTCCTGGCTCGAGGGCGCGGGCGCGGTCTACGCCGAGAACGAGGTGCTGTCCTGGCTCTCCCGTGAGTTCGGGCTGCCGGCGACGGCCGGCGGCGTCTTCGTGCAGGGCGGCACGCTCGGCAACCTCTCGGCGCTCGTCGCGGCCCGCGAGCACGCCCGCCTCGCGGTGAAGCAGTCGGGGACGGATGCCCCGGCGAGGTGGAAGGTCGTCTGCAGCGCCGAGGCGCACTCGTCCATCGCGTCGGCGGCACGAGTCATGGACGTCGAGGTCGTGCCGGTGCACCCGGCCGACGACGGGATGCTGCGCGGCGCCGACGTGCGCGCGGCGCTCGACGAGCACGGGGCATCCGTCTTCGCCGTCGTCGCGACCGCCGGCTCGACGAACTTCGGCATCGTCGACGACGTGGCCTCGATCGCCGCATTGAAGAGCGAGTTCGACTTCTGGCTGCACGTCGACGGCGCCTACGGCCTCGCCGCGATGCTCTCGCCGCTCGCCCGGCACCGCTTCGCGGGCGTGGAGCACGCCGACTCGGTGATCGTCGACCCGCACAAGTGGCTCTTCGCGCCGTTCGACGCTTGCGCCCTCATCTACCGCGACCCCGAGACCGGACGCCGCGCGCACACGCAGCACGCCGAGTACCTCGACACGCTCACCGAGACCTCGGAGTGGAGCCCGTCCGACTACGCCGCGCACCTCACCCGGCGTGCGCGCGGCCTGCCGTTCTGGTTCTCGCTCGCGACCTACGGCGGCAACGCCTACCGTGAGGCGATCTCGAGCTCGATCCAGCTCGCACAGGACATTGCGCGCGAGATCGAGTCCCGTCCGCGCCTCAGCCTGGTGCGCGAGCCGCAGTTGTCGGTCGTCGTGTTCGAGCACGAGGGCTGGACCCGCGATGACTACGCCGCCTGGTCGAGCCGGCTGCTCGACGAGCAGCGCGCGTTCGTGACGCCGAGCTCGCACGCGGGCCGACCCAACACGCGCTTCGCGATCATCAACCCGAAGACGACGTTCGAGCAGCTCGTGGGGATCCTCGACACGATGTGATCGGGGCGGGCGGCCTCACTCGAGCTCGCGCAGTCGCGCGGCGACGCCCCTCCCCTGGTTGGTGCGCCGTTCGGAGCCGACCGCGATCGCGAGCAGCACCGCCCCGGCCGTCGAGAGCGTGATCCACCACGGCATCGCCCCGACCGCGCGGTCGACCTGCGCGGAGAAGACCACGATGTTCTCGATGGGCAGCACGGCGAGCCCGAGGATGAACGGGGCGGCGAGCTTGCGCGACGACCCGACGAGGATCGCGACGAGCGCCAGCCCGATGACCAGGATCGGCCGGTAGAGCTGGGGGTCGGTTCCCGTCGCGAGCACCGACGGCAGGAACGTGAGCACGATGCCCGGTGCGAGTAGCCGCCACGAGCCGCGGAACCCGATTGGCCACGAGTTGAGCGTCGCCCGCGTCGGCAGCGAGCCCGGGCGCAGCGCGATGATGCCGGCGGCGAGCACCGCGAGGCCGAGCGGCAACGAGAACACCTCGACGCGAAGGTCGCGCTCACTCCACCCCGCGACGCCGGTCACCCACGCGAGCGCGTAGATGAACCAGAACGGCGGCAGCACCGGCTTCGTGCTGCGCGCGCGAGCCACCATCGCGAGTGCGAGCGCGAGGAGCAGCGCCATGAGGGCCCAGAGCGTCCAGATCGCGAACCAGTCCCGGCGGATCGCGGCGATCGGGCCGACCACGAGGAAGACCAGCGCCGGGGCGTACAGCCACCGGGAGCCGAGGAGCCACCGATCGAGCGTCGAAGGCTCGGCGGCGTCCCGTGCGCCACGGCGAAGCAACGACGCCGCGACGCCAGCGAGCACGACGCTCACGAGCGTGAGGCCGAGCACGGGGAGTATCACGAGATCGGGGTCGGCGAGCGCGAGCGGGTCGCGCTCGAGGCCGTAGCGCACCGCTTGGATGGGACCGGCGGATGCCGCGACGAGGGCGCCCGCGAGCAGCGGCGCGCGGAGCATTCGGATGCCCGTGCTCGTGCCCGTGTCGCGGCCGCGCCGGGTGAGCAGCCAGCCGAGCGCGAGCAGCACCGCGGATGCCGCGAGCAGCGCCGTCGTACGCCACGCCACCACGTCGCCCGGCCCCCAGGCGGCGAGGAGCACGAGCGACGGCACGATGGCGCACGCGAGGCCGCTCGTGAAGAGCGCCACGCCGCGGCCACCGCGCGCGACGAGGATCGCCGCCACCACGGCCGCGCCGAGCGCGGGCGGCAGGGTGTACGGCTCGACGACCTCGATCCCGAGCATCGCCCACACGCACCAGAGCGCGCCGGTCCAGGTCGCGCCTGCGAGCGGCCAGCCGTAGCGGCGACCGGCGAAGACGCTCGTCGCTGCGGCGCCGAGGCCGAGGATGACGAGCACCGCGATCGCCGTGCCGAGGCCGGCGGCGTCACGCACGAGCGCGAGCACGACCGCGATGGCGGCCGTCACGAGCGACGAGATCTCGACCCAGAGGCGCACGGATGCCGCGTCGCCGGTGCCCAGTCCCCGAGCGAGCAACGCCGCCTCGATGAGCTTCGTCGATGGCAGCACGACCGCGACGATCACGGCGATGATCGGGAGCACGACCGGCGAGCCGCTCACGTCGAGGAGCTCCGCGCCGAGGCACACGACGACCACGGCGAGCGCCGGCACGAGCAGCGCGGCGGCGGCCGAGCGCACGAGCCGGTTCAGTCCCGGCCGTCGGGTGAGCACGAGCGCGAGGGCGAGCAGGAAGATGACGCCGGTCGAGAGCGCCGTCCAGCCGCTGCGCTCGCTGAGCACCGAGGCGATGCCGATCAGGAACGGCACGGCCGTCACGATGAGGATCGCGTACCAGGCACGCGCGCTCACCTGCCGAACGAGCGTCGCGGCGAGCGCGATCAGCGCCGCGAGCGTGGTCGTGAGGCAGAGCACCGCGATCGTGTCGAGGATCGTCGTGCGGTCGAGCGCCGTCGCGAACAGCACGAGGGCGTACGCGTAGGCGGCGGCCACGTAGACGGCGCGGGCGGCCGCTGGTGCCGTGGCCGCGAGCGCGAGCACCGCGGCGACGATCACGGCACCGACCGGCACGGTGATCGCGGCATCCGTCCAGCTGATGAAGGCGGTCTCGACGAGGGCGACGTGCGCGAACACGATGAAAGGGGCACGGATGCTCCCGCGCGCCCGGGTGAAGCGCGACGACGGCACGAGCACCGCGGCGCCCGCGGCCAGCGCTGCCGCGATGCCGATCCCCGTCTGCGCGAGCGGCACGATGCCGCTCCACCCGATCGCGGCGAGTGCGCCCAGTGCGCTCACCCAGAGCGCGAGTCCGAGCACACCGACGGGGAAGCCGCCTCGTGTCTCGGGCGACGACACTCGACGGGTCGCTGCGGCGAGCGCCGCGAGACCGAGCGCGGCGGCGAACAGCCCGAGCACGCCGGCGAGTTCCGCCTCGATGGGGAGGTTGAACGCGCTCTGCTCGGCGTCGAGGTTGCGTGCAGCGAGAGCGGTGACGGCGACGAACTCCATCAGGATGCCGAGGAGTGTGCCGAGCGCGATCATCACGGCGGGCAGCGTGACGCCGAGTGCGACGACGAGCGCGCCGGCCTGCACCGGCCGGGCGCGCAGCAGGCCGCGAGCGCCGACGAGTCCGGTCGCGGCGACGCCGATCGCCGCCATGAGCGGCAGGAGGGTGGCGAGCCAGGCCGGGTCGAGGGCAGGCGACGCGAGCGGAAGCACCGCGAGCGCGGTCACGCCGAGGGCGCCGGCGCTGAAGCTCCAGAACCGCGGCATCCCGTTGCGCGTCGACAGGGTGGCGAGCGCCGCGAGCACGATGAGGATCGCGACGCGCGCGAGCACTTCGCCCGAGTTCGACGACCACGCACCGGTGACCTGCAGGAACAGCAGCTGCCCGAGCACCACGACGGTCGCCAGCACCTGCAGCACGGCGAGCGTCACGCGATCGGCGCGAAGGTCGCTCTCGAAGCGGCCGGTGGCGCGGCGCACCACCTCATGCCCGGCCAACGCGACCGCGGCGACGCCGACGTGCCCCCAGATGGCACCCCACGCGTCACCCGCGTAGCCGAGGAACGCGGGAACGACCGCGAGTCCGACGAGCGAGGCCCAGAGCCAGGTGCGGATGCGCGCCGCCCATGCGACGGCCAGCATCGCGAGCGAGGCGAGGAGCGTGCCGGCCGCCGCGACGACCCAGCCGCTCACCGCGGCCGGCGCCGCCTCCGAAAGGGCCCAGACATCGAGGGCGAGGAACACCATGCCGAGCGCGCCGATCGCCTCGGCCGAGAACCGCACGCCGCGCCGGCGCAGCATCCACGCGCCACCGAGGAACAGCGCGGTCACGACCGCGATCACCGTCGTGCGCGTGCCGAAGTCGATGTCGGGGTTGAGGAACGTGAACACGATCGCGGCGATCGCGAAGAGCGCGGCACCCGCGACCGCGAGCACCGACTGCACGCTGACCTGAGAGGTGGCGTCGGATGCGGCATCCGCGTGCACCGCCGCCGTGGTGGATGCCGGCGACGAGGCGGCGGGAGCCACGCTCGTCGCCGCAGCGGAGCCCGCCTGCGCACTCGCCACGGCGACCGCCGTCGGCAGCGCCGCGATCACGCGCTCGCGCTCGAGCACTGCGTCGGCTGCCCGCTGCGAGGCGCGCCACACGAGCGCGCCGGCCGGCCCGCGCAAGTCGGCTGCGCACACGGGGCAGACCAACGCGATGCCGAGTTCGGCATCGCACCGCGGACAGATCGTCGTGGCGAGCAGATACCGCGCGGCCCGCTCGTTCCATGTGCTCACCATCCGCGAAGTCTATTCATGCGGCACTGCCGAACTGCGATGGCCGCGCGAATTCGGGCACGAGGTTATTGAACTTTTCGGTTCAGTGTCATACACTGAACCACATGGTTCAGCAACAAGCACTCGATCGGGCGTTCGCGGCCCTCTCCGATGAGACGCGTCGCGGCATCCTGACCCGGCTCGGCGACGGGCCGGCGACGATCACCGAGCTCGCGGAGCCGTCGGGCATGACGCTCACCGGCATCCGCAAGCACGTCGACGTGCTCGAGGCCGCCGGCCTCGTCACCACCGAGAAGGTCGGCCGTGTGCGGCAGGTCCAGCTCGGTACCGAGCGTTTGGACGACGCGATGGCATGGATCACCTTCTATCAACGGCTCTGGGAGCGTCGGCTCGACGGTCTCGAGGCCTACTTCACTCTCAAGAAAGGCACCGAATCATGAGCGACACCGACACGAACGAGACCATCGGACTGCGGCTGACGCGGCAGTTGCCCGCCACCCCCGAAGAGGTCTTCGACGCCTACACCGATGCCGAGAAGCAGAAGATCTGGTTCTCGATCCTCGACGAGGAGCCCGGCATCGTCGAGATCGAGGTCGATCTGCGGGTCGGCGGCAAGCAGCTCGCCGTGTGGGGGCCGAACCGCGAGACGCTCTTCCGCGAGGAGCAGACGTTCCTCGAGATCGACCGCCCGCACCGGCTCGTCAGCGAGTCGATCGGCAGCGAGCCCGACGGCAACACGATGACGACCCACGTCGTCATCACGTTCGAGGCCAACGACGGCGGCACCCTCGTCACGGTCGAGCAGACCGGCTTCCCGACGCCCGAGGTGCGCGACTTCTTCGAGACGATGGCCTGGGTGGGCGGCTTCGACCGCCTCGAGGCCTACCTGGTGCGCGAGGCGCGCTGAGCCGCCTCGGTTCCGCAGGATGAGCGCCGCGATGACCTCCCAGAGGGGCCGAGCGGTCGCTCATCCTGCGGAAGCGCGTGCGCTCAGCGCTCAGGCGGCCTGCGGCACGAGCCGCTCGGCTAGCCACGCCGCCTGCTGCGGCCAGTGCACGCCGGCGCCCCCCTCGTGCTCGTTGAACGCGTATTCGACGATGTCAGCGGATGCGCCCCAGTGATTGCGCGCCGCGTAGACCGTCGACGGCGGGCACACCGGGTCCATCATGGCGACGGAGAAGAAGGCCGGCGCCACGGCGCGCTTCGCGAAGTTCACCCCGTCGAAGTACGACAGCGTCTCGAACACGCGCTCCGCGGCATCCCGGTGCACCGACAGGTAGCGCACGATCTCGAAGTACGGGTCGCGATCGGTCATGCCGACCGCTCGCTCGAAGTTGCAGAGGAACGGC
Organism: Agromyces ramosus; assembly: GCF_030817175.1. Taxonomy (NCBI): domain Bacteria; kingdom Bacillati; phylum Actinomycetota; class Actinomycetes; order Micrococcales; family Microbacteriaceae; genus Agromyces; species Agromyces ramosus. Next base: position 1,816,300 of record NZ_JAUSYY010000001.1, on the reverse strand, counting down.
ACGTCGGGCATCACCCCGACGAGCCCCTTGGAGAGCCCGGCCGCGGCGATCGCGATGCCGCCGCCCTGGCTGCCGCCGCACACCGCGACCCGGTCGGCGTCGACCCGGTCGAGCGAGCGCAGGGCGTCGATCGCGAGCGCCGCGTCGGTGAAGACCCGGCGGTAGTAGTAGCCGTCGTGGTGCTCGATGCCGCGCGTCATGAAGCCCGGGAACGACGGGCCGGTGCCGTGGGGGTCGGGCGTGCCGCCGCCCGTGCCCCAGGCGCTGCCCTGGCCGCGCGTGTCCATGAGGAAGTACGCGTAGCCGGATGACACCCACGGGAGCCGCTCGTGCGGGAGGCCCCGCCCGCCGCCGTACCCGATGAACTCCACGATCGTCGGCAACGGCCCGTCGGTGCCGACCGGCACCATGAACCAGCCCCGCACGGGGTCGCCGGCGAACCCGCTGAACTCGACATCGTAGACCTCGACCGAGGTCAGCGGCGACTCGACCCGGGTCAGCCGCGGGGCTGCGGCGAGCGCGCGGGACTCGGCGAGGGTCGAGCGCCAGAACGCGTCGAAGTCGGCCGGCTCGGCCACCTCCGGTCGATACTCGCGGACTTCGGCGGCGGGGGCATCGAAACGGGGCACGGCGCGACTTTCTGCTCGGCGGGGGCGTGCGGGCGCACAGGCGCTCAGCGTACTCCGACGGGCGGCGCAGCGGTCAAGCCGGCACGGGCGACGCGAGGTCGGCGATGATGCGGTCGATCTCGGTGAGGGCGTAGGCGGCGAGCGCCCGCTGCGCGACATCCGCCGGGCTGCCGGCCGGTTCCTCGAGGTCGCCGATGACGATGATGTTCTCGTCGTTGAGGGTGTTCGCGGGTGCGGTGTAGTTGAAGCTGCCGACGATGAGCAGTCGCTCGTCGACCACCATGAGCTTGTGGTGGAGCTTGCGCACCCCGGTGTTGCGCTTGTTGGCGAAGAGCTCGACGTCGCCGTTGCCGAGGTCGGTGGTGGCGGCCCACTTCGCGGCGCCCTGGTCGCGGTCGAGCACGCCGCGGATGCGCTGCACGAGCGGGCGCAGGCGGATCATCGTGTCGTCGATGCCGGATGACTGGGCGAACGTGAACATCGCGAAGTCGATCGACTCCTTCGCCTTCAGCATCTGCTTCATGATCTCCATCTCGGGGCCATGGCGCGGAGCGAACAGCGGCTTCACGCGCACCTCTGGCAGGCCGAACTCCTTCGGCTTCGGCTCGACGCGCTCGTGCAGGTCGCCGAAGGTGCCCGAGCGCATGCGCTCGAACTCACGCAGGTACTCGGTGGCGGCGCGCTGGCCGTGCAGCACGACGACGTGGTTGAGGTTCTGGCCCGCGCCGATGCCCGTGGTCGCGTTGGTGCCGGTGTCGGTGAGCGTGAAGTTGGTCGACCCGGTGAGCACTGCGGCGCCCGGCTTGCCCGAGTCGCGCACGATGAACTTCTGGTGGAAGATCTTGGGATTCAGGTCGGCGATGACGTCGACCCTCGCCTTCAGCAGCGCGCCCTGGATGATGCGGTTCTCCTCGTGTGCGCCGAGGCTCGTCCACGGGTCGACGAGCGCCTTCTCCTCGGTGAGGTAGTCGCCCTCAAGGATGACGCGCACCCGCACACCGCGCAGCTTCGCCGCGAGTATCGACTTCGCGATCGCCCGGGAGTCGATCTCCTGCACCGCGATCGCGAGGCTGTGCTCGGCCTCGTCGATGAAGTCGCGGATCGCCTGGTCGAGGTCGTCGGGCCCGCCGACCGAGGTGGGCCCCATGTACAGGTCGACGCCGCCGATGGTCACCGACATGGCGCACCCCTTTCCTGAGTTTTCCTCACCCTCAGTCTCCTCGGTGATGGATGCCTCGGCATCAGTGCCCACCCGGAACGGTCGTCGCCGGTCGCCGCTACGCTGGCGAACCATGACCTCGCACATCGTCATCTCCGGCCCGGCGACCTGGAACCGCATCATCTACCTCGACCGGCTCCCCGAGCCGGTGCCGCATATGCAGTTCGCGCTCGACGACTACGACACGATCGGCGGCACCTCCGCGGGCAAGGCACTCGGGCTCGCCGGCCTGGGGCGACCGGTGCTGCTGCACACGCTGCTCGGCGACGACGCCGACGGCCGTCTCGTGCGGCGCGCGCTCGAGGCATCCGGAATCGACCTCTCCGAGTCGCCCACCGACCGCACCGAGCGCCACCTGAACCTCATGACGCGGGCCGGCGAGCGCGTCTCGCTGTACCTCTCGACCGCCGCCGACCCGGGCACGCCGCCGTCACCCGAGCTGTCGCAGGCGATGGCGGATGCCCCGGCGATCGTGCTCGACCTGTCGGAGCGTTCGCGCGGGCTCATCCCCGCGGCGCGCGCCGTCGGGCGGCCCATCTGGACCGACATCCACGACTACGACGGGAGCGCCGAGTTCCACCGCCCGTTCATCGAGGCGGCCGACTGGATCTTCATGAACGCCGACCGCATCGGCGCCGACCCGTGGCCCTTCATGGAGGAGTGCGTGCACGGCGGGGCATCCGTCGTCGTCTGCACTCTCGGCGAGCGCGGCGCGATCGCGATCGATGAGCGGATGCTGCGCGTCGAGGTCGCCGCCGAGCCCGTCGAGGTGCTCGACACGAACGGCGCGGGCGACGCGTTCATGGCGGGCGTGCTCGACGCGCACCTCGGCGGCGCGGCGCTGCCCGACGCGCTCGCGGCCGGAGCCCGCCACGCCGCGACCGTGCTCACGACTCGCCACCTGCACCCGGTGCTCGACGGCGTGCTCGACGCCGGGGTCTGAGCCGAACGCCGAGCCGCCCCGTGGACACATCGCGTGTCGCGCGGTACCGTTGCCGCGTTCGCGACGAGGAGGATGCTTCGACATGGTCTTGATGCATGAACGCGCCGGGGTGGTCGGCGACGACGTCGACTGGAACGAGAACATCGAGGGCGTCGAGATCGGCTCCGACGTCTCGATCATCCTCGAGTACGAATCGCGCACGGGCGCGGGGCCGCGACTGCACCGGCATCCGTACTCCGAGACCTTCGTCGTGCGCCACGGTCGCGCGATCTTCACGGTCGCCGACGAGCGACTCGAGGCGGTCGGCGGCCAGATCCTCGTGGTGCCGGCACTGACGCCGCACAAGTTCGAGGTCGTCGGTCCCGAGCCGTTCGTGTCGACGAACATCCACGCGAACGCGACGTTCGTGACGGAGTGGCTCGAGTAGCTGCGGCTGCGGCTGCGGCTGGCCGCTACGCGGCTGCAGCGGAGCGCTCGGCCCGCGCGAGGTTCGCCTCGAGCTCGGGTCGAGTCTGCGCCACGACGTACGCGGGCTGGTCGCGCTCGACGCGCCAGCTCTCCGACAGCGGCCCGATGTTCACCGCGTCGAAGCCCAGGTCGCCGTAGAGTGCCGAGACGAGGGCACTGGCCTCGTCGAAGTCGCTCGCCGTGGCGAGCGCGCGGCGGTTCGGCGTGCCCGCGGGCGCGCCGTCCGTGAGGATCGCCGGCGCCGCGATGTGGTTGAACCCCTTCGCGACCTTCGACTCGGGGAGGTGCGCCTGCAGGAGTCCTGAGACCGTCGCGTGGCCCGCGTCGAGCTCCGCGACGTGGCCGTCGCGCTCCCAGTAGTAGTTGTTCGTGTCGATCACGACCTTGCCGGCGAGCGGTGCGACCGGGATGTCGCGGTAGGCGCCGAAGGGCACCGACACGATGACGAACTCGCCCGCCTCGGCGGCCTCCTCCGGCGTGCCGGCCGTCGCGTTCGGGCCGAGCTCGGCCACGAGGCTCTCGAGCGTTTCGGGGCCGCGCGAGTTGCTGATCGTCACCTGGTGACCGAGCGCCACGAGCTGCCGTGCGAGCGTGCCGCCGATGTTGCCGGCGCCGATGATTCCGATGTGGGTGGGGGCGAGGTTCGTCATGCCCGATGCAACGCGTGCGCGTGCGATTTCGATACCCGGCAGACGCGGAACTCATCGCCTGTTCACCCGCGCCAGCCCTCACCTGGTCAGTAGTGCGTGCAAAGCGACCCCGATTCCGTGCGCTACTGACCAGTAGGCCGCGGGGCGAACGGAGATCAGGGCCGAAACGCGAGCGCTACGCGGGCGCGATGTTCGCGTTGTCGCGGAACAGGTTGCCGGGATCGACCTCCGCCTTGAGTGCGCGCAGCCGCTCGAGCGTCGCCGTCGGGAACGCTGCGGCGAGTTGCGCCGGTCCCTGCTCGGTGTCGAAGCTCAGGTACGCGCCGTCGGTGTGCGGGGCGATGAGCTCGTCCCAGCGGGCACTCGTGCGCAGGCGGCTCGCGCCGAACGCCACCACCGAGAACTCCGCGTCGCGGTGGGCGAAGGCCGTGGCATCCGCCCGCACGTCGTGCACCGCCCCGCCGATGGCGCGCAGCTGGAAGAAGTAGGTCGCGCCGCTCTCGAGGAAGCGCACGGCGTCGCGGGCGAACTCGGGCGTGATGCGACCGATGAGTCCTGACCGCGACGTCGGCTCGCCATCGCCCGCGTGGGTCGCGTCATCCGAGTTCGCCATGACCGCCCGGTAGCTCATGAGGCGCACGTCCTGCGCGACGAGCGGCGCCGCCTCGGCGAGCGGCTGCAGTCGTGCGAGTACCGTCTCGGGGTCATCCGAGTCGATGACCGCCATCACCTGCGCGACCGGCGGCTCACCCGGCCGCGAGCCGCCGAGGATCAGGAAGCTCGTGAGGTCCCGCGGCGCATCGACCACCCAGTCGCCCCAGGCCTGCAGGAACCCGGCGGTGTCGCTCGCGTCGAAGGCGAGCTGCGCGAATCCGACGTCACCGACCTCGTCGACCTCGAACTCGAACGCCGTCACGATGCCGACGTTGGCGCCGGCGCCGCGGACGGCCCAGAAGAGCTCCGGATGCTCCGTGGCATCCGCTCGCACGATGCTGCCGTCGGCCAGCACGAGCTCGACGGCGCGCACATGGTCGATCGTCAGGCCGTGCTCGCGCACGAGCCAGCCGACACCACCCGCCGTCGCGAGGCCGCCGACCCCGACGCCGCCGTAGTCGCCCGACGAGAGCGCCCAGCCGTGCGGCGCGAGGAACGCGGCGACGTCCTTCCAGCGCGCGCCGGCCTCGATGCGCACGAGCCGGCGGTGCTCGTCGAGCACGCGCATCGCGTTCAGCCGCGACAAGTCGATCACGAGGCCGCCGTCGTTCGTCGAGCGGCCGCTGATGCCGTGGCCGCCGCTGCGCACGCCGAGTGGCAAGCCGGGGTGCGCACGGGCGAACGCGACCGCCTCGGCGACCTCGGCCGGGTCTCCCGGCCGCAGCACGAGCCCAGGGGCAACCGCCCCGCAGGTAGGTCGACTTCACGCGCGCGTAGCCGGCGTCGCCCGGCTCGATCGCGTCCGTGGCGAGTGCGGCGGGCACCCCGTCGTAGTCGATGCCGTCGCGGCGCTTCGCCCGCACCGCGGTGTTGCGAACGGGCGCCGCGTAGGTCAGTACGGCGGATGCCGCGGCATCCGTGCCCCTGAGCTCGCCGGCGACCGCCTCACGAAGGGCCGGCGCGACCTCCTCGGCGAAGTGCTGGATCGTGCCTGGGTCGTCGCTCGCGAGGATGAACGTGCCGACGCCGTCGTCGAGCACGTACGGCAGTAGCTGCTCGACCCACTGCGCGGCGGGGCCGTCGAGGAATCCGCCGCCTCCGCCTCCCGCCGAGAACCGCCCGCCGATGTTCACGATGCGCCGGATCTCGCGCGGGTCGCGACCGGCGGCAACGGCGGCCTCATCGATCGTCGCGTTCGACTCGGCGAACTGGCCCGGCTTCATGTATCCGAGCGACGGCAGCCACCCGTCGGCCTTGCGGCCCGTGAGCCGAAGCATGCGAGGCTTGTAGGCCCCCAGCCAGATGGGGATGTTGTGCGCCGGCGCCGGCCCGCGCTTCGCGCCGCTGACCCGGTAGTACTCGCCGTCGACCTCGAACCGCGCCCGCTCCCCCTGGTTCCAGATGCCGCGAATGATGTCGATGGCCTCTGAGAGCGCGTCGACCGCCTGGCCCGGAGTGAGGCGCCGCCCGCCCATCGCGTCGATCGCGTCCCAGAAGCCGCCGGCTCCGAGTCCGAGCTCGAACCGGCCGCCCGAGAGCAGGTCGAGGCTCGCGGCCGCACGTGCGAGCACGGCCGGCGGCCGCAGCGGCAGGTTCGCGACGTTCGCCGAGAGGTGGATGCGCTCGGTGCGCGCCGCGACCCACGTGAGCAGCGTCTGCGTGTCGTGGAACGCCGGCTGGTACGGGTGGTCCTGGAACGTCACGAGGTCGTAGCCGGATGCCTCGGAGAGTTCGGCCAGGCGCACGGCCGCCTGCGGCGGGTCGTTCCTCGGCGTGATGAAGGTGCCGAACTGCAGCTCGTGGCCGTAGTACATCCTGCTCCGATCGCTCGTTGGGGGTTGCCTCCATCGTGACGCACGGATGCCGCGAACGCCGGTGTCGGGTAAGCTACTTACTCATGGTGAGTGAATACCAGCCCGACGACCTCGAGCGGCACCGCGCCCGGCTGCTCGAGCTCGGGCACATCGATGAGGCCGCGTGCCGTCGGTTCCAGTCGACCGTCGAGTTCGCGGGGCGCAAGTGGAATGCGGCGATCCTGCTGGCCGGGGTGCGCGGTGCCCGGCGCTTCTCGGAGTACCGGGCCGCCGTGACGGGCATCTCCGACCGCCTGCTCGCCGCACGACTCAAGGAGCTCGAAGACGAGGGCGTGATCGAGCGGCACGTGCGCGCCACGACGCCCGTGACGATCACCTACACGCCGAGCACCGAGGGACTCCAGCTCATCGAACTGCTGCAGCCGCTCGTCGAGTGGGGCCATGCGCACGATGCGGGGCGCGGGCGCCGCGCGGTCTGACGCAGCGGTTCGGCGCTCGCCCCGACGACAACGGCCGCGGTGCGCACCGATATGGCGAGCACCGCGGCCGCGGTCAGCGCGGGGCTGTTACTTCGAGGGGGCCGACTTCTCGTCGGGCTCGCCGTCGACGGCCGGGGCCGCGACGGGCTCGCTTGCGGGGGCTTCGGCAACGGGCGCCTCAGTCACGACCGGCGCGGCGGACGCGGCCGGCACGGCGGCCGTGGCATCCGCTCGCGCGGGCACCTCGACCGACTCGTCGGCGAAGTCATCGCCGTACTCGTCGGTGTCGACGAAGTGGTACGCGGCCGGCACGGCGGCGTTGCGGTGGGCGGCGGCGCTGATGACGGCCTGCGTCGCGAGCGACAGGAGGAGGCCGAGCGCGCCGACGCCGATGAGGAGCCCGCCGAGCGTCGTGCCGCCCTGAGCCGAGAGGTAGGCCGCGTAGTCGTCGGACTGGCCGGTGTAGAGCTCGACCTGGCGCCCGTTGGAGGACAGCAGGAGCCAGATGCCGACGGCGAGGACCACGGCCGTGACGACCCAGAGCCCGATGAGGGCCAGGTTGATGGCGGGGCGTGCGGGAGAGGACTGCGACATGGGTTCCTTCGGGGTTCGGGGCGGCCGTCTGCCGCGTCTCGGCGACGCTACCGACCAATCTCATGGATTCGCTGTGCGATCGCAATGGATCGGGCCACAGTATCCCACTCGCGTCACGGCGCGCAGCCGACGTTACGGAATGGCGTGAGCGGACCCCGCTCAGATCGCGCGATGGTCGACGAACGACATGCGAGGACCACGGCGTGGTCGACCCTTGGCACCGGCTGCCTCGAGCAGCCGCACGACCCGGTACCGGTGCCCCGCCCAGGGTGCGAGGGTCTCGAGCATCTCGTCGTCGGTCATGTCTCGACCGGCGAGGGCATGGCCGACGTAATTCGAGAGGTGGTAGTCGCCGACCGAGAGGGCGTCGGCGTCGCCGAGCGCGCGCTGCGCCACCTCGGCCGCCGTCCAGGCGCCGACGCCGGGCATGAGGGTGAGGCGAGCCGCGGCATCCGTCGGGCTCATGCCGACCGCTTCTTCGAGGCGCGGCGCGAAGCGGGCCGCGTTCACGATGGTGCGCGCCCGCCGCGGATCGACCCCTGACTTGTGCCACTCCCACGTGGGGATCGACGCCCAGCCGTCGGGCGACGGCACCACGTGCATCGGCACGGGTGTCGGCCCCGGTGCCGGGGCGCCGAACCCGCGCACGAGGTGCCGCCACGACGCGTGCGCCTGCAGCGAGATGACCTTCTGCTCGAGAATCGCGGGCACGAGCGCCTCGAACACGCGCGCCGTGCGCGGGATGCGCAGGCCGGGATTGCGGCGGTGGGCCTCGTCGAGCAGCTGCAGGCCGGGCTCGAATCGCGATGCGTCATCGAGCTCGCCCGCCGTCTCGGGCGCCTGCGCGACAGCGGTTGCCGCGCCCGGGCCCCACCCGCTGCAGCGCAGCTCGTCGGCCGAGCGATGCTCGAACCGCAGGGTGGCCGCGCCCTCGACGGTGAGCGTCGTGCGCCAGATCGCGCCGGCGGCGTCGACGTGGAACGTCGGGTCGCCCGGTCCGCGCCGCAGCATCGAGAGCGTCTGTCGAAGATCGGTCGGATGCCGCGGGCGCCAGCTGAGTGCCTGGTCCGCGATCACCTTCCCAGTGTGCACCACGCCCCTGAGATCGCGGCGGTTCGCCGGCGCTCGTCGTGCGCCGGCCGCGGTCCTGCCGCCACCGCCCCCGTCAGCAATTCAGGACCGCGCCGGCGTGTCGCCGAGTTCGCCCGCTGCTGTGGACCGCGACACACCTCCGCACCTGATTGCGAACACCGCGGAAACCGCGGTGTCTCAGGCGGAGGCACCCCGCGCGCGCTCGGCGTATTGTCGGCGGATCTCCGGGCGGGTGTCGACGTCCAGCGGCGCCCCGGCGTCGACGGGCCACGTCGGCCGCTCGCCGCTGAGTACCCACGCGGCCTGGCGCGCGGCGCCGTCGGCGACGTACTCGCCGGGCGCGGGCACGGTGACGGGCACGTCGAACACCTGCGCCGCGACGGCCTGCACCGCCGGATTCAGCGCCGCCCCGCCGATGAGCAGCAGGCGCCGCGCCGCGACGCCCTGGCCGCGCACGGCATCGAGCCCGTCGGCGAGGCCGCACAGCATCCCCTCGATTGCCGCGCGGGCGATCGAGGGTCGCGTGGTGTTCGCGAGCGTGAGTCCGGTGAACGAGGCGGTCGCGTCGGGCAGGTTCGGGGTGCGCTCGCCCTCGAAGTACGGCACGAGCACGGCACCGGATGCCCCGGGCTCGGCCTCGAGCGCGAGCCGGCCGAGCTCGGCGTGGTCGACGCCGAGCAGGCCCGCGGTCGCGTCGAGCACGCGTGCGGCGTTGAGCGTCGCGATGAGCGGGAGGTAGCGGCCCGTGGCATCGGCGAAGCCCGCGACCGTGCCTGAGGCATCGGCGGTGGGGGCATCCGTCACGGCGAAGACCGTGCCGCTCGTGCCGATCGAGACGACGACGTCGCCGGATGCCGCATCGAGGCCGAGCGCCGCCCCCGCATTGTCGCCCGCACCGGGGCCCACGACGATGCCGTCGGGCGTGCGACCCGCCGCCTCGCCGGGCTCGAGCACCCGCGGCAGCACCGCATCGTGGCCGAGCGCGCGCACGAGGAGCTCGCGGTCGTAGCCCCTCGCGCCCCAGTACGCCGTGCCGCTCGCGTCGGAGCGGTCGGTCGTGAGCTCGTCGAGCGCGGGGCCGAGCAGCGACTCGCCCGCCGGGCCGTACCCGCGCAGCCGCCACGTGAGCCAGTCGTGCGGCAGGGCGACCGCCGCGACGCGCGTGGCGGCATCCGGCTCGACATCGCGCAGCCACCGAAGCTTGGTCGCCGTGAACGACGCGACCGGCACCACGCCAGTGCGCCGCGCGTACTCGGCCGCGCCCACCTCGTCGATCAGGTCGCGCGCCGCCTGCGCCGAACGCGTGTCGTTCCAGAGCAGGGCATCGCGGATGACCCGACCCTCGGCGTCGAGCACGACCATGCCGTGCTGCTGACCGGCGACCGAGATCGCCGCCACCCCGTCGAGCCCGCCCGCGTCGGCGAGCGCCGAGAGCAGCGCTCCCCACCAGGCGGCGGGGTCGACCTCGGTGCCGTCGGGGTGGGCAGCGCGGCCGGAGCGTACGAGCGCTCCGGTCGCGGCATCCCGGATCACGACCTTGCAGGACTGCGTCGACGAGTCGACGCCGGCGACGAGCGTCATGCGGCTAACTGCGAGCGCCGAGGAGGTGCCCGGTCGCGAGCTGCTGCAGGCGCACGAAGCCGAAGCCGTGGCCGCCCAGGTACGAGTCGGCGTCGAAGTCCTCGAACGCCGAGCGGTCGGCGAGCAGGTCGTCGTAGCTCTCGCCCTCGTTGAGCGTCGGCTGCCCGAGCTCGTTCACCTTCGCGGACTCGAGCGCCTCCTGCACCTCGGGGTCTGCGCGGAATGCCGCCGCCCGCTCCTTGAGGATCAGGTAGTTCGCCATGTTCGCCTTGGCCGAGTCCCACACGCCGGTCTCGTCTTCAGTGCGCGAGGGCTTGTAGTCGAAGTGGCGCGGGCCCTCGTACGTCGGGCCGCCCTGGGGGCTGCCGTTCTCGAGCAGGTCGACGAGGGCGAACGCGTTGTAGAGGTCGCCGTGGCCGAACACGAGGTCCTGGTCGTACTTGATGCCGCGCTGGCCGTTGAGGTCGATGTGGAACAGCTTGCCCTGGTAGAGCGCCTGGGCGATGCCGGCGGCGAAGTTGAGGCCCGCCATCTGCTCGTGCCCGACCTCGGGGTTGATGCCGACGAGCTCTGGGCGCTCGAGGGTCTCGATGAAGGCGAGCGCGTGCCCGAGCGTGGGCAGCAGGATGTCGCCACGGGGCTCGTTCGGCTTGGGCTCGATCGCGAAGCGCAGGTCGTAGCCCTTGTCGGTGACGTAGTCGCCGAGCAGGTTGACCGCCTCGCGGTAGCGCTCAAGGGCGCTGCGGATGTCTTTCGCCGCGTCGTACTCGGCGCCCTCTCGCCCGCCCCACATCACGAACGTCTTCGCGCCGAGCTCGGCGGCGAGGTCGATGTTGCGCAGCACCTTGCGGAGCGCGAAGCGGCGCACCTGGCGGTCGTTCGAGGTGAAGCCGCCGTCTTTGAAGACGGGGGCGCTGAAGAGGTTCGTCGTCACCATCGGCACGATGATGCCGGTGGCCTCGAGCGCGCCCTTGAGGCGGTCGATCTGGGTCTGGCGCTCGGCATCCGTCGAACCGAACGCGAACAGGTCGTCGTCGTGGAACGTGAGGCCGTAGGCGCCGAGCTCGTCGAGCTTCTCGACGACGTGCACGACATCGAGCGGATGCCTCGTGGGGCCGCCGAACGGGTCGGTGCCGTTGTAGCCAACGGTCCAGAGGCCGAAGGAGAACTTGTCGTCGCGGGTTGGCGCGCTGGCCATGGGGATCCGCCTCTCAGCGTCGTCGGTGATTTGTTGCGAGTTCCAACATAAACGTCGCGGTCACCGTTCGCAAGCGGAGAGCGGCCGCCGGCCATTTGTTCTCAAATTCCACAAACTGCTTGCGCGCCCCCGCTCGATGTGCGTACAGTGCCCGACGAACGATCAATCGAAACGTTTAGACGATGGAGTCCGGCATGGCGAAGATTCACGAGGTGGCGAAGGCCGCCGGCGTGTCGATCAGCACCGTGTCGTACGCCCTGAGCGGCAAGCGCACGATCTCCGCCGAGACCCGGCAGCGCATCGAACGCGCCGTGCGAGAGCTCGACTACCGCCCCAACGCCGGCGCCCGCATGCTCGCCGGCCGTCGCACGAACATCTTCGCGCTCACCGAGCCGTTCCGCGCCGACACCTATGCGCCCGCCCACATGGCCTTCGTGCTCGCGACCTCGATCGCCGCGCGGCGCCACGACTACGACGTGCTGCTGCTCACCGAGGAGGAGGCCTCGGCCGGCATGCGCCGGGTCGCCACGAGCGGCCTCTGCGACGCCGTCCTCGTGCTCGACGTGGCACCCGACGACGAGCGGGTCGGTGTCGCCCGGCAGCTCGGCATCCCGTCGGTCTTCGTCGGGGTGCCCGACGACCATGACGGACTCGTCTGCGTCGACCTCGACTTCGAGGCGGCGGCCGGGCTCGCCGTCGATCGCCTGGCGGACGCGGGTCACCGCTCGATCGGCCTCCTCGGCCATCCGCCGTCGGCCTACCTCCGATCGAACTTCCCGCCGCGCATCCGCGCCGGGTTCGAGCGACGGGCCCGCGAACGCGGACTCGACCCGGCCGTGGAGCTTCCTGAGCCCGGCGGCAACGGCAGCCGCGGCGTCGCGGTGCGCGCGGCGGTCGGCGCGCTGCTCGACCGCGGAGTCACCGCGCTCGTGCTCCACTGCGACGACGCGGCCCACCACGCCGTGCTCGACGAGCTCGCCGCGCGCGGCCTCGGCATACCCGCCGACGTGGCCGTGATCTCGGTCGGCTCGACCTTCGACACCACCGCGATGCACCCGCCGCTCGACGTCGTCCCGCTCGTGCCGCAGGCCTCGTGCGACCGCGCCGTCGACCTCGCGATGCAGATGCTGTCCGAGTCCGCACCCGCGGCCGGCGTCTACCTCATCGCGCCCGAGTACCGCGACCACGGCTCGGTCGTCCAGCCAGACGCCCCACGCTGACCGCCCGGTCGGCCACCCCACGAGAGGAACACCTATCCATTCCCGCATCATCGAAGCGCTTCGATAATCCAGCCGCACCACCCCGAACGACCCCTGAGGCCCCACCAAGGAGAATGCAATGAAGCACACCAGAACCGTCGGAGCCGCCGCGGCACTCGCCGCCGCGGCGCTCGTCCTCACCGGATGCAGCGGCTCCAGCCAGACCGATGACAACGTCCTCCGCCTCTGGCACTACGAGGGCGCCGACAGCGCCATGGGCATCGCCTGGGCCGAGGCGATCAAGATCTTCGAGGAGGAGACCGGAGCGACCGTCGAGTTCGAGGAGAAGAGCTTCGAGCAGATCCGCTCGACCGCGAGCCAGGTGCTCAACTCCGACGAGGCACCCGACCTGCTCGAGTACAACAAGGGCAATGCGACGGCGGGCCTGCTCTCGAGCCAGGGCCTGCTCACCCCGCTCGACGACGCGGTCGAGGAGTACGGCTGGGACGACCAGCTCGCGCCGTCGCTGCAGACCACCGCGAAGTACGACGAGAACGGCGTCATGGGATCGGGCAGCTGGTTCGGCGTGCCCAACTACGGCGAGTTCGTCGAGGTCTACTACAACAAGGACGCATTCGCCGCCGCAGGCCTCGAGGTGCCCACCACCCTCGCGGAGTTCGAAGACGTGCTCGCGGCCTTCGCCGCGCAGGGCGTCACGCCGCTCGCCGAGTCGGCCGCGGAATACCCGCTCGGCCAGCTCTGGTACCAGCTCGCCCTCACGAAGGCCGACCGGCAGTTCGTGAACGACTACCAGCTCTACGAGAACCCCGTCGACTGGACGGGCGAAGAGCTCACGTTCGCCACCGAGACGGTGAAGGACTGGACCGACAAGGGGTACCTCTCGACGGATGCCAGCGGCCTGAAGGCCGAAGACGCCGGCGTCGGGTTCATCGGCGGCGACTACCCGATCTTCTTCTCCGGCAGCTGGTGGTACGGCCGCTTCGTGAACGAGATCACCGATTTCGAGTGGGGCACGTTCCTGTTCCCCGAGGCGGAGCTCTCGCCCGGATCGGCCGGGAACATGTGGGCCGTCCCTGAGCGGGCAGCCAACAAGGAGCTCGCCTACGAGTTCATCGACATCACGATGCGCCCCGAGATCCAGGCGATCCTCGGCAACAACGGCGGCGTCCCCGTGGCCGCCGAAGAGGCCGACATCACCGACGAGAAGAGCGCCGAGCTCATCGCGAACTTCAACACGCTGACCGAGCGCGACGGCATCGCGTACTACCCCGACTGGCCCACCGCGACGTTCTACGACGAGCTGAACGCGGGCCTGCAGGAGCTCGTCAACGGCACGAAGTCGCCCGCCGAGGTGCAGCAGCAGCTCGGCGAGCAGTACCAGGCCGGCGTCGACGACATCGTCGGCTGACGCCGCGCGGATGCCGCGGGCCGGAGTGTGCGCCGCGCCCGCGGCATCCGTCCAACCGGAAGGTCCCATCATGTCCATCGCCCCCGCCCCGCTGGAGGCAGCGAAGCCCGGCGGCGCCGCGCGCGCCGCGTTGAGGCCGCCGTCGAGCCTGATCCCCGGCTCGAGCCGCAACGCCTACTGGCTCTACCTCGTGCCCGGCCTCGCGCTGCTCACGATCATCGTCGTCGTACCGCTCGTCTGGAACGTGTACCTGACGTTCACCGACTACCGCGGCATCCGCCCGCCCGAGTGGATCGGCCTCGACAACTGGATCGAGCTGGCCGGCGATTCCGTCTTCTGGACCTCGTTCGCCAACTCGATCGCGATGATCGTCGCAATGGTCGTCGTGCCGACCCTCCTCGGCCTACTCCTCGCCGCGATGCTCTTCGACCTCATCGGCAAGAAGTTCGGCGCGCGGCTCGCGAGCTTCCTCCGTGCCACCTACTACCTGCCGCAGATCCTCCCCGCCGTCATCGCAGCGATCGTGATCGGCTGGATCCTCCGGCCGCAGAACGGCGCGCTCAACCAGGTGCTCGAGGCGGTCGGGCTGGGGGCGCTCCAGCACAACTGGCTCGGCAGCCCCGACACCGCGCTGCCGAGCATCATGGTCATCATGGTCTGGGTGCAGCTCGGCTACCCGATCGTCATCTTCATGGCCGCCCTGCAGCGGGTCGATCCCGAGCTGTACGAGGCCGCCGAGCTCGACGGTGCCAACTGGTACCAGCGCTTCCGCGCGATCACGGTCGGCATCATCCGCCCCGAGATCTTCGTGGTGACCCTCACCTGCACCATCGCCGCGCTCAAGGTGTTCGGGCCCGTCTACGCACTCACCGGCGGCGGGCCGGGCACCGCGACGATCGTCCCCGCGTACTACGCCTACAGCGAGTTCTTCCAGTCGCAGCAGGTCGGGTACGGCGCCACGATCGCCACCGCGCTCACGATCGTCATCGCCGCCGTGAGCGTCGCGTTCATCCTCGTGCAGAACCGCTACGAGCGTCAGGAAGAGGAACGATGAGCACCGTGCTCGACGAAACGGCCGAGACCGTCGTGACATCCGCTCGGCCGGCGAAGCGGCCGGCGACCCGGAGCGCCGGCGTGCGCAAGGGCCGCAAGCCGGGCGACTGGGTGGTGCTCGCCGTGGCGGTCGTGCTCGGCTTCTTCATCGCCGTGCCGTTCCTCATGATCCTCATCAACTCGTTCAAGTCGCCGGCCGACTACAACTCCTCCGGACCGCTCACACTGCCGACCTCGCTGTACTTCGACGGCATCGTCGCATTCTGGGAGCGAGTGAACTTCCCCGAGAAGTTCTGGAACAGCGTCTTCATCTCGGGGCTCGTCGCGGTCTTCGCCGTGGTGCTCTCGATGTTCAACGCGTTCGCCCTCGGCATCGGCCGCGTGAGGGGCCGGCTCTGGATCGTCGTCCTGATCCTGCTCGCGAACATGCTGCCGCAGGAGGTGCTCCTCTACCCGCTGTACTTCATGTTCAAGGAGGTCGGCCTCTACGACAACCAGTGGGCCGTCATCATCATCTTCACGGTCATCCAGTCGGCGTTCGGCACCTACCTGCTGGCGTCGGTCTACAGCACGTTCCCGAAGGAGATGCTCGAGGCCGCGTCGCTCGACGGGGCGAGCCGATGGCAGATCCTCTGGCGCGTGGTGTACCCGATCTCGCGGCCGACACTGTCGGTGCTGCTCATCTTCTTCTTCATCTGGACGTGGAACGAGTTCCTGATCCCACTCACCTTCCTGGTCTCGAACGCGACGCAGACCGTCCCGGTCGCGATCACGGTGCTGCAGGGCGATCGGCTCATGGATGTCACGACCACGAGTGCATCCGCCCTGCTCGGGCTCATCCCGACCCTCGTCTTCTTCCTCATCTTCCAACGCACCCTCACCAGGGGCATCACCGCAGGAGCAGTCAAGTAACCATGAAGTTCACCGATGGGTTCTGGCAGGTTCGACCGGGCGTCGAGGCGTTCTACGCGCAGGAGGCGTACGACCTCGCCGTCGAGGGCGACGAGCTCGTGGTCGCCGCCCCGACGAAGGTCATCGCCACGCGCGGCGACACCCTCAACCGTCCGATGCTCACGGTCTCGATCGCGAGCCCGGCGGAGGGTGTCATCCGGGTCCGGGTCGAGCACCATCGCGGCGCGCGGCGCGACCCCGGCTTCGCGATCGAGACGGATGCCGCGTTCCACCCCGAGCTCCGGCTCGACGAGGTCGAGGGCGTCGTCGACGCGGGCTCCCTTCGTGCGCGCATCGGCCGCGGGGCGCCATGGGATCTCGCGTTCGAGCACGATGGCGGCACCTACACGTCGAGCGGCCACAAGTCGGTGGGATACCTGAAGCTGGCGCCGGATGCCCCGATCGCCGCCGAGCCCACGGGCGTGGCGGGTGTCACGACCACGGGCCTCGCCCCCGCACCGGCGTACCTGCACACCCAGCTCTCGCTCGGGGTCGGCGAGCTCGTCTACGGGCTCGGCGAACGGTTCGGGCCGCTCGTCAAGAACGGGCAGACCGTCGACATCTGGAACACCGACGGCGGCACCTCGAGTGAGCAGGCCTACAAGAACGTGCCGTTCTACCTCACGAACCGCGGATACGGCGTGCTCGTGAACCATGCCGGGCACGTCTCGTTCGAGGTCGGGTCCGAGGCGGTCGAACAGGTGCAGTTCTCGGTCGCGGGCGAGGTGCTCGAGTACTTCGTGATCGCGGGACCGACGCCGGCCGAGGTGCTCGACCGGTACACGCGGCTCACCGGCCGGCCCGCGCTCGTGCCCGAATGGTCGTACGGGCTGTGGCTCTCGACGAGCTTCACGACCGACTACGACGAGCAGACGGTCAACGCGTTCATCGACGGCATGGCCGAACGCGACATCCCGCTCAGCGTGTTCCACTTCGACTGCTTCTGGATGCGCGAGTTCCACTGGACCGACTTCGAGTGGGACCCGAGGGTCTTCCCCGACCCCGAGGGCATGCTCGCCCGCCTGCATGACCGCGGCCTCAAGGTCAGCGCCTGGCTGAACCCCTACATCGCGCAGCGGTCGAAGCTGTTCCGCGAGGGCGTCGAGGCCGGCTACCTCGTGCGACGTGCCGACGGCAGCGTCTGGCAGTGGGACCTCTGGCAGGCCGGCATGGCGCTCGTCGACTTCACGAACCCGGATGCCACGGCGTGGTTCCAGGGTCACCTCCGCCGCCTGCTCGACCAGGGCGTCGACGCGATCAAGACCGACTTCGGCGAGCGTATCCCGATCGACGTGGTCTGGCACGACGGCAGCGAGCCCGAGGCGATGCACCACCGGTACACCGAGCTCTACAACCGCGCGGTGTTCGAGGTGCTCGAAGAGGTGCGGGGGCCTGGCGAGGCCGTGCTGTTCGCGCGCTCGGCGACCGCCGGCGGACAGCAGATGCCCGTGCACTGGGGTGGCGACAACTCCTCGTCGTTCGCGTCGATGGCCGAGAGCCTGCGCGGCGGGCTCTCGCTCGCGCTGAGCGGGTTCGGGTACTGGAGTCACGACATCGGCGGGTTCGAGGGCGACCCCGACCCCGCGGTGTTCAAGCGCTGGCTCGCGTTCGGGCTGCTCTCGAGCCACTCGCGATTGCACGGGTCCACGAGCTACCGCGTGCCGTGGGCCTTCGATCGCGGCGACGAGGCACCGGGCCAGAGCGCGGTCGAGGTGGCGCGGCGGTTCGCGAAGCTCAAGCAGTCGCTGCTGCCGTACCTCGTCGCTGCGGGCGAGGAGGCGCATCGCACCGGGCGACCGGTCATGCGGCCCATGCAGCTCGAGTTTCCCGACGATCCGGCGGTCGCCTACCTCGATCGGCAGTACCTGCTCGGCCCGAGCCTGCTCGTCGCGCCGGTGTTCAGCGCCGACGGCGAGGTCGAGTACTACCTCCCGGCGGGGCGCTGGACGAACTGGTTCACGAACGAGGTCGTCGACGGCGGCGGCTGGCGGCGGGAGGTGCACGGCTTCGACACCGTGCCGCTGTGGGTGCGGGAGGGCGCGGTGGTTCCGCGGGCCGACCAGGAGTCGTGACCGCAAGTCCCGGCGCTACGATCGAAACATGGAGACGGATGCCGCTGCCGAACGCGTCACGCTCGCGCTCGTCGCCGAAGAGGCCGGCGTCTCGCTCTCGACGATCTCGAAGGTCCTGAACGGACGCACGGATGTCTCGGCCGCGACCCGGGCGCGCGTCGAGACCCTGCTCGCGGCGCGTGGCTACGAACGACGCGGCGGCCGTGCGGCACCGAAGGCCGAGCTCATCGAGCTCGTCTTCCACGAGCTCGACAGCATCTGGTCGATGGAGCTGATCGCCGGCGTCGAGACGGTCGCGAAGGAGCACGGGCTGAGCGTCGTGCTCACGGTGAGCGGCAGTCGCCACTCCCCCGATCCCGACTGGATCGAGGGGGTCATGCGGCGCCGCCCTGTCGGTGTCGTGCTCGTCTTCTCCGACCTGGCACCCGAGTACCGCGAGCGGCTGCGTTCCCGCGCGATCCCCTTCGTGATCGTCGACCCGGCCGGCGACCCGTCGCCCGACGCGCCCTCGGTCGGATCGGCGAACTGGTCTGGCGGGCTCATGGCCACCCGGCACCTCATCGAGCTCGGCCACCGCCGCATCGCCGCGATCACGGGCCCCGAAGACATGATGTGCTCCCTCGCCCGGCTCGACGGCTACCGCTCGGCGATGAACTCCGCCGGCCTCTCGATCGATCCGGCGTACGTGCGCTTCGGCGACTTCCACGTCAGCGGCGGCCGCGACCGCGCCGGCGAGCTCCTCGCGCTCGACGCGCCGCCGACGGCCATCTTCGCGGGCAGCGACCTGCAGGCGCTCGGGGCGCTCGACGCCGCTCGCGCGTTCGGGCTCCGGGTGCCCGAAGACGTCTCGATTGTCGGCTACGACGACATCCCGCTCGCGCGTTGGGTGACGCCCCGGCTCACGACGGTGCACCAACCGCTGAAGCGCATGGGCGAGGAGGCCGCTCGGCTCGTCATCCGGTTGAGTGACGAGCAGCCGGCGACGACTCCCCGAATGGACCTCGCGACGAGCCTCGTGGTGCGCGAGAGCACCGCGCCGCCGGCGTCGGCCTGAGCGGCGGCGGCCGCGTCAGTCGCGCGACTCGAGCTCGAACCAGTCGAAGTCGGCATGGCCGACACCCCTGCCAACGGCGACGAGGCCCACCCAGACCCCGAGGAACCCGCCGGCCAACTCCGACGCGAGCGGTGCGGCATCCGCCAGTGCGACGCGCGTCGGGTCGCCGCCCAGGCCGCGGACCGTCGCCTGCACCGCGAATCCGTCGAGCTCCAGCTCGAGCTCGAGCGGACCGTTGGGAGCGACGGATGCCTCGCCGAGCGTTCGACGTACGCCACCCGTCGTGAGGCTCGCCGCGACGACGCGACCGCCCACGGCGTCGCCGCGCACGACGAGCGCGAGGTGCGCGTCCTCCGACTGCCGCAGCAGGAGGCCGGCTTCCTCGCTCGCGGTCGGCGCCTCGAGTTCGACCAGGGCCGAGATGCGTGCCCGCATCGACGCGAGCCGACGCCCGGCGAACGAGACCGGGCCGATCTCGGTCGGGCCGGTCGCGCCGAGCCGGAGCCGAAGGTGCCCGGGGCGCGCGGTCAGCGACATCCGGTCGCGGCCGTCCGTGCGGAGGGTGTTCCATTCGGGATCGAGTGCCGGGCGGTCGAAGTCGTCGCGCGCGAGCGCGATCGCCGGCGCCTGGTCGGGTACCCCCTCGGCGTCCACCACGGCTTCGACACGGCCGGCGCCCGGCGTGAACAGCGGACGCCCCGCGTCCCAGTCGACAGGCACGAGGTTGGGTCTCCCGGCCGAGGAGACTGCCGGCGCCGTCGACGGTGCGCGTGGCGAGGAGCACCGCCCAGGAGCGGCCGTCGGGCGCGTCGACGAGATCGGCGTGGCCGACGTTCACCACGTCCGCCCGCGAGCCCAGGTCGCGATGCGTGAGGCGCGGGTTGCCCGGGTCGCCGGTGTACGGGCCCGTGATCTCGTCGGCGTACGCGACGCAGACCGCGTGATCGCGCTCGGTGCCGCCCTCTGCTGCCAGGAGCAGCCAGCGTCCGTCGCGACGGTACAGGTGCGGTCCCTCTGTCCATCGGGCTCCGACGAGCGCGCCGCGCCAGATGAGCCGCTCCGCCCCGATCGGCGCGAACGTGACCGGATCGAGTTCGCGCAGCCAGACATCCGTCTGCCCCTCCCACTCCCCCGGATCGGCGAGCCGCGTGCCGCAGAGCCAGACCCGACCCGCGTCGAAGGTGAGCGAAGGGTCGATTCCGGGCACGCCGTCGAACCAGACCGGGGTCGACCATGGGCCGGCGGGGTTGGTGGCCGTCACGAGGAAGTGCCCCTGGCGTCCCTCGCCGTGCACGAGCGTGCACACCACGTGGAACCGCCCGTCGTGATACCGGATCGTCGGCGCGAAGAGGCCGCCCGACGACGGCACGGTCGACAGGTCGAGCTGATCGGGGCGGTGAACTGCGTGACCGATGAGCTCCCAGTCGACGAGGTTTCGCGATCGGTGGATCGGCAGGCCCGGGAAGTACTCGAATGTCGACGTCACGAGGAAGAACTCGTCGCCGACGCGGCAGATGCTCGGGTCGGGATGACAACCGGGCAGCACCGGGTTTCGGTAGCGCCCCATCAGCCGGCGTCGGCGAGCGCGGCGGTCGCGCCCGACGTGATGCGCTCCACCTCCACCGTCGGTTGCAAGCGCCGGGTGTGGTCCACGACTCGCGTCGCGCCGACGAGGCGAAGCGAGTGCGAGAACGGCAGGTCGGCGCTCGAGCGCCCTGCGCTGAGCACGAGCTCCCCGGGTTCTACGATGCGGTCGCCCGCTCGGCCCGTGAACGACGCGAGATCGGCAGGAACGGTCATCCGCACCTCCGCCTCCTCGCCGGGCGGGAGCTCCACGCGCGCGTACCCCACGAGTCGCTGCACCGGGCGCACCACGGACGCGACCGGGTCGTGGAGGTAGAGCTGCACGACGTCGGCTCCGGCGCGGTCGCCGACGTTCCGCAGCCGCAGTCGCACCGTCACCTCGCCGTCGACGCCGATCTCGGTCCCGTCGCCCGAGAACGAGGTCCACTCGAACGCGGCATAGCCGAGCCCGTGCCCGAACGGGAAGGCCGCGGTGGGGTCGACGTTCGACACGTCGTTCGCCCGGGCCAGCGGCGGCGCGAGATACGTGTTCGGCTGCGTTCCCGGCGTCGCCGGCACACTCACGGGCAGGCGTCCGCTCGGATTGACCCGCCCGCTCACGACTCCCGCGATCGCGTGGGCGCCCTCCTCGCCCGCGAAGAACGCCTGCACGATCGCTGCCGCGTCCGTCGCGGCGCGGCCGAGCGCATACGGCCGGCCGGTGAGGAGCGTCACGACGGTCGGCGTTCCAGTGGCGAGCACCGCGTCGAGAAGCTCCTGCTGCGCGCCGGGCAACGCGAGTGATTCCGCGTCGCAGCCCTCGCCGCTCGTGCCCCGCCCGAACAGGCCGGCCCGGTCGCCCAGGGCGAGCACCACGACGTCGGCGGATGCCGCGAGCGCCGCGGCATCCGGAATCGTCGTCGTCTCGCCCCCGTCGACGCTCGTGCCCTGCGCGTACCGCACGTCGCTGCCGGGGAACTCGGCGCGGAGCGCGTCGAGGAGCGACGGGATCTCGATGCCCATCGCGACACTGGGGTGCTGCACGACGACATGCGCCGGAAACGAGTAGCAGCCGAGCATCGCGTACGGGTCGTCGGCGTTGGGGCCGATCACCGCGATGGTCGACGGCGACCCGAGCGGTAGCGTGCCGTCGTTGCGCAGCAGCACGAGCGCGCGCTCCGCGAGCTCGGCGGCGAGCGCGCGGTGCCCCGCGGTGTCGAGGTCGACGGTGCCGCGGAGCGACTCCGTCGAGTCGAGGTCGACGCCGACGAGCGCCGGCGGCACTGGCGACCAGCCGGCATCGAGCAGCCCGAGCTCCGCCTTCTGCGTGAGCACGCGCCGCAGCGCCGTGTCGACGAGCGCAGGGTCGACGACTCCCGATTCCACGGCCAGCCGCAGCGGCTCGCCGAACGCCTTCACCGTCGGCAGCTCGACGTCGATGCCCGCCTCGAGGGCGGCCCCGGCCGCCTCGCCCCAGGTTCCGGCGATGCCATGGAGGAGCTTCAGGAAGGCGACCGCGAAGTAGTCGGCCACGACCGTGCCCTCGAACCCCCACGTCTCACGCAGGAGTCCGGTCAGCAGTTCGCGGTCACCCGCCGACGGAACCCCGTCGAGGTCGGTGTACGCGTTCATGACGCTGCGCGCGCCGCCGTCGCGGAGCGCCATCTCGAACGGCGGCAGGAGCACGTCGGCCAGCTCACGGGTGCCGACCGAGACCGGAGCGAGGTTGCGCCCTGCCTTCGACGCCGAGTAGCCGACGAAGTGCTTGAGGGTCGCGACGACCCCGGCCGACTCGAGGCCGCGCACGTAGGCGGTGCCGATCGTGGCGACGAGGAACGGATCCTCGCCGATGGTCTCCTCGACGCGTCCCCAGCGCGCGTCGCGCACGACGTCGAGCACGGGCGCGAGACCCTGGTGCACACCGACCCGGCGCAGGTCGTCGCCGATACGACGGGACATCCGCTCGACGATCTCGGGGTCGAAGGTCGCACCCCACGACAGGGGCACCGGGTATGCGGCGGCCCCCCAGGCGGCGAAGCCGGCGAGGCACTCCTCGTGTGCGATCGCCGGTATGCCGAAGCGGTTCGCAGCGACGATGCGCTCCTGCGTGCGCATCAGGGAGAGCGCGCCCACGGCCGCGTCGATCGGCGCGGTGCCGAACGGGCGCGTGAGCTGCCCGAGGCCGTGCGGCAGAAGCTCGTCGAGGTCGACGTCGTCGTCGAGGTCGTGCTGGTGCGGCGCGACGTCGCCACCCTCGTCGGATGCCCCGACCCACACGCCGTAGAGCTGGGCGAGCTTCTCATCGAGGGACATCGCGGCGACGAGCGCTTCGACGCGCTCCGTGACCGGCCGCGACGCGTCGCGCCAGGGGGCATCCGTCACCGGCCCGCTCATCCCTTCACCGCCCCGGTCAGGCCGCCGACGATGCGGCGCTCGAAGATGCTGAAGAAGATGAGGGCGGGAATCATCGACAGCGAGGTGAAGGCGAGCACCTTGGCCGTGTCCACCGAGTATTGCGAGGCGAAGGCCTGCACGCCGAGCGGCAGGGTGAAGGCAGCCTCGTTGTTCAGGATGAACAGCGGCAGGATGTAGCTGTTCCAGCTCGCGATGAAGGCGAGGATGCCCACGGTGATGACGCCGGGCAACGCCAACGGCACCACCATCCTCCAGAAGAAGCCGAGGCGCGAGCATCCGTCGATCGAGGCGGCCTCCTCGATCTCATCGGGGATGGCGCGGAGGAACGGCACGAGGATGATGATCGTCGCCGGCAGGGCGAAGGCGATCTGCGGCAGGATGATCCCGGCCATAGAGTTCATCAGGCCGAGGTTGCGCACGACGAGATAGAGGGGCGTGATCGCGACCGTCATCGGGAACATCAGGCCGGCGGCGAAGACCGCGTACAGCAGCCCGCGCGTCCGGAACCGGTAGCGCGCGAGCACGTAGCTGGCCATGAGGCCGAGCGCGACGACCCCGAGCGTGGTGACGACCGCGGCGACCGTGGAGTTCGCCACCTCGCCCCAGAAGGTCGTGCTGCCGAGCACCTCGGCGTAGTTCTTCGTCACCCACGGCGAGGGCAGGCCCGACGCATCGGCGGTGATCTGCGCGTTCGTGCGGAAGCCGCCGATGATGATGTACAAGATCGGCGCGAGCATGAGCGCGACCACGACGACGGCGCCGAGGTAGATGCCGGGGCTCCCCCACGGCAACCGGCCATTGCCGCGCGGCCGCCTGGCCTGCGGGATGGCGATGGTCGAGGCGGTCATCGCTCGCTCCGTTCAGTGAGGGCGCCGGCTGTGTCGCGACGCAGCACGTAGCGCTGGTAGACGAGGGCGACCACGAGCGAGATGACGAACAGCACCACCGCCACGGCGTTGCCGTACCCGTAGTTGCCGGCATTGCGGCCGTTGGCGACCATGTACGTCGCCATCGTCGAGGTACCCGCGGTCGAGGCGATGTACTGGCCCCAGATGATGTAGACGAGGTCGAACAGCTGCAGCGATCCGATGATCGACAGGAACGCCCAGATGCGCAGGGTCGGTCCCAGCAGCGGCAGCGTGATCCGGCGCTGGATCTGCCAGTATGAGGCGCCGTCGATCTGGGCGGCCTCGGTGAGCTCCTGCGGGATGCCCTGGAGTCCGGCGAGGAAGAGGATGACGGCAAAGCCGATGTACTTCCAGGTGATGATCGCGAGCAGGGTCCAGATCGCCAGGGCAGGGTTCGAGAGCCAGTCTTCGGCGAGGGCGCCGAGCCCGACCTTCTCGAGCAGCCCGTTGAGCGCGCCGTCGCTCTGCAGCATGAGGCTCCAGCCGGTGCCGACGACGACCTCGGCGATGACGTACGGCACGAAGATGAGCACGCGGATCGCCGACTGCCCCCGCATCGGGCGGTTCAGCAGCAGCGCCAGCAGCAGCGCGATCGGCCCCTGCAGCACGAGCGACATCACGACGATGACGACGTTGTGCCAGAGGGCCTCATGGAAGGTCGGGTCCTGGAAGATCGTGGCGTAGTTCTGCAGGCCGATGAAGTCAGTCGGGGGGCCGTAGCCCTTCCACCGGAAGAATCCGTAGTACCCGGCCATGACGACCGGGAAGATGACGAAACCGAGGAAGACGACGAGGGCCGGGCCGACGAGCACCGTGATCTCGAGGGCCTTCCGCCAGTCGCGCCGGCCGCTGCGCGGACCCGGCGCCGATGGCGCCGGGTCGCCGGCCCGACGCAGGGCCGGGGACGACTCGTCCCCGGCCCCCACGTCGTCCGCCGGCGCTCGCCTCGGTGCGGGAGTGCTGGTGCGAACGCTCATGTCGCGAGGGCCTCTCAGCCCTTCTTGATGGCGTCTTCGACGGCGTCGACGATGCCCTGCGCGTCGCCCTTGCCCGCGAGCAGGTCGACGACGCCGACGTTGAGCGCATTGCCGACGTTCTGGCCGAGCAGCGTGTCGAGCCACACCGAGACGTACGGCGCGTCGTTGTACGAGGCGAGCACTTCCTGCAGTGCGGGGTCGGTGACGACGCCTTGGGCATCCTTGTTGGCGGGAAGCGTGACGAACGCCTGGGCGTAGGCCTCCTGCTGCTGCTTCTGCGAGGCGAACTCGAGGAACTCGGCGCATTCCTTCGGTGCATCGACGTGGCAGCTGTACCCGTCGACGCCGCCCATCATCGCGCCGGCGTCACCGTCACCGCCGTCGACGGCGGGGAAGGGGAACCAGCCGAGGTCGGCCAGCGGCTGCTCGTCGGGCGTGAGCGAGGCGATCACTCCGGGGTCCCACGCGCCCATGAGCTCCATGGCGGCCTTGTGGTTGGCGACCAGGCCCGCGGAAGAGCCGGCTCCCTGCTGAGCGGTGGTGGTGAGGAAGCCGTTGTTGTACGGCTCGGTGGCGGCGAAGTCCGCGAGGTCCTCGCCGGCGCGCAGGAAGCACTCGTCGGAGAAGCTCGGGTCGGTCGCGAGCGCGGCCACGACGTCTTGCGAGCACTCCCGCAACACGAAGAAGTAGTACCAGTGCGCTGCCGGCCAGGCGTCTTTGGCACCGAGCGCAATCGGGGCGATGCCCGCAGCCTTGAGCTTGTCGACACCGTCGCTCAACTCGTCGAACGTCGTCGGCGTCTCGGTGATGCCTGCCTGGGCGAAGAGGTCCTTGCTGTAGTAGATGCCGCCCGGCAGCACGGAGGACGGCACGCCGTAGACCTTGTCGTCGACGGAGAGCGCGGCAAGTGATGCCTCGCCGAGCGCGGCCTTGGTGTCGTCGGAGAGGGCATCGGTGAGGTCTTGCACCTGACCGGCCTCGACCACAGCCGCGAGCTTGCCGCCGCCGCGGGCCATGAAGATGTCGGGCGCGTCGCCGGAGTTCAGGGCGGTCTGGAGCTTGCCGTCCATGTCCTCGTTCTGGATGGCCTGGATCTCGATGGTCACGCCGGGGTGCTCCGCCTCGAAGTCGTCGGCCGTCTGCTGCCAGTAGGCCTTGCCGTCGCCGGTGGTGGAGTTGTGCCAGAAGGTCAGGTTGACCGAGCCGTCAGCCGAGTCACCGCCCCCGGCACCGCACCCGGCGAGGGTGCTGACGGCCAGTGCGGCCACGGCTCCCAGCGTGACGAGCCGCGTGATGCTGCGTCTGTTCATCATTGAACCTCTCGAAAGTTTCGACGTCAACGTCGAAAGTGGTGTGGACGTCTTGAATATACGGCGGTACAGATTTGGGGTCAAGCACAACAAATCCTGCGCGCCACTCCGTTATCACCCTGTGACCCGCCTAGAGTGGACGCGTGACAGACCGGGCGGGCACCTTCGACGGCGTCCACCGTCGAAACCTCTCGAAAGTGCTCGGTCTCGTGCACCTCGAAGGACCCCTGTCCCGCGCACGCCTGACGGTTTCGACCGGGCTCAACCGATCGACGGTCGCGTCACTCGTCGCCGAGCTCGTGTCGCTCGGCCTCGCCGTCGAGCAGGCGCCCGACCCCACGAACCGCGTCGGACGGCCCTCTCCCGTCGTCGCGGCCGATTCGAACGTGCTGGCCATCGCGGTGAACCCCGAGGTCGACGCGATCACGATCGCCGCCGTGGGCATCGACGGCCGCATTCCCGTGCGCGAGCGCATCGAGGTCGAGCGGCTGCCCACGCCCGAGGAGACCGCAGCGCTGGTGGCATCCGTTCGCGATCGCTGGTCCGCGGGCCCGCTGCGCGAAGGCCGGTTCGTCGGTGTCGGGCTCGCGGTCCCCGGGCTCGTGCGCGCGACCGACGGGCTCGTGCGCTGGGCGCCGCACCTCCAGTGGACGGATGTCCCGCTCCGAACCCTCGTCGAAGACGCCACGGGCCTCCCGGCCGCCGTCGCCAACGACGCGAGCCTCGGCGCGATCGCCGAGCACCTCTTCGGCGCAGGGCGCGGCATCGACGACCTCGTCTACCTCAACGGCGGCGCGAGCGGCATCGGCGGCGGCCTCATCGTGCACGGGATGCCTGTGGGCGGCGCCGGCGGCTACGCGGGCGAGTTCGGCCAGAACCGCCCGGGCATCGCGGCCGACGGCGACCGCCGCGCCGCCGACGGCGTGCTCGAAGACGAGGTCAGCCGCTCGCGTCTGCTCGCGGTGGCCGGCCTCGAGCACGCCGACGAGCCGACCCTTGCCGCCGCGCTCTCGTCGGCCGGCACCCGGCCGGTCGACGACGAGCTGGCACGCCAGCGGCGCATCCTCGCGACGGCGCTCAGCAACGCGGTCAACGTGCTGAACCCGTCGCTCGTCGTGCTCGGCGGATTCCTCGCCACGATCGCCGAGCGGGACCTGGGCGCGCTCGAGCGAGCGGTTGCCGCCCAGGCGCTCCCTGCTGCGGCAGAGGACCTCGCGATCCGCGTGGCCGAGCTCGGCGAAGACCGCCTCATGATCGGGGCGGCCGAGATCGCATTCGCTGCACTGCTCGCCGACCCGCTCGCCGCCGCCTGAGGCAGGCGCCCCGGGGCCGGCGCTGCCGGCGCTGCCGGCGCTGCCTCAGCCGTGAACGCCGCGCACGAACTCGAGCAACAGCGGGTCGAACCGCTGGGGGTCTTCGAGGTTCGGCAGGTGGCCGGCCCAGTCGAGCTCACGCGACTCGGCGCCCGGGATGCGGTCTGCCAGCAGGGCGGCGATCCGGTGGAAGTAGTCGAGGTCGTGGGCGCCGGAGACCACGAGGGTCGGGGCAGTCACGTCGGCGAGGTCGAAGTCCTCGCGCTCGGCGGCGACGTCGCCAGCCGCGAGCTGCACCTCGAAGGCCCGGCGCTGCATGGCCGCGACGAACTCGCGGGTCTCGGCCGTGGCCGCTGGCCCGACCCAGGTGCGTACGTTCAGCGCGACCGCGCCGTCGACGTCGCCCGCTTCGAGCAGCGCGTCCTCCTCGGCACCGAACGCGCGCACGTCGGGGGTCGGCGCGAGCAGGCGCGTCGCCGCGCACACCAGGAGCAGCCCGGCGACGCGCGACGGCCAGCGCGACGCGAACTCCTGCGCGACACGACCGCCCATCGACGATCCGACGACCACCGCGCGATCGATCCCGAGCGAGTCGAGCAGCTCGCGCACGTCGGCGACCTCCTCATAGGCCGCCGACGGCGCGGGGCTCTCGCCGAAGCCCTGGAAGTCGGGGCGGAGCACGCGGTAGCCGGCTTCGACGAGGAGCGCCGACTGCCGCTGCCACATGCGCCGATCGCAGACTGAGGAATGGAGCAGGACGACGGCGGGGCCGTCACCGTCGAGGTCATGCGCGAGAGTCATCGCCGCCGAGCCTATCCAATTCGCCGGGGTGGTCCAGGCCGTGCGGGGGCCGCCCGCGGCGCGACTGACGCAGGCGGCTTCGGCCCTACCGGGCTACCCCGGGAGATCCTTGCGGTAGATGAGGAGGTCGCACTCGGTGGCCAACTGGGGCGCCAGCTCGGGATACCGCTCGTCGAGGCTGGTCGTGCGCACGACGCGGTAGCCGATGCGTTCGTACCAGCCCTGCAGGAACTGCTTCGACGGATGCGACCACGCTCGCGGCACGAGCAGCTCGAGCTGCATCGCCGTCAGTCCTCGTTCCCGTGCCCAGCGCTCGGTGAACGCGACGAGCTCGCGGCCGATGCCTTCGCCTCGCCGTTCGGGATCAGCCACGAGCATCCCGAAGAGTCCCGTCGTGTCGTCGAATTGCCTGACCTGCACGGCACCGACGATGACCCCGTCAGTGGTCGCCGCACCGACCTGACCGCGTCGGATGAGCTCAGCGAGGTCGCGCTCGTTCGTTCGCCGGGCGTCGGCGACCCAGAGCCCCGCCTCGCTCGTCTCGTACACGGAGTTCACGAGACCGGCGAGCCGTTCGACGAGAGCATCATCGGCGGCGGATGCCTCGGGCAGCAGGTCGATCGTGATGGGCATGGGGCCATCGTAGGCACGACCCCGGAGCTCGATTCTCGAGCGGCGAGCCGGGACGCCGACACTTCGAATTCGCAGAGAGCGCTAACGCTTCTGCCGCGGCAAGCGTAGATTGCGTTATATCGCGTTTGCGACTCGGCTGTGGCACGACGAGAGGTGGAGGCTGTGGAAGTCCTCATGTGGATGTTCGTCACGTTCCTGATCTTCGTCGTCGCCGTGGTCGCGGCAGTCGTCCTCATCGGGCGAGCGCTCTACCGACGGCTCCGCCGCAACCGGGCGCTCGCAGGTACGGCGTTGCGAACTCGGGCCGGCTTCAGTCGCGGTCCGCAGCGGAAGGTCCTGTTCCTGCGGGTGCGACTCGCGGAGACCCTTGACAGCGGGCAGGCCGCGGTCGAGCTCGCAGGCCACAGCGAAGGCCCGCGCGGCGAGCTCCCGCGACTCTTCCGCCGCATCCAGGAGGAGAGCGTCGCGCTGGATCTGCAGCTGCGACTGCTGGAGAGCGAGACGGACTCCGCCGTGCTGGCCGCGGAACTGCCCGCCGCCGGCCGCCGCGTCGACCAGGTCGCCGCACTGGTGCGTCGACTGCGTTCGGCGGTCGCGTCGGGCCTCGCCGGCTCAACCGACGACTCCCTCACCACGCTGCACTCCGACGTCGACCGCGAGGTCGCCGCACTGCATGCCGGCGTGCAGGAACTGCACCGGCTCAATCGGCGAGACGAACGCTTCGAGCCGACCCGGCCGCCGTCGGCGACCGCCGCCGTCGTTCGAGACAAGGGGATCCGACCATGAGCGACAACACCTCGCGCATCCGAACCATCTTCCGGAGCAAGACCACCAAGGTCCTCAACAAGGTCGAAGACCCGAGAGAGACCCTCGACGACAGCTACGAGCAACAGGTGAAGCTCTTGCAGCAGGTGCGCCAGGCGGTCGCCGAGGTGGCGACGGCGAAGAAGCGCATCGACCTGCAGGGGCAGGAGATGGGCACCCGCTACCAGCGGCTGGGTGACCAGGCCCGTGAGGCATTGGCTCAAGGCCGCGAGGACCTCGCTCGCGCGGCACTCGAACGCCGCGCTCTGCTCGAGAACCAGGTCGCCAAGCTGCAGGAGCAGTACACCGCGCTGCAGAACCAGACGGCGCAACTGCAGGAACGCGAGCGTCGTCTCGCCGAGCAGGTCGCCGCATTCCGCGTCGAGAAGGAGACCATCAAGGCGACCTACACCGCCTCCGAAGCACAGGTGCGTGCGAACGAGGCAGTGGCGGGCATCGGCTCGAACATGAACGACGTCGGCACGAGCCTCGAGCGCGCGCGCGACCGGGTCGCCCAGATGCAGGCACGAGCCGCCGCCACCGACGAACTGCTCGCCAGCGGGGCTCTCAAAGACCTCACCGCGGCCCCGGATGCAGACATCGAGCGTCAGCTGGCTGCACTCTCGGCGAAAGCCGACGTCGATCGTCAACTGGCATCCATGAAGCAGGGCGACACCAGCACGACGGTCGATCGGGGACCCGAGCGCCGTCGCGGCGGTCCCGACGAGTGGCTGGGCATCGGGCAGGCTCCGAACACGCCGTGAGCGACTCGCCCTCGCCGGTGCCCCGCCCGGCGCAGCCGCACTGTCGCTCCGCCCCGAGCGGGAGTACCGTCGAACCAGACGTAAGGAGCAGCACATGACCGATTTCGTCGACCCGCTCGAAGAGCCCCTGGCCTACGACCGCGACAAGCGCAGTGCCACCGACGCCTTCGCCGAGGACTGGTACGCGAAGGCGATGGATGCCGAACGCGAGCAGGACGCTGAGCGCGAGCAAGCCCGCGCCGAGAAGAAGGCGGCGGCCGAGAAGGCCGCGGCTGCGCAGACCGAGGGCGAGGAGCCCGCGGCGGGCACCGACTAGCCGTCGAGGCATCCGCTGCGCAGTGTCGGCGGACGGGTGCAGACTTGCATCATGTGCGGACGCTTCGCGAATGACGCCAAGGTCGATGAACTCATCCAGGAGTTCGTCGCACAGGGCAACGACTACCGCGACTGGAGGCCGCAGTACTCGATCGCACCCACCGAAGTGGTGCCGATCGTGCGTGAGCGGCAGAACAAGGAGACCGGCGAGATCACCCGGTCGATCGACCCGGCCGTGTGGAATTTCCATCCCTCCTTCATGAAAGAGGCGAAGCGGCCCCAGTTCAACACTCGCATCGAGACGGTCGCGACCAACGGCCTCTGGAAGGGCGCGTTCGCGTCCTCTCGCTGCCTCGTGCCGATGCACGGCTACTACGAGTGGACCGGCGAGCCGGGCAGCAAGCGGGCGTTCTTCCTGCACGGCCCCCAGCCGCTGCTCGCCGCGGCCGGCATCTACACCGCCCGCAAGGTCGGCGACGAGTGGGAGGTGTCGACGTCGATCATCACCCGTGAGGCTCGGGATGCCTCGGGCGAGGTGCACGACCGCATGCCGGTGTTCCTCGACCGCGAAGTCTGGGACGACTACCTGGCCCCGGTGAAGCTCGACGACGCCGGCAAGGAACAGATGGTCTCGCTGCTCAATGCGGAGTCCGAGAAGGTCGCCGCCACCATCACGAACTACGAGGTCGACCGTCGCGTCAACAACTCGCGCACCGTCGATCCCGAAGACCCGGCGCTCATCGAGCCGCTCGACTGATCGGTCACCTGCAGGTCCGTACCCGCAACGCGGCGCCGCTGGCAACCCCTGTTCCGTGACGGTGCCGACGGGCGACCATGAGGGAGACCCGCCCGGCACACCGGGGGCCGCGGCGCGAACGGGTCGACCGAAAGGACACCGACATGGTCCAGCAGACGCTGAAGAGCCCCAACGACCTGCTCCACTTCCAGCTCCGTACCGCGATGACGATGGAGAACGATTCGCTCGCGGCGCTGGGTGAACTGCAGAAGGCGGCCAAGACCGCGGAGATCAAGCAGCTCTTCCGTCATCACGCCGACGAGACGAAGGAGCAGATCGCGAATCTGCAGCAGGTCTTCCGCCTCCTCGAGTTCAAGGAGTCGACGGCGCCGTCGCCCAGCACGAAGGGCATCTCCAAGCAAGCGGCGTCGCTCATCGAGCGCAGCGCGCCGAAGCTTCGCGACCAGGTCGCCCTCTCCTGTGCGCTCGGCAACGAGCACTACGAGATCTCGGCGTACCAGTCCCTCATCGTGCCGACGTCGTCGATGGGCATGAGCGACGTGGTGAGCCTGCTGCAGGCGAATCTCGACCAGGAAGTGCACACGAGCGAGGAACTGCAGAAGACGCTGCAGAAGATTCTCGCGTGAACTGAGCTCCGTGCAAAGGTTCCCTTGCAAAGAAGCACTTGCATAAGTGTCTTTGCAAGGGTATCTTTGCATTATGAGCGAAGACGAGACTCCCGAGGCGCAATCCGATGCCACGCTCGGCGGGGCCGCGCTGCGTGCGCTCGCCCACCCGCTGCGCATCCGCATCCTCGATGAGCTCTCGGCCTACGGCCCGCTCACCGCCACCGGGCTCGCCGCGCGGCTGGGCGAGTCGAGCGGGGTCATGAGCTACCACCTCCGGCAGCTGGAGAAGCACGAGCTGGTGCGCGAGGTCACCGCCCGCGGCACCGCCCGGGAACGATGGTGGGAGCGGCGGCCTGGCGGAATTTCGACGCCCGACGCCCGCGTCTTCGCGCCGGGCAGCGCCGAGCGGCTCGCGACGCAACTCATCACGAACGAATGGGTGCGTGGGCGCCAGCAGAACTACCACGAGTTCCTCGTCGAAGGCGAAGCGGCGTTCGAGCCCGAGTGGATCGACGCGGCGGCGAGCCACACCTCGAATCTGCGGCTCACACCCGACGAACTCCGCGCGCTCGTCACCGCGGTCGACGCTGCGATCCAGCCGTTCATCGACCGCTACAAGGCGGACCCGTCGCCGGGATCCAGGCCGGTGCAGATCCACCTCAACGCCTTCCCGCTCGTCAGGGGCGACCCCACCCCGGCCGAAGGCGCAGACGACCGAGACGACCGAACGGAGCAAGAGCAATGAGCGCAGCACTGTCACGACCCGCACCCGTCACCGCGGTGGCGGCCATCCGCATCGGCCGCGCCCTCGAAACGTGGGGCCGCAGGCGTGCACTCCCGCGCAGCCTTCGGCGCGCCGATCAGGCGCGGCTGCAGGCCGAGGCGAGAACGGCGCTCCACGAGCGCGACCGGCTCATCTCAGCGACGACGTTCGCGCCATTCATCTGACGCCGGTCGCGGCGGTCGCGCCGTGCGCCGTCAGACTCGCCGCAGGAATTCGAGCACTCGGTCGGTGACCAGCCTGATGTTCGGGTCATCCGGGTTCGGGTCGACCTCGACGAGCAGGTGCGAGTCGCCCGGGTACATGAACAGCTCCGCGTCATCCGCCCCCGCAACGAGTTCGTGCGCCGCCTCGATGTCACCCTCGCCCACGAAGAACGGGTCGGCGTCGGTGCCGTGGATCTGCAGGGGCACCGCGTCGGGCCACGTCTCGGCGAACTCCCCGAGCGGAATGGCCGAGCTGACGAGCACGGCGCCCGCGGCGCCCGGCCGCGTCTGCGCGAGCTGCTGCGCCGCCATCGCTCCCATCGAGATGCCGATGTACACGAGCCAGTCGGGCAGCCCGTCGGCGGCACGCACGCCTCGCTCGCGCACCTGGTCGAAGCCGATCTCTCGCGCGTACGCGAGGCCCTCGTCGAGGTCGCCGAAGGTGCGCCCGTCGAAGGCGTCGGGCGCCACCACGTTGTGGCCGGCGGCCCGCAACTCGTCGGCGAAGGCATGGAACGAGGGCGTCTGGCCCAGCGCATGGTGAAGGAGCAACACGTCAGCCATGCGGCCATGCTGGTCCTCGTCGCTGCGAGCGTCAAGGGGTCGTGCCGACTGAACGTGGAGCCGCGCGCATCACCCGCACGCTCGAGGCAAGCCATCGGCCGCAGGGCGATGCACACCGACTGGCGGGCCGCCGAACGACAACGGCCCGGAACCTCATCGAGGTCCGGGCCGATTCTGGTGCGCGAGGGGGGACTTGAACCCCCACACCCTTGCGAGTACTGGCACCTGAAGCCAGCGCGTCTGCCAATTCCGCCACTCGCGCACGCGTGGAGCACCGAAGTGCGTCCAACCACGAGAGACTAACATCTCGTGGGCGGCAAAGCCATTCGAGTGCGGCCCGAAGGCGCGGCCCCGACCCTCAGTGATTCCTTGGAGTCTGCGTTCTGCCTCGCGCTGGCGAGCCGCACGGGAATAGCATCGATCAGCGGGTTCCGGTGCCCCGACCGACGCGACGAAAGGACCGCCCGTGACCTCGCCTACCGATGCCTCCTCGGCCGATGACGGCTCCACGCGCAACCCCATGCACGACGACGTCGACCTCCGCGGCATCCGCGGCTACCTCTTCGACCTCGACGGCGTGCTGACGCCGACCGCCGTCGTGCACATGCACGCGTGGGCGCGCCTGTTCAGGCCGTTCCTCGAGCAGCACGATGCCGAGCCGTACACCGACGACGACTACTTCGCCTACATCGACGGCAAGCCCCGCTACGACGGGGTGCGCAGCCTGCTCGAGAGCCGGGGCATCGTCGTGCCCGAGGGCGAGGTGACGGATGCCCCGGCGCTCGACACCGTGCACGGCCTCGGCAATCGCAAGAACGAGGCCTTCAACATCACGCTCGCCGAAGAGGGAGTGACGGCGTATCCCGCGAGCGTCGCGTTCCTCGACGCCGTCGAGCGGGCGGGCGCGAAGGTCGCCGTCGTCTCGAGCTCGAAGAACGCGCCGGCGGTGCTCGCCGCAGCTGGGCTCGCCGACCGCTTCGACGTGGTCGTCGACGGCGCGGTCGCGGCCCGCGACGGCCTGCCCGGAAAGCCCGAGCCCGACACGTTCGAGCGAGCCGCCGAGCTCATCGGCCTGCCGACCATGGCCTGCGCCGTCGTCGAAGACGCGGAGTCGGGCGTCAAGGCGGGAGCCGCAGGAGAGTTCGGTATCGTCATCGGGGTCGATCGCGGGGTCGGTCGCGCCGCCCTCGAAGAACTCGGCGCCGATGTCATCGTCGACGAGCTCGACGAGCTCATCCCGGCGGTGCAGCGCGCAGCCGGGGCATCCGATATCGAATTCCCCACGAACGACGCCACCCCCACCAACGACCCGAGCACCACCCGAGAGGAACCCGAATGAGGTTCGCCGACCACGACCCGCTGAACCGCAGCCGATTCCCCATCGACGAGTGGGCGCTCGTCGAGAACGAGTTCGGCGTCGACGACATGGGCCGGACCGAGACGCTCTTCGCCGTCGGCAACGGGTATCTCGGCCTCCGTGGCAACGTCGAAGAGGGTCGCGACGGCCATATGCACGGCACGTTCGTGAACGGCTTCCACGAGACCTGGCCGATCCGGCACGCTGAAGAGGCGTTCGGGTTCGCGCGCGTCGGGCAGACGATCGTCAACGCGCCTGACGCCAAGATCATCCGCCTGTACGTCGACGACGAGCCGCTCGTGCTCACCGAGGCCGAACTCCTCTCCTATGAGCGCCGGCTCGACTTCCGCCTCGGAGCCCTCAGCCGCTCGATCGTGTGGCGCACCCCTTCGGGCAAGCGCGTGCTCATCACGAGCCGCCGCATGGTGAGCTTCACCGACCGGCACCTCGCGGTCATCGACTACGAGGTCGAGATGCTCGACTCCGATGCCGCGGTGACCATCTCGAGCCAGATCCTGAACCGTCAAGACGGGCGCGACGAGTACCGCGCCGGCGTGCTCGAGGCCCCCGGAGCCTTCGACCCCCGCAAGGCGGAGCAGTTCAACGAACGGGTCCTCCAGCCCCGCGTGAAGCGGCGCAACGACAGCCGGTACCTGCTCGGCTACCAGACCACCAACTCGGGCATGGCCATCGCCATCGCGGCCCAGCACATGATCACCACCGACAACGAGTTCACCGAGTCGGGTTCCGTCGAAGACGACCTCGCGAAGCACGCCTACCGCGTGCACGCCAAGCAGGGCCAGCCCATCAGGCTCACGAAGATGGTCAGCTACCACACGGCCCGCAAGGTCCCGGCGCGGGAGCTGGCCGATCGCAGCGACCGCACCCTCGATCGCGCGGTGGAGGTGGGCGTGGGCGAGCTGTTCGCGCAGCAGCGCGCCTGGCTCGACGACTTCTGGACCCGCTCCGACGTCGAGGTCTCGGGGCAGGCGGCGATCCAGCAGGCCACCCGCTGGAACCTGTTCCAGCTCGCACAGGCCACCGCCCGCACCGACGGCGGCGGCGTCGCCGCGAAGGGCGTCTCCGGCTCGGGCTACGGCGGCCACTACTTCTGGGACAGCGAGGTCTACGTCCTTCCGCACCTCAGTTACACGGCGCCGATCGTCGCTCGCAACGTGCTGCGATTCAGGCAGCGGATGCTCGGCGCCGCCCGCGCCCGGGCGCTCGAACTCAACCAGCACGGGGCCCTGTTCCCGTGGCGCACCATCAACGGACAGGAGTCATCGGCGTACTACGCCGCGGGCACCGCGCAGTACCACATCGACGCCGACATCTCCTACGCGCTGTGCCAGTACGTGGCCGCCACGGGCGATGAGGACTTCCTGGGCCGCGGCGCGATCGACATCCTCGTCGAGACCGCACGCATGTGGGAGGACCTCGGGTTCTGGCGGTCGAACGCCGACGACGTGTTCCACATCCATGGTGTCACCGGCCCCGACGAGTACACGACGGTCGTGAACGACAACCTGTACACGAACGTGATGGCACGGGCGAACCTCGCGGCTGCGGCATCCGCCGTCGACAACCTGCAGGTGCTCGATCCGATCGGCTACCACCGGCTCGTCGAGCGCCTCGGCGTCACGCCCGCCGAGGTCGCGAGCTGGCGGCGCGCGGCCGCGCACATGCACATCCCGTTCGACGAGCAGCTCGGCATCCACCCCCAGGACTCGGCGTTCCTGCAGAAGGAGCTGTGGGACCTCGAGAACACGCCCGAAGACCGACGGCCGCTGCTGCTGCACTACCACCCGCTCGTGATCTACCGCTTCCAGGTGCTGAAGCAGGCCGACGTGGTGCTCGCGCTGTACCTGCAGGGCGACCGGTTCACCACCGAAGAGAAGCGGGCGAACTTCGAGTACTACGACCCGCTGACGACCGGCGACTCGACGCTCTCGGCGGTCGTGCAGTCGATCGTCGCGGCCGAGGTCGGCTATCACGAGCTCGCGATGCGGTACTTCCGCTCTGCCCTGTTCGTCGACCTCGCCGACCTGCACCACAATGCCGCCGACGGCGTGCACGTCGCGTCGACGGGCGGGGTGTGGAGCTCGCTGGTGTCGGGCTTCGGCGGCTTCCGCGACCACAACGGCGTCTTCAGCTTCGACCCGCGGCTGCCCGACGGCTGGGATCGCCTCACCTTCCGCATCACGCTGCGCGGCACGCGGCTGCGTGTCGTCGTCGACGCCGTGTCGATCACCTTCACGGTCGAGGCGGGTGCCGAAGCGAGGGTGCGGGTGCGGGGCGTCGAGGTCGTCGTGACGTCGGCATCCCCGGTGTCCGTTCCGCTCGACGGCCAGGGGCCGCGCCTCTACGGGTCGCCGACGATGCGCGACGTCACGGGATCGAGGCGAGCCGATGGCACGCTGCTCACCGCGTCGATCCCGACACTGTCGCTCGATGTCGACGAAGCCGATTCGGCGATCCCCATCGACTGATCACGAGTCTTTTCAGGCCTTCGGGCTACCATGTCACACAGTCAAGAACCGGAGCGGGAGACCTGTGGGCCTACTGGACAACTTCGAGAAAGGTCTCGAACGTGCCGTCAACGGCGCTTTCGCCAAGACCTTTCGCTCGGGGCTGCAGCCCGTCGAGATCACTGCGGCCCTGAAGCGCGAGATCGACACCAAGGCGGCGGTCGTCTCACGCGACCGCGTGCTGGTGCCGAACACGTTCAGGGTGCGCATGGCGCCGGCCGACCACGATCGCATGGCGAGCCTCGGCCCGGCCCTGATCGACGAGCTCGTCGACCTCGTGCAGAAGCATGCGGCGAGCCAGCGCTTCCAGTTCGCCGGCGGCATCACCATCGACCTGCAGGCCGACCCCGCGCTCACGGTGGGCATAGTGCAGGTCGATTCGCGCAACGTCAAGGGCCAGGTCGCCTGGACCCCGGTGCTCGACGTGAACGGCAAGCGGTACCCGATCCTCAAGGGCCGCACGGTCCTCGGCCGTGGCAGCGAGGCCGACGTCACGCTCGACGACACGGGCGCCTCACGTCGCCACGCCGAGGTGCAGTGGGACGGCAGCCGGGCGCGCGTGCGCGACCTCGGTTCCACGAACGGCACCCAGTTGAACGGCGCCCCCGTGAAGGAGGCCGTCCTCGAACCCGACTCGGTCATCACCATCGGCCGCTCGCGCATCGTGTTCCGCGTGCTCGCGCAGGCCCCGGCCGGCGAGTCGCCCCGACGCGTCGACCCAGCCACCGAGCGCCACGACATGGGTGGATTCTGGGGGCCGGCCGAATGACGACCCCATCCGAGCTCACGCTGCTCGCCCTCCAGATCGGCTTCCTGCTGCTGCTCTGGGTCTTCATATTCGCCATCGTGTACGCGCTCCGCAGCGACTTGTTCGGCCAGCGCGTCCGCAAGCTGCAGCCGGATGCCCCGGCCGCGGCGCAGGTCCCGGCATCCGCGTTCCCCGCCTCCCCGGCCGCGGCCTCGCCTGCGCCGCCGACCGCGCCCGTCGCGCGCCCGGCGGCCTCGCACGGCGGCGGAACCGGCGAGCTCGCCTCCACCGAGAATGCCACCCGGCTCGTCATCACGAGCGGCACCAAGGCCGGGGCGGAGTTCCCGCTCGGCCACGATGAGATCACGATCGGCCGGTCGAGCGACTCGGCCATCATCATCCGAGACGATTACACGTCGACGCACCACGCCCGTCTCATGCTGTGGAACGGGCGCTGGATGATCCAAGACCTCGACTCGACGAACGGCACCTTCCTCAACGGCTCCCGAGTGACCGTGCCGACCCCCATCCCGCTCGGAGCCACCGTCAAGGTCGGGGCGACCACGTTCGAGCTGCGACGGTAGCCCGGTGGCGACTGTCAAGGCGAGCGCCGCGGTCTCGCACGTCGGCCGGATCCGCTCGAACAACCAGGATTCCGGTTATGCCGGCCGCACGTTGTTCCTCGTCGCCGACGGCATGGGCGGCCACGCCGGCGGCGATGTCGCGAGTGCGATAGCGACCCGCCGCATCGCCGAGGCCGACTCCGACTACGACAGCACGACCGAGGCGGCCGCCGCTCTCGAGGGCGCACTCGTCGCGGCGAACCGCCAGCTCGCGGCGACCGTCGCCGACCACTCCGAGCTCACCGGCATGGGCACCACGGTGAGCGCGATGATCCTGCAGGGCGACCGCGTGGTCATCTCGCACATCGGCGATTCGCGCATCTACCTGCTTCGCTCGGGCGAGTTGAGCCAAATCTCGACCGACCACACCTTCGTGCAGCGACTCGTCGACGCCGGACGCATCACCGCCGAGGAGGCGATGGTGCACCCCCGGCGCTCGGTGCTGATGCGAGTCCTGGGCGATGTCGAGGCGTCGCCCGAGATCGACTCGATGGTGCTCGACACCCGAGCGGGCGATCGCTGGATGCTCTGTTCCGACGGGCTCTCCGGGGTCGTCGCGTTCGACGAGATCCTCGAGCTCATGTCGGCCGACGCCGGCGCGAAGCAGGTGGCCGACCGGCTCGTGAAGGCGTCGCTCGACGGCGGCGCCCCCGACAACGTGACCGTGGTCGTCGTCGACATCGGCGAGCCGCCGGCACCGGCGACGCCGCCGCTGATCGTCGGCTCCGCGGCGGCGCCGCTCGCGATCGGCCAGCTCGAGCCGGTGCGCGCCCGCGGCATCCGCCTCACCCCCTTCCGGCCGCACCCCGTGCAGGAGACGCATTTCGAGCCCGACTCGGCCGACTACTTCGACGAGCTGATCGAAGAGGACGCGCGCCGACGCCGACGGCGCCGCTTCGTGTGGACGTTCTGGATCGTGCTGCTCATCGCGGCCATCGTCGCCGTGTTCGTGCTCGGCTACCAGTGGACGCAGACCCGCTACTACGTCGGCGAGTCGAACGGGCGAGTCGCCATCTTCCAGGGCATCCAGCAGAACCTGGGCCCGATGTCGCTGCACGAACTGCACACCGAGACCGACGTCGACGTGGCCGACCTCCGCACGTACGACCAGCAGCGGGTGGAGCAGACGATCAGCGCGGGATCGTTCTCCGAGGCCTACCGCATCGTGCAACGACTGGAGGACTCCCTTGAGTGACCTGACCGGCACGCCGGTCGCCACCGGCACGCCCCCAACCGGCGTCCGACGCATCCGGATGCCGCAGCGGCTGCGCAATCTCGAGTTCTGGCTGCTGCTCGTGGCCTGCTTCATCAACGCCGGCGCGATCGTGCTCGTGCAGCTCGGGGCACTCGGACGCGTCGACACGCAGCTCGTGCTGCTCGGCGCCGGCCTCTCGGCGCTCGTCTATGGCCTGCACATCGCCATGCGCTTCGTCGCCCGCGACGCCGACCCGTTCCTGCTGCCCATCGCCACCGTGCTCAACGGGCTCGGCATCGCGATGATCTACCGCATCGACATCGCCGAGGGCGACGTCGGCTGGGAGAGCGCCGCGGTTCGGCAGATCGCGTGGAGCGCCATCGCGATCATCTGCGCGATCGCGACGATCGTCGTCATCCGCAACCACCGCGTGCTGTTCCGCTACACCTACCTCGCGGGTCTCGTGGCGATCGTGCTGCTGCTGCTCCCCCTCGTGCCCGGCATCGGCCGCGAGCTGGGCGGTGCCCGCGTGTGGATCGGATTCGGCGATATCGCCACCTTCCAGCCCGGCGAGATCGCGAAGATCGCCCTCGCCGTGTTCTTCGCGGGCTACCTCGTGCGCAACCGCGACTCCCTGTCGATGGTCGGCACGAAGTTCCTCGGCATGCAGTTCCCCCGGGCCCGCGACCTCGGCCCGCTGGTCGTGGTCTGGGCGTTGTCGATGGCCGTCATCGTGTTCCAGCGGGACCTCGGCACCGCACTCCTGTACTTCGGGCTCTTCCTCGTGATGCTCTACGTGGCAACGAGCCGGCTCTCGTGGGTCGTGCTCGGCCTGAGCCTGTTCCTCGGCGGTGCCATCATCGCGAGCCAGACCCTCGACTACGTGGGCAATCGCTTCGCGAACTGGCTCGACCCCTTCAACGCCGAGCGGTTCGACCAGGAGTTCGGCGGCAGCTACCAGGTCGTGCAGGGTCTCTTCGGGCTCGCCAACGGCGGGCTCATCGGCACGGGCTGGGGGCAGGGGCGGCCGGACATCACTCCCGTACCGCAGAGCGACTACATCATCGCGAGTCTCGGCGAAGAACTCGGGCTCGCCGGCATCTTCGCGATCCTCGCGCTCTACCTGCTGTTCGTCGCGCGGGGATTCCGCATCGGATTCGCGGGCCAGGACGACTTCGGCAAGCTCCTCGGCGTGGGCCTCGCCTTCGTCGTGGCACTGCAGGTGTTCATCGTGGTCGGCGGCGTGACGCGGGTCATCCCGCTCACCGGCCTCACCACCCCGTTCCTCGCCGCGGGCGGCTCGTCGCTCGTGGCGAACTGGATCATCGTGGCGTTGCTGCTGCGCCTGTCCGATACCGTCCGCAACCATCCGAGGCTGGTGATCGACGGATGAATCGTGAACTCAAGCGGGTCTCGATCCTCGCGCTCCTCATGTTCGTCACCCTGTTCGTCTCGTCGACGATCATCCAGTACGTGCAGGCCGAGGCGCTGTCGGCCGATCCTCGCAACTCCCGCACGCTCTTCGAGAGCTACTCGGTGGAGCGGGGACCGATCCTCGTCGGCGGCGAGCCGATCGCCTACTCCCAGCCGTCCGACGACAACTACAAATTCCAGCGCATCTACGCGAATGGCCCGCTCTACGCGGGGCTCACGGGCTACATCCCCGTGAACGGCGAGGCGACCGGGCTCGAGCGATCCTTGAACGACTACCTGAGCGGGCAGTCCTCGAGCCAGTTCTTCGACCAGATCAACCGGCTGATCTCCGGGCAGGACCCGATGGGGGCATCCGTCGACGTCGCCATCGACCCGGTGCTCCAGCAAGCCGCGTGGGACGCGCTCGGCGACTACGCCGGCGCGGTCTACGTCAGCGAGCCGTCGACCGGACGCATTCTCGCGATGGTCACGAAGCCCACCTACGACCCCAACGCACTCGTGGTGCACGACAGCGCCCAGGTGCAGGCGACGTACGAGGGGCTCCTCGCTGATCCGACGGACCCGCTGTTCAACCGGGCGACCGGTGGCGACATGAATCCGCCCGGATCCACCTTCAAGCTCGTCGTCGTCGCGGCGGCGCTCGAGTCCGGCCGGTACACTCCCGAGTCGACGTTCCCGAATCCGCCGACCCTCCAGCTGCCCGGCACCGACACGATCGTTCGCAATTCCGGCGGCGGCACGTGCGGGCCGGGCGCCGTGGTGACGCTCGCCGACGCCCTGCGACTCTCGTGCAACATCCCGATGGCCGAGCTGGGCATGGAGCTCGGTGACACGGCGATCCGCGAGCAGGCGGAGAAGTTCGGGTTCAACTCCGAGTTCGAGATCCCCACCGCCACCGAGGTGAGCACCTACCCGCGCGTGCTCGACGAGCCGCAGACCGGGCTCAGCGCCTTCGGCCAGGGCGAGGGGCTTCGCGCCACACCGATGCAGATGGCCATGGTGTCGGCGGCGATCGCGAACGGCGGCATCGTGCTCCACCCGAATCTCGTCGACGAGATCACGGCCCCCGACTTCGCTCCGTTGCAGGAGTTCGAGCCGAGGGAGTTCGGCCGCGCGATCAGCGAGGAGACGGCGAACACGATGGTGCAGATGATGGTCAACGGCGTCGAAAACGGGGCCGCGAGTAATGCAAGAATAGACGGCGTCAGCGTGGCCGGTAAGACGGGTACAGCAGAGAACGGCGAGAGTGACCCGTACACTCTCTGGTTCACAGGTTTTGCCCCCGCCGACGACCCTCAGTATGCAATCACGGTACTCGTGGAAGACGGCGGGGGACTTGGTCAGGAGGGGTACGGCAATCTCATCGCCGCACCCGTCGCAAAGCAGGTACTAGAGGCGGTGCTGAACAAATGAGACCGAGCGCAGGGCTCACCTTCGGGGGGCGCTACGAACTGCAATCCCGCATCGCGATCGGCGGGATGGGCGAGGTGTGGGCAGCCACCGACCTCGTGATCGGCCGACAGGTCGCCATCAAGATCTTGAAAGACGAGTACCTCGGCGACCCCGGCTTCCTCGAGCGCTTCCGCGCCGAAGCGCGCCATGCCGCCCTCGTGAACCACGAGGGCATCGCCAACGTCTTCGACTACGGCGAGGAGGAGGGCAGCGCCTATCTCGTCATGGAGCTCGTGCCCGGCGAAGCGCTCTCGACGATCCTCGAGCGCGAGCACGTGCTCTCGACCGACAAGGTCCTCGACATCGTCGCGCAGACCGCCGCGGCCCTGCAGGCGGCGCACGCCGCAGGCCTCG
This sequence comes from Agromyces ramosus, assembly GCF_030817175.1. Classification (NCBI taxonomy): domain Bacteria; kingdom Bacillati; phylum Actinomycetota; class Actinomycetes; order Micrococcales; family Microbacteriaceae; genus Agromyces; species Agromyces ramosus. Next base: position 1,772,811 of record NZ_JAUSYY010000001.1, on the reverse strand, counting down.
TGCACCGCGACATCAAGCCCGGCAACCTCCTCATCACCCCCGACGGGCGGGTGAAGATCACCGACTTCGGCATCGCACGCATCGCCGACCAGGTACCCCTCACGGCAACCGGCCAGGTGATGGGCACGGTGCAGTACCTCTCACCCGAGCAGGCCTCGGGCCACCCCGCGTCGCCGACGACCGACATCTACTCCCTCGGCATCGTCGCCTACGAGGCGCTCGCCGGCCGCCGCCCCTTCACGGGTGAGTCGCAGGTCGCCATCGCGATGGCCCAGATCAACGAGACGCCGCCCGATCTCCCGGTCACCGTTTCCGAGCCCGTGCGCAACCTCGTGTACGCGTGCATCGCGAAGAACCCTGCCGACCGTCCGCCCTCGGCAGCGCACCTCGCCCGAGCCGCAACGGCCCTGCGTCGCGGCGACGTGCAGGCCGCTGCCGCTGCCGTGCCCGCCGTCCTGGGCGCGGCCGGCGCCACCGCCGCGACGATGCTCATGCCGCAGCAGGGTGCCACCGCCGCGACCACGGTGTTGCCATCGGCGGGGGGCATGACGACCGAGACGGTCGTCGACGAGCCCGAGCCGAAGAAGCGCAGCCCGTGGACGTGGCCGCTGATCGTGCTCATCGCGATCCTGGCGATCGTGCTCATCGGCACGATCATCGCGCTCGCGCTGAACTCGGGCAACAACGGGTCGCCATCGTCGTCAGCGGGCTCGCCGGCGACTCGGTCGACTCCCGCTAGCCCGCCGCCCTCGTCGCCGAGCGTCGCCCCCACGAGCGACGCACCCGAGACGATCCAGATCGACCGCAATACGTACATCGGCATGAACGTCGACGAAGCGGCCGCGGCGATCGAGGCCCTCGGCCTGCCCACGACCCGCGTCGAGGGTGCCGCCGCGACCGAGCCGGCCCTCGCGAACACCGTCTCCGACGTCAACCCGAGCGGCCCCGTTCCTCCGGGCACGACGATCGAGCTGACCTATCTCGGCGCGCCCATCCCTCCGAGTGCGCCGGGTGCAGCGCCCACGGTCGACCCGGCCGAGGTCGCTGCCGGTGGTCTCGTCAAGGTGAGCTGGCCGGCGGCGAGCTGCCCCTCAGGCCTGTCGGTCACGGGCTACGAGGTGGCGGTCACCGGCGATGCCACGCCGCCTAGCCCAGTCGGGGCCGGAACGACGACGGTGAACGTGCAGGCGGGGACGCAGCCGTTCGACGTCACGTACCGCTACTTCTGCGGCCCATTCGACTCACCGTTCTCGCCCGCCGCTTCGGTGACCATCGAACAGTGAGCACGGGGCGGAGCTGAGACGAGACGACCATGAGGACGGAGCTGCAGTGACCGATGAAGGACGCGTGCTCGCCGGACGGTACCGCGTGGGCGCGCTCATCGGGCGCGGCGGGATGTCCGACGTTCACCTCGGCTCCGACACCCGCCTCGGCCGCCAGGTCGCGATAAAGCTGCTGAAGCCGCAACTGGCGACCGATCCTGCGTTCCGCATGCGCTTCCGTCAAGAGGCGCAGTCGGCCGCGCGCATGGCGCATCCCACCATCGTGCGGGTCTTCGACGCGGGCGAAGAGACCGTCATCGATCCCGCCGGTCAAGAGGTGCAACTGCCCTTCATCGTCATGGAGCACGTCGAGGGCCGTCTCCTCAAGGACATCATCCATGACGGTCCGCTCGAGGCGGCGGCCGCCGTGCGCGTCATCGACGGCGTGCTCACGGCACTCGAGTACTCGCACCGCGCCGGTGTCGTCCACCGCGACATCAAGCCGGGCAACATCATGATCACCACCACCGGGCAGGTGAAGGTCATGGACTTCGGCATCGCGCGGGCGGTTTCAGACTCGTCGACGACAGTGGCGCAGACCACCGCCATCCTCGGCACCGCCTCGTACTTCTCGCCCGAGCAGGCGAAGGGCGAGACCGTCGACGCCCGCACCGACCTCTACTCCACCGGGGTCGTGCTGTTCGAGATGCTCACCGGCCGGCCGCCGTTCCGCGGCGAGACGCCGGTCGCCGTGGCCTACCAGCACGTGAGCGAGCGCCCGGTCAAGCCGAGCGTCATCAACCCGAAGGTCTCGCCCGCACTCGACTCGGTCGTGCTGCATGCCCTCGCGAAGGACCGCAACCAGCGGTACCAGACCGCGGCGGAGTTCCGCGGCGACGTGGACACCGCGGCATCCGGTCGCATCCCGGCCCGGCGCGAACCAGACCAGGCCACCCTGCTCTTCGGCACCCCGACCGGTTCGATCTCGACCTCGGAGCTCGCACTTCGCCAGCTCACCGAAGACGAGACCATGACCCGCACCCAGCGCCGCCCGCCGGCCATCTGGATCTGGTCAGGCATCGTCGCCGTCATCGTCATCGTCATCGCGGTCATGTACTGGGCGTTCAACCTGCAGCCGAGCGATGACCTCCCGTCGAATGCACGCGAGATCCCGACCCTGACCGGACTCACCTACGAGCAGGCCGCGGGGCAGCTCCAAGAGCTCGGGCTGCCTGCCACGCCGATCGAGGCGACCGACGACACCGTGCCGAGCGGCGAGGTCATCCGCACCGATCCGCCCGCGGCCGAGATCGTCGACGTCGGCACCACGGTGAGCGTCTACGTCTCCACCGGCCGCCAGCCGGTCGTCGTGCCCGACGTGCGCAACAAGGCCCTCGACCAGGCGAAGGCCGATCTCGAGGCGGTCGGATTGGTGCCAGGTCTCGAGACCCGCGAGAACTCGCCCACCGTCCCGGCTGACACCGTGCTCACGACCACGCCTGAGGCGAGCGCCTCGGTGCCCGTGGGCTCCACGGTCGACTTCCTGATCTCCAGCGGAAAGGTCACGCTGCCCGACCTCACCGGCCAGACGCTGGCGGCGGCGACGTCGTACCTCTCCGCCGAGAACCTGCAGCTGACCGCGATTCCGAAGCCCGACGCCTCGTGCAAGGCGCAACAGGGCTCTCCGGTCATCCGGCAGTCGCTGGCACCCGGCGACGTGCCGCAGCGGTCCGAGGTCGAGCTGAGTTACTGCGCCGGCTGAGTCGTGCGCACGAGCGGGTTCAGGTGCATCGCCCGTTCGCGGGCTTCAGGCAGGCCGGCGACCGCCAGCCAGTTGCCGAGCATGCGGTAGCCCCCCTCGGTGAGCACGGACTCGGGATGGAACTGCACCCCGTAGATGGGCGCGCGCTCGTGTCGGAGGCCCATGATCACGCCGCCCTGCGTTCGGCTCGTGATGACCAGCTCCGACGGCACGGTGCCGTCGACCACCGCGAGCGAGTGGTACCTGGTCGCGGTGAACGGCTGCGGCACGCCGTCGTAGAACGCGCTCTGGTCGTGCGTGATGCTCGAGGTCTTGCCGTGCATGAGCTCATCGGCGTTGGTGACCACGGCGCCGAACGCCTCGGCGATCGCCTGATGCCCGAGGCACACGCCGAGGATCGGCTGGCCCGATGCGAGCGCCGCCTCCACGACGGGGATCGAGACGCCCGCGTCGGCCGGCTTGCCGGGTCCGGGCGAGATGAGCACCGCGTCGTACTCGCCGATGCGCGACGGCACGTCGGCAACCGCGATCGCATCGTTGCGCACGACCTCGGTCTCAGCGCCGAGTTCCTGGAGGTAGCCGTTCAGGGTGTAGACGAAGCTGTCGTAGTTGTCGATGACGAGGACGCGGGTCATTCACTCCACCGTGACGTTGATCGGATTGAGGACGCCGTCGACCCAAGGGAACACCCAGGTGAACAGCGCGAAGACCATGGCAGCGATGAGCAGCAACAGCAGGATGATGCGCAGCCACACCGGGCCCGGCAGTACACGCCAGAGGGCACCGTACATGTCAGCTCTCCCAGGTTGCGACGATGGGGGCGATCTCGGCCGGCGGGCCCGCGGCGATCGGCTGCCACGACTCGAGCACGCCGTAGGCGATGATGCGCTCGGCCGTCGAATACAGGGGGTTGCAGCTCGTGAGCGTCACGATGCGATCGGTGGGCTGTAATTCGGGATGGTGAGGCACTGCCGCGAGCACATCGACCGTGTCGGGCGTGACGTACTCGAAGTCGCGGAACCGGTAGGTGTACCAGCCGTCCCTCGTCTGGATGTAGATCGCGTCGCCGAGCTGCAGCTGCTCGATCTCGTGCATGCCGCCGCCGTACGCGCTGCGGTGCGCTGCGATGGCGAAGTTGCCGACCTCGCCCGGCATCTGCGTGTCGGGGTAGTGACCCACGCCGAGGTCGAAGCTGTTGAGCACGTCGAGACCGTAGCCTTCGGCGATGTTCCGTTGGCTGTCTTCGCCGAAGCGTGGCACGTACATGACGGCGAACGCGTCGCCGTTGTCGTACCGGGTCGTGTCGACGAGTGGTTCGCCGTAATCGGCCGGCGCCGGGGGCGGCGCGTCGCCGCGAGCGGCCCGCTCCTCTTCCGTCCACTTCGCGCTGAGGTCGGATGCCGCGCTCGATTGCTGCCCGGCCATGATGGCGTCGTTCCACCAGAGCTGCCAGCCGAGGAACAGCAGGATGAGCACGCCGGCCGTGAGCAGCAGCTCGCCCAGCACTCCCACCACACTCACTCGCGGGTGCTCACCTGGTTCGTGCGGCGCCCTCGGCCCGCGACCGCGCGCGCGGTGGGCTTCGGGCAGCGACTCGGACATATCCGCGATTCTACTCGGCGCATCTTCGGCCGCGGTGTGCGAGCCCGCCGCACTCGGATAGAATCGCCCGCATGGCACGTACGAAATCATCGAAGCCCGCGCGCGCAGAACAGGTGAGCGGCGAAGAGGCCCCGAACCCCGTGTGGTTCAAGCCCGTCATGTTCGGCTTCATGCTGCTCGGACTCGCCTGGATCATCGTCTTCTACGTGAGCCAGGGTCGCTTCCCCATCGCCGATCTCGGCTCGTGGAACATCCTCATCGGCTTCGGCATCGCCTTCATCGGCTTCCTCATGACCACCCGCTGGCGCTGACCGACTCCGGTTGACACGCACGAATGGGCGGATGCTGCGGCATCCGCCCATTCGCATGTCCGGCGCTGGCGCCGCGTTCGACGCGCGGTTTTCCACAGGTGTCGACAATCAGCTGCGGCCCGTGTCCCCTGAACTGGCCACAACTACAGGCGTGTAACTCTCCCCAGCTGTGGAGAGTCCTGTGGATAACTCAGAACGCACCGATCTTCCAGCGTGCGACGAAGATGCCGATGGCGATGAGCGCGATGGTCAGCCCGATGAGCAGGCCGATCTGCACGCCCCGCCGCGAACGCTCGCGCGTCTCGACGAGGATGAGGCCCACGAGCGCGCCGCCGATGAGGCCGCCGAGGTGCGCCTGCCACGAGATGTTCGCGTTCGGGATGAACCCGATGGCGAGGTTGATGGCGAGCAGGATGTACAGCTGCGTCATGTTGCCACCGAGTCGCCGCTGGATCACCACGAACGCGCCCATGAGGCCGAAGATGGCACCGGATGCCCCGAGCACCGGCGAGTTGGGCACGGCGAAGGCCACGACGCCCACCGAGCCCGCGAGCCCGCTGATCAGGTACAGCGCGACGAATCGGGCGCGACCGAGCATCGGCTCGAGCAGTCGCCCGAATATCCACAGCGTGTACATGTTCAGCAGGATGTGGAAGATCAGCGACGTCGAGTGGAGGAACACCGACGTGAGGGCGCGCCAGGGCTCGAACGCCAGCTCGGTCATGAAGACCGGGCTGAAGAACAGCTCATTGGTGACCACCTGGCCTGGGATGACCCACTGCAGCAGGTAGACGAACACGGTGATGCCGATGAGGGAATACGTCACCACCGGCGCGCCGCGCTCGGTCGCCGACCGCATGCGCGTGACGACGGCCGGCTTGGTACGCGGCGCCGAGGCCCGCTGCTCACGCATGCACTCGGGGCAGATGACCCCGACGGGTGCCTGGGTTTGGCACTCGGGGCAGACCGTGCGCCCGCACCGCTGGCACAGGATGAAGCTCTGCCGATCGGGATGCCGGTAGCAGAAGTTCGCGCGATCAGGCCCGGCGTCGCTCACCGACGGATCAGACCTGCTCGACGGTGACGCTCTCGAGGACGACGTCTTCGAGAGGCCGGTCGCGACCGTCGGTGGCAACGGACGCGAGCTTGTCGACCACGGCCTGGCTGGCGGCATCCGTCACCTTGCCGAAGATGGTGTGCTTGCCCTGCAGCCACGTGGTGGGGCCCACGGTGATGAAGAACTGCGATCCGTTGGTGCCGCGACCCATCTGGATGCCGGCGTTCGCCATGGCGAGCACGTAGGGCTCGGTGAAGTCGAGCTCGGAGTTGATCTCGTCGTCGAACTGGTAGCCGGGGCCGCCCGTGCCCTGTCCGAGCGGGTCGCCGCCCTGGATCATGAACCCGGGGATGATGCGGTGGAAGACGATGTTCTCGTAGAGCGGGTCGTTCGACTTCTCGCCGGTCGCCGGGTGCGTCCACTCGATCTCTCCGGTCGCGAGGCCGACGAAGTTCTTCACGGTCTTCGGAGCGTGGTGCCCGTAGAGGTCGACCTTGATCGGGCCGTGGTTGGTGTTGAGCGTCGCGACAGCGGTGTGAATCGGCATGTCCTTATTCTGTCACGGGCGGATTCGTCAACCGGCATGCGGGATTCCGACTCCCACCCCGTTTCCAGCCCGTTCGGTGGCAAGATGGAGGAGTTCGCTGCACAACGATGGAGGTCGAGATGAGTCTGTCACGCAAGCGCCGGAAGGAACTCAAGCGACTGCAGAGCGCGGCGGAGGAACTCTGGGGGAACCAGCAGCACGTGCTCGAGAATGCAAACGCTGTCGCTCGGGAGGCCAGCCGTCAGCTCGGCCAGCTCACTCGCGAAGAGGTCGTCCCGCGTGTTCGCACGGGTTATGAGAGCTACGTACGACCTGGGGTCGAACAGGCCGGTCGCTTCGCACGAAGCGCGGGCGACACGGTCGAGCGCTCGGTGGGCAACGTGCTCGGCTCGGTGCTGTCGATCGGCGACATCGCCAACGACGCGCGCGTTCGCCGGGCGGTCGAGCGCGTCTCGCCGCGTGCTGCCGCTGTGGTCGAGCGCAAGAAGGGTCCCGGCGTGGGCACCTATCTGGCGATCGGCGCCGGCGTCGTCGCTGCAGCCGGCGTGGCGTACGCCGTGTGGCAGACGTTCCGCGCCGACGACGAGCTGTGGGTCGCCGACGATGAGCCGATGCCGTCGACGACTGCGGGCACGACGCCGCCGCTGTAACACCGACTGCGACCTGATCCTCAGGTTTCTCGAATGGCCCCGCCAGACGGCGGGGCCATTCGTCGTCTCCGGCGACGTCGATCGAGCCGGGCGAAGGTCGCGTCACTCAGTGCTCGCACTGATTTTCGATGAATCTGTGAATTCACCTTGCGGTTGACGTGAGAACACCGCTAGTGTCATTTTTCGGTGTCAAACCCACCGAAACAGAGAGAGGAGTTGATCCCCAAATGATGAAGCACATCTTCGTCCCAGCATTCACTGCAGCCGAGTCGGCGATCCTCCTCGCCTCCCGGGCCTGCTAGTTCTCCGCCCCGGCCGCACGCCTTCGCGCGTCTGACGGCCATCGTCGCCCTCGTGGCGTGACCCTGCGGCAGTTGCCGCGACATCCGTCGACGATCCTCGTCACCCGCCCCGCGGGCGCTCGGATGAACCGGTCACGCGACAGCGGCCCGCGGCTTCGGTCGCGCACCAACGGTGCTCACTCCTCTGCTCGAGCCCCGTGCATCTCACCTCCGCGCGCTCCGCAGGCCACGGCCGACGTGCGCGCATCCCCGCACCGCCCGGTGCACCGTCACACAACACATGAAAGCAAGTGAAATGAATACGAGTACGCTCACCGCCGGCTCGACTCAACAGGGTCAGGCCACCGCTCTCAGTGCCCAGGCACGCCAACTGCGCCAGCGTCTGGCGCTGCGCACCGGCCTCGCGCTCCTCGCGTGGAGCCGTCGTCAAGACGAACGACGCACCGCAGAGGCGGTACAGCTCCGTCGCCAGGCCGCCCAGCTCGCCACCCTGGCGCGCGACGACGTGCAGCGACGCGTCGCCCTCGCCACGCCGCTGGTGTGATCGGCATGGGCACCCATATCACCGAGCCTCCGCGGATCGCGACCCCGTCGACGATGGGCGAGCGAACCGCGGAGGCCTCGGCTGTGCACGGCGGCGTCGAGAGCGCACCGGCCACTGCGGCCGGTGCGTTGTCGACGCCGCCGTCGCTCGGTCAGGGCGCCGCGGGGGGCACGCCGTCGGCAGGCTCAGCGTCATTCATTCGCAACGCGATGTCGAGCAGGCTCACTCGCTTGAGCCCCGACACCTCTGAGAGCGGCACCCACCTCGCCTCGTCGCTCGAACCGCCGACCTCATTGCGCAGCTCGCCGCCGACGACGCTCGCGCGATAGATGACCCGCATCGCGTAGAGCGGTGACGCGCCGGTATGCCGTTTCGCCGCCGGCACCACCATCGTGTCGATGCCGAGCAGGCGGTCGACGGATGCCTCGTATCCGGTCTCCTCGAAGATCTCACGTCGCGCGGCGACCGCCGGGTGCTCGGCACCCTCGATACCACCACCCGGCAGGGTCCAGCCGGAGCGCCCGTACTCGTTCCAATGGGACAGCAGGATCTCACCCTCGCGGATGATCACCCCGTACGCGCCGATGCGGATATCCATCCCGTCACCTTACTCGCGCGGGTGCGGCGATCAGACGCCGTAGGACCGTGAACTGTGGAGCCTAGGAGATTCGAACTCCTGACATCCTGCTTGCAAAGCAGGCGCTCTACCAACTGAGCTAAGGCCCCGTGCGGATGCCTGGGGCATCCGTTTGGTTGTGTGGAGTTGTCGGTGTGGGGATACGAGGACTTGAACCTCGGACCTCTTCGTTATCAGCGAAGCGCTCTAACCGCCTGAGCTATATCCCCGAATTTGGCCGAGAGTCAGACTACCCGACCGGGCACGATTCTCCGAATCGAGCCGCCCTGAACCTCAGTTGTTGGTGAAGCCGACGAGGATGCCACCGGTGATCTTCACGCTGAGGTTGTAGAGCACCGCGATGATGGCGCCGAGTGCGGTCGTCACGACGAGGTTGAGGAGCGCGGATACGACCGCGAAGCCCATGACGTTGCCGAGCGAGAGGATCGCGGAGAGGTCTCCGCCGGTGCCGGCGATGTCGCGCACGAGCGAGTTGAGCTGGTTGAAGATGTCGGTGGAATTCAGCACCGTCCAGATCAGGAACGTCGCGACGATGGTGATGACGGAGAGGCACACGGCCACGAGGAACGACAGCTTCACCGCCGACCAGAAGTCGATGTAGACGAGCCGCAGACGCACCTGCTTGGCAGGCGGCTTCCGGTTCGACTTGCGGGCCAGCTTCTCGGCAACGCTACTCATAGACGGTTACTCCTCTCCGGCGGGCTCGGCCGCTTCGTTCTCGGCGGCCTCCTCCACGAGATTCCGTTCGGAATTCTTCGCGATGGCGATGATCCGGTCGTCGTCCGCGAACTTCGCGAACACGACACCCATCGTGTCCCTGCCCTTGGCGGGAACCTCGGCGACGTCAGAGCGTACCACCTTGCCGCTGGCAAGAACCACCAGCACCTCGTCGTCGTGGCCGACGATGAGGGCGCCCGCGAGGTCGCCACGATCCTCGTTGAGCTTCGCCACCTTGATGCCGAGGCCGCCGCGGTTCTGCAAGCGGTACTGGGCCACGGCGGTGCGCTTGGCGTAGCCGCCCTCGGTCACGACGAACACGTAGCGCCGGTCGTCGGCCTCCGCCTCGGCCCCGGTCGCGGGGTCCGTCGTGATCTCAGCTGCGTCGGCCGCGTCGGGACCGGTACCGGGCACGACGGATGCCTCGAGCAGCGCGTCGCCCGCACGGAAATGCATGCCGATGACACCCGACGTCGACCGGCCCATGGGCCGCAACGCGGCATCCGTCGCCTCGAAGCGGAGCGACATGCCCTTCTTCGAGACGAGCAGGATCTCATCGTGCTCGTCGATGAGCATCGCCGAGACGAGCTCATCGCCCTCGCGGAGCTTGATCGCGATGACGCCGCGCGAGCGGTTGGTGTCGTACTCCTCGAGCGAGGTCTTCTTCACGAGGCCGTCGCGGGTGGCGAGCACGAGGTACTGCGCCACGCCGTAGTCGCGGATGTCGAGGATCTCGGCGATCTGCTCGTCGGGTTGCATCTCGAGCAGGTTCGCGACGTGCTGGCCCTTCGCGTCGCGGCCGGCCTCCTGGATCTCGTACGCCTTCGCGCGGTACACCCGGCCCATGTTCGTGAAGAAGAGGAGCCAGTGGTGGGTGGTCGTGACGAAGAAGTGCTCGACCACGTCGTCGGCGCGCAACTGCGCACCCTTCACGCCCTTGCCACCGCGGTGCTGCGAGCGGTAGTTGTCGCTGCGCGTGCGCTTCACGTAGCCGCCGCGCGTGACCGTGACCACCATCTCCTCTTCGGGGATGAGGTCTTCGACGGCCATGTCGCCGTCGTAGCCGGGCATGATGTGGGTGCGGCGCTCGTCGCCGTACTTCGCGACGATGTCGGCGAGCTCTTCCGAGACGATCGCGCGCTGGCGCTCGGGGCGCGCGAGGATGTCCTGGAAGTCGGTGATCTGGGACTCGAGCTCGAGGGCTTCGTCGATGATCTTCTGTCGCTCGAGCGCAGCGAGGCGGCGCAGCTGCATGGCCAGGATGGCGTCGGCCTGCAGGTCGTCGATCTCGAGGAGCCCCCTGAGGCCGTCGCGTGCGTCGTCGACGGTGGCCGAGGCACGGATGAGCGCGATGACCTCGTCGAGCGCGTCGAGCGCCTTGAGGTAGCCGCGCAGGATGTGCATGCGCTCTTCGGCCTTCTTCAGGCGGAACTGCGTGCGTCGCACGATGACGTCGATCTGGTGATCGACCCAGTGCGCGATGAAGCCGTCGATCGAGAGGGTGCGCGGGATGCCGTCGACGATCGCGAGCATGTTCGCGCCGAAGTTGTCTTGCAGCTGTGTGTGCTTGTAGAGGTTGTTGAGCACGACCTTCGCGACCGCGTCGCGCTTCAGCACGATCACGAGGCGCTGTCCGGTGCGACCGGAAGTCTCGTCGCGGATGTCGGCGATGCCGCCGATCTTCCCGTCTTTCACGAGATCGGCGATCTTGATCGCGAGGTTGTCGGGGTTCACCTGGTACGGCAGTTCGGTGACGACGAGGCAGGTGCGACCCTGCAGCTCCTCGACGGCGACGACGGCGCGCATCGTGATCGAACCGCGGCCCGTGCGGTAGGCGTCGTTGATGCCCTTGACGCCGAGGATCTGAGCGCCCGTCGGGAAGTCGGGGCCCTTGATGCGCTGGATGAGAGCCTCTTGCAGCTCTTCGCGGCTGGCCTCGGGGTGCTCGAGGTACCACTGGGCACCGGATGCCACTTCGCGGAGATTGTGCGGCGGGATGTTGGTGGCCATGCCCACGGCGATGCCGACCGAGCCGTTGACGAGGAGGTTCGGGAACCGCGCCGGCAGGATCGCCGGCTCGCGGGTGCGGCCGTCGTAGTTGTCCTGGAAGTCGACGGTGTCTTCATCGATGTCACGGACCATCTCGAGGGCGAGGGGGGCCATCTTGGTCTCGGTGTACCGGGGGGCGGCCGCGCCGTCGTTGCCCGGCGAGCCGAAGTTGCCCTGGCCGAGCGCGAGCGGGTATCGCAGGCTCCACGGCTGCACGAGGCGGACGAGCGCGTCGTAGATCGCCGTGTCTCCGTGGGGGTGGAACTGCCCCATGACGTCGCCGACGACGCGTGCGCACTTCGAGAACGCCTTGTCGGGCCGGTAGCCGCCGTCGTACATGGCGTAGATCACGCGTCGGTGCACGGGCTTGAGGCCGTCGCGCACCTCGGGCAGGGCACGGCCCACGATCACGCTCATGGCGTAGTCGAGGTACGAGCGCTGCATCTCGAGCTGCAGGTCGACCTGGTCGATCCTGCCGTGCACGCCGGGGCCCTCGTAGCCCTCTTCGCCGGGGTTGATCACATCAGATGTCAAGGAAACGCACGTCCTTCGCGTTCTTCTGGATGAAGTTGCGGCGGCTCTCGACGTCTTCGCCCATCAGGGTGGAGAAGATCTCGTCGGCGGCTGCCGCATCGTCCATGGTGACCTGCAGCAGCGTGCGGGTCTCGGGGTTCATCGTGGTCTCCCAGAGTTCCTGGTGGTTCATCTCGCCGAGACCCTTGTAGCGCTGCACGCCGTTGTCTTTCGGGATTCGCTTGCCCGACGCGACTCCGGCTTCGTAGAGCGCGTCGCGCTCCTTGTCGGAGTAGACGTACTCGTGATCGGCGTTCGACCACTTCAGGCGGTACAGCGGCGGCTGCGCGAGGTAGACGTAGCCGAGCTCGATGAGCGGCCGCATGTACCGGAAGAGCAGCGTGAGCAGGAGCGTGGTGATGTGCTGCCCGTCGACGTCGGCGTCGGCCATGAGCACGATCTTGTGGTACCTGGCCTTCTCCGTGTTGAAGTCCTCACCGATGCCGGCACCGAACGCCGTGATCATGGCCTGGACCTCGTTGTTGGCGAGTGCACGGTCGAGTCGGGCCTTCTCGACGTTCAGGATCTTGCCGCGCAGCGGGAGGATCGCCTGAGTCTCGGGGTTTCGGCCCTGCACGGCGGAGCCGCCGGCCGAGTCGCCCTCGACGATGAAGATCTCGGACAGCGAGGGATCCTTCGACGAGCAGTCCTTGAGCTTGCCGGGCATTCCGCCCGACTCGAGAAGCCCCTTGCGGCGGGTCGCCTCGCGGGCCTTACGGGCCGCGATGCGGGCCGTCGCCGCCTGGATCGCCTTGCGGATGATGTCGCGCGCCTGCGTGGGGTTGCGCGCGAACCAGTCGCCGAGCTGGTCGGCGGTGACCTTCTGCACGAACGACTTCGCCTCGGTGTTGCCGAGCTTCGTCTTCGTCTGGCCCTCGAACTGCGGCTCGGCGAGCTTCACGGAGATGACGGCGGTGAGCCCCTCACGCACGTCATCGCCCGAGAGGTTGTCGTCTTTCTCCTTGATGATGCCCTTCTCGCGGGCGTACTTGTTCACGAGCGTCGTGAGCGCGGCGCGGAAGCCCTCTTCGTGCGTGCCGCCCTCGTGCGTGTTGATCGTGTTCGCGTAGGTGTGCACCGATTCGGTGTACGACGTCGTCCACTGCATCGCGACCTCGAGCGCGATCTTGCGCTCGGTGTCCTCGGTTTCGAAGGAGATGATCTCGTCGTTGACGACGTCGTTCTTCTTCGAGCGGTTCAGGTACTCGACGTAGTCGACCAGGCCGCGCTCATAGAGGTAGGAATTGGTGCGGGGTCCGGCAGGAACGGTCTCGGACGCCGCAGTGTCTTCGGGATCGATCTCAGTGTGGCCGCTGCGCTCGTCGGTGAGCGTGATGCGCAGGCCCTTGTTGAGGAACGCGTACTGCTGGAACCGGGCGCGGAGCGTCTCGTAGTCGAACTCGACCGTCTCGAAGACGTCGGGGCTCGGCCAGAACGTGATGGTCGTGCCGGTCTCGTCGCTCGGGCCCGCCTCGATGAGCGGGGCGTCGGGCACGCCGACGGTGTACGACTGGGTCCACACCGAGCCCTGGCGTCGGACCTCGACATCGAGGCGCGAGGAGAGGGCGTTGACGACGGATGACCCGACGCCGTGCAGCCCGCCCGAGACGGCGTAGCCGCCGCCGCCGAACTTGCCGCCGGCGTGCAGCACGGTGAGCACGACCTCGACCGTGGAGCGCCCCTCGGTCTTGTGGATGTCGACAGGGATGCCGCGGCCGTCGTCGATGACGCGCACTCCGCCGTCGGGCAGGATCGTCACGTCGATCTGGGTGGCGTGACCCGCAAGCGCCTCGTCGACGGAGTTGTCGACGATCTCGTAGACGAGATGGTGGAGGCCTCGTGGCCCCGTCGAGCCGATGTACATGCCCGGCCGCTTGCGAACCGCTTCGAGGCCCTCGAGTACTTGGATCTCATCAGCACCGTATGCCGGCGACTGCTGGGCCTTCGTGGGTTCCGCTGTCATGTGTGAATCGGGCTCCTGACCGTCATTCTGGCGACCCTTGATCCTATCAAACCGGGAGGTCGACTCTGCCGGAAATCGCCGATCTCAGGCGATGACACAGTGGGAGTGACCGTTTTCGTCTGGTTAACCGTAGGTATCGCGTGGGCCACGCCCTGGAACCGATCTGGGGCCCCTTTTCCAAGTGGGAGCGTCGGGGCCTTGGAAGCGGATCGTCTCGATGGCCGCGCCGGGGAACCTCAGGGTGATCTCGGTGACGAGTTGCGTCCGCATCATGCGGAGCTGGGTCGCCCATGCCGTCGACTCGCAGCGCACTTGCAGCACACCGCCCTCGATGGCGATGGGCTCCGAGTGCTTCGCGGTCTCCTCGCCGGCGATGTCGGCCCACGAGGCGAGCACCTCGTGCTGCGAGAGCGGGCCGCTCCAGCCGAGCTGGTGGCTGAGCACATCGATCGTGTCGGCGAGCGGCTTCGGATCACGCCCGGGGCTGAACGGCTCGCTCCCCGAGATCTCACGCGCGCGAACGCGGCTCGCGCGACCGGAGCGAACGCGCGGCTCTCCGCCGAAGATCTCACGGAAGTGCTGGTAGACGCGGGCCGCCTCGGACCGGGACGCCTCAGGCATCGGATGCCCCGTTCGCAGCGACCAATCCGTCGACGATCTCGCCCGCCTCGATGTGCACGACTCGCGCCGTGAGCGGCGTGGGCACGTCTTCGAGCACAGCGGCGGTGACGAGCACCTGCTCGAAGCCGGCGATTGCGACGGCGAGCCGCTCGCGACGCAACCGGTCGAGCTCGGCGAACACGTCGTCGAGCACGAGCACCGGGTCTCCGGTGGTCGAATCGCGGCGCAGGAGCTCGGCGGAGGCGAGCCGGAGCGCCAGTGCGAACGACCAGGATTCGCCGTGGCTCGCGTATCCCTTCGCCGGAAGCCCGTTGAGGAGCAGCACGACGTCGTCGCGATGCGGACCGGCGAGGGTGACGCCGCGCTCGAGCTCTTTCGGTCGGAGCTGCCGGAGCGCCTCGATGAAGCGGGTACGGGTGTCGCCCGCGTCGGTGCGCTGCGCGGCCACGGGGCCGCCGGGTTCCTCGTCGGGGTCGGCGCCGTCGATGGAGAGCAGCGGCCGCAACCCCGGGGCGTGGTCGGCGTCGACGATCGAACGGTAGGCCGCGGCGAGCGGATCGGTGAGCTCGGCCACCAGGGCGAGGCGCTGGTCGATGAGTTCGGAACCGAGCGCAACGAGACGCTCGTCCCAGATGTCGAGCGTCGAGAGCTTGTCGGCGGCGAGCCCTCGAGCACGTGCACTCTTCAACAGCGAATTGCGTTGCCGAAGCACGCGGGTCGTAATCGGCCATGACCCCCGAGAGTCGCGGGGTGCGCTGCACGAGCAGTTCGTCGAGCATCCGACGCCGCACCGATGGCTCGCCGCGCACGATCGCGAGGTCTTCGGGCGCGAACAGCACACTATGCGCATACCGCGGCAGCTCTCGCGTCTTCACCGGTGAACGGTTGAGCTGCGCCCGGTTCGCGCCCTGCCGGTTGAGCTGGAGCTCCACGAGCAGCTCACGGTCGCCGTGCGAGAGCAGTGCGCGCACGATCGCGGCATCGGCTCCGGCGCGGATCAGCGCCTGATCACCCGTGACGCGGTGGGAGCCGAGTGTGGCGAGGTAGCCGATGGACTCGACCAGGTTGGTCTTGCCCTGGCCGTTTCGGCCGACGAACACCGTGGCGCCGGGACCGAGGTCGAGGTCGGCGCGCTCGTAGTTGCGATAGTCGATGAGCGAGAGGCGGGCGACGTGCACGCTGGGCTCCCTTCGACACTCGAACCCGATCAACGCTACCCCGTGCCACCGACCTTGCAGCGGGCCTCGCGAGTGCGGGGCATCCGCTCGATGAACACCACCGCGCGTGGACGGTTCGGAGTCAGCGGAGCAGCAGGTTGGGCTGCAGCAGGTAGCGGTAGCTGTCGGCTCCCGCCTGCTCTCGCGACGACTGACTCGTGATGAGCACGGGGCCCGGCTTGTTCGGGTTCTCGGTCTTCGTGAACGAGATGCGCACGAACTCGGAATGCACCGCCCCGAGCCCGTCGAGGAGGAACTGCGGCTTCAGCGAGACGACCGTGTCGTCGCCCGTGAGGATCGCGTCGATGGTCTCGGATGCCTGGGCCTGCTCGCTGCCGATCGCCTCGAGGATGAGCCCATCGGCCGAGAAGCTGTAACGCAGCGCCGCCTCGCGCTCGAGAACGAGCGACACGCGGCGGGTCGCCTCGATGAGCTCGGCCGTGTTCATCACCGCGTAGTTGTCGACGGTCTCGGGGAAGAGCCGGCGCACGGGCGGGAAGTTTCCCTTGATGAGCAGCGACGTCACGGTCTTCTTCTCGGCGCTGAACGCGATGAGCTCGCGGTCGTCGCGGCTCGTGATGGCCACCGAGATGTTGCCGGAGTGGCCGAATGTCTTGCCGACCTCCTGCAGCGTGCGCGCGGGTACGAGTGCGGTGATCGTCTCTTCACTCGCGACGCTGCCGCCGTCCCAGTCGAGCTCGCGCACGGCCACCCGGTAACGGTCGGTGGCGACGAGGCTCAGGTTGTTCTCCCGCACTTCGAGCTGCACGCCCGTAATGACCGGGGTGACATCGTCGCGGGATGCCGCGACCGCGACCTGCGCGACGGCCGCGGCGAACTCCTCGGCCGGCACGACTCCGGACTCGGCCCCGATCTCGGGGATCGACGGGTATTCCTCGACCGGCATCGAGAGGAGCGTGAAGCTCGCAGACCCGCAGGTCACCGAGATGCGGCTCTCTTCGGTGGCCACGCGCACGGGCGCGTTCGGCAGGCGGCCTGCGATCTCGGCGAGGAGGCGCCCCGACACGAGGACCGTTCCGGGCTCTTCGACGTCGGCCTGGATCTCGGTCTGCGATGACACCTCGTAGTCGAACGAGGAGAGCACGAGGCCGTCGTCGTTCGCCCGGATGAGCACCCCCGACAGGATGGGAAGGGTCGTGCGCTGCGGTAGCAGCTTCACGGCGAAGGAAACAGCCTCGCTGAAAACGTCGCGGTTGACCTGGAACTTCACGGTTCTCCCGTCGTGGATGTCGCTGGGTGGCTCCCATGCTATCCGCAGAGCGGATTCCGGCGACGAGCGATTCTCTCGTCGAGTGGCACGAAGGCCCTCCGAGACGCTGCGATCGTCGAGGTTCTTGGATTCCCCAGTTAAACAGTTCTCTCTTAACAGTGTTAACCATTGTGGAAACTGTGGATGGCGTCATGCGATCCGCGGAACGACGCCGATGGCGCGGCATCCGACCTGTGCACAGTGTGTGGGGATGCGGTCGGATGCCTCGAGCGCGACTCGATCACCTGACAGCGTTCTGCACAGGCTGGGGCTCCGTCTCAACAGGCAGAGGCTGGTTGCTCGTTAACAATCCACAGGTTCTCCACAACTGTGGGAATCGACCTGAGATCGTCGTGCATGGCCGCTGCAGGCCGTTCGCGGGCACGTGAATGCGACCGGAGACGCGCTCCGGCGAAGGTGGCGGCTCAGCGGTAGCGGCTCGTCTGCTTGATCCGGGCGGTGAGCTCGGTGACCTGGTTGTAGATCGATCGGCGTTCCTTCATGAGCTCCGAGATCTTCTTGTTGGCGTACATCACCGTGGTGTGGTCGCGGTTGCCGAAGAGCTGGCCGATCTTGGGCAGGGAGAGGCTCGTCAGCTCACGGCAGAGGTACATCGCGATCTGGCGGGCCGTGGCGACCGCCTGCGAGCGGCTCGAGCCGTAGAGGTCGTCGACGGTCAGCTTGAAGTAGTCGGCCGTTGCCGTGATGATGTCGACGGGTGAGACGACGTTGTCGGAGTCATCCGTGATCAGGTCTTTCAGCACCGTCTGCACGAGCGGCATGTCGACCGGCGTGCGGTTCAGGCTCGCGAACGCGGTGACCCGGATCAATGTGCCCTCGAGCTCACGGATGTTGCTCGAGACCTTCGAGGCCATGTACTCGAGGATTTCGTCAGGCACCTGGAGCCGCTCGGATTGCGCCTTCTTACGGAGGATGGCGATGCGGGTCTCGAGGTCGGGCGCCTGCACGTCGGTGATCAGGCCCCATTCGAAACGGCTGCGCATGCGGTCCTCGAAGCCGGTGAGGTGCTTCGGCGGCACGTCGCTCGTGATCACGACCTGCTTGTTGTGGTCGTGCAGGGTGTTGAAGGTATGGAAGAACGCCTCCTGCGTCTCGGCCTTGCCCTGCAGGAACTGGATGTCGTCGATCAGGAGGATGTCGATGTTGCGGTAGCGCTGCTGGAAGAGCGAGCCGCGGTTGTTGGCGATCGAGTTGATGAAGTCGTTCGTGAACTCCTCGGAGGAGACGTACCGCACCCGGATGCCGGGATACAGGCTCATGGCGTAGTGGCCGATGGCGTGCAGGAGGTGCGTCTTGCCGAGGCCGGAGTCGCCGTAGATGAAGAGGGGGTTGTACGCCTTCGCCGGCGCCTCGGCGACGGCGACCGCGGCGGCGTGCGCGAAGCGGTTGGACTGGCCGATGACGAAGCTGTCGAAGCCGTACTTCGGGTTGAGGCGCGTATCGCGCGATGCCACGGGATTCGTGTTCTCGAACACCGACTGTGGAGAGGCCGGCAGCTCGACCGGGTCGAGCCCGTCGGCGAACCCCGCCTGCGGTTCGAGCGTGCGCGCCTCTTCGAGCTCGGGATTCACGACGACGTAGAAGGAGGTCACGGGCGACGGTGCCTCGACGACGCTCATCGCGGAGAGCAGCGAGACCCGCATTCGCTGGTTGAGCATGCTCGCAGTGAAGTCGTTCGGGACCTCGAGGTAGAAGGTGCCCGCCGCGATGCCCTTCGGCTCGACCAGGCTCAGGAACCCCTGGAGCATCGGAGTGATCGCTTCGTCGTCTGACAGTCGATCGAGGATCGTCGCCCACGTGTCGGATATGGGCTGTTCTGTCATCGTTCCCCGATTCAAATCCGGTGCCAGGTCTGCCGCTCATCGATCCCCCGATCGACGGAGCAAGCGGCGCGAGGCGAGAGTTCACAGTGTTATCCACCCCTGTGGGCAGATTCGGCAAGAGGCCCGAGATTCCGCGAGCGAGGCTGGGGATAACTGGTCTCAAACGCTATCCAATGAAGGCCCTTCCGACAAATGCCGATTCGGGGATTCGATGACGCCGGCGTGTCGTTCCACAGGGGACGCCGAGCTTCGGAGGATACTGTGTCGTTTGGACTGCGACGGGTCCGGACCCTGTTCGGTTTGACCCGGAGGCCGCGAGGCCGTAGTTTTAATCAGTTGACCCCAGCCCCTTGCGGGCACCCAGTTTTCCCGACGTCGCGCTGCAACCTTCAGCCGGCCGAGGAGATCCGACAGCCGGAGAAGAAGAATGAGCAAGCGCACCTTCCAGCCGAACAACCGTCGTCGCTCCAAGAAGCACGGCTTCCGCCTTCGCATGCGTACTCGCGCGGGCCGCGCCATCCTGTCGGCACGTCGCGGCAAGGGTCGCACCGAACTCTCCGCATAGTCTCTCGGTGCTCGCCAAAGCGAATCGCATCACGAGCGCCGACGACTATCGAGTCATCGTGCGCCGAGGTGCGAAGGTCGTCGGTGCCCACACCGTGAGCTATCTGCGTTCACGGGAGTCGGGTTCCGAGGCACGCTTCGGCTTCATCGTTTCGAAGAAGGTCGGTGGCGCCGTGCGCCGCAACCTGGTTCGACGTCGACTCAAGGCCGCGTGCCATGAGGCGCTCGGCGAAGGCGTCGGCGGGGTCGACGTGGTCGTGCGAGCACTGCCGTCAGCGGCGATCGCCGACTGGCCGGCGCTCCGTGCCGACGTGCTGGGTGCTGTGCTGCACCGGCGGTCGAAGGCGCCGGGCGCGGCAGACGCGTATTCACCCGACTCGCCCGCCGCGACGAAGGGCGCCTGACGTGCTCGGCTCCCTGCTGTTCATCGCGCTCATCCCCCGCAATCTCGGAGTCCTGGTCATCCGCGGCTATCGCAGCGTGATCTCTCCCCTCTATGGCGACGTCTGCCGCTATCACCCGTCGTGCTCGGCATACGGCCTCGGCTCCGTGCAGCAACGCGGGCTGCTGGTCGGCGCACTGCTCACCGCCTGGCGCATCCTTCGGTGCAACCCATGGTCGGCGGGCGGCATCGACGAGGTTCGTGCACCGAAGCACAACCGCTACCGCGTCACCCCATTCGGCTGGGTCGTTCCCGCCGGCCTTCGAGCCGCGGATGCCACCGCCGCATCATCCCCCGCAAGCTCGCACCGCGACGACGCGGTGCTCACGTTCTCCTCCCCCACCGTGTCCCGAAAGGACTGACCCGCCCCAATGGATCTCATCGGCACGCTCCTCTGGCCCATCAAGTGGGTCATCGAACTGATCCTCGTCGCCTTCCACTCGCTGTGGACGTTCGTCGGGCTCGATCCCGACTCGGGCATCACGTGGGTCCTCTCGATCGTCGGCCTCGTGATCGTGGTGCGCGCGGCGCTCATCCCGATCTTCGTTCGCCAGATCAAGAACCAGCGCCGCATGCTCGAGGTGGCGCCGCAGCTCAAGAAGATCCAGGACAAGTACAAGGGCAAGAAGGACCAGTTCTCTCGCGAGGCGATGTCTCGCGAGACGATGGAGCTCTACAAGAAGACCGGCACGAACCCACTCTCCTCGTGCCTGCCGCTGCTGTTGCAGATGCCGATCTTCTTCGGCCTGTTCTCGGTGCTCAACGACGCCTCAGTGCACGACAAGCCCGGCGTGGGCGCGCTCAGCCAGGAACTCGCCGACTCGTTCGCGCATGCGGTGTTCCTCGGAGCACCACTGAGCTCCACCTTCATCGAGGCGTGGAACAACGGCGGACAGCCGTGGCAGACCATGGTCGTCGCATCGGTCATGATCGTGCTGATGACGGCATCGCAGTTCATCACTCAGCTGCAGATCGTCTCGAAGAACATGTCGCCCGAGACCAAGGCGAGCCCGATGTTCCGTCAGCAGCGCATCCTCCTCTACCTGCTCCCGCTCGTCTTCGCGTTCTCGGGTGTCGCCTTCCCGATCGGCGTGATGTTCTACTGGCTCGTTTCGAACTTCTGGACCATGGGGCAGCAGTTCGTCGTGATCCGCAACATGCCGACTCCCGGGAGTGAGGCTGCGAAGGCCCGCGAGGCCCGCCTCGCGAAGAAGGGCAAGCTCGTCGTCGACGAGAAGCAGGACAGCGCCGTCGCTGTCGAAGAACCCAAGAAGACCCAGCGCCAGCAGCCTGTCAGCAAGGCGCGCGCGAAGAAGCAGAGCGGGAAGTAGACCATGACCGACGTGCAGCACGAACCAGAGCTCCGATCGAACGCCCAACTCGAGGAGGAGGGCGATATCGCCGCCGACTACATCGAGGAGCTGCTCGACATCACCGATCTCGATGGTGACATCGACATCGACGCCCGCAACGGTCGCGCGTATGTATCGGTGAACGCCGGCGACGGCGCAAACCTGAACCTGCTCTCCAAGCCCGAGACGGTCAGCGCGCTTCAGGAGCTCACTCGCCTCGCGGTGCAGACGAAGACGGGCGTGTTCTCCCGCCTGATCCTCGACATCGGGGGTTCGCGCGACACCCGGCGCAATGAGCTCGCGGGTCTCGTGACCCGCGCGGTCGAGCGCATCGAGGGCGGCGCCGCCGAAGCATCCCTGCCGCCGATGTCGTCGTACGAACGCAAGCTCGTGCACGACCTCGTCGCCGAACACGGCTTCCACTCGGAGTCTCGCGGCGAAGGTGCTGACCGTCACACGGTCATCACCCGCGGCTGACCCGTCACCTGAGACGATGACCGACGGACTCGAGCCCGAGCCGGCCGCCGCGGCACAGCTCTTCGGTGACCACCTCGATGCGGGGCGCGCCTTCACCGCCGCCCTCGCACGGCACGGTGAGGAGCTGGGCCTGATCGGTCCGCTCGAGCTCCCGCGCCTCTGGACGCGACACGTGCTGAACAGCGCACTCGTCGCACCACTCCTCCGTCCGGGCCGCGTGGGCGACGTCGGCTCAGGTGCCGGGTTGCCGGGACTCGTACTCGCGATCATCCGGCCGGATGTCTCGTTCACGCTGATCGAGCCGATGGAACGCCGAGTCGCATGGCTCGAGCGACAGGCGGCCGAACTCGAGCTCTCGAACGTGACGGTGGTGCGGGCCAGGGCTGAGGACTCGAAGCTCTTCGACTCGCTCGACCAGGTGACGGCACGAGCGGTGAGCGCTCTTCGCACGTTGATTCCCCTGACCGCTCCCCTGCTCCGCCCCGCTGGCGAGCTGGTGCTCATGAAGGGCGCCAGCGTCGAGCGCGAGGTCGACGCTGCGGAGAAGGTCCTCCGCAAGCATCACGTGCACGACATCGAGGTGCTCGTGCTCGGCGAGGGCATCCTGTCAGAGGTCACCAGGGTCTTCCGCGCGACCGTCGACTGAGTTCGGCACGACGCGCTCAACGTGCGCGTGATGCTGGCCGGTTGGCACCCATACGTCGCCGATGTTTCACGTGAAACATGAGGCGCTCGATGGGCTGAGAACCGCGGGTCCCAGTTCGACGGTCGCCATACTCGACCCGATGTCTCGCCATCACGTTGGTGGCATCAGTCGCATGGGGCGCCCCGCATCGGCCAGGGCCTCCCATGCCTCGGGGGCCGGGTGCGCCGGTGATACCGTGTGATCATGACTCCGCAGGAGCTCGAGAACCTCGCTCATCTGCGCCGCGCCCGGGACCTCATCGACCGTGAGTACGCGAAGCCGCTCGATGTACCGACGATGGCGCTGAAGGCATTCATGTCGCCCGCGCATTTCTCACGCCAGTTCCGAGCCGCGTACGGGGAGACGCCATACAGCTATCTGATGACCCGTCGGATCGAGCGTGCGATGGCGTTGCTTCGGGTCGGGGTGAGCGTGACCGACGCGTGCATGGCGGTGGGATGTACGTCATTGGGGTCGTTCAGTTCTCGGTTCACCGAGATCGTCGGCGAGACGCCGACCGAGTACCGCAGCCACGAGCACGACGTGGTCATGGCGATGCCTCCCTTCGTCGCCAAGATGCGCACCCGTCCGGCCCGCAACGCTTCGAGCAGAATCGGAGAAGCGACCCCCGAGGCGGCCGCGTAACGTCGAAGCATGACCATTGCACTCCAGTACACGAACATCACCGTCAACGACGTCGACGAATCCATCGCCTTCTACCGCGATGCGCTCGGCCTCGACCTGCAGAACGATGTGTCCTCCGGAGAGTTCCGCTGGGTGACCCTCGGCACCGACGCGCAGCCCGGACTGGGCATCGTGCTCTCAGTGCCCCACGCCGGTCGCTCGCAGGCCGATGGTGACGCGCTGCAGGAACTCCTCACCAAGGGGGTCCTGCCGCTGATGGTGTTCCGCTCCGACGACGTGGACGCGACCTTCGAGCGGGTGCGGGCATCGGGCGCGGAGGTGCTCCAAGAGCCCATGGACCAAGGTTGGGGCCCGCGCGACTGCGCATTCCGCGACCCGTCGGGCAACACCGTCCGCATCGCGCAGGCACCGAAGGCCTGAGCCCACCCACCGGGGTCGATGGCAGCGAGAGATCAGCTCATCTCCGTCGCTCAAGGACGCGTGCACGGGGCGGCGACGGGCGGCATGCCTTTGGTCGAGTGTCGGAAGCATGTTTCACGTGAAACAGAGGTTGGGGCGCGGCCGTAGCTGCCGCTTAGCACGCCGTCCGTGCCGTTTCACGTGAAACATGCGAAGCAAGAGTGCCCACCCACCGGACATTCAGTGTGAATGGGCGCGACATCGCGTGAACTCCACGTCGGGGACAGTGCGGGCAGTTAGGCTGGACACGCGAGTCGGGCGAGTGGAATCGTTCGCGAACACCATGGGGGCTCGC
The DNA here is from genome assembly GCF_030817175.1 of Agromyces ramosus. Taxonomy (NCBI): domain Bacteria; kingdom Bacillati; phylum Actinomycetota; class Actinomycetes; order Micrococcales; family Microbacteriaceae; genus Agromyces; species Agromyces ramosus. Next base: position 1,748,964 of record NZ_JAUSYY010000001.1, on the reverse strand, counting down.
AGCGATTTGGAGTTTTGGGTATGGCACAGGGCGCGGGACGCGGATGGTTCCACCGCAAGCGCTCCCAGCCCGCCACCGAAGAGCCGATGCCGGGCACCGTGCACGTGAACAGCACCGTCGCCCCCGGCCCACCGTCGCCGACAGCGGAATCTTCGCCGACCACTCCCCCGCCAGCCGAGCCGGGGAGCGACGTCGTACGGGACCATCTCGAGTGGAGTCCCGAGCAGCGGCGCGCGACTCCTGAGCTCGACCGAGCCGACGCCAGACCTCCCGTCACGCCCCTTGCATCTCCGGCTGTCGCTCCCCCCGCGTCGGTCCCGGCGCCGGTTGACGCGGTTGCCTCACCGCACGTCCAGACCGACGCTTCGGCGTCCACCAACTCCACAGCCGCATCCGCGGAACCAACGGCGTTCTCCACGCCGCGTCCCGGCATCGATTGGGATGCGGCGACCGCGGCAGCGCTCAGCGACGAGCCGGATTCCGTCACGCCGGCAGCTTCTTCACCGTCCGCCGCCGGTACCCAGATGAGCGATCGGCTCCTCGAAGACCTGATCCGTGAGATCGTCGGCGATGCAGTCGCCGAGACCGCGTCGTCACTGCACCCGTCGCGTCCCGAGGATTCCACCGACTCCACGTCGCCCAAGACCGAGGTGGTGCCGCGCCAGGTACGCTCCGAACGGCCCGCCTCATCGGTCATCGATGCCGCGACGCCGAAGGGTCGGCCGGCGAGCGTCGCAGACGCTGCCGCAGATGTCGACGTGGATGGATCGGTTCAGGCCCCACTCTCGGAGAACCCCGACCCGGCATCCGCTGATCAAGTGCCGCCCGACGCCGTGGCGCCTCAGGAATCACCAGCCCCCGATCGCGTGGCGACGACACCAACACGCCAGAACGATGACGTCGCAGCTGACACAGTGCGGGAAGATATCGATGTTTCACGTGAAACATCGCACGACTACGGAGGAACTCCCCTGGCCTACGAACTTGCCGACGAGACGCGCCGACGGGTCGCGCTCGATGAGGCTGTGCTGCCGCTCCCGGCGGCGACGCGAATCCTCACCATCTCGAATCAGAAGGGTGGCGTGGGGAAGACGACGACAGCGGTGAACCTCGCCGCTGCCCTCGCGCGCGCGGGCGCTCGCGTGCTCGTTGTCGACCTCGACCCGCAGGGCAACGCCTCGACCGCCCTCGGGGTCGATCATCGTTCCGAGCAGCGGAGCGTGTACGAGGTGCTGGTCGCCGACCTCCCACTCGGCGAGGTGGTCCGACCGTCCACCGAGCACGAGAACCTCGACTGCGTGCCCGCGACCATCCACCTTGCCGGAGCCGAGATCGAACTCGTCTCGCTCGTCGCACGCGAGCAGCGCCTCCGCCGGGCCCTCGACACGCATCTCGCATCGATGGAGCGTCCGTACGACTACGTGTTCATCGACTGCCCACCGTCACTCGGCCTCCTCACCATCAATGCGTTCGTCGCAGCGCGCGAGGTCTTGATCCCGATCCAGTGCGAGTATTACGCCCTCGAGGGCCTCTCGCAGCTGCTGAGCAACATCGAGCTCATCGAGAAGCACCTGAACGCCGACCTGCGGTTGTCCACGATCCTGCTGACGATGTACGACTCGCGCACCAACCTCGCCCAACAGGTCGCCCAAGAGGTTCGCGACCATTTCCCGGTTCAGACGCTCGAAACGATCATCCCGAGATCGGTGCGCGTTTCCGAGGCGCCGAGCTACGGGCAGAGCGTCATCAGCTACGACTTCGCATCGAGCGGGTCGTTGTCGTATCGAGAGGCCGCCGCCGAGATTGCGCGACGCGGCGCCCCCAAGCCCGAGGAGTCCCACTGATGGCAACGAAGCGAACCGGACTCGGCCGCGGAATCGGCGCGTTGATCCCGGGCGGCGACGACAACTCCCGGGCGGCTCGCCCGGTCGACGTCTTCTTCCCAGACAGCGAGGCACCGCCCGCCACGGCGATGGCCGCGGTCGAACTGGCCGCAGCCGGTGAGGGACTCATCACCGTGCCCGGAGCTCACCTGGCTCGCCTCGATCCGAATGACATCTTGCCGAACGCGCAGCAGCCGCGAAGCAACTTCGATCCTGAGGATCTGGCCGAGCTCGTCCACAGCGTGCGCGAGTTCGGTGTCTTGCAGCCGATCGTCGTGCGTCCACACCCCGACCTGATCGGCAAGTACGAACTCGTCATGGGCGAGCGCCGTCTTCGCGCGACGAAGTTGGCTGGCCTCGACTCGATTCCGGCGGTTGTCAAGGACACCGCGAACGAGGACATGCTCCGTGATGCGCTCCTCGAGAACCTGCATCGATCCCAGCTCAACCCCCTGGAGGAGGCGTCGGCCTACCAGCAGCTGCTGGCCGATTTCGGAATCACGCAGGAGGAACTCGCCTCCCGCATCGGCCGGTCGCGACCGCAGATCTCGAACACGCTCCGGCTGCTGAAGCTGCCGGAGCCGGTACAGCTCCGCGTGGCGTCCGGCGTCCTGAGCGCGGGACATGCACGCGCCATCCTCTCGCTCGGCGAGGCAGATGAGATGCAGCGCTTTGCAGACAAGATCGTGAACGAAGAGCTCTCAGTTCGAGCCGCTGAAGCCATCGCGACGAAGGAGCCCAAGCCGTCGCGAGTGAAGCCTTCCGCGGGCAAGCGACAGGACTTCCTCGACGACCTCGCGACCCGCCTCGGCGACCGCCTGAACACGCGCGTGAAGATTGCGCTCGGGTCTCGAAAAGGCCAGATCAGCATCGATTTCGCGACGGTTCAGGACCTGCGCAGGATTCTCACGGATCTCGGCGAGGAACTCGAAGGCGTCTGACGGCTCACACGCTCAGGATGGCTCCTGTGCAACTGAAAACACCCTGTTCGCAGGTCAGTCGCGGCGGGCGAACGCTGCCCGGGCGAGAGCGCTGTAGACCGTTGCGGCATCTGTCCCCGACGCTTCGATCGCGAGCGGCACGAGCGAGGTCTCGGTGAGTCCCGGGAGCACGTTGGCCTCGAGGAACCACGGCCGCCCGCTGCCGTCGACGATGAAGTCGACGCGGGAGAGATCACGAAGGCCGAGCGTACGATGCGCGAGCACTGCCGCGTCGGATGCCGCAGCAATCGCGGACGCATCGAGGCGAGAGGGCGCGTAGAACGTCGTCTCGCCCGCGTTGTAGCGCGCCTCGAAACCGTAGACGCCCGTTGTGGGCTCGATCTCGACGGGCGGGAGCGCAACCGGGCCATCGCCGGTGTCGATGACGGCGACCGTGATCTCCGTGCCGAGGACGCGGCGCTCGACGACCGCCACGTCGTCATACGTGAAGGCCTCGACCATCGCCCTCGCCAGGTCGTTCGTGTCTTGGACGATGGTGACGCCCTGCGCCGATCCGCCCGATGCCGGCTTGACCACGAGATCGCCCTCGAGAGAGGCGCGCACGACCCGAAGCACGCTCGACGCGCCGAGTTCACGGAACGCCTCGTGCGACAACACGATCGACTCGGGTACTGCAATTCCGGCCGAGGCGAGCAGGGAACTCGCGACCGGCTTCGACCACGCGCGGCGCGCCGCCGCACCCGACGAGCCGACCGTCGCCACACCCAACGCCGCGAGCAGCTCGAGGAGCGACCCGTCTTCGCCGCTCGAGCCGTGCAGGGCAGGGAACACCACGTCTGGCCGTTCCTCCGCGAGGAACGGCAGCAGTGCGGCATCCGGATCGCGCAGGACCACCCGATGACCTGCGGAGGTGAGTGCGTCGGCGACTCGCCGGCCGGAACGGAGCGAGACATCGCGCTCATGCGAGATTCCGCCCGCGAGAACGACGACGTACAAGGCGCTGGAATCACTCATGATCAGGTGTCTCTCCACTACTTGAGATCGGAGGGCGGGGCGGAGTCGTAGCCGACACTCGGCGGCAATTGGAGGGTGCCGGTTCCAGCGAACGTGTCGAGCAGATCGAGTTCGCCGTTCACGACGGTCGCCAGGCGGCGGATGCCGAGGCGGATGGCTTCTGGCGTCGGATAGCAGAACGACAGCCGCATCGCGTGGCGCCCCCTGCCGTCGGCGAAGAACGCGGTGCCGGGCGTGTACGCGACGAGTTCCTTGACTGCACGAGGCAGCATCTGCTTGGAGTCGAGCACGTCGGGCATCGTGACCCAGACATAGAATCCACCGTTCGGGTTCGTCCACGACAACTGCGGCAGGTGCTCCCCCAGTGCCTCGATCATCGCGTCCTTGCGCTCACGGTAGACGCCGCGGAAGGTGTCGATCTGGGCGCGCCAATCGGTGCTCGAGAGATACTCGGACACGACGAGCTGACTGAATGAGCTCGGCGAGAGGATCGCCGACTCGGCAGCGAGGATGAGCTTCTCGCGGATGGCGTGCGGCGCGAGTGCCCAGCCGACCCTGAATCCGGGTGCGAGCGTTTTCGAGAACGAGCCGAGGTAGATGACGCCGTCGGGATCGAGGGCACGCAACGCGTTCGGCGCCGGCTCGTCGAAATGCAGGAGACCGTACGGGTTGTCTTCGAGCACGAGGATCTCGTTCGTGCGACAGATCTCGAGGATCTCGGGTCGTCGTTCGGCCGAGAGCGTCACGCCGGCGGGGTTGTGGAAGTTCGGGACCGTGTACAGGAACTTGATGCGCCGACCCTGACCGCGGAGGTGGGCGATCGTCTGGCGGAGCGCCTCAGGGATGAGCCCGTCGGCGTCCATCGCGACGTGCACGACGTTCGCCTGGTACGACCGGAAGACACCGAGCGCGCCGACGTAGCTGGGCGACTCGGCGAGGATGACGTCGCCCGGATCGATGAAGAGCTTCGCGACGAGGTCGAGCGCCTGTTGCGATCCGGTCGCCGTGACGACGTTGTCGACCGACGCGCGGATTCCCTCGAGCGACATCACCTCGAGGATGTGCTCACGAAGCGCGGGAATGCCCTGACCAGAGCCATATTGCAGCGCAACCGGACCCTGCTCCCGCATGACCTTCTGCATCGACGAGACGATGAGCTCTTGCGGCAGCGCCGACACGAACGGCATGCCGCCGGCGAGCGACACTACCTCGGGACGTGAGGCGACGGCGAAGAGGGCTCGGACTTCGGAGGCGGCGAGCCCGGCGGCTCGCTCGGCGTAATTCGCGTACCAGGGGTCGAGATTGTTGCCGGTCCGCTGGGGGAGGCCGTCAGAAGTCACTGCCATTCCGTTCTGCTCAGGATTTCCATGTTAGTTGCTGGGTTCTGGGCGGCCCGTTCCATGACGGCTGCCGGCGGCACCTGTCATACGGCCGGGGTACGCGAAAGACCCGCCCGGCTTGCGCCGGACGGGTCTTTGGAAGTGCGAGACCGGCCGACTACGCGATGTAGGCGGCGAGGTCGGCTTCGAGCGCGGGCTTCGGCTTCGCGCCGATGACGGTCTTCACGACCTCGCCCGCCTGGAACACCTTGAACGCAGGGATCGCGGTGATCTGGTACTTCATCGCGAGGTTCGGGTGCTCGTCGACGTTGAGCTTGACGATGTCGAGCTTCTCTGAGTGCTCGGTCGCGATCTGGTCGAGGATCGGGCTCACAGCGCGACACGGGCCGCACCATTCGGCCCAGAAGTCCACGACCACGGTCTTCTCGTTCTTGAGGACCTCCTGCTCGAAGGTGGCCTCGGTCACGGCACGTGCAGTCATTGCGTTTCTCCTTTTGGGTGGACGTCGGATGTCGCGGTCGTCAGTTGACGACGGCGAATTCGTTCTCGATCACGGCCTCGGCGGCGTTCTCGTTGCCGAGGGCGGCGAGGTAGTGCTCTGCGTCGAGTGCTGCGGCAGCGCCGGAACCGGCGGCGGTGATGGCCTGCCGGTAGAACGGGTCGACCACGTCGCCGGCGGCGAAGACACCGGCGATGGAGGTTTTCGAGCTGCGCCCCTCGACGGCGATCGTGCCCGCGGGTGTGAGGTCGAGCTTGCCGTGCACCAGGTGGGTGCGCGGATCGTTGCCGACCGCGACGAAGAGCCCGTCGAGGTCGAGGCCGCGCTCATCTCCGGTCACGGTGTCGCGGAGGGTGACGCCGGTGACGGCCGTGGCGCCGTGGATCGCGGCGATCTCGGCGTTCCAGATGAACTCGATCTTCTCGTTGTCGAACGCGCGCTGCTGCATGATCTTCGACGCCTTGAGGGAGTCGCGACGGTGGATCACGTAGACCTTGTCGGCGAAGCGCGTGAGGAACGTCGCCTCTTCCATGGCCGAGTCGCCGCCGCCCACGACGGCGATGGTCTTCTGGCGGAAGAAGAACCCGTCGCAGGTCGCGCACCACGACAGGCCGTGGCCGGACAGAACCTCTTCTTCGGCGAGGCCGAGCTTGCGGTATGCGGAGCCGGTCGCGTAGATCAGCGTGGACGCCTCGTGGAGGTCGCCGTTGCCCAGCTTGACGCGCTTGACCGGCCCGTCGAGCTCGAGCTCGACGACGTCGTCGTAGACGACTTCGGTGCCGAAGCGCTCAGCCTGCTCCTGGAACTTGGTCATCAGGTCGGGGCCCATGATGCCCTCGGGGAAACCCGGGTAGTTCTCGACCTCGGTCGTGTTCATCAGCTCGCCGCCGATCTCGACCGAGCTGGCGATCAGTAGAGGATTCAGTTGTGCGCGCGCGGCGTAGATGGCGGCGGTGAACCCGGCCGGGCCTGAGCCGATGATGATGATGTCGCGCACGACTGCTCCTCCGATAGCTGCTTGCCATGCGGCATCCGCTGGGAAACGGACTCCGCAACATGGTGAACACAGTCTAGGCGGGGACTATTCCGCGGCAGCGAGCGCGCGCGGGGGTTGACGGACGCGCGCGGACCGCGGCCAGAGGGCATCCGCCCATCGCGCTCAGCGACGGCGGATGCGCGCGAAGATCGGGGTGGCGAAGCCGCGCAGCTCGGGCGAACGGAGCAGCCAGAGGATACCGAAGTACAGAATCGCCATGACTGCACCGATGATCACCATCGAGACGATCGCCCCGAAGACGCTCGAGAGGGCGAATCCTTGCGGATCGGTGCCACCGAGCAGGGCCAGCAGTGCGATGCCCGCGATCAACGGAAGCACGAGGGCGATGCCAGACCGAGCGAAGGTGACGGTGATACGGCGGCCGTCGAGCGGACCGATGCGACGCCGGAGCAGCACCACGGCGAGGATGAGCTGGACGGTGCCGGCGATCGTCGTGACGAGGGCGATGCCGAACGCGACCCAAGAGCTCGGCAGGGCGATGCACGCGAGAGCGCCGGCGATGAACAGCACTACCTGAATGAGTGTGAAGAAGAACGGCGTCTTCGTGTCGCCGAGCGAGTAATAGGTGCGCTGCACGACGAAGAGGATGCTGAAGCCGACCAGCCCGACCACATACGCGATGATGACGTTGCCGAGCGACCAGATGAGCGGCTCGACCGTCGTGAAGACTCGGGCGAAGAGATACGCGCATACGATGAGCACCGCAGCGGCGATGACGATGATCACGCCGACGCCGCGAATGGCGCTGGAGAGATCGGCGCGCACCCGGTCGATGGCACCGATCGCAGCGTGCTCGCTCATGCGGGTGAAGTAGGCAGTGGCGATCGAGACGGTGATGACCGAGTGCGGGAGCATGAAGATCAGCCACGCGGTCTGGAGCGCGTAGACAGAGGCCTCATCGGCGACCGAAGCGGAGACGCCGACGACGGAGGTCTCGACGAAGCCCGCGCCGGTCGTGAGCAGCAGCATTCCGAACGTCCATCCGGCGACCCCGGCGGTCGACCGAAGCCCGACCCCGCGCCAGATGAAGTCGGGACGATACCGAAGACCCGCACGGCGCCAGAACCAGAAGAGGATCAGCGCCTGGATGGCGACGCCGAGCGTCGCGCTGCCGGCGAGGAGCGCGATCATCCCGCTGCTCCACTCCCCCGCCGAACGGAGGCCGTCGGGATCAGAGCCGAAGACCACGGCGAACACCGCGAGCCCAGCGAGCGCCACGATGTTGTTCAGCACCGGCACCCAGGTGAACGGTCCGAACACGCGTCTGGCGTTCAACACCTCGCCGAGGAGGGAGTACATGCCGTAGAAGAAGATCTGCGGGAGACACCAGTAGCCGAACGCGACGGCCAGGGAGAACACCCCATCGCTCATGCGTGAACCGATGAGGAGCGTCAGCAACGGTGTAAACGCGGTCGCGAGCACCGCCGCACCGGCGAGGATGGTGAACCCGAGCGTGATGACCTTGTTGATGTAAGCGGACCCGCCGTCGGAGTGGGCCGCCGAGCGTACGATCAACGGCACGAGGACGGCACTCAGCACGCCCCCGGCGACCACGACGTAGATCGTGTTGGGCAATTGATTCGCCGCAGCGAATGCGTTCGCGCCGGCACCACTCGCGCCGATGACCGCAGCGAGCAACGCAGTCTTGACGAAGCCGAGCAGGCGCGAGACGATCGTGCCCGAGGCGAGGAAGACGCTGGCGCGGCCGATGCGGTCGTCAGTCATTGCGCGGATCTTCGCGTTCGTCGGCACCCGAGGGCTCAAGTGCGACACCGGCCGTGTGCTCGGCGTCAGAGCCGGCCTCGGTGTCGGAGGCGTCGGCTGCCGCGGCATCCGCTGCGCGCTGTTGCCGACGGCGACGGATGTTGCGCCAGACGCCGATGCCGAACACGAGCACGACGACGATGCCGAGAATCGCGGCGCCGAGGCCCTCCCAGTCGGCCTGAACGTTCACGCTCTGGTCGACCGCGCTGCCGATCGGGACCCCTTCGGGGGAGCTGAGCGAGACGGTGAGCACGACTTCGCCGTTGCCGACGCCGGCGGCGACCGGCACCACGACGTTGCTCCGCGACTCGGCTTCGATGGTCTGGGTCACCTGGTCGTCGACGATCAACCGGCCGTTCGACGGGTCGACGTCGACGACGACGGTGACCGGGTACGGCAGGGTGTTGAGCAGCGTGGTCGGCACGCCGGTCTGGCTCGAGACCACGGTGATGGGGCTGCCCGGTACGATGGAAACCGCTCCGAGCGTCGACCGTTGGGCGGCGAGCCAGTCGCCGATCTCACTGTTCCAGGCATCGGGTTCGGCGAGCCACGCGACATCGAGGAGCGCGAGCAGGTCGCGACGATTCGGACCGGTGAGCAGCCTCGGATCTTCGAGCACGGTCGCGAAGGCGGCGACTTGGGCCTCGGCCCCGACCGAGCGCTGGACACTCGCGCGGCGCGTGTCGGCTTCGGGCAGGTCGACGAGCGTGCGAGTGGTGGGCGGTGCGCCGATCGCGGCCGAGAGGAGCGTCGGCTGAGCCCATGCGCTCGACGCGAGCTCGTCGATCGTGGCCGCTACACGGCCGGCCTGGACCTGATCGCCTCGTGCGAACGTGGCGAGCACCGTAGCGGGAGTCGTCTCGCCGCCGGACGACGCAACCAGCGCGAGCTCGGCCTCGAGCCGACCCGCTGCCGAGCGCCAACTCGTATCGGTGAGTGCCTCGGATGCCTCGCGCAACGGCGCGGTGATGCGCGCGTCGGCGACGACCGCGGTCGTGCCGTCGATGGTCGCAGCGGCGTTCGAGCGGTCGGCGGTGGGCTCGACGTTGCCCGGGGCGAGGATAGACGTCGTGAGCCCGTTCGCCGCGAGGAATGCGAGGTTGCCCGCGGCGACCGTGTCGTCGGCCGGCCAGGCGATGTCGGTGCGGGTGTACGGCCACGCGAGGAGCGCCTCGGTCGTGGGGAGCTCCCCTGCCGGAGGCGTCGGCGTCGCAGTCGCCGCCGGCGTGGCGAAGGGTGCCTGGTCGTCATCGACCTGGCCCTCTTCGCCGGACTGCGCGAAGTCGGCCGGGTCGAGCACATCGTCGAACGAGGTCGGCGTGAGCAGCGCGGGTAGCGCGACCTGGGCCTGCACCGCCACATCGGCGTCTGCATACGCGAGCGGGAATATCTCGTTCGACACCGCGCGCAACTGATCGAGCCAAGTGATCGCACTCGGCGGAGCTGACAACCCGAGCACCCTGATCGATGCGATGATGCGCGGGTCGACGGCGATCGCCACCGAGCGTCCCGAAACCGCCTCGAGCTGCCGGGTGAGCAGGCCGACGGGGCTGGTCCACGCCGCGAGCTGCTCGGCGTCGAAGAGCCCGCCGCCGCCATTGGGAACGGTCAGCGGGTAGGCGAGGGCGAGGCTGAGGGGCTGTTCGCCGGTCGCCGCCGTCGCCGCGAAGACATCGGCGGCCGTGGCGACGACCGTCGTGCCCACGAGCAGCTCGGCTGCCAGCCCGACGAGAGGCGAACCGCCCAGATCGTCGAGCGCCGTGGCGGGGAGGGCGAACGAGACGATGCCGACCGAGCCGGGTGTGAGCGCCCGCGACTCGGATTCGGCGAGGTCGACGCTCGCGGGGGGCGACTCCACGGCCGAGTCGTCACCGGCGTCGCCGACCCACTCATCGACCTCGGCAGTGTCGTCGATCGGGTCGGCCGACCGACTGAGTCGGACCGTGCCCGCCGCGAGCGCCTCGGCGGTCGCATTCACGATCTCGACCTCGAGGAAGAGCGGCGCTCCGATCGTGACCGTGGTGGACGCGGTCGGCGCGATGCGAAGGATGAGGCCGCTCTCAGCGGACCCCGCGGCCTGCCTGCCCGCCTCGCGGGAGGCAGGCTCGCGGGCGCTCATGCCGTCGACGGCGGCGATGCCGTCGCGGGCGGACACCGCGTCGAGCGGGTCGGCGCCCGCGGATGCGGCGACCGACGGGACGACGATCGTCGCCATACCGGCGGCGACGAGTGCGGCGATCACGCCACGACGCCGCCGTGATGGCTGCGAGCGGTGCGGGGCATCCGCCGATTCGAACCGTCTGCGGCGTCGGCGCGCAGGGTTCGACTCGGCCACCATGCAGGCGATTCTACGGTGTGGGCCCCGGGCGTCCGCTCGGCGTCCACAGGCAGGGGCTCCCTGCGGCCGGACCGCGGCAGGCTCGCCCGCACGGGGCCGCCGAGCCCGCCCGCTTAACATAGGGAGCATGCAGACTGTCGCGGCGGCCCTCGACCGACTGGGCGAGCTGGCGGCTTCGCCGACGGTCGCGCGACTCGCTTCGGCGTTCGAGGCGGCGGGCCACGAGCTCGCACTCGTCGGCGGCCCGGTGCGCGACGCGTTCCTCGGCCGGCCGGTGAACGACCTCGATTTCACGACGGATGCCACGCCCGACCAGATCCTCGCGATCGTCAAGCCGATCGCCGAGGCCCACTGGGACATCGGCCGAGCATTCGGCACCATCGGCGCGAAGATCGCCGGTGAGACCGTCGAGATCACCACGTACCGCGCCGATGCCTACGACGGCGACTCGCGCAAGCCCGAGGTCGTCTTCGGCACGAGCCTCGAAGACGACCTCACGCGGCGCGACTTCACCGTGAACGCCCTCGCCCTCCGCCTGCCCGGCCTCGCTCTCGTCGACCCGTCGGGCGGCATCGAGGACCTGATCGGCACCACCCTCCGCACGCCTGCAGCGCCCGAGCAGTCATTCGGCGACGATCCGCTCCGGATGCTCCGCGCGGCACGGTTCTCGGCCCAGCTCGGCTTCCACGTCGAAGACGCGACCCGCGACGCGATGACGACGCTCGCGGCCGAGATCGACCGGATCTCCGCCGAGCGGGTTCGCGACGAGCTGTCGAAGCTCCTCCTGACCGACTCGCCGGGCGGCGGCATCCGCCTGCTCGTCGAGTCGGGCCTCGCCGCGAGGGTGCTGCCCGAAGTGCCGGCCCTGCAGCTCGAACGCGACGAGCACCACCGCCACAAAGACGTGTACGAGCACAGCCTCACCGTGCTCGAGCAGGCGATCGCCTACGAGAAGTCGCGAGGCGTGCTCGACTCCCCCGACCTCGTCATGCGCCTCGCCGCGCTGCTGCACGACATCGGCAAGCCCGCCACGCGGCGCCTCGAACCCGGCGGCGCGGTCAGCTTCTACCACCACGACGTCGTCGGCGCGAAGCTCGCCCGCAAGCGCCTGCGCGCGCTGCGCTTCGACAACGACACGGTCGCCGCCGTCGCCCGACTCATCGAGCTGCACCTGCGCTTCTTCGGCTACACCGATGGCGCATGGACCGACTCGGCGGTGCGCCGCTACGTGCGCGACGCCGGCGACCAGCTCGAGCGCCTGCACATCCTCGCCCGCGCCGACGTGACCACCCGCAACCGCCGAAAGGCAGACCAGCTCGCGTTCGCCTACGACGACCTCGAGCAGCGCATCGCCGTGCTCGCCGAAGAGGAAGAGCTCGCGGCCGTGCGCCCCGAGCTCGACGGCGCAGAGATCATGCGGATCCTCGACGTGAAGCCCGGCCCCGTCGTGGGCGAGGCCTACCGCTTCCTGCTCGAGCTGCGCCTCGACGAGGGACCGATCGGCCCGGATGCCGCCACCGAGCGCCTGCGCGCCTGGTGGGCGCAGCGCGAGTCGTCGCCCTCCGGCTGACGCCGCGCTCGCTCACCGCACGCGTGGCGGCTGCGAGGCATCCTCAGCACCGAATGGTGTGCGGGCGGGGCATCCGCTACACTTACGAGGTTGCCCGTGTGCCGTAGTGCGGCCTCCACTCGCAACGTATGCACAACCCTCCTGCTGCAGAAAGACTGCAGCCGTTTGAGTCCGAAGGAGGTGGGTTAGTCATGCACCAGTACGAGCTGATGGTAATTCTCGATCCGGAGATCGATGAGCGCACCGTTGCTCCCAGCCTTGACAAGTTCCTCAACGTCATCAGGAATGATGGCGGCACCGTCGACAAGGTCGACATCTGGGGACGTCGTCGTCTGGCTTACGAGATCAACAAGAAGACCGAGGGCATCTACGCCGTCGTCGACTTCACCGCTGAGTCCAAGACCACCAACGAGCTCGACCGCCAGCTGAACCTCAGCGAGGCCGTCATGCGCACGAAGGTGCTCCGCGCCGAAGAGGCGATCGCACAGGTCGCCGCTCACGCGAAGGCTCAGGAAGAGAAGGCCGCGAAGAAGGCCGCCGCTTCCGCCAAGGCCGGTGCCAAGGCTGCTGCTGCAGCTGCCGCCCCTGCCGCGGCCACGAAGGACGCCTAGTCCCCATGGCCGGCGAGACCATCATCACCGTGGTGGGCAACCTCACTGCAGATCCCGAGCTGCGTTACACGCAGAACGGACTCGCGGTTGCCAACTTCACCATCGCATCCACTCCTCGTACGTTCGACCGTCAGGCGAACGAGTGGAAAGACGGTGAAGCGCTGTTCCTGCGCGCGAGCGTCTGGCGTGAATTCGCCGAGCACGTCGCGGGTTCACTCACCAAGGGTTCCCGGGTCATCGCTTCCGGGCGTCTCAAGCAGCGTTCCTACGAGACCAAGGAAGGCGAGAAGCGCACCACCATGGAGCTCGAGGTCGACGAGATCGGCCCGAGCCTGCGCTACGCCACCGCGACCGTGACGCGTGCCCAGTCGAACCGTGGCGCCGGCGCCGTCGGAGGCGGCTCCTTCGGGGGCGGCTCGTCCGACGAGGCCTGGTCGCCCAGCGCGCCCGCTGCAGCCCAGTCGGGCAGCGGCGGCGACGTCTGGAACGCCCCCGGTACGAACTACGGCGACGAGACCCCCTTCTAAGGCCTGAGTGCCGGCGATCGGATGCCCCCAGCCGGAGCTCCGATCGCACATCGATTTCAATAGACAGGAACAACAATGGCTGGAAAGAGCAGCGGCGACCGCCGCAAGCCGACCCGCGGGAAGGGCGCGAAGAACGCCGCCCCGGCGAAGTCCATCAAGGTCGGCGTGATCGACTACAAGGACGTCGCCACCCTGCGCAAGTTCATCTCGGAGCGCGGAAAGATCCGCGCCCGTCGCATCACCGGTGTCTCCGTGCAGGAGCAGCGACTCATCGCCCGTGCCGTCAAGAACGCACGCGAGATGGCGCTTCTGCCCTACTCGGGCTCCGGCCGCTAAGGAGCACGACAATGGCAAAGGTTATTCTCACGCACGAGGTCACCGGCCTCGGCACCGCCGGCGACGTGGTCGAGGTCAAGAGCGGCTACGCACGCAACTACCTGGTTCCGCAGGGCTTCGCCGTGGCGTGGTCGCGCGGCGGCCAGAAGCAGGTCGAGCAGATCAAGGCCGCTCGCGCGGCTCGCGAGCTGCACTCGCTCGAAGACGTGCAGGCCCTCAAGGCCAAGCTCGAGTCGAGCAAGGTCAAGCTGTCCGTGAAGGCTGGCCTCGGCGGCCGTCTCTTCGGTTCGGTGAAGACGGCGGATGTCGCGAACGCGGTCAAGGCCGCCGGTCTCGGCGAGCTCGACCGTCGCAAGATCGAGATCCCGACCCCCATCAAGTCGATCGGCGAGCACGAGGCGACTATTCGTCTGCACGACGAGGTCTCCGCGACGATCACCCTCCAGGTGGTCGCAGCGAAGTAGTTCGCAGACGCAGACGACGGCGGTTCGGGCTTCGGCCCGGGCCGCCGTTCTCGTCGTCCCCGGCTTGTCGCAGCCGTTTTGGGCCGCTGCGCCTACACCCGGAAGGCAGCAGCGCGCAAGTCTAGGGCCGCGTTTCCCTCACATGGTTGTGCACAGGATGACACTTGCTTGACATCCCATCCTGAAGAACTTTTCACTCACAGGTGTGGAAACACAAAATCGCAGGTGAACGCAGAATTCAACTCGTGTAATTCACACTATTTCCACAGTTGTCCACAGGCTGAGTGCACACCTTCGTCGGCGTTTCGCCCAGATTCTCCCCAGAGTTATCCACAGGCGAGGTTGTGCTGTGGATCAGGCTTCCCTATCGTGAAGCCGCGTCCCTTCCACCCCGTGTGTCACTCCGGTCGGAACCCCACTATCAGTGGGTCCCACCACACTGAGGTGTGGGCGCGGGTCGCTCACCCGTCGGAGCCGAATCGGAGGTTGCAGTTGTCGATCGCGCACATCGGGCTCGCTGAACCGCACGACGATGGCGGCGCCCGGCGAGGCGAACGGGTGCCTCCGCACGATCTCCTCGCCGAGCAGAGCGCACTCGGCGGCATGATGCTCTCGAAAGACGCCGTCGCCGACGTGGTCGAGACGGTGCGCGGCGTCGACTTCTACGTGCCGAAGCACGAGGTGATCTTCAACGCGATCCTCACCCTCTACTCGCACGGCGAACCCACCGATGTCATCGCCGTCACCGACGAGCTCACGAAGACCGGCGATCTCCAGCGGGCCGGCGGGGTCGAGTACCTCCACAACCTCACGAGCCTCGTGCCCACCGCGGCGAACGCGGGCTTCTACGCGTCGATCGTGGCCGAGCGCGCACTGCTCCGGCGTCTCGTCGAGGCCGGCACCCGCATCGTCCAGATGGGGTACGCCGGCGAGGGCGAGGTTACCGATCTCGTCAACAACGCCCAGGCCGAGATCTACTCGGTCACCGGCTCGGTCGAGACCGAAGACTACGTGCCGCTCTCGGAGGCGGTCACCGCCGCGTTCGACGAGATCGAGGCGGCAGCGCACACCGACGGCAAGTTCACCGGCGTGCCGACGGGGTTCGCCGACCTCGACGACCTGACCAACGGCTTCCACCCCGGTCAGATGATCATCGTCGCCGCGCGCCCCGCCATGGGAAAGTCGACCCTCGCCCTCGACTTCGCCCGCGCGGCTTCGATCACCCACGACCTGCCCTCGGTCTTCTTCTCACTCGAGATGGGCAAGAGCGAGATCGCCATGCGTCTGCTCTCGGCCGAGGCATCGGTGCCGCTGCAGAGCATGCGCAAGGGCACGGTCGACTCGCGCGACTGGACCACGATCGCGGCCACGCGAGGCCGCATCAACGATGCACCGCTCTACATCGACGACTCCCCCAACATGACCCTCGTCGAGATCCGCGCGAAGTGCCGCCGGCTCAAGCAGCGCGTGGGCCTGAAGATGGTCGTCATCGACTACCTGCAGCTCATGACGAGCGGCAAGCGCGTCGAGAGCCGCCAGCAGGAGGTCTCCGAGTTCTCGCGGGCGCTGAAGCTGCTCGCCAAAGAGCTCCAGGTGCCGGTCATCGCGCTGTCGCAGCTGAACCGTGGCCCTGAGCAGCGCGCCGACAAGATGCCGGCCCTGAGCGACTTGCGAGAGTCTGGCTCGATCGAGCAAGACGCCGACATGGTGATCCTGCTGCACCGCGAGAGCGCCTACGAGCGCGACAGCCCGCGAGCGGGCGAGGCCGACCTCATCGTGGCCAAGCACCGTAACGGCCCCACGCGCACCATCACGGTCGCGTTCCACGGACACTTCTCCCGGTTCACCGACATGGTGCAGGTGTAGGCCGAGATCGAACCCGAGTTCGCGCGGTGCCGGCAGTGTAGGTTCTCGCGCAACCTGTCATTTTCTCGATGACTTGTCACGCACTTGGCAAGTTGACAGTGGTCGAGAATTGAAGCCTCTGAGACGGATGATGGCCGCTACAGCCGCTTTGCATAAGGCGAGCTCGCGTAGGCGTATTCATCGGGCGAGCCAGCCGACAGGCGCGCCCGATCAGCGATCGACACCGGCCACCGTCGCTCGCACGATGCGCTCGCGGCGACGCACTCACGAGATGTGACGGTCTCATGGCCAGATGTACTATCGGGGCCATGACCGACGCCGTGAGGGCACCGGGCACTGCGCCCTCCTGACGTTGATCGGAGCCGCGAGAGCGGTGCGTCGGTGGAAGCACCAACCCAGGCAGTAATACGGCGCGTCGTGGGTCGCGGCAGTGGGCGCGGCTTCCCAGAGCTGAACGAAGTAACGCTCGAGCAGGCTGACGGTTCACTCATAGAGGCGCGCATCCCACCGCCGAACGGAGAAGGCGTCTCCTACCAGATCCTGCCCGTTCGGGTCGAGCTCCAAGACTTCGGAGAGTGCCCGTTGACGTGCCACCCGCGAGCGAGGCGCTCGCGCGACACCTCGAGCCCGAGACCGGATGCCGCCCCGGTCGCGAGGATGGGCCGGCTCATGACAACGCCTCCGCCGTCGCGCGCGCCGGTGCGGCGATGTCCGCGAGCTCCGGCTCCTCACGCCACCCGAAGCGGTCGTGGAAGCGGCGGAGGAACGGCGGCGCCCACCAATTGGCGCGTCCGGCCAGGCGCATGAACGCTGGCACGAGCACCCCGCGGATGATGGTGGCGTCGACGACTACCGCAAGGGCCATGCCGATGCCGAGCTGCTGGAGGAAGGTCACCTCGCTCGTCGCGTAGACGGCGAATGAGATCGCGAGGATCAGCGCGGCGGCGCTCACGAGTGGCGCCGAGCGTGCGATGCCACGCGGCACCGAGGCGACGACATCGCCCGTGCGGTCGTAGTCCTCCTTGATGCGGGCGAGGAGGAAGACCTCGTAGTCCATCGAGAGCCCGTACGCGATGCAGAACATGAGGAGCGGGATGCTCGGCTCGATCGTGCCGGTCGGCGCGAATCCGAGGATGCCGCTGAGGCCGCCCTCCTGGAACCCCCAGACGAGCACCCCGAACATCACCGAGAGCGACAGGAGGTTCAGGATCGAGGCCTTGAGCGGTGCGACGATGCTGCCCGTCATGAGGAAGAGCATGACGAAGGTGACGAGCAGGACGAGCCCCGCGACGAGCGGGAAGCGCTCGAGGACGCCGGCGCGATAGTCGGCGAGCTCGGCGGGGTAGCCGCCGACGATCGCGTCGAACGGCGCATCGAGGGCACGGATGTCGCTGACGAGGTCGATCGGGTCGGCGGCGAGTCGCTCGGTCGTCGGGAGCACGGCGATCCATGCGGCGTCACCGTCGCCGAAGCGGTCGGCACCGAACGGCCCGGGGTCGCCGATGCGCTCACCGTCGACGTACGCGCCGGTCGCGGCATCGACGCGCTCGATGCCGTCGAGCCGTGAGGCGGATTCGGCGTACGCTGCGATCGCGGCATCCGTCGCCGACTCGGTCACGATGTAGACGGCGTCGGCGTCCTCCGCAGCGAAGTCCGACCGGATCGTGTCGTACATCGCGCGGACCGGTTGCGTCGCGCGCAGGATCCGATCGTCGGGCGGGCCGAAGTTCGTTGCGAGCGCCGGCGCCCCGAGGGCGAGCAGCACGACGAGCCCGAGCCCGCCCGCGAGTGCGGGACGGCGCATGACGCGCGTCGCGGTGCGGTACCAGAAACCCTGCTCGGGTGCCGCCACGGCCGTGCCGGCCGACGCCGCCCGCTCGGGCCGCGCGACCCGGTGTCCCAACAACCGCAGCGCGGCCGGGAGCAGCACCGTCGAGCCGATGACCGCGGTCACGACCACAGCGATGCCTGCGTAGGCGAACGACGAGAGGAATGGGAACGGGAACACGAAGAGCACGGCGAGCGCCGCCGCGACCGTGGCGCCACTGAAGACGATCGTGCGCCCGGCCGCGTGCACTGCGGCTCGGACCGCGTCGGCGACCTCGCGGCCGGCGGCGAGCTCCTCCCGGAAACGGTAGGTCATGAAGAGCCCATAGTCGACGCCGAGGCCGATGCCCATGACGAGCGCGATGTTCGACGCGAAAGTCGAGATGTCGGTGAACTCCGACACGATTCGCAGGATTGCGAGCGTGCCGGCGACCGAGAAGAGCCCGACGGCCATCGTGACGAGCGCGGCGCTCAACCTCCGGTAGACGAGCCAGAGCAGCCCGATGACGAGCGGCAGGATGATGAGCTCGGCACGGAGGAAGTCGGTTCGCGCCTGCTCGGCAACGGCTCGGAACACCTCGTCGCTGCCGCCGAGCTGCACGGCGATGGCCCCATCGTCGGCACCCGCGATGACCTCCGCCTCGAGTGCGGGCAGGAGTTCGCCGCGCACGTGATCGGCGTCGCCGCCGGCCCAGGCGAGGATCAGCGCGGAGTCGCGCTCGTTGCTCGCGAGGCTCGCCGGACCGTCGGGCGACCAGTACGACCAGGCATCCTCGACGCCATCGAAGGCCGCGATCTGCTCGGTGAGCCCCGCTCCGGCCGCGGCGACGTCGGCATCGTCGACGTCGCCCTGCTTCGCTTCGACGAGCACGGCGATGTTCGGGCTGCTCGTGTTGAAGCGCTCCGCGAGGAGCTCACGCGCCATGACCGACTCCGAGCCCGGTGCGTCGTAGCGATTGAGCGAGAGCGACTCGATGGCGGTGGCGGCGAGCGCCGCGAACACGATGAACACGGCAACGGATGCCGCGACGACGGACTTGGGGAACCTGGACACCACACGGGCGATCACGTCGAACCTCACCTAGAATATGCGAGTAAGTAGTCGCCAAAGAATACGAGTAATTACTCGTGTTTGTCGACGTATGGAGTGCGATGTCAGCGGATTCCCAAGAAACGAAGCGGCAGGCCCGCGGTCGCGCGCGGATCGACCTGATCCTGCTCGCGGCGGCCGAGACCTTCGGCGACCTCGGCTACGAGTCCGCCACGACGAATGCGATCGCCGCGCGAGCCGGCATCTCGCCGGGCTCCCTCTACCAGTTCTTCAAGAACAAGGAGGACATCGCGAACGCGCTGTCCGAACGATATGCCGAGCAGCTGAGCGGCGTCGAGCTCGGCACGGGTGGCGTCGAGCCGCCGACCCTCGAGTCCGCCGTGCACGCGACCATCGTGCCCATCGTCGAGTTCAACCGGGCGAACCCCGGCTACAAGGCGCTCTTCGCACGCACCGACATGCCGGCGAGCATGCGCGAGGCGGTCGCCCCCGTCAGGGAGAACCTTCACGGGCGCATCCGCGCTGGAGTCGCGCGCCTCCTGCCGCAACTCGACGGCGGCGACCTCGAACGCACGGTGCTCGTCGTCATGCACATGGTGCAGGGACTCATGCCCTTGATCGTCGGCGCGCCCGACGCCGAGCGCGCCGCGCTCATGCGCGAGCTCGAGCGGAGCCTCGTGGCCTACCTGCAATCGGTCGCGGAGGGCTGATCCTGCGGCTGCAACGAGTCATGCCGACTTGACTGACCCGACTGGCATGTGCGCAGTTCCGACGGAACAGGTGCAACTCCACGCGTGCTTGTCAGCTACCGGCCGACGGCCTCGGCGGTGAACCCGTTGAGTCTCGGGCACCAGCACCGCACCGCCGAGCGATAGCGCCGGTACTCGTCGCCGAAACGCGCCTCGCGCCACCGACGAGCTCACTTCACGGGAGCAACTCGGATGCGATGCCACCGAGGATTCCGAGCGACGGGGTGAGGGTGAGGCAGCCCAGGACGACGACGAGCACCATCGCTGCAGCCGACAAGGCGAGAACGGCGCCGATGAAAGCCAGCGCCCGGACAGCCCGAGCCCATGGCCGAGGCTGCGATGCGTTCGGGTCGAGTTGCGGTGTCACCCCGCGCTCGCATCGCTCAACTGTGCGGGACATTCCCCGCCCGGCGTCGTCGCCAGTTCGAAATGCCACATCTCGTTGGCATACGTCTGGCAGAGGCCGTAGTCGGAGCCGTGCTGACTCAGCCAGCTGTTCGCATCCGTCCGGCCGATATCGACCGCTTCACCGGTGACGTGCTTCGACGTCTCGGGCGTGGAGACGAATCGTCTCGCCTCCTCCTCACTGCCGTACTCCGCGATGGCGGCGTCCAGCAGTACTTTCTGGTAGGCGGCGCTACGCCATCCATTCGTCACGACGAACTCGACGTCCTCTGCGATCGCGGCTCGGGCCGCGTCCTGCATCGCCGCACGCAACCCTGGTTCGAGCCGTGCAATCGCGGGCAGTTCGTCTGCGAACGGCGAAACCGACTCGCCTTCCTCGATGTATCCGTCGTCGACGCCGAACGCTGCGGAGTCTTGGCCTTGGAGAGCACCGGGCAGAGCGTCACCGGACAGTCCGCGTGCGCCGAGGGCGTGAAGGCCGACCAGAACGCCGAGCGTCAGTCCGATGAGAAGGAAGACGACGAGAGCTGCGGCGAGAACACGCCGGCTGTGCCGACGGCGCGTCGTGTCGAACAGGGTCAAGGGAGGCTCGCTCTCCCCCGCGTGGGGCGGGTGGAATCGGTGGTTGCGCAGGTTCGGTCACTCCAGTGCACCAAGTGGGCTGTTGCCTCGGCGTCTCGTGAAACGCATATGTTCCCGATATGCGCCGGCGCTTGCACGCCTTCACGAGTTTGGTATTCAGTGTTGCTATCTACCGGTACTCATGCTTACTATGTACCGGTAGTCAACGACACCGAGTACTAGTACTCATCACCACCGAATAGTGAAAGGAGGGGTTCCATGGGCAAGCAGACGACCGAGATGCTCAAGGGCACGCTCGAGGGCATCGTCCTCGCGATCCTGGCAGTGCAGCCGGCATACGGCTACGAGATCACTGCACGATTGCGCGACCAGGGCTTCTCCGACATCGCCGAAGGCACCGTGTACGCCCTGCTGGTCAGGATCGAACAGCGCGGCTTCGTCGACGTCGAGAAGGTCCCGTCAGAGAAGGGGCCGCCGCGCAAGGTCTACACGATCAACGCACAGGGCGGCGCCTACCTCGAGGAGTTCTGGAGGACGTGGAGCTTCCTCGCAGAACGGATCGAACAGCTCCACCACCGGATCGAACGAACGAACGAAGAGGGAGAGTAGTCATGGCTGCGAAGTGGTACGAGCTGATCACCGGATCGCTCGACGACAAGAAGGCGTACCGCCAGTACAAGGCCCGCATCGCGGCCCTGCCCGAGCCCTACGGCACCGCCGCGAAGGCCTTCGAGCGCTACTTCATGTACAACGGCGGCATCACCGACGGCGACTCCGCGGTGATGATCACGATGCTGAACGACTTCGCCGACCTGTGGGAGCGGGCCGCCGTCGACGGGACGCCGATCGAGGACATCGTCGGCGACGACCCGGTCGAGTTCGCCGAGGCATTCGCCGCGGCGTACGCCGGCAAGCGCTGGATCGACAAGGAGCGCAACCGCCTCACCGAAACCATCCAGAACCTCGAAGGGAAGGAAGAGCGATGACCACCGAAGCAGCCATCCGCGTACAAGGCATCGAGAAGTCGTTCAAAGACCTGCAGGTGTTGCGGGGCGTCGATTTCGAGGTCAAGCGGGGCAGCATCTTCGCGCTGCTCGGCTCCAATGGCGCCGGCAAGACCACGCTCGTGCGAATCCTGTCGACGCTGCTGAAGGCCGACGCGGGCTCGGCCACGGTGCACGGCTTCGACGTCGACGCGAACGCCGGCGATGTGCGTGAGTCGATCAGCCTGACCGGCCAGTTCGCCGCGGTGGATGAAGTGCTCACCGGTCGGGAGAACCTCGTGCTCATCGCGAAGCTCCGTCACCTGAAGAACCCCGGAGCGATCGCCGACGAGCTGCTCGCCCGCTTCTCACTCACCGAAGCGGGTGGCCGAAAGGCCGGCACCTACTCCGGCGGCATGCGACGCCGGCTCGACATCGCGATGAGCCTGATCGGCAACCCGCCGATCATCTTCCTCGATGAGCCGACCACGGGTCTCGACCCGCAGGCGCGCATCGACGTGTGGCAGACGATCAAGAAGCTTGCCGAGAGCGGCACGACCGTGCTGCTCACGACGCAGTATCTCGACGAGGCCGAGCATCTCGCCGACCGCATCGCGATCCTGCACAAGGGCACGATCATCCAGAACGGCACCCTCGCCGAACTGAAGCGCCTCCTCCCGGCGGCCAAGGTCGAGTACATCGAGAAGCAGCCCTCTCTCGAAGAGGTCTTCCTCACCCTCGTCGGCGACACCGGCGAGACCGACACCGAAGACGACCGCACCGACGGCGTGGTCCAGGCAGGAAGGGAACCACGATGACCACCCACGTCCTCAGTGACACCCGGGTCCTCACCGGCCGCTCGCTGACCCACATCCTGCGAAGCCCCGACACGATCATCACCACCGCGGTGACTCCGATCGCGCTGATGCTGCTCTTCGTGTACGTGCTCGGCGGCGCGATCAACACCGGATCCGATGAGTCGTACATCAACTACATGCTCCCCGGCATCCTGCTGATCACCATCGCCTCGGGCATCGCGTACACCGCGTACCGGTTGTTCCTCGACATGCAGGGCGGCATCTTCGAACGCTTCCAGTCCATGCCGATCGCGAGATCGAGCGTGCTCTGGGCGCATGTGCTGACCTCGCTCGTCTCGAACCTGATCTCGGTCGCGATCGTCATCGGCGTCGCGTTCATCATGGGGTTCCGCACCGGAGCATCCGTCGGCGCGTGGCTTGCGGTCGCCGGCATCCTGATCCTCTTCACCCTGGCTCTCACCTGGCTGGCCGTGATCGCCGGGCTCTCGGCGAAGACGGTCGATGGCGCGAGCGCGTTCAGCTACCCGCTGATCTTCCTGCCGTTCATCAGCTCGGCGTTCGTGCCCACCGACACGATGCCCGCCCCGGTCGCCTGGTTCGCCGAGAACCAGCCCGTGACGTCGATCGTGAACTCGATCCGAGCGCTGTTCGCCGGAGAACCGGTCGGCAGTGACATCTGGATCGCCCTCGCTTGGCTCGTCGGCATACTCGTCGTCGCCTACGCCTTCGCGATCGCGATCTACCGACGCAAGCTCAGCTGACGCGGGGCGCTGTTCGCGAACCGAGAGGAGCGCGCCTGCCACCCGATGGGGAGGCAGGCGCGCTTCAGTCGTCAGCCGGCTGCTACCCGCGAGTCCACTGCTGGGTCGCGGTGGTCGCGTCGCACGTCGCGAGCGCGAGACCCCAGTCGTTCTCCGGTGCGGCGAGGCAGAGGCTGGGATTCGCGCCGCTGCTGATCGTGAGGTCGCCGTTGAGCGCCCACTGCTGGTCGATCGCGCCCGTGCAGTCGGCGATCATGAGGGAGCCGCCCGCGACGACGGGCCCGACCGGCGCCACGCACATGTCACCGTAGATCGTGAGCTCGTGCTCCGCCGTCCAGTCGAACGACTGGTTCCCGCCCCCGTTGCAGTACCAGAGCCCGAGCGTGGTGCCCGCCGTCGTCGAGAATCCCGGCACGTCGACGCACACTCCGTGCTTCACGTTCACGAGGGGCTCGCCGGGAGGGGCGGGAGGCAGGGTGTTGAGCTGCTCGTCCTTGACGAGGCCCCAGCCCCACTGGATCTGCGCCAGGCCCGACTCGTTCGTCACGTCGAGGCCGCCATCAGCGCTCACGGTCGTGAGCGTGTACGCGTCGTCGGTGCGCAGGCCCGGCCAGTACACGAGGCCGATGCCCTGGTCGCGGGCGACCTCGGTGAGCGCACCGAGGTACGACGTGTAGACGTCGCCCTCGTGATTGCCGTAGTTGAGTCCCGTCGTCATCGGCGAGCCCGCCTCGGAGACGACGGTGCGCCAGCCGTACTCGCCGATTCGGGGCAGCAGGTTCTGCTTCCACTCGTCTTCGGTGGTGTGGCTCGCCCAGAACCCGTAGAAGTGCAACGACAGCAGTGTCCCGTCGAGCTCTTCGGCCCCGCCGACGCCCGTGACGTCGTCGTTGTAGCCGGTGCCGGAGATGATCACTCGCTTGCGCGGGACGTCACTGTGGGCATCGAGCCAGTCCGAGCTGATGGAGACCCATTCGTCGAGGGTGTACCCGAATGGCTCGTTCATCGGCTCGAAGTACACGTGGGGGTTCTTCCCGTACTCCGCGACCACGATGTCCCACATCGCGTCGAACGCCGCCTGGTCGTCGGCCCGGCCGTCCTTGGCGTCGTCGCCCTCCCAGTAGCTGAGGATGACCTTGAACCCGTGTCGGGCGGCGGCGTCGATAGCGCCTTGGTACGATTCCCACCAGTCCGTGCCCACGCTCGAGGGATTGATGGGCAGCCGCACCGTGTTGGCGCCCACCTCGTGGCGGAACTCCATGACGATATCCGACGCCTTGGCGTACGTCGTGCGGTAGTCGTCAGCAGTGCTCAAGCCCGAGGGCACGACCTCGTCGTCGGCGTAGTTGTCGCGTGGGTCGGCCCAGTTGACCCCGCGGAACTCGCTCGTGCCGTCGGGCCCGGTCGAGGGAGCGGCGACGGCCGGGAGCGGAGCGGCCACCGCGACGAGCAGGGCTGCCCCGAGGACGATTCCGAGTGCGTTTCTCATCGGTCTCCAATCATTCGGCGCATCGGTGCGCCTGAATGCGGGATGTTGACGTCAACATCGTCCCGAAGGTCTCACATCTCGGCCATCGGGCGCAAGCGGTCCCGTCCGACCGTCCCGATGAATTCGGTGGCCGCGAAGGAGATCACCGATTGCCGCACCGGCCACCTGGGAGCAAGATGGGCTCGTTGTACGAGGGGAGCGTCCATGCCCGAAGACGAGTATTCCGAGGCGCTGCGCGTGGCCGAACAGCGGGCGCGCGACTGGCTCGCGTCAGTCGCCCAGCGTCCGATCAACCCGAACGCCGACGTCGATGAGATCAAGGACGCACTCGGTCGCATACTCGCCGACGAGGGGCAGGATGCCGCGGCCGTCGTCGACCATCTCGCGACCGCCATCGAACCCGGCCTCATCGCGATGGCGTCGCCCCGGTTCTACGGGTTCGTGATCGGCGGCACCTATCCGGCAGCCCTGGCCGCGGACTGGCTGGTCTCCGCGTGGGATCAGAACACGGGGTCGCGCACCCCGACTCCCGGCGCCGCCGCCGTGGAGGAGCTCGCGGCCGCATGGTTGCTCGACCTGCTCGGCCTTCCCGCGGGATCAGGCGTCGGGTTCGTCACGGGAGCAACGATGGCCAACTTCTCCTGCCTGCTGGCGGCGCGCGGGAGTGTGCTGCGGGCAGCGGGGTGGGATGTCGAACGGCACGGATTGCAAGGCGCCCCGCGCGTCCGGTTCCTCGCCGGCGATGCGGTGCACAGTTCCATGGTCGTCGCGGGCCGAATGGCGGGCTTCGGCCTGCCCCGCACGGTCGGCGCGGATCCGCAGGGACGCATCGACGTCGACGGGCTCGTCGCCGCATTGGGTCAAGACGACGGCCCGGTGATCGTCGCTCTCCAGGCGGGCGACGTGCACTCCGGAGCGTTCGACGACTTCGCCGCAGCGATCGCCGTCGCGCATGCGGCGGGCGCGTGGGTGCACATCGACGGTGCCTTCGGTCTCTGGGCTGGAGCGAGCCCGGCGCTGCGGCACCTGGTCGCCGGCTACGAGGCCGCCGACTCGTGGGCGACCGACGCGCACAAGACCCTCGACGTGCCCTACGACAGCGGGGTCGCGATCGTCGCCGATGAAGCGGCGATGGGTGCCGCGCTCGCCATCCATGCCGCGTACCTGCCGGAGGTCGGCGCCGTGGCCGAACCCTACGACCACACGCCCGAGCTCTCGAGGCGCGCGCGCGGCATCCCCGTGTGGGCGACGCTCAGCACATTGGGACGGCACGGAGTCGCCGACCTCGTCGACGGGATGGTCGCGGCGGCGAAGGGGCTCGCCGACGGCTTCGCCGAGACGCCGGGACTCGAGGTGCTGAACGACGTGGTGTTCACCCAGGTGTGCGTCGCCGCAGACGACGACACGCTCACGGGGGCGCTCGCCGATCGCCTTCGCGCTGACGGCGTGGCCTGGGCCTCGCCGTCGCGGTGGCATGATCGCGCCATCGTGCGTTTCTCGGTGAGCAATCGGGGCACGGATGCCACGGCCGTCGAACGCACGATCGGCGCCGTCAGGAGCGCACTTGCCGCAGTGCGCGACGCGTGAGGAGCATTCGCGCGGCGATGCCGGCGCCCGCGACGACGACCGCGACCACGAGCGGCGGCACTGCGAGGTTCGGCTCGAACAGCGCCGCGCGGAACACGCTGATTCCGTAGTCGAGCATCTCGCCGAGGTAGCGGGCCAGCACCCGGCTGCCGACCGCATTCGCCACCGCGGTCAGCAGCGCCGGCGTGATCCAGAGCATCAGGAGGCTCGCAACCGCGGCGATGAGCCGGCCGACGGTGTTGACGCCGCCCCACGCGATCGCCGCACCGATGAGCACCGGAGGCGCCCAGCGCACGGCATCGAACAGCCACGACGGTTCGCCGATGAACGCAGGACCCTGCGGCGAGAGCAGGGCGTGCAGCCAGACGCTCGACAGCAGCGCCGGCACAGCCAACCCGATGACCGCGCCGCCGCGCGGGGCGCGCGCGATGAGCGCCAGCACGCCGAGGCCCAGCACGATGGCGGTGCCCGCACAGGCGAGGAGTGCCGTGAGATAGAGCGACGACATCGAATCGTCGCGCAGGCCACCGCCGACGACCACCGCCGTCTGCGTCAGTGCGACGAGATCCACCACAGCGACGCCGAGCACGAACATCGCGAGCCCTCCCTTCGGCGTTCGGCGACGGATCGAACGCGCGACGACGCCGGCGGCGGCCGAACCGATGACGATCACGGCAACGATGAGCGACACCGCATACTGGCTGAACGGGAGCAGCACGAGGGGCATGTCGCCGGGCAGCGTGTCAGTCGCCCAGAGGTTCTGCAGCGGGAGCCGCAGCCCCGTGATGAGCCACGGCAGCAGACCGAAGACCGCCGAACCCACCCCGATCAGGAGGAGGAGCCATCTCGGCAGTGGTCGCGTTGAGCGTGGATGATCGCTCGCCGGCGTGATGGTCGGCTGTTGGACTTCGTGACCGGTCGTCATGCTCAGCCATCTTGGCATCGAGGCGCTTCGCGAGCATGCCGCGCGTCGAGCGCTTGTCTGGCGTTCAACGCGGGCTTACACTGACTGCGCGATATAAGAATGCACTGTTCGTTTATCGAATACGACCCACAATGAAGTGAGGAGAGGCCGTGCAGTTCCACCACTACGGCTACGTGTCCGGTGACCCGCGGGTGCAGCCCGCTGCGGGCGTCGGCATCGACCGACCCGATGAGCTGCCCGACCAGGTCGACGTGCTCATCGTAGGTTCCGGTCCGGCCGGCATGGTCGCCGCGGCACAACTCGCGCAGTTCCCCGGTGTCAGGACCCGAATCGTCGAGCGTCGCGGCGGCCGCTTGGAGATCGGGCAGGCCGACGGCATCCAGGCGCGCAGCGTCGAGACCTTCCAGGCTTTCGGCTTCGCCGAGCGCATCACGGCGGAGGCGTATCGCATCACCGAGATGGCGTTCTGGAAGCCCGACCCCGACGACCGCTCGCGCATCGTGCGTGCGGCGCGCACCGTCGACGACCCCACGGGCATCAGCGAGTTCCCCCACCTGATCGTCAACCAGGCGCGCGTGCTCGACTACTTCGCCGAGTTCGCGGCGAACTCGCCGGCCCGCATCCGGCCCGACTACGGCTACGAGTTCCGCACGCTCGCGGTGACGGGCGAGGGCGAGTACCCGGTCGCCGTCACGCTCGTGCACACGACCGGCGAGCACCAGGGCGAAGAGCGCATCGTGCGCGCCAAGTACGTCGTGGGCGCCGACGGTGCCCGCAGCGCCGTGCGTGACGCGATCGGCGCCAAGCACCTCGGCGTGAAGGCATTCCACGCGTGGGGCGTCATGGACACGCTCGCCGTCACCGACTTCCCGGACATCCGGACCAAGTGCTCGATCCAATCGGAAGCCGGCAACATCCTGCTCATCCCGCGAGAGGGCGGGTACCTCTTCCGCATGTACGTCGACCTGGGTGAGGTGCCGCCCGACGACCACGGAGCCGTGCGTCAGACGAGCCTCGAGCAGGTCATCGCCAAGGCGAACGAGATCCTGCACCCCTACACGCTCGACGTGAGGAACGTCGCCTGGCACAGCGTGTACGAGGTCGGTCACCGGCTCACCGACCGGTTCGACGACGTCCCCGTCGATCACGAGGGTGGCCGCGCGCCGCGGGTGTTCATCACGGGCGACGCCTGCCACACGCACAGCGCCAAGGCCGGCCAGGGCATGAACGTCTCGATCCAAGACGGCTGGAACATCGGCTGGAAGCTCGGCTACGTGCTCGACGGTCGCAGCCCCGAGCGCCTGCTCGAGACCTATCACGCCGAGCGTCACGTGGTCGCGAAGGACCTCATCGACTTCGACCGGGAGTGGTCGACGCTCATGGCCAAGAAGCCCGAGGAGTTCGACAGCCCGTCGGAGCTCGAGGACTTCTACGTGCGCACCGCCGAGTTCCCGGCCGGCTTCATGACCCAGTACGCACCGTCGATGATCATCGCCGAGGCGACGTATCAGGAGCTGGCCACCGGCTTCCCGGTCGGGAAGCGCTTCAAGTCGGCACCGGTCGAGCGGGTCGCCGACGGCAATCCCGTGCACGTCGGTCACCACCATCGCGCCGATGGTCGGTGGCGCATCTACGCGTTCGCCGACCCGGCGGGGTCGGGGACGTCGGATGCCTCGGCGCTCGCCGAGTGGGCGAAGTGGCTGGCCGAGGCATCCGATTCGCCGCTCCTCGCCTTCACTCCCGAGGGCGCCGAGCTCGACAGCGTGTTCGACGTCAAGGTGGTGTACCAGCAGGACCACACCGCGGTCGATCTCGGGAAGGTCCCCGACGTGTTCCTCCCGCGCACCGGGCCGTTCGGGCTCATCGACTACGAGAAGGTGTACGCCACCGACCCGCGGAACGACATCTTCGAGCTCCGCGGCATCGACCGAGGCGGCGCGGTCGTGGTGGTGCGCCCCGATCACTACGTGGCGAACGTGTTGCCGCTGGGCGCGACGGGCGAGCTGGCCGACTACTTCCGGGGGCTCCTGCTCCCCCGCTGAGCCGGCGAGTCAGGCGCCGTAGGCTCGGGCGACGCGCTGGGCGGCGAGCTTGAGGCGCTCGGCGATCTCGGCCTCGGGCCGGGGGAACGACACGTGGATCACCGCGATCGCCGCCGGCGGCTGGCCCGACAGCGTGAGCGGAACGGCGACCGACCGGAGCGACGGCACCACCTCGTCGTGACTGCGGGCATAGCCGCGACTGCGGCTCTCGGCGATCTCGTCACGCAGCGCCTCGGACACGTCGGGCGGCCACGCACCGTCGGGGAGCGCGAGCAGGATCGCCTTGCCCGGGCCGCCGCGGGTGATCGGATGCCGGTGCCCCGGCCGGTACGACACCACCGCCACCGACTGGCGAGGCGAGGCGCTCACGAGCGTGACGGCCTCGTCGCCGTCGACGAGCACGGCGAGCAGGCACGTCATGCCGAGCTCGTTCGCGACCTCGTTGAGCTCGGGCAGCGCAAGGTGCTGGAGGTCGCGGGCGACGCCCGACGCGAGCGCCGCGAGGCCGGTGCCGAGCGCGAGGCGGCCCGCCGCGTCGCGGGTCACGAGGCCGTGGTCCTCGAGGGTGCGCAGCAGCCGGTAGGCGACCGAGCGATGCACTCCCAGTGCGGCCGCGAGTTCGTCGATCGAGAGGTTCCGGTCGGCGGCGGCGAGGACCTCGAGCATGCGGATGCCGCGACTCAGCGTCTGCGAGCCCGCTTGCGTCGCCGCTCTCTCCGCCATCCGCTACACACCTCTCCCCGTTCGTCCGATACTAGGACGAGCCGACCGGTAATCGAACAGGATGACCGACCGTCGTCGGCCACGGACCCGGTCAGGAGCGGCGCGCGGTCAGGTGAACGTGCACGGTGGCACCGGCCTCCTTGCCGATCGCACGCCTCGCCTCGGCGGTCACCGCGAGCTTGTGCCGTCCGTCGCCGAGCGCCATGAACGACCCGTGGAACAGGTGACCGTCGACCTCGCCCGATACCTTCACGAGCCCGCGCGTGCCGAAGAACTCCGCGGACCGGGGCCAGATCAGATATGTCCACCCGCCTGGCCGCCGGGCTGCGTTCGAGCACGGCGTCGAACGACTCGTCGATCGGGCCGACTGGGATCCGTGATGCTGGTGCCTTCGTCATGATGGTCATGATCTCTCCTCCTCGGGGGTGATACCAGTGAGTCGGAGCCGAAATGCCGATCTCGACAACGCGCACCGCTTTCGCCCGCTGAAAGAACCGCCGATCTTTCCACTCGGATCGCGGCGAATCCATCGAACGGATGCCCCGCGGCGACGTACGCTGAACGACACGTGCAGCAGAGCCGCCGCACCGACCCACCGGCGGCACCGCTGCACTCCCGTGCGAGAAGGAGCATGTGTGCGAGTCGGCATCCCGAGAGAACGCCGCGAGGGCGAGCGACGTGTCGCCGCGACGCCCGAGACGGTACGACAACTGACCGGGCTCGGGCTGACGCTCGTCGTCGAGCGGGGGGCGGGCGAGGCATCCGGCCAGGCGGACTCGAGATACGCCGAGGCGGGCGCAGAGCTCGTCGACGCACTCGACCTCGGTGCGATCGACGTGCTCGTGCACGTGCGCCCGCTCACACCGGCGACGCCCGGCCGGCTTCGACGTGGGGCCATCACGGTCGGTCTCGGCTCGCCGTCGACCGAGCTGCCGACGGTGCGGGCGCTGCGCGACGCGGGCGTCACGGCGTTCGCCCTCGAGCTCGTGCCGCGCATCTCGCGCGCCCAGTCGATGGACGCCCTCACGAGCCAGGCGCTCGTGGCCGGGTACCGATGCGTGCTCGAGGCGGCGATGCGGCTGCCCCGGTTCTTCCCCCTCTACATGACCGCGGCGGGCACCATCCCGCCGGCCAAGGTGCTCGTACTCGGCGCCGGCGTCGCGGGGCTGCAGGCGATCGGCACGGCGAAGCGGCTCGGCGCTCGTGTGTCGGCCAACGACGTGCGGCCGGCCTCGGCCGACGAGGTCGCCTCGATGGGCGGCACGTTCATCTCGCTCGACCTCGAGACCGCCGAGGCGGCCGGCGGCTACGCGAAGGAGCTCGGCGAAGACCGCGCCGCCCAGCAGCGACGACTGCTCGCTCCGCACATCGCCGACGCCGATGTGCTCATCACCACCGCGGCGATCCCGGGCCGGCCCGCGCCGCTCCTCGTCACCGCCGAGATGGTGGCCGCGATGCGCCCCGACTCCGTCGTCGTCGACCTGGCGGCCGAGTCGGGCGGCAACGTCGAGGGTTCGGTCGCCGGCCGTGACGTCCTGGTTCCGACGGCGAGCGGCGAGGGCACGGTGACGATCGTCGGCATGAAGGATGCCGCGTCGACGATGCCCGCCGACGCCTCACGGCTCTACGCGAAGAACGTCGCGAACCTGCTCGCCCTGATGACCGCCGATGGACTCGTCGAACCCGACTTCGGCGACGAGGTCATCGCCGGCGCCTGCCTCACGCACGCGGGTGAGGTGCGGCATCCGCCCACTGCCGAGGCCCTCGGCGCCGCCGTCGAGAGCGGATCGCTCGCACCGGCCGATGCCGCTGAGACGACCGCGCCCCGCACCGACCCGGAAGGACAGCTCTGATGGATGGCATCGCCCTGCTCACGATCACCGTGCTCTCGGTGTTCGTGGGCTTCGAGGTGGTCTCGAAGGTCTCGAGCACCCTGCACACCCCGCTGATGTCGGGGGCGAACGCGATCCACGGCATCATCCTGGTCGGCGCGATCATCGTCGCCGGCCAGGCGGCCGACGGGTGGACGCTCGCCCTCGCCCTGCTCGCCGTGGTGCTCGCGACCGCCAACCTCGTCGGGGGCTTCGTCGTGACCGACCGCATGCTCGAGATGTTCCGCGGCCGCAAGGCGGCGCGTCGATGACCATCCTCTCCCCCACCTCGACGGCCGTGCTCTACCTCGTCGCCGCGATCTGCTTCATCCTCGCCCTGAAGGGCTTGAGCTCGCCGAAGACCGCACGCCGCGGCAACCTCATCGGCGCGGCCGGCGCGCTCATCGGCGTCGTGACCGTCTTCCTCTCGATGAAGCTCGACAACATCCCGTGGATCCTCGCGGCGATCGCCGTCGGCTCCGCCATCGCGGCGCCGGTCGCACGCCGGGTGCAGATGACCCAGATGCCGCAGCTCGTCGCCCTCTTCAACGGCGTCGGCGGCGGTGCGGCCGCGCTCGTTGCGTTGCTCGAACTGAGTCACACGGATGACCCGTGGGTGCGGCTCGCCGTCGTCTTCACGCTGCTCGTCGGCGCGATCTCGTTCTCGGGCTCGCTCGTGACCTTCGCGAAGCTGCAGGAGCTCATGACGACCCGCCCCATCGTGTTTCCCGGCCTGCCGGTGATCATGGCCGCCGCGCTGCTCGCGGCGGTCGGGGCATCCGTCGCCGTCATCATGACCGGCAACGGCTGGCTCGCGGTGCTGCTCCTCGTGTTCGGGCTGCTCACGGGCGTGCTACTCGTGCTGCCGGTCGGCGGCGCCGACGTGCCGATCGTGATCTCGCTGCTGAACGCCTTCACGGGCCTCGCGGTCGCCGCCTCGGGCCTGGTGCTCGGCAACGTGCTGCTCGTCGTGGCCGGCACGCTCGTCGGGGCATCCGGAACCATCCTGACCCGCGCGATGGCGTCGGCCATGGGGCGGAGCGTCACCGGCATCCTGTTCGGTGCGTTCAAGGGCGGCTCGACCGCGGGTTCGACCGTGGCATCCGATCGCCCGGTGCGCTCGTCGAGCGCCGAGGACGTCGCCGTGCTGCTCGGCTACGCGCAGAAGGTCGTCATCGTCCCCGGCTACGGCCTCGCGGTCGCGCAGGGGCAGCACACGATCGCCGAGCTGCAGTCCGAGCTCGAGTCGCGCGGCATCCAGGTGGTGTTCGCGATCCACCCGGTGGCCGGCCGCATGCCCGGTCACATGAACGTGCTGCTCGCCGAGGCGAACGTGCCCTACGAGTCGCTGAAGGAGATGAGCGAGGTGAACCCCGAGTTCAAGACGGCGGATGTCGCTCTCGTCGTGGGCGCGAACGACGTCGTGAACCCCGCGGCGAAGACCTCGCCCGGCTCGCCGATCTACGGCATGCCGATCCTCGAGGTCGAGCAGGCGCCGCAGGTCGTGTTCCTGAAGCGGTCGATGCGGCCTGGGTTCGCGGGCATCGAGAACGAGCTGCTGTTCGAGCCGCAGACGACACTGCTCTTCGGTGACGCGAAGGAGTCGCTCGGCAAGGTGCTCGCCGCCGTGAAGGCGCTCTGACGGGGCGGTCAGCACACGACGCGTAGGATGGATCGGTACCCCCCTCCGACGTGAAAGAGGTCGCCGTGGCCACCGCCCGCGATGCCGCCCCGGAGCGCGCCCAGTACTGGGCCGTCCCGGTCGTTCGCGGCATCCTCGCCCTCGTGCCCGCCGCCGTCATCACGTTCTCGCCGAACCACTCGCCCGCGTTCGGGCTCCTGGTGTTCGGCGTGTGGGCGATCGTCTCGGGTCTCGTGGTCGGGGCGCTCTCGCTGCGGCTGACCGTCGAGCGCGGCATCCGCACGCTCTTCGCCGTGAACGGCGTCGCCACGGTCGTCGCCGGCATCCTCGCGGTCACCCTGCCGGGCGTGCTGCCGTTCCTGCTCTACCTCGTGAGCGTGTGGGCCGCGGTGACCGGCATCGTCGAGCTCTTCGCCGGGCTTCGCGCCCGCGGGCACTCCGCCGTCGCTCGCGACTGGATCGCGGTCGGCGTGTCCACCGCCGTGCTGGCGCTCGTCTTCCTCGTCGTTCCGCTCGACGCCGTCGCCGCCGTCGGCTTCCTCGGCGGGTACCTCGTGATCGTCGGCGTCTACCTGCTGATCGCCGGATTCTCACTGAAGTGGGCGGCGGCGCCCGTCGTGCCCGCACCCGCCTCCGCGGACCCCACGGCATCTGAAACGGAGCAGCACTCGTGACCCAGCCCTCCGGCGACTACAAGCCGAGCCGTCGCGACGTGCTGCGTCCCGTCGAGTACGTCGGCGGCGCCGCGATCGCTGCGATCTTCACCGGCGTCGTGGTGCTCGTGACGGCACGTGAGCTCACGCTCGCGCTCATCCTCGCCGGCATCGTGTTCATCGTGGTGCTCGTCGTGCTCGCGCTTCTCGCGATGGCCGTGAAGCCGAACGCGGAGGAGTCCGCAGAGCTGCACGAAGGCGACGGCGACGCGCCGCCGCCGGCTCCCGAGGGGCCGACGCGCCACTGACGCCGGCCGTCGGGCGGGGCCCTAGAGCTCGTCGACGAGCTTCGACGCGATGCCCGTGTACGTCGCGGGAGTCAGGGCGAGCAGGCGCTGCTTCGCGGCATCCCCGATCTCGAGGCCCTCGACGAACGCGGCGAGCTCGGCCGCGCCGACGCGCTTGCCCCGCGTGAGCTCCTTGAGGAGCGCGTAGGGATCGGAGATCGTCGAGCGGCCGGCGACGACCTCGGCGCGGATCACCGTCTGGATCGCCTCGCCGAGCACCTCCCAGTTGCCGTCGAGGTCGTCGAGGAGGAGCGACTCGTCGAGGTCGACCTCGCCGAGGCCGCGCTGGATGTTGTCGAGCGCGAGGAGCGAGTGGCCGAATCCGACGCCGATGTTGCGCTGGGCGCTCGAGTCGGTGAGGTCGCGCTGCAGGCGCGACGTCACGAGGGTCGCGGCGAGGGAGTCGAGCACGGCGCAGGAGAGCTCGAGGTTGGCCTCGGCGTTCTCGAAGCGGATCGGGTTGATCTTGTGCGGCATCGTCGACGAGCCCGTGGCACCGGCCTGCGGGATCTGGCGGAAGTAGCCGAGCGAGATGTAGGTCCAGATGTCGGTCGCGAGGTTGTGCAGCACCCGGTTCGCGTGGGAGATGCGTGCGTAGAGCTCGGCCTGCCAGTCGTGCGACTCGATCTGCGTGGTGAGGGGGTTCCACGTGAGGCCGAGCGACTCGACGAACTGACGAGACACCTCGGGCCACGCGACATCCGGAGCCGCGACCACGTGCGCCGAGAACGTGCCGGTCGCGCCCGAGAACTTGCCGAGATACTCGGTGGCCTCGACCTGCTTCGCGATGCGCGTCAGGCGATGCACGAAGACCGCGAGCTCCTTGCCCATGGTCGACGGCGTCGCAGGCTGGCCGTGCGTGCGCGAGAGCATCGCCGCATCGCGGTGCTCGACGGCGAGGGCCTCGAGGGCGTCGATGGCCGCGCGGTACTTCGGCAGCCACACCTCGCGCACCGCGTCGCGCACGGTGATGGCGTAGGAGAGGTTGTTGATGTCTTCACTCGTGCACGCGAAGTGCGTGAGCTCGGCGATGGCGTCGAGGCCGAGCAGTTCGAGCCGGCGGCGGACGTAGTACTCGACGGCCTTCACGTCGTGCCGGGTGGTCGCCTCGAGAGCGGCGAGCTCGTCGATGTCGGCCTGCCCGAACTCGGTGACCACCGACCGCAGCTGCGCACGCTGGTCGGGCGAGAGCGGCGAGGTGCCGAAGAACCCGCGATCGGTCTGCGCGATGAGCCACTCGACCTCGACCTGCACGCGCGCCCGGTTGAGGCCGGCCTCCGACAGGTGCTCACCGAGCGTTCCGACGGCCGAACGGTACCGGCCGTCGAGCGGGCTGAGCGGCTGGGGAGGCAGCGAAGTCATCGGATTCCTTGTCTGAGAGCGGGAGCGAGTTGCCGGAAGAGCGCCGACGTCGACCGCTCTATCATCTCAAGCACTCGGTCGAACATCGCCGCGTCGGAGTAGTACGGGTCGGGGACGTCGTTCAGGGTGCTGAGCTCGGGCTCGAACTCGAGCAGCAACCGCACCTTCTCCTGCTCGAGCGTCGTCGGCGCCCAATTGCGGAGGATCCGGGCCTGGCCGCGGTCGAAGGCGACCACGAGGTCGAGTCCCGGGAAGTCGGTCGCGTCGAACTGGCGTGCGCGATGGTGCGAGCCGTCGTAGCCCGCACGGGCGAGCGCGTCGATGGTGCGCTGGTCGGCGGGCTCGCCGACGTGCCAGTCGCCGGTGGCCGCCGATTCGATGGCGAGGCGGCCGGCGAGCCCGGCACGTTCGGCGTGGGCGCGCAGCACCACCTCGGCCATCGGCGAGCGGCAGATGTTGCCCGTGCACACGAAGGCGACCCGGAAGGGCTGCGCGGCGTCCCCGGCGGGTTCCGCTCGCGTCATGGGTTCCATTGTGGTGGAGATCGGCGCGGTGCACAGCAGGAATCCTCACGCGTGAGGCCGGGCGCCCCGCGCGCTAGGCTGGTCGGTCCGTCGCGGACGCGCCCGGCGGCGAATTTCGAGCGAGGTGATTCGGTCTTGGATGCCCCTGCGCCCGACCTGCACGTCGACGAGGCGCTCGCGGCGCGGCTCGTGGCGGCGCAGCACCCCGACCTCGCCGGCCCGGTGCGTCTCGTCGCCAACGGCTGGGACAACGCCATGTTCCGCCTCGGTGAGCGCTTCGCGATCCGGATGCCGCGGCGCACGTCTGCCGTCGGGCTCGCGCTCAACGAGCAACGGTGGCTTCCACTGCTCGCGCACCGGTTGCCGCTCCCGATCCCGACGCCGGTGCGCGTCGGACTGCCCGCGCCCGAACTCGGCTACGACGCGCCGTGGAGCATCGTGCCGTGGCTCGACGGCGTGAGCGCCCTCGAGTTCGACGCGTCCGCACGCGCCCTGGCCGCGACGCCGCTCGCGGAGTTCGTCACCGCGATCGGCGTCCCGGCGCCGCCGGATGCCCCGGTGAACGTGTACCGAGGGGTGCCGCTCTCGCAGCGGGATGACACCGTGCGAGCGCGGTTGACGGGCGGGAGGGTACCCGACGCCGAGCGACTCGTCGCCGTGTGGGATCGCGCGCTCGCGGCATCCGTCTGGTCGGGTCCGAAGCTGTGGCTGCACGCCGACCTGCATCCGACCAACCTGCTGCTCACGCCGACTGGCTCGCTCGCGGCGGTCGTGGACTTCGGCGACGTGACGGCCGGAGACCCGGCGACCGACCTCGCGACGGCCTGGCTGACCTTCGACCCGGCGGCTCGTCGCGTGTTCCGGGCGGAGGTGGAGCGACGTCGTGCCACAGATGAGGCGACGTGGCATCGGGCGCGCGGCTGGGCGCTCGTGATCGCCTCATCGATCGTCGAGCAGGCCGGCACGTCGTCGGCTTTCGGCAGGGTCGGGGCGTACGCGCTCGAGCAGGTGCTGCTCGACTGAGCGGGAGTGGTCCTCCACACGGTGACCGTCGGAGGCGGCCTGCACGGAAGCGGGCGTGCGGGCGATCTCGAGCCGGCGTGGGCGCGAGACTCGTCGCGTGTACGACTCCGATCCGTTCGTCGCCGCACTCGGCGGTCGGCCCATCACGCCCGATCGGGTCGAGGCGGCGCGCGCCCTGCTCCTGATGCTGCGGAACCTCGTCGCGGAGGTGAGCGGTGCCGTGCCCGGCTCGCTGCCGTCAGGCCTCGGCCGCTGGCGATCCGCGGCCGCTGAACGCTATTCGCAGCGCCTCGACGAGCTGCGCAACTGGGCCGTAGGTGCTCGGCAGTCGCTCGAAGACGCCGAGGCGCAACTCGTCGACCGCATTCGGCGCATGGAGGCGCAGCTCGACGTGCAGGCGGCGCAGGCCGCGCGCACGGCGGAAGCCGAGGGAGTCGAGAGGGTCGCGGGGGTCGCGGGCACTCCGGATGCCGCCCCGGCAGCGGCTCCGAAGCATCCGGCGCCTTCACTGCCTTCGGCCGACTCGCGACGAACGCTTGCACGCAACAACGAGCTGGGGGCCGCCCTGTGGACGACGCGCTGACCATCACGAGCGGCGCGACCACCGCAGTGGCGACCGACGAGCTCTTCGTCGATGCCGCACGCCTCGGCAGCCTCGAGGGGGCGACGGCCGATTGGCTCGAGCGCGCCGGGATCATCGCGCGAGGGCTTCACGAGCTCGACCTGCGAGAGCCCGCCGCTCGGTGGGACACGACCTCTCCCGGCTGGAGCATGGCGAGAGCACTCCAGCATCTCCGTGAGGTGCATGAACGTGCCGGCTCGCTTCGCTCGGCGCTCATCGAGAGCGCCGAGCACTACGGCGCCACCGAGCGCCAGATCGAGTTCGCGTGGCAACTCGGCGGCCGCATCGGCGCATGGATGCTCGGCGTGGCGGCCCCCTTCCTGATCGTCCCTGCCGTCGTCGCGACCGGCGCACATTCGCTCGCCGAGCGCCTCGGCCTGACCAAGCCGCTCGAAACGCTGGTAGCAGAGCATCGGGGCCTGCTCTCCGACCCCGCGTTCGTGCGGCTCGTGCGCACGGTGGCCGACTCCGCCGACGAACTCGCCGGCGGGGCACTCGACGTTCCCGGCGTGCTCGGCCCGCTCGGGCAGCAGATCGGCGCACCAGAGAACGCTTCGATGCTCCTCGGCGCGGCCGGCCTCCTCGGCGTGGTCGCGGGAAGTCGAGTGCTCGTCGACGGCCCGGTGAAGGTGGAGCGCTCGCGACCACTGCCCGACCGTCGGGCCGACCAGAGCATGGGGCCGCCGAACGCCGATGACGTCGCGCAGCCGGTCCAGGGACGCGTGCCGGCGCCCAACGGCATCGGCGAGCTGGCCGACCGCATCCCGACGTCCGACGGCGGCGCGCAGATCCGCGTCGAGCGATACGGTGACGCCGGTGATCCCCGATGGATCGTCTACGTCGGCGGCACCGTCGACTTCAGCCTCACCGCCGGTGCCGAGACGAATGACATGACCGCGAACGTGCACGGCATCGCCGACGACTCCACGCTCGACGCCCTGCGCCTGGCCGGTGCCGACTCCGGCGCGACCGAGGCGGCGGTACGCCTCGCGCTCGAGGAAGCGGGCGCTCGGCCCGGCGACGCGCTGTTCGCGGCCGGACACTCCGGTGGTGGCGAGGTGGTCGCCGCGCTCGCCGGCGATCCCACGCTGAACGTCGTCGGTGCCGTGAGCCTCGGTGGCCCGGTCGCGTCCGCCCCGCTCGCCGAGGGCGTGCCGCTGCTCTCCATCGAGCACGATGAAGACCTGGTGCCCGCCACCGGAGGCCGCGGGCATCCGTCACCCGACCGACTGACGGTCTCTCGCAGCGTGCTCGAGGCCGGACGCGAGTACGCAGCCGCCGTGCCGGCTCACGAGCTCGTGCGCTACCGCGAGACCGCCGCGCTGGTCGACGCCTCGGAGGAGGCACGGCTCGTGGAGTTCCGTGAGCGCCTCACGGAGTTCACGGGCGGCGGCGATGGCGCGATGACGACGTGGACCGCAACGCGACGATGAGTCACGGCCGCTTCGAAATCGCCCGCCGCGGCGTCAGTCGTTGCCCGACCGCGGTCGGACGAGGAGTCCGATGAGCCAGCTGATCAGGCCGAGCACGAGGGCACCGAGCACGCCCCACCAGAATCCGTCGATGCGCAGCCCGAAGCCCATGAGGCCGCTGATCCAGTCGACGATGAGCAGCAGCAGCCCATTCACGATGAACGAGATGAGGCCGAGCGTGAGCACGTAGATCGGGAAGGCGACGACGCGGATGAACGTGCCGATGAACGCGTTGACGAGCCCGAAGATGAGCGCGACGAGCAGGTAGGTGAGCACCGTGGCGATCGTGGTGTCGTCGTAGGGCACCACGTTCACCCCAGAGACGATGAATGTCGTGAGCCAGAGGGCGAATGCGATCACGATGACCTTGACGAAGAAGCGCATGGCTCAACTTTGGCAGACGGCCCGCGGCCGGCGAAGCGGTACGGTGGAAAACGTGACCGCACCGGAGCCCACGGGGGCGAGCGTTCGCCTGCGCCCCGAGATCGCCGCCCTTCCCGCGTACCGGCAGGGGCGTCCAGCGCCCGCCGACGGCTTCAAGCTCTCGAGCAATGAGAACCCGTTCGACCCGCTGCCGTCGGTTGCCGCGGCGGTCAGCGACGCCGCCTCGCACCTCAACCGGTATCCGGATGCCTCGGCCCTCGCCCTCCGCGAACGCCTCGCCGCTCGGCACGACGTCTCCGTCGACGAGGTGCTCGTCGGCGCGGGCTCCGTGTCGCTGCTCGCGCAGCTCATCGCGGCCGCTGCCGGCCCGGGCGACGAGGTCGTCTACTCGTGGCGTTCCTTCGAGGCGTACCCCGGGCTCGTCACGGTGGCCGGCGCCACGAGCGTCACCGTGCCCAACAACGCCGACCACGGCCACGACCTCGACGCGATGGCTGCGGCCGTCACCGATCGCACCCGCGTCGTGATCGTCTGCTCGCCGAACAATCCGACCGGCACGATCGTCACCGCGGTCGAGTTCGAGGCGTTCATGTCGAAGGTCCCGAGCGACCGGCTCGTGCTGCTCGACGAGGCCTACATCGAGTTCGTGCGCGACGAGCCAGAAGCCGTGGGCAGAGCCGTCGATGGCACCGCTCTGCTCGGCCGCTACCCGAACCTCGTGGTGCTGCGCACCTTCTCGAAGGCCTACGGACTCGCCGGGCTTCGCGTCGGCTACGCCATCGGTGCCGTGCCGATCCTCGACGCCGCGCGTTCCACGGCCATCCCGCTGGGCGTCACGGCCACCGCCTCCGCCGGAGCGATCGCCTCGCTCGAGCCCGACGCCGAGGCCGAGCTGCTCAACCGGGTCGACGTCATCGTCGAGCGTCGCGACCGGCTCCGCGCCGCTCTCGTCGAGCAGGGCTGGCCGGTGCCCGTCGCCCAGGGCAACTTCGTCTGGCTGCCCACCGGCAACGAGACGACCGCGGTCGCCGAGCGACTGTTCGACGCGGGACTCGTCACCCGCGCGTTCCCGCTCGACGGCATCCGGGTGTCGGTCGGCGAGGAGGAATCTGTCGATACCCTCCTCCGGATTCTCGGGGAGCTTGTTCCGGTCTCACAAGAAGGGCGTCCCGCATAGCGGGTAGCGTGGAACGGTGGCAGCCCGCGAGAGAGACTTCACCGCGCCGACGGTCCAGCTCCTGACCCCAGAGGGCGAGTTGCGTCCCTCGGCTGAGGCCGAGCCGTACCTCCCCGTCGTCGAGGCGCTCGACGACGCCACCCTCGAGCGGTTCTACCGCGACATGGCCGTCTCGCGACGCATCGACCTGGCGTGCGCGAACCTGCAGCGGCAGGGCCAGCTCGCGCTCTGGGTGCCGAGCCACGGCCAGGAGGCCGCGCAGGTCGGCTCGGCACACGCCGCCCGCCCGCAAGACCATCTCTTCCCGTCGTACCGCGAGCACATCGTCGGCATCATCCGCGGACTCGACCCGGTGCGCATCCTCGCCCTCCTCCGCGGCGCGACGCTCGGCGGGTGGAACCCCGAGGAGAACGGCAACTTCCACCTCTACACGCTCGTGCTCGCCTCGCAGACCCTGCACGCCACGGGCTACGCCATGGGCATGCAGTTCGACGGCGCCACCGGCACGGGTGACCCCGAGACGGATGCCGCGGTCATCGTGTACTACGGCGACGGCGCCACCTCCCAGGGCGACGCGAGCGAGGCCCTCGTGTTCGCGTCGAGCTACCAGACGCCGCAGGTGTTCTTCATCCAGAACAACCAGTGGGCGATCTCGGTGCCCGTCTCGCGGCAGTCGCGCAGCCCGCTCGCCGGGCGCGGTCACGGCTTCGGCATGCCGGGCGTGCGCATCGACGGCAATGACGTGCTCGCGAGCTACGCCGTCACGCGGCAGTCGCTCGAAGAGGCGCGCGGCGGCCACGGCCCAAGCCTCATCGAGGCCGTCACCTACCGCATGGGCGCACACACGACCGCCGACGATCCCACGAAGTACCGCACCGACGGCGAGGTCGAGTACTGGGCCGAGCGTGATCCGATCACGCGCTACCGCAGGTGGCTCGAGGGCCGCGGGGCATCCGCCGCGTTCTTCACCGACGTCGACGCCGAGGCCGCCGAGGTGGCTGCCGACCTTCGCCGCCGGGCGCTCGACGTGCCGGCGCCGACCCGCGAGAAGATCTTCGCGCATGTCTACACCGACCAGCACCCGCTCATGGATGAGCAGTCGGCGTGGCTCCACGCCTACGAGTCGGGTTTCGAGGGAGGCGCAGCATGAGCGCACGCACCGACCACGAGCAGCAGGTCGCGGTCACGGATGCCGCAGCGCCCGAGTCCGTTGCCGCGACGCCCGCCGAGGCATCCGTCGCCGAGCCCGAGCGCCGCGGCGTGCAGACCCTGTCGATGGCGAAGGCGATCACCGCCGGCCTCCGCGACGCGATGCGCGCCGACGACAAGGTGCTGCTCATGGGCGAGGACATCGGTCCGCTCGGCGGCGTGTTCCGCGTGACCGAGGGGCTCTCGGCCGAGTTCGGCGACAAGCGCGTACTCGACACCCCGCTCGCCGAGTCGGGCATCGTCGGCACCGCGATCGGCCTCGCGATGCGCGGCTACCGGCCGGTCGTCGAGATCCAGTTCGACGGCTTCATCTTCCCCGCGTTCGACCAGATCACCACGCAGCTCGCCCGGCTCACGCTGCGCCACGACGGCGCGCTGTCGATGCCGGTCGTGATCCGGGTGCCCTACGGCGGCCACATCGGCTCGATCGAGCACCATCAGGAGAGCCCCGAGGCGTACTTCGCGCACACTCCGGGCCTGCGCGTGGTGAGCCCGTCGAGCCCGCACGACGCGTACTGGATGATCCAGAGAGGCCATCGCCTCGAACGACCCCGTGCTGTTCTTCGAGCCGAAGAGCCGGTACTGGCCGAAGGGCCCGGTCGACCTCGATCACTCGGGCATGCCGCTGCACGCGAGCCGGGTCATCCGTCAGGGCACGGATGTCACGGTGGTCGGCCATGGCGCCATGGTCTCGACATTGCTGCAGGCCGCCGACATCGCGGCCGACGAGGGCACGAGCATCGAGGTCGTCGACCTGCGCTCGCTCTCCCCCATCGACTACGGCCCCCTGCTCGCGTCGGTGCAGCGCACGGGTCGGCTCGTGGTGGCTCAAGAGGCCTACGGATTCGTGAGCATCGGGTCCGAGATCGCGGCGACCGTGGCCGAGCGGGCGTTCTACTCCCTCGAGGCGCCGGTGCTGCGCGTGTCGAGCTTCGACACCCCTTTCCCGCCGGCCGCGCTCGAGACCGAGTACCTGCCGAGTCCCGACCGGGTGCTCGAGGCCGTCGACCGGGCACTGAAGTACTGACGGCGCGCCGCGGCGCACTGACATGACGACGACGGCATAGATCGACTGCGAGGGTGTAGACATGAGCGAGATCCGATTCCCCCTCCCTGACGTCGGCGAGGGTCTCACCGAGGCCGAGATCGTGCAGTGGCGGGTCGCCCCCGGCGACCGCATCGCGCTCGACCAGGTGTTCGTCGAGATCGAGACGGCCAAGTCGCTCGTCGAGCTGCCGAGCGCGTTCGAGGGTGTCGTCTCCGAGCTCCTCGTCGACGAGGGCAACACGGTGAACGTCGGCACGCCGATCCTGGTGATCCAGACGGATGCCCCGGGCCCCGGGTCTGCCTCCCCCGCGCCGGGTGCCACGCCGGCCGAATCCGCACCGGCCCCGTCGACGGCGCCGGCCGCCCCCGCGGTTCCCGCTCCCCCGTCGGGCACCGTCGCGTCGCATGCGCCGACCGCGTCCGAGGGCGGTGGCGCG
This sequence comes from Agromyces ramosus, assembly GCF_030817175.1. Taxonomy (NCBI): domain Bacteria; kingdom Bacillati; phylum Actinomycetota; class Actinomycetes; order Micrococcales; family Microbacteriaceae; genus Agromyces; species Agromyces ramosus. Next base: position 1,705,042 of record NZ_JAUSYY010000001.1, on the reverse strand, counting down.
GTGCTCGTGGGCCACGGATCGTCGGGGCCGGCGCCCACACGGCGCAAGCGGCATCCGTCACCGGGTGGCGCGCACGAGAACTTCGCCACCGTGCCGGCAACCGCTGCCCCGACCGCTCCCCCGGCGTCCGCCGCCGCGGCTGCGGCGGGCACCCCCGCCGCTCGTCCGAGCGCGCCTGCTGCGCGACTCGACACCGGGGTGCCCGTGATCGCGAAGCCGCCGATCCGCAAGCTCGCGAAAGACCTCGGCGTCGACCTCTCCCGCGTCGTGCCCACGGGTCCGATCGGCGACATCACGCGCGACGACGTGATCCGCGACGCGAGCCAGGTGAGCGTCTTCCGCAACATCCAGACACCGGAGTGGCCCGAGGGGCGCGAAGACCGCATCCCGGTGAAGGGCGTGCGCAAGGCGATCGCGAACGCGATGGTGCACAGCGCGTTCACCGCGCCGCACGTGAGCGTGTTCGTCGACGTCGACGCCACCCGCACGATGGAGTACCTGAAGCGCCTGAAGGCCTCACCCGACTACGCGGGCCTGCGCATCTCGCCGCTGCTGATCATGGCCAAGGCGATGATCTGGGCAGTGCGCCGCAACCCCTCGGTGAACGCCCAGTGGACCGACGAGGAGATCGTCGTCAAGCACTACGTGAACCTCGGCGTCGCCGCGGCCACCCCTCGCGGCCTGATCGTGCCGAACATCAAGGAGGCGCAGGCGATGACGATGGTCGAGCTCGCCGCGTCGCTCGAGCAGCTGACGCTCACTGCGCGGGAGGGCAAGACGCAGCCGGCCGAGATGCAGGGCGGCACGATCACCATCACGAACATCGGCGTATTCGGCATGGACACGGGCACGCCCATCCTGAACCCCGGCGAGGTCGCGATCGTGGCCCTCGGCACGATCAAGCAGAAGCCGTGGGTGGTCGACGGCGAAGTGCGACCGCGATTCGTCACCACGATCGGTGCGTCCTTCGACCACCGGGTGGTCGACGGGGACGTGGCCTCGCGCTTCCTCGCCGACGTGGCCTCGATCATCGAGGAGCCTGCACTGCTGCTGGAGTAGTCCGCTACAGCCGGATCGCGTAGGTCACGGTGTCGGTGGTGCGCCCGGCCTCGCTCATGCCGGCGCGCTCGAGCACGCGCCGCGCGGGGAGGTTGTGGACCTCGGCCTCTGCCCGGGCGCTCGACGCGCCCGTCGAGCGAGCCAGTGCGAGGGTCTCGAGCACCGCGTGCAATGCGAGCCCTTGGCCGCGCACGGCGGGCACGAGACCGAAGGCGAACTCGATCGCGCCGTCGGGGTCGGGCGGGCCGAAGAGGTTCACGCCGCCGATGGTCGCATCGTCGGCGGAACGGCGCACGAGGTAGGGGCCGTACGGCGCCGGGTCGCCGGACTCGCGAGCGGCGTGCACGTAGGCGCTCAGCAACTCGGGCTCATCGGTGAAGGCGTAGCCGCCCTCCCACCCGTCGTGCGGGTCGACCTCGCCGGAGAGCACGCGCTCGGCATCGGCGACGGTGAACGGATGCAACGTGAGGGGGGTCGTCGTCGTGTCCACGTACTTCAGCCTTGCATGTCGGTGCGACACTCGCCAGACCTCTCCACAGGATGACGGGAAATGTCGGCTCGGCGGTGGCGTTGTCCTTGCTGGAGTCGACTGACGCGCCGGATGGTTTTGACAATCATTATCAATAAGCGTAGCGTCCTTCTCATGACCCGACGTCCTCGCCTCTCCACCGGCCGACTGCTCGCACCCCTCGCCGGAGGCGCGGTGCTCGCAGCGGGAGCAGTGGTGCTCGCCGGGTGCGCAGCACCCGCGGCGTCCGAGAACGCAGCCGCAAGCGGCCCCGCGATCGTCGCCACGACGACCCAGGTCGGCGACTTCACCCGCGAACTGTTCGGCGACACCGCCGACGTCACTCAGCTCCTTTCAGCGGGCCAGAGCGCGCACAGCTTCGACCCGTCGGCCGCACAGCTGCTCGCCCTCTCCGATGCCGACGCCCTCGTGGTGAACGGCGGCGGGCTCGAGAGCTGGCTCGACGACGCGATCGCGGGCGTCGGGCTTCGACGGCGAGCTCATCGACGCCAGCACGGGCATCGAGCTGTTCGGCACCGATGACCATGCCGACCACGCCGACGAGGCGGATCATGAACCCGACGCGACCGACGATCACGACCACGCCGAGGAGGCCGAGGCCGACGACCACGAAGGCCACGACCACGGCGACGGCAACCCGCACATCTGGACCGACCCCGAGCTCGCCGAGCACATGGTCGAGAACATCGCGCACGGCCTGATCGAGGTGCCTGGCGTCGACGCCGACGCGCTCGAGACGAACGAGGCGGCCTACCTTCAACGCCTCCACGCACTCGACGCCTGGATCGAGGAGAACGTCGCCCAGGTGCCGATCGAGCGCCGGCTGCTCGTCACGAACCACGACGCGTTCACCTACTTCGTCGACGCCTACGACCTCACCTTCGTGGGCAGCGTCATCCCGAGCTTCGACGACAACGCCGAGCCGAGCGCCGCCGAGATCGACGCCCTCGTGGCGAAGATCGCCGAGACGGGCGTGCAGGCGGTCTTCTCCGAGGCGTCGATCTCGCCCAAGGCGGCTGAGACGATCGCCGCAGAGGCGGGCGTGACGGTGTACTCCGGGCCCGACGCCCTGTACGGCGACTCCTTGGGCGCACCGGGCTCCGACGGCGCCACCTACCTCGACAGCCAGGTGCACAATGCGCGGCTGATCCTCGAATCGTGGGGAGTCGAGCCTTCCGCGCTTCCGGCGGCCCTGCAAGGATGACCTGATGACCGACTCCCCCGTGCTTCGCCTCGACGGCGTCGCGTTCACCTACGCCGGCGGCGCCGGGGTGAGCGGGCTCGACGTCTCGATCGCACCCGGCGAGGCGGTCGCACTCATCGGGCCGAACGGCGCGGGCAAGTCGACGCTGCTGAAGGGCGTGCTCGGCCTCGTGCCGCAGACCGCCGGGCACATGTCGTTCGCCGATGCCGACGCTGCAGCGGCCCAGAGACCGGTACATGCTCCGGACGGCATGGTCGGGTTCCTGCCTCAGTCGGCCGAACTCGACGCCGACTTCCCCATCAACCTCGAGCAGGTCGTGATGCAGGGCAGGTATCGCTCGCTCGGGCTCTTCCGCTGGCCGGGTCGAGCCGATCGGGCCGCGGTCCGCGACGCCATCGAGACCGTGGGCCTGGGCGCCCTCGTGAAGCGTCGGTTCGGCGAGCTCTCGGGTGGGCAGCGCCAGCGCGGCCTGCTCGCGCGCGCCCTGGCATCCGAGCCCCGGCTCCTCCTGCTCGACGAGCCGTTCAACGGCCTCGACCAGGCGAATCGCGACGCCCTGATCGACACCATCCGCAGGCTGAAGCAGCGCGGCGTTTCGGTGCTCGTCTCGACGCACGATCTCGAACTCGCTCGCCTCGTGTGCGACACGGTCGTGCTCGTGAACGGCACCCAGCTCGCGAGCGGCCCCGTCGACGAGGTGCTCACGCTCGGCAACGTGCAGGAGTGCTTCGAAGGCGTCGAGGTCGAGATCGACGAGCACACGCTCGTGGTGCCCGGTCACGAGGGGCATTGAATGCTCCTCACGGCATGCGATTCGGCGATGCCCCGGTGAGCCTCGGCGACGTGCTCTTCGGGGCGTTCGCGATCCCGTTCATGGGGCGCGCCCTCGTCGTGATGCTCGTGCTCGCACTCGTGGCGGGTGTGGTCGGCGTGCTCGTGAACCTGCGCGGGCTCGAGTTCATCAGTGATGGGCTCACCCATGCCGTGTTCCCGGGACTCGCGATCGGGCTGGCGATCGGCGGAACAGCCGGGCTGCTTCCGGGGGCTGCGATCGCCGCGCTGGCGGGCGCGGTCGCGTTGACGCTGCTGGCGCGGGCAGGGGTCACCTCGGATGCCGCGATCGCGATCGTGCTCACCGCGACCTTCAGCGTCGGCGTCATCGTCGTCTCGCGCAGCGACGACTACGCCGGCGAGCTCGAGGCCCTCCTCTTCGGTCGCGTGCTCACGATCCCGCCTGCCGAGGTGCTGCCCCTCGTCCTCGTGAGCCTCATCGCACTGGCTGCGGTGGCCGTCACGCTGAAGCAGCAGGTGTTCCGGGCGTTCGACGCACGGGCGAGCCGCGCCGCCGGCGACTCGGGCCTCACGCTCGACCTCGTGCTCAACGCCGCCGTCGCGCTCGTCGTCGTCGCCGCGGCGAGCACCATCGGCACGCTCCTCGTGCTCGCCCTCCTGATCGTGCCCGGCGCCGTCTCACGGCTCGTCACCGAGCGGCTGTGGTGGCTCTTCCCGGCCGCGGCCGCTTTCGCCGCGCTCGGTGCATGGCTGGGGCTCGCCGCCGGGTTCGGGATGTCGGTCGGCGCCGGGCTCGAACTGCCGGCGGGCGCCACCATCGTCGCGGTGTTCGTGCTCGGCTACGGACTCGTGCTGTTCGCGCGGTGGCTGCTCGATCGACGGGCGGCGGGAGACAACCGCGCGGCGATCGGACCCGAGCCGGCCGAGCCGGCCGACCTGGCCGACCCGGTCATCCGGCCGTCGGCAGCGGGGGAGGGGCGCTGATGGGCTACTTCGAACGCGCACTGCTCGCATCGATCGTCATCGGCGCGGGCGCGGGATTCGTCGGCGCCCTCGTCGTGCTGCGCCGCCGCACGTTCTTCGCGCAGGCCCTCACGCACGCGAGCTACCCCGGCGCAGTTGCGGCGGCCGCGATCGGCGTGAGCGTGCCGCTGGGAGCGGCCGTGGCATCCGTCGTCATCGTCGCCGTCATGGCGGGCATCGCCCGCGTGCGCCGGCAGGGAGCCCAAGTGGCGGCGGGCATCGTGCTGACCGGCGGCTTCGCGGCCGGCGCCCTGCTGCAGGCGGCGTTGCCCGGCCTGCCCGTGCGAGCCGACTCGCTGCTCGTGGGCTCGATCCTCACGGTGAGCGACGGAGATATTCTGCTGGCGGCATCCGTCGCCGTCATTGCCGTGATCGTGGTCGCCGGTTTCGGCAAGGAGATCGCGTTCTCGACGTTCGACCCCCCGGGATTCCGCGCCGCGGGCTACCGCGAGTGGCCCGTCGAACTGCTCGTGCTGGGCCTCACGGCGGCGGTCGTCGTCAGCTCGCTGCCCGCGGTCGGCGCGATCCTCGCGATCGCCCTCATCGCCGCACCGGCCACCGCGGCTCGCCTGATCGCCCCGACCTTCGGGGGCATCCTCGTCGCGGCGCCGCTGATCGGTGCGGCATCCGGCGTCGTCGGCGTGCTCGCCTCTCGCGCACTCGCGATCGCGGCCGGCCCGGCGATCGCGATCGCCGCCACCGCGTTCTTCCTCCTCGCACTGGGAATCTCCAAGGTGCGCGGGCTACCGTTGAATCGAGTCTCCATACCGGTCGAGACCGCAGAGGATGCACGAATCGCATGAAGCGCAACACCTGGCAACGCGAAGCCGTTCGCGAGGCGCTCGACGACACCGAGGGCTTCATCAGCGCCCAGGCGCTGCACTCCTCGCTGCACTCGAGCGGATCACCCATCGGGCTCGCGACCGTCTATCGGGCGCTCGGCGACCTCGCCTCGACGGGTGAGGCCGACTCGCTGCAGTCGCCCGACGGCGAGGCCCTCTACCGCGCGTGCACCACGACCGGCCACCACCATCACCTCATCTGCCGCAACTGCGGGCTGACCGTCGAGATCGCTGCCGACGAGGTCGAGACCTGGGCCAAGCGGGTCGCCGCCGAGCACGGCTTCACCGGCGCCGCCCACGTCGTCGACGTGTTCGGCCTGTGCGCGAACTGCACGAAGCTCGCTGCCGTCTGACAGCCGAACGTTCCTCACGATCCCTTGCGAGAACGGTGCCCCGGCGAGCACACTGTGCACGGGGAATGCGCTCGATGAGGGGTACCCGCTCCGCGCCGTCTGACGTCGAACGCCTGCACACAGGGGAGCAGATTTCGATGACCGTTCAGCACTCGAGCGCCAGAGGATCCACGCACATCGACTCACCGAGGGGATTCAGCGGCACCGGCGACACGAACCAGCTCAACCCGATGTTCGCTCGCGCCGGCGAGGCGACCGACTTCCCGCTGAATCGGCTGCCGGAGGGTGAATCGCTGGGGGAGACCGCCTACCAGATCGTGCACGACGAGGCGATGCTCGACGGGAACGCGCGACTGAACCTCGCGACGTTCGTCGGCACGTGGATGGACCCGTACGCCACGAGGCTGTACTCGGAATCCGCCGACAAGAACATGGTCGACAAAGACGAGTACCCGCAGACCGCGGCGATCGAGACCCGCTGCTGGAACATGCTCGCGAGCCTCTGGAACGCGCCCGACACCGACAACGCCATCGGCACGTCGACGATCGGCTCCTCCGAGGCATGCATGCTCGGCGGCCTCGCGATGAAGCGACGCTGGCAGCTCGCGCGCCGGGCCGAAGGCAGGTCGACCGAGAAGCCGAACCTCATCCTCTCGAGCGCCGTCCAGGTGTGCTGGGAGAAGTTCTGCAACTACTGGGACGTCGAGGCGCGCTACGTGCCCATCACCGACGAGCACAAGGTGCTCGACGGCCACGAGCTCGAGAAGTACGTCGATGAGAACACCATCGGCGTCGTCGCGATCATGGGGGTCACGTACACCGGCATGTACGAGCCCGTCGCGCAGATCGCGGCCGCGCTCGACAAGATCCAGGCCGACACGGGGCTCGACGTGAAGATCCATGTCGACGGGGCATCCGGCGCCATGATCGCACCGTTCCTCCAGCCCGAGCTCGAGTGGGACTTCCGGGTCGATCGGGTCATCTCGATCAGCACCTCTGCGCACAAGTACGGACTCGTGTACCCGGGCCTCGGCTGGGTGGTCTGGCGCTCGGTCGACGACCTTCCGAAGGAGCTCGTCTTCGACGTGACCTACCTCGGCGGCCACATGCCGAGCTTCGCCCTCAACTTCTCGCGCCCGGGCGCCCAGGTGCTGTTGCAGTACTACCTGTTCCTCCGGCTCGGGTGGGACGGCTACTACAAGGTGCAGAAGGCCTCGCAGGATGTCGCGGTGTACCTCTCGGGCGAGATCGGCAAGATGCCCGCCTTCGAGCTGTGGAACGACGGCACCGATATCCCGGTGTTCGCCTGGCAGCTGGCGAAGGGCCACACCGACAAATGGAACCTGTACCACCTGTCGGAGCGGCTGCGGCTGAAGGGCTGGCTCATTCCCGCGTACCCGATGCCGGACGATCTCACCGACCTCACCGTGCAGCGCATCGTCGTGCGCAACGGACTCAGCCGCAACCTCGCCGAGTCCCTCATCGTCGACATCACGGAGGCCGTCGACTACCTCGATCGGCTCGAATCGCCGATGCCCACCGAGGGCCTCGTGTCCTCCTTCACCCACTAGGGCGGGAATGGCCGAGGCCGCGGAGCCGAGGGGCGAGGCGGGGGACGTGAGGGCCGCAGCCCCCGCCTCCCGCCGCCTCCGCCTGCGCCGCGAGGCCTGGGGCTTCGCGATCGGCTCGGTGTGCTTCCTCGTCGGCGCCGTGCCCTTCTACGCGGAGTGGGCGGGCGCGGTCGTCGTCGGCGTGACGTTCTTCATCGGCTCGCTCTTCTTCACCGCGGCGGGGTTCATCCAGCTGAGCCTCAGCGGGCGCCGGCCACCGCGGCGCGGCACGAACCAGGCCGACCGCTACGACTGGTGGGCGGCCGCGATCCAGTTCGCCGGCACGCTCTTCTTCAACGTGAGCACCTGGCAGGCGCTCGCCGCCGCCATCCGCGACCCGAACGAGATCGGCGCCGGGTGGCGGCCCGACGCCTTCGGGTCGGCGGCATTCCTCATCTCGAGCGCCCTGGCGGTGGTCGCGACCAAGGATCGTGGCGAGCTCTGGGACCGGGACGCGCGCTCCTGGCACGGCACCCTCCTGAACATGCTGGGCTCGATCGCGTTCGGGGTATCGGCCGTCGGGGCATTCGTGTCGCCGAGGACCGACGACTTCGTGAGCCTGTTCTGGGCGAATCTCGGCACGCTGATCGGGGCGCTGTGCTTCCTCGTCGCGGCGCTCCTGTCGCGCCGCGCCATCGACGTCGACGAGCCGGCCGCAGCGAACTAGTCGGGATTTCGCTCGAGGTGCTCGTGCAGCAGACGCGGGGGAGCCTTGGCCGCCCACGCCTCCGCGACGACTTCCGTGAGACGCCGGCGCGAGATGCGATCGAGGTGCACGAGCACGGCCGCGTACCCCTCGAAGTGCGACGTCGTGAAGAACACCGTCGGGTCCTCGGCGATGAGCGCCCGCTTCACGGCCTCATCCTCGGTCGCGGCGCCGAGCACCGCGCCGGTCTGTGCCGCGATGCCGAGCGAGTCGAGGTCGGCGCGCCGAAGGGGGCGCTCCCACGCGAAGCTCTTCAGGCGCACCCTCCAGTGCAGGCTCCCGCGCGAGACATGCTCTCTCGTCTCGGGGAGGGCGAGCGCGAGCTCGCGTACGTCGTCCCACGTCGCCATGCGCGTCAGGGTACGCTTCCGGATGCCGCGCCGCACCCCTGCCCGGTCGCTCTGCCCGCACGCGGCATCGGCTCGATTCCGACGCTCGCCCGCCGTCTGGTAAGCTGGCTCTTTGGCTGGGCACTTCCACTGTCCATGCCGCGACACTCCCCGCAGAAATCCACGAGAGATCGTGGGCGTTCGCATGGGGAAGGTCAGCAGACAAGAGACCTTGGGAGGGGCATCCGCCCCTCGGTATTGGAGGAAACCAATGGCAGCAGTGTGCCAGGTGACCGGAGCCATTCCCGGCTTCGGACACAACATCTCGCACTCGCACCGCCGGACGAAGCGCCGCTTCGACCCGAACGTGCAGAAGAAGACGTACTTCGTGCCGTCGCTTCGTCGGAACATCACCATCAACGTGTCCGCCAAGGGCATCAAGGTGATCGACGCTCGCGGCATCGAGTCAGTGGTCAAGGACATGCAGGCACGTGGGGTGAAGCTCTAATGGCGAAGGCGCAAGACATTCGGCCGATCATCAAGCTTCGGTCGACCGCCGGCACCGGGTACACCTACGTGACCCGCAAGAACCGCCGCAACAACCCCGACCGTCTCGTGCTCAAGAAGTACGACCCCGTAGTGCGCAAGCACGTCGACTTCCGAGAGGAGCGCTAAGACATGGCGAAGAAGAGCAAGATCGCGCGCAACGAACAGCGCAAGGTGATCGTCGCGCGGTACGCGGCCAAGCGCCTCGAGCTGAAGAAGGCGCTCGTCGACGAGAACGGCACCGACGAGAGCCGCGAGGCGGCTCGTCAGGGCCTCCAGAAGCTTCCGCGCAACGCGTCGCCGGTGCGCGTCCGTTCGCGTGACGCCATCGACGGTCGCCCCCGCGGCAACCTCTCGAAGTTCGGTGTGTCGCGTGTTCGCTTCCGCGACATGGCGCACCGTGGCGAGCTGCCCGGCATCACCAAGTCGAGCTGGTAGTTCACCGCTCCAGGCTTCACCGCTTCACCGAGAGGGGCGTCCCGCGAGGGGCGCCCCTTTTCGTCGTCTCCTCGCCCGCTGGAGCATCCCGTTCGTCCGATCGTGGGGTCCGCCGAGGCATCCGCTCGGCGACACGCCGGGCACGAAGGTGCCCGAAAGTACCGGAAATCCGCGGAAATCCGCGGATCTCTGCTACATTCGAGGCGGCCCGACCGGCCACCGGGGGCGGTTGAACGATCGTTCCCGAGAACTCACAAATTGCTGTACCGAACAGCGAAGGTCCGAGGAGGACATTCAATGGCTGACAAGTCGCTCAACAAGACCGAGCTCGTCGCGAAGGTCGCAGCGTCGACCGGACAGAGCCAGGCCACCGTCGATGCCGTGCTCGGCGGCCTCTTCGAGGCGCTCGCCGAGGCCGTCGGCTCCGGCACCAAGGTCTCCATCCCGGGCTGGATCGCCGTCGAGCGCACGCACCGTGCAGCTCGTACCGGCCGCAACCCGCAGACCGGCGCCGAGATCCAGATCGCGGCCGGCTACTCGGTCAAGGTCTCGGCCGGCTCGAAGCTCAAGGCTGCTGCGAAGTAACCAAGGTCTTCACGAAGGGGCGTGCGGCGTGAGCCGTGCGCCCCTTCGTCGTTTCCTTGCGTTTCCGCTGGGCGGGCGCTCGGGCACGACCGCATAGGCTGGTCCGGTGCCCCGCTCCGTCCGCGTGCTCGGCCCTGCCGTGCTCACCCTCGTCGCCCTCGTCGCGACGTTCGCGGGCCTCGCCTACGGCGGGGGAGCGGCTGAGCAGCTGATCCAGGACCCCGGGCCCGTCGCCCGGTACGGCGTCCCCGTCGCGAAGCTGTTCGTGAACCTCGGCGCGGCCGGCATGATCGGCGCGCTCGTGCTCGCGGTGTGGGCGCTCACCCCGAAACGGCGCGAGTTCGACCTCGCGCTCGACGTGGCCGCGGCATCCGCCGCTGTCATGACCGTCGCGAGTGCCGCGAGCGGTCTCTTCACCTTCCTCGTCGTGACCGGCGCACCGTTCGACATCGGCGATACCTTCGGGCAGCAGCTCGGGCAGTTCGTCACCACGATCGAACTCGGCCAGGCGTGGCTCACGACGACGCTCGTCGCGGCCACGGTGACCGTGCTCTGCTTCGCGGTGCGCAACCACACCGCGCTCGTCTTCGTCACGGTGCTTGCGGTCACGTCGCTCGTGCCGCTCGCGCAACAGGGTCACGCGGCCGGCTCGGCCGGGCACTCCGAGGCGATCACCGCCCTCGGCCTGCACCTCGTGTTCGCCGCGGCCTGGGTGGGCGGGCTCGTCACGATCGTGTTGCTCCGACGCGAGCTCGGCGTCGACCGGCTGCCCGTCGTGCTGGCCCGCTACTCGACGGTCGCTCTCGTCTGCTTCATCGTCGTGGCGCTCTCGGGATATGCGAGCGCAGCCCTCCGCGTGGGCACCTTGGACGAGCTCGCGACGCCCTACGGCGTGCTCGTGCTCGTGAAGCTGACCGCCCTCGTCGCACTCGGACTGTTCGGCGCGGCCCAGCGCCGATTCCTGATCGGCCGGATGTCGCGCGCCGGGGCATCCGGAACCGGCACGTTCTGGCTCCTCGTCGTCGTCGAGCTCGCGTTCATGGGCCTCGCGTCGGGTGTCGCGGCCGCCCTCGCCCGCACCGCGACACCCGTCTCGGAAGCCGAGGCCGGCTCGCTCGCCCGCACCCCCGCCGAGATCCTCACCGGCGAGCCCCTGCCGCCGTGGCCCGACTGGACCCGCTACTTCACCGAGTGGAGCCCCGACCTCATCTGGCTGCTCGCCTGCGGGTTCGGCATCTTCTTCTACCTCGCCGGTGTCCGCCGCCTGCGCAAGCGCGGCGACCGCTGGCCCGTCTACCGCGCAGTGCTCTGGGTCGCCGGGCTCGTGCTGCTCGCCTACGTCACCAACGGCGGCGTGAACGTCTACGAGCAGTACCTCTTCTCGGCGCACATGCTCGGCCACATGGTGCTCACGATGGCCGTGCCGGTGCTGCTCGTGCCCGGCGCACCGGTCACGCTCGCGGCGCGTTCCATCCGCCCGCGCGATGACGGCAGCCGTGGCGGCCGCGAGTGGATCCTGCTCGCCGTGCACTCGAAGTTCGCGGGCGTCATCGCCAACCCGATCGTCGCGGCGGTCCTGTTCGCCGGCTCGCTCTGGGTGTTCTACTACTCGCCCCTGTTCCGCTGGACGATGGTCGACCACATCGGCCACGAGTGGATGATCGTGCACTTCCTGATCACGGGCTACCTGTTCGTGCAGTCCCTGATCGGCATCGACCCGGTGCCCTACCGCCTGCCCTACCCGTTCCGGCTCGTCCTCCTGCTCGGCACCATGGCGTTCCACGCGTTCTTCGGCCTCGCGATCATGTCGGGCACCGGCCTGCTGCTCGCCGACTGGTACGGCGCGATGGGGTGGGGCACCGACGCGCTCGTCGATCAGCAGCTCGGTGGCGGCATCGCGTGGTCGATCGGCGAGATCCCGACGGTCGCCCTCGCGATCACGGTCGCCGTGCAGTGGTCGCGCAGCGACGAGAAGGAGTCGAAGCGCCGCGACCGGCACGCCGACCGCACGGGCGACGCGGAGCTCGAGGAGTACAACGCGCGACTGGCGGCGATCGCCGATCACGACCTCCGCGCCGAGTAGCGGTCACCGGATGCCCCGGCGCGCTACTTGAGCTGGATGGCGATGTTGCCGTCGGGGTTGATCGTCGCGCTCAGCGCCAGGGTGAACGGACGGTCTTCTTCGACCGTGGAGAGCTCGCCGTCGAAGAGCGACTGCACCTCGACGCTGATGTGGGCGATGCCCTCGGTGGGGGGCATGTCGAACGCCGTCTCGCCTGGCGTGAGCGTGACCACCGGCGAGGTGACGATACTCCATTGCGGCTCACTGACCACGCGGTCGTCGATCTCGATGCCGAAGGGGCACTGCGCCGGCAGGAGCACGTGCTGCTCGGTGCAGCCCGCGAGGTACTCGTCGACCTTCACCTGCACCCGTTCGACGAACACGGTGGTGGGCTGGGCGTCGACGGTGACCGCCACCCGGGCTGACGGGTCGGCCTGCGCGGCGACCGGTGCTGCGGTGAGGAGCGTCGAGTCGTAGCGGAACTCGTAGACCGCGGGTGCCATCGCCAGGTACGGCGTGACCTGGGTGAACGCGAGCAGTTCGTCGACCGGCTTCGCCGCCCGTGCGTCGAGCGAGAGCGAACCGACGGTGAAGATCGGGTTGTGGGCGGCTGTCACGTCGATGACCGCGAGCGGGCTGACCGCGAACTCCCAGCGGTTGAGCACGCCGTAGAGGGGGGTGATGGGGCGCACGTCGAACGCCGTCTCGATGATCGCCGTCTCGAGACGGTAGCTGGCGGTGACGGTGTGCGTCCCGTCGTCTTTGGCGATGTCGCTGACGATGCTGACGTCTTCAGGACCGGACTCGATCACGCCCGAGCGGAGCATCGCCGTCGACACGTTCGCCGGCAGCCCGAGCGCCTCGAGCTCGGCGGCATCGAGTGCGACACCGGGTGTCGTGGAGGCCGTGGCGATGTCGTCGTTCGCGATCGCCTCGAGGTAGCGCTCGACGAAGCCGGATGCGCCGTAGATCGTCTGGTTCAGCGCACCGAGGGCAGCGAAGAACGCGCCGCAGAGGAGCAGCGCGAGCCCGATCCATCCGACGACGGACATCGGCGACAACCGACTGCCTCGCACGCTGGAATCCCCCACCCGCCCAAGTCTATGGGGGCGAGAATGGGAAGCTGAGGATATCCCCAGCCCCGGGGCGGGCACCGAGGCGGCGTTACAGTTGGAGCGCGCCCGCAGGGGCGCCTGCCCGCTTGCCGGCTCGCGACATCCGTCGCCTCTTCCGAAAGTACCCCTCGTGCAGAACGTCACTCTCAGCCGCGAACAGTCGGCGGTGTTCCAAGCGATCGAGGGCACGCGTGAGCATGTGTTCGTCACGGGGCGGGCCGGCACCGGCAAGTCGACGCTCCTGAACCACCTGAACTGGCACACCCAGAAGCAGATCGTCATCTGCGCCCCGACCGGGGTGGCCGCGCTCAACGTGGGCGGGCAGACGATCCATTCGCTGTTCCGGCTGCCGATCGGCGTCATCGCCGACCACGACATCGATCAGAACGATGCCGTGCGCAAGATCCTGAACGCGATGGACACGCTCGTCATCGACGAGGTGTCGATGGTGAACGCCGACCTCATGGACGCGATGGACCGCTCGCTCCGGCAGGCGAGGCAGCGTCCGCTCGAGCCCTTCGGCGGCGCACAGGTCGTGCTCTTCGGCGACCCGTACCAACTGGCGCCGGTGCCGGGCGACGGTGACGAGCGCGCTTATTTCGCCGACACCTACGACTCGATGTGGTTCTTCGACGCGAGGGTCTGGCGCGAGGCCGACCTGCGCATCTTCGAACTCGGCGAGATCCACCGCCAGCACGACGACGAGTTCAAGCTCATGCTCAACGCCGTACGGCACGGGCGGGTCACGGCCGAGATCGCCGGGGTGCTGAACAGCGTGGGCGCGCGCCGGCCGTTGCCCGAGCAGGGCGCGATTACGCTCGCCACCCGCAATGACACCGTCAACCGCATCAATGCGACACAGCTGCACCGGCTGCCCGGACATTCGCAGGCCAACGAGGCGGAGGTGAACGGCGACTTCGGAGGCCGCGCATTCCCCGCCGACGAGCGCCTCGAACTGAAGGTCGGCGCGCAGGTGATGTTCCTCCGCAACGACAGCGCGATCGGCCCCGACGGCCAGCGCTGGGTGAACGGCACGATCGGCACCGTCACCTCGCTCGATCGCGCCGTGCGTGTCGAGGTCGACGGCGACGAGCACGAGGTCGAGCCCGTCACGTGGGAGAAGTACAAGTACAGCTGGGATCCGACCCGCAAGAAGCTCGAACGGCAGGTCGTCGCCGAGTTCACGCAGTTCCCGTTGCGGCTCGCATGGGCCGTGACCATCCACAAGTCGCAGGGCGCGAGCTACGACACCGCGATCGTCGACCTCGGGCAGCGGGTGTTCAGTCCCGGTCAGACCTATGTGGCGCTCAGCCGGCTCACGTCGCTCGACGGGCTCTACCTTGCGCGTCCGCTGCGGCCCAGTGACATCATCGTCGACCGCAACGTCGAGCGGTTCATGACGGGGGCGATGCGCGAGATCGGCGCCGCGGCATCCGGCGCGTAGACTACCCCTCTTCACGACCCGGCGCATCAGGGCCAGCACAACCCGATTTCGCCCACCCGCCGGGTTACAATTTGAGCGGACACACGGCAGGGGGCTTCGTGGCTGACCTTTTGGGGGCCAGACGGCGACGGATCGCACCCGCCGCCGTCCTCCTCACTGTGCTCGCGATGTCGGCATGCACCGGCGGCACGATCGATCCAGCCACCCAGTTCAACCGCGTCGACGTCGCCGTCGGCGATGACCTGTCGACGAGTCTCCAGGCGCTGCTCGACGAGGCGGTGGCGCTCAGCGGTTCGAGTGGCGGCGTGGCCGGCGTGTGGGCGCCGTGGGCCGGTGAATGGCAGGGCTCGTCCGGCTCGGTGAGCTTCGAGGAGGGCGCACCCGCGGTCACGCCCGAGACGCGGTTCCACATGGCGGCCGTGACGACTGAGATCACCTGCACCATCCTGCTGCGCCTCGTCGACGAGGGCAGCGTGGCCCTCGACGACGAGGTCACGAAGTACGTCGACTGGATTCCCGGCCTCGATGGAATCACGCTCGAGCAGCTCTGCCGACACACCTCTGGACTGCCCGACTACTACCCCGCACTGCGCACACATTTCCTGCGCAATCCTGAGCGCATCTGGCCGGCCGGCGAACTCGTCGCGAGCGGCCTCGCAATGTCGCGCGTCGGTCCTCCGGGGGAGCAGTGGTCGTACTCGCGCACCGGTGTCCTCCTGTTGTCGCTCGCGCTCGAGCGCACCACCGGACGCTCATGGAACGACCTGGCGAAGCAATACGTGCTCGGCCCGCTCGGCCTCGATGACACCGAGCTGCCCTCGCCCGAGGACACCGTCCACGACGATGCGCTCGGCGCGTACTCGGCCAGTGTCGCGCAGGATGGAACGGTCGACTGCGCCGTCGTGCTCGACGATTCGAAGCAGTCCAGCTCCATTGGCGGTGCGGCGGCCGGGGCGGTGACGACCCTCGACGACCTGCATCGGCTCAGCGAGGCGTTCGCTACGGGTTCGCTCATCAGCGAGCAGAGCCTGCGAGAGCGGTGGGAGCCGACGCCCCTCGGCGGCGACACGCCCGCGTGGCAGCGATGGGGCATCGGAGGCGCCCAGTACGGCCCGATGCGGGGGAGTGCCGGCGAGGCGCCGGGCGCGATCACCGCCGCGTTCACGGATCCCGAGAGCGGGCTGACGGTGGCGGTCGCACTCAACAACTCCACCTCGGGTGACGCCTTCGTGCGCGAGGTCGCCTTCGCGCTCGCGTCGATCGGGTCGAAAGCGCCGCCGGCTCCCGATCACGAGCAGCCGCTCGTGGAGTTGCCCTGGTCGCTCGAGCAGGCGACCGCGAAGATGCACGAGCTCGCGAAGTGCCCCACGGCGACGGATGCCGCAGCTGAGACGACTGCCGGGGGCTGAGGCTGTCGGCGCGGGTTGCTCGCCGACCGATGGAGGATCCGATGGCGAAACTGATCTGCACCGGCATCGCCTCGCTCGACGGCTACATCGCCGATGAGCGGGGCGGGTTCGATTGGAGTGCACCCGACGCCGAGGTGCACGCGTTCGTGAACGACCGCGACCGCTCCGTCGGTACCTACCTGTTGGGTCGCCGCATGTACGAGGTCCTGCGAGTGTGGGACGACCTGGCCGATGATCCGAGCATCTCCGAGGTCGAACGCGATTTCGCCGCGGTCTGGCTCGACGCCGACAAGATCGTGTACTCGGCGACGCTCGACGAGGTCTCCACCGCGCGCACCCGCCTCGAGCGACGATTCGATGCCGCGGCGGTGGAGCGCCTGAGGGCGGAGGCCGATCGCGACCTCTCGATCGCCGGACCGACGCTCGCGGCGCAGGCGATCAAGGCGGGGCTCGTCGACGAGTTCCAGCTGTACGTGAATCCCGTCATCGTCGGCGGCGGAACGTCGTTCCTGCCCGACGGGGTGCGGCTCGACCTCGAGCTGCTCGAAGAGCACCGCTTCGGCAACGGAGTCGTGTTCGTCCGCTACCGCAATGTCACCCGCTGAACGGGTTACCGGGTCGCGCCGCCCGCCATACGGTGTCACTACGCACTCGTGCGCATGCGGTCGTAGGCGCCTCGGAGGTGGTCGCGCATCGCCGCGGCCGCCGCATGCGGATCACCAGCGCGCAACGCCTCGGCGATCAGGCGATGCTCGTGCCAGGCCTGCTCGCCCGAGCCGTGCCGGTCATAGGTCGTGTAGAGCCGCATGCGGGTGAGTGTGAGGGTGAGATTCTCGAGCACCACGCTGTTGCCGGCCAGACGGGCGATGCCGCAATGGAAGTCGATGTCGCGCTGCCCGAGCTCGGTGATGGCGCCGTCGGCGAGCAGGCGATCGACCACGTCGGTGTCGCAGAGCTCCGCGAGCTCGGTCACTCCGGCGACGGCCGCGTTCCCGGCGGCACGGGCGGCGGTCGCCGGCTCGAGGATGAGGCGGTACTCGTAGAGTTCCGCGATCGTCTGTGAATCGAGCAGCCGTGAGGCAGTGAACCCTCGGTACGGCTCCTTCGTCACCAGCCCCTCGGCCTCGAGACGTGCGAGTGCTTGCCGGACGGGAGTGTTCGAGACGTGCAATTCACGAGCCAGATGGTCGAGATTCAGTCGCGAGCCGGGTGCAGTGCGACCGGACACCAAGCTGTCTCTCAGGATTCCGTACACGTCGTCGGCGAGGATGTTCCGGGCAGGCACTCGCAGCTGTCCGCGGCCTTCCTCCGAGCTCGACCCCGTGTCCGTTGTCGTCGTCATGCTGGTCTCCTCGGGTAGACATGATCTGAACGATCCAGCGACGAATCGTGTAGATCATGTGCTGTTGATTGACGGCCATAGCACCTTGCGCACAACATAGCTGAATCATGTACGAAGTTTCCAGTACGGTTACTCGCGTTGCACATGACCGCACCAGCCCGATCCATACCCTTTCAAGCCCGATCCATCACCTTCAAT
Source organism: Agromyces ramosus (assembly GCF_030817175.1). Classification (NCBI taxonomy): domain Bacteria; kingdom Bacillati; phylum Actinomycetota; class Actinomycetes; order Micrococcales; family Microbacteriaceae; genus Agromyces; species Agromyces ramosus. The sequence goes on along the minus strand of NZ_JAUSYY010000001.1, from coordinate 1,687,456 downwards.
GGAGAACACGATGAATTCGCAACCCAAGTCCACGTGGGCGCGGCGGGCCGGCGTGCCCGCCGTCCTCGCCGTCGCAGCGATTGCGCTCGCCGGATGCACGGCGAGCCCGAGTGCAAGCACCGAACAGGATCCCGACGCGCAGATCGTCGTCTGGGGCGACGCGACCCGCAAGCCCGCGTTCGAGGCCTTCAAGAAGGCGAACCCCGACGTGGATCTCAAGTTCGAGACGATCGACCCGGCCACCTACCTCAGCAAGATCCAGCTCGCCAACAAGGTCGGCAAGGGTTGGCCCGACCTGATCTTCGACCCGAGCCCGAACGACATCGCCGCACTCCAGAGCCCGCTGTTCGACTACGCACTCGAACTCGACGACCTCGTCGACGCCGACGTGCAGAAGGACTTCGCCACCGAGAACTCGTTGTGCACGATCGACGGCCACCTCTACTGCCTGCAGAATGACCTCGCGCAGGATGTGCTCTGGTACAACAAGCCGCTGCTCGAGGAGTTCGGCTACGAGCTGCCCACGACGTGGGAGGAGTACACCGAACTCGGCGAGAAGCTCGCCGTCGAGCACCCGGGGTACGTCATCGGCGCGGCCGGAGAGGCCACGCTCTACTACGAATACCTCTGGGCGAGCGGATGCCCGATTCAAGATGTGCAGAGCAGCACCGAAGTGGTGATCAACACTGCCGATGAGAAGTGCACCCGCGTCGCCACCATGCTCGATGGGCTGATCGCGAACGGCTCGGTCTCAGCCTTGAGCCAGTTCGACCCCAAGTTCAACGAGCTCGCGGCCGCCGGAAACCTCCTCATGCTCCCCGGCCCGTCGTGGTACGGCGAGTACATCTTCAAGCCCGAGACCGGCTACAAGTTCCCCGCCGGCGCCCTCGCTGCGGGTGCCATGCCGAGCTGGCCCGGCGAGGAGACGAACTGGTCGGGTGCTCGCGGAGGCGGCATCTACGTCGTGTCCGCCCACTCGAAGAACATCGAGGGCGCTGTCGCCGCCGCCGTGTTCGCCGCGACCGACCCGGGTTACCAGGAAACCGCGCCGACCTACCCGGCGTACAAGCCCGCCGCCGAGCTGTGGCTCGAGAAGGTCTCGACCGATCCGTTCTACGCCGAGGACCCGTCCGCGGTCCTGATCGACGCTGCCGACAAGATCAACCCCGCCGCCTCGGCGACGCGATACCCGGTCGAAGGGTCGATCAACGCCACCGTGGTCGCGGCCGTCAAGGCCGGCCAGACGATCGAGTCGGCGCTGGAGGCACTGCAGACCCAGCTCGCCGGGCTCGCCGCGAGCTCGGGCTACAGCGTGTCCGACAAGTAGCATCCCTCCGCCGGGGCGCGACGGTCGCGCCCCGGCGGAGCCGGCCGGGGTGGCCGCTCGCGAACCATCCCACCACCCGGTCGCTACGTCGTCCGCCTTCTCCCGCCTCGAGAGCGAAAGGAACCCCGCATGCAGAGCCAACGAGCCGCACTCCGTCGAAACGTCACCGGGTGGTCGTTCTCCGCGCTGTACGTCGCGTTCCTCCTGGTCTTCGGCCTCATCCCGGTCATCTACGCCATCTACGAATCCCTCCACCTGGCGCTCGCTCCAGGGCAGTGGAGCTTCAACAACTACGTGACGGTGTTCACCGACTTCCGCTTCCTTCCGGCGGTCGTCAACGTCCTGACCTTCATGGTCATCTGGATCCCGGTCATGGTGTTCGGCACCCTCCTGCTGGCCCTGCTGCTCCACGAGCGGGCAAGCCGGGCGACGGGCGCATTGCGCCTCGTCTACTTCCTCCCCGGCGCAGTCACCGGCTCAGCCGCGGTCATGCTGTGGTACTTCATGCTCAGTCCCGAGCTCAGCCCGTTCGCCCCAGCGCTCGAGGCGTTCGGCTGGGAGACGAACAACGACATGTTCTCCGAGAGCAACCTCCCGTGGATCTTCGCCCTGGTCGCCTTCATCACGGGCGTCGGACAGTGGATCCTGATCATGTTCGGCTCACTGCAGTCGATCCCGACCGAGGTGCTCGAGGCCGCCCGCATCGACGGTGCCGGTCCGATCCGCACGGCGCTCTCCGTGAAGCTGCCGCTGGTGGGCAAGTACGTGGCCTACATGGTGATCCTCTCGTTCGCGGGGGCGCTCCAGATCTTCGTGGAACCGTCACTCTTCTACTCGATCACCAAGGCGGGATCCAGCTGGTGGTCGCTGAACCAGCTCGGCTACAGCTTCGCGTTCGCGCAGGGCGACTTCGGGATGTCGGCGACGGTCTCCGTCGTGCTCCTCGTCATCTCGATCCTCGCGGCCATGATCCTCGTGTTCCGCACGAACTTCTTCCAGACGGAGGTGGACGACTGATGGTCGTTCAGATCGAGCCCGTCGTCGTGGTCGGCGACCCGCAGGAAACCGTTCGCGCAACCGAACGCCCGCGTCGTCGCCGCCGCCTCAGGTTCGGGCCCGGGTCGGCGCTCCGGCTCATCACCATGTACGGGTTCGCCGTCTTCTGCCTCGTTCCGCTCCTCTGGCTCGTGTTGGCGCCGTCGAAGGACAACGCCGAGATGCTGTCGACCCCACTTTCGTGGGGGTCCTTCGAACGCTATGCGCTCTCATGGCAGCACCTCGCCGAGTACTCCGACGGGGTGATCTTCCGCTGGATGGCGAACTCGGTGCTCTACTCGATCGTGCCGCTCGTCATCACGGTCGTCATCTCGCTCCTCGCCGCGTATGCCCTCGCGACGATGCGATTCGCGGGTCGCAAGGTCATCCTCCTCACGACGCTGCTCGCGATCGTGCTCCCCGCCACCGCGATGGTGCTGCCGCTGTTCCTCGAGCTGAACGCCGTCGGCCTGATCAACACCGCCGCGTCGGTCATCCTGCCCGCCGCCTTCTTCCCCTTCGGGGTGTATCTCGCCTTCGTGTTCTTCGCGACGTCGATGCCCAAGGAACTCCTCGAAGCGGCCCGGATCGACGGATGCAGCGAGCTCGGCGTCTTCCTCAGGGTGGTGCTCCCGCTCTCGAAGCCGGTCATCGGGCTGCTCGTCTTCTTCAGCTTCGTGGCGAACTGGAACAACTACTTCCTTCCCTACGTGATGCTGACCGACAGCAGCATGTTCAACCTCCCGGTCGGGCTCGGCACGCTCATCGCCAGCACCCCGGCCCTGAACCCCTCAGCCGGCGGTTCGATCCTCCCGATCACCTACCCCGAGGCGGCGATGGCCGGCCTCATCGTGGTGGTGCCCGTCGCGATCCTCTTCCTGTTCTTCCAGCGCTTCCTCGTCCGCGGCATCCTCGCGGGCTCGACGAAGGGCTGAACCCGATGCAAACCGACCTGGAGTAGAAGCATGAAGATCGTCGCTGTCGAGGTGCGCCTCGTCGAGCAGCCGGCCGTGGCGCCGAGTTTCCGCTGGCGCGCCGGCCTTCCCGGGTCGGACGGGCCGCACACGGGCGCTTGGCTGGTTCTGAAGACCGACGAGGGCTTCGTGGGCTACGCGTACGTTCGCCGGGGCGAGATCCTCCGAGACCTCGTCGACCGCAGGATCCGCGACGAGCTCGTCGGCGCCGACCCCCTCCGCCGGGAGTGGCTGTGGCACCGGATGTGGGAGCTCGACCGCATCGAGGAGTTCCCGGTGTACGTCCAGGGCGCCGTCGACGACGCGCTGTGGGACATCGCAGGAAAGATCGCCGGGCTTCCCGTCCACGAGCTCATCGGCACGTATCGCACCGAGATCCCGGCCTACGCGTCGACCGTGACCTTCGGCAGCATCGAAGAGTACCTCGACGTCGCCGACCAATGTCTCGAGCTCGGCTATCCCGCCATCAAGTTGCATGCATGGGGTGACGTGCGACGCGACGCCGAACTGTGTGCCGCACTGCGGAGCCACGTCGGCGATGACGTGCCGCTCATGTACGACGGCTCCGCCGCGTTCGACCTGAGCGACGCCGTGTATCTCGGGCGGGTGCTCAGCGAGGCGAACTTCGGCTGGTACGAAGAGCCCATGCGCGAGTTCAGCGTCAATGCGTACCAGCGTCTGAGTGAGCGGGTGGATGTCCCGTTGCTGGTCGCCGAGACCAGTGACGGCGCGCACATGAACACCGCGGACTTCATCGCCTCGGGCTGCGCCTCGTCGGTGCGCACGAGCAGCACCTTCAAGGGCGGCGTGACCGGAGCCCTCCGCGTCGCCCACCTCGCCGACTCCTTCCTCCTGCGGGCCGAGGTGCACGGCGGGGGACTCGTGAGCACGCACCTGTGCATGTCGATCCCCAACACGACGTACTACGAGAGCCTCGTCGATTCGAATCCCGTTCGTCCGGCGCCCGAGGTCGATGCATCCGGGCTCGTCCACGCTCCCACGACGCCCGGCATGGGCTACGAGCAGGAGTGGGGTGCGGATGCTCCGCCGATCAGCGATGACGCGCGGGTGGTCGTGGCCTGACCTGCAGAGCTGAGCGGAACGAAGGAAGCAATGACGAGCCGTTGGGTGCTCAACACCGCACGTTCGACGTATGCCGTGAGCCTCGCCCTCGATGACACGGTGCTCGTGCTCGACTATTTCGGGCCGGCGACCGACCTGGTCCCGGCGTGGGAGCCGCAGTCGATGCCGCCCATCATGTCGACGTTCGCCGACTACGCGCCGGTGGAGTTCGCCGCGCTGGGCACGCGGAACGTGCACGGGAGCGAGCTGATCGTCGAGTACCCGGATGCGGTGCGCGGTTCGCGGTTCCGGTATGTCGACCACCGATTCGACGAGGGTGCGGAAGGAACCCACCTGGCGGTGAGATTCGCCGACGAGCGTGGTCTCGAGGTGGAGCAGCACATCCGTGCCCGGAGCTCGTCAGATGTCGTCGAACGCTGGGTGGTGTTCCGAGACGCCCGGGAGACGGGCGAGCCGATCCGTCTCGCGCGGGCGTTCACGGGTGCCGTCTCGATCAATGCTCCGGCTGGGGCGCGGATCGACTATCTCGCGGGCGGATACCTCCGTGAGATGTTCCCCCGTTCGGTGGACCTCGAGGTCGGGACGTTGCGGATCGGGAGCCGGCAGGGGCTGACGAGTCATCTCTTCGCACCGACGATGAGCGTTCGCGTCCTGGGTCACGACGGCGAGCCGGACCCCGCGGCGGGTGTCCTCGGCATCGCCCTCGCCTGGAGCGGTTCGTGGGCGATGCAAGCGGAGGCGCATCCGAACGGTCTCGTGCGCGTGTCCGCCGGCTTGGACGACGAGGGCACGACGCTCGTGCTGACCCCGGGGCGGGAGATCGAGAGCCCCCGCATCCTCGCGTTGCACACGTCGGGCGGACCCGACGAGCTCGCCCGCGCCTGGCATCGCTACCAGCGCACGGAGGTCCTGCGCTCCACGTCGGGCTACCACCGGCCGGTGGTCTACAACTCCTGGGAGGCGACCGAGCTCGACGTCCGCGCGGATCACCAGCTCGAACTGGCGGATGTCGCGGCGGAACTCGGCGCGGAGGTCTTCGTCGTCGACGACGGCTGGTTCGCGGGGCGGATCGACGGGAATTCGGGGCTGGGCGACTGGACCGCGGATCCCGGTGCGTTTCTTGACGGGCTCGCTGCGTTCGGTCAGCGGGTCATCGCTCGGGGCCTGCGGTTCGGCCTGTGGATAGAACCGGAGGGCGTCAGCCCCGACAGCGATCTGCTCCGCGAGCACCCCAACTGGGTCTACGAGGAGAACGGCCTCCCGCAGGCGGCGGTGCGGAGCCAGTACGTGCTCGACCTCGGCAATCCGGCGGCGTACTCGTGGATCGAGCGGACGCTCCGGCGGCTGCTCACCGATCACCCGATCACCTACCTGAAGTGGGACATGACCCGTCCGGTCACGTCGCCGGGATCCCACGGCGGCGGCCCGTCGTTCGAGTGGTCGCTGGCGCACACGCACGCGTACTACCGGTTGCTCGAGATGATCAGGCGGGAGTTCCCGCACGTGACCGTCGAAGGGTGCGCCGGCGGCGGGGGCCGGGTCCGACAACGCGGTCCTCGGCCTGGTCGACGTGGTCTGGGCGAGCGACGCCACCGCGCCCCGCGATCGCCTGCTCGTGCAAGACGGGTTCCTCCGCGCCTACCCTCCGGCGATCATGTCGTCCTGGGTCACCACGGCGCAGGGCATGCTCGATCGGGCGCCGTGCTCCCTGGAGTTCAGGTTCGTCGTCGCGATGGCGGGCGTGCTCGGCCTCAGCGTCGACCTGCTCCGGTGGACGCCCGACGAACTCGCCACCGCACGGTCGATGATCGCGTTGTACCGCGAGCTCAGGCTGGTGTTGCACAACGGTGACGTGTACCGGCACTCCACGCCGTCGCTCCATGGCTACGCGCTCGAGTACGCCGCCGGTGCGGAACTCGACGGCCGGATCGTGATCTTGGCCTACGACAGCAGCCGCGAGCGCACCGGCCCCGACGCGATCTCCGAACAGAGCATCCCGCCGGTGACGCGTATCCGGCTCGCATCCGCCGACCCGGCGCGGCACTACCGCCTTCGGAGCGACGGTTCACTCCACAGTGGCGCAGCGCTCCGAAGCGCAGGGGTCATCGTGCCCTGGGCCGTTGCCGCAGACGCCGACGTCCTCGTGTTCGACCGGGTCGAGTGAACGCGACAGGCCACGACGACATCTCCGAACGTCGTCGGTGAAACAACACCCCTTACGAAAGGTCCAGCATGAAACGCATCGCCTCGGTGATCGGTCTCCCGGCCGACAACGCAGCCGAGTACCTGCGGCTGCACGCGGAGGTCTGGCCGGGCGTGCTCGCACGGCTGACGGCGTCGAACATCACGAACTACTCGATCTTCCGGCATGGAGAGCTGCTCTTCGCGTACATGGAGTACGTCGGAGACGACTTCGAAGCCGACATGGCCGCGATGGCGGCGGACCCGACCACCCGTGAATGGTGGGCGCTCTGCGAACCGCTCCAGCGCCCGTTGGAAGATCGTCGTGACGGCGAGTGGTGGAAAGAGTTGCCCGAAGTCTTCCACCTCGACTAGCGATGCCGGAGACCAAGGAGTTGAGGATGACCGGGCTGCACGTCCCCCTGCGGATGATCGACACCCACCAGCACCTTTGGATGCTGTCGGAGCGACGCTACGACTGGATCCAGCCTGAGCACGGCGTGCTCCACGCCGATTTCGGGCCCGGCGCCGTGGCCGCCGACATCGTGGCGGCCGGAATCACCGGGACCCTACTCGTACAGGCCGCCGACACCTACGAGGACACGTTCTACATGCTGAGCATCGCGTCGTGCGTGCCCGGCATCGACGGAGTGGTCGGCTGGGTCCCGCTCGATCGACCGGATGAGGCTCGGGCGGCGCTCGAACTGTATTCGACGACCCCGATCATCCGCGGTGTCCGCGCGCTCACCCATACGTATGACGACCCCGAGTGGATCCTGCGCGCCGACGTCACCACCTCGCTCGACCTCGTCAGCGCGCACGGGTACACACTCGACTACGTGAGCGTGCTGCCCGAGCACCTCGAGCTCCTGCCGGAGCTCGCGGCGAGGCATCCGTCGCTCACGATCGTCATCGACCACCTGGCGGGGCCCGACATCGCGAATGGCGGCTGGGAACCGTGGGCGAGCCTGATCGCGGGCTGCGCCGTGCGACCGAACCTCTTCGTGAAACTCTCGGGCCTCAGCACGGCGCCGGCGTGTGGAGCGCACAGCGCGAGGTCACCTCGCACCTCGCACCGGAGCAGCAGGACGACATCCTCTTCGCGACCGCGGTTCGCACCTATGCGCTTCGTCACTAGCACGCAAGACCACCTCAATTCCGAAAGGCGCCCGCCATGGATTCGACACCGTCGTTGACCATCGACGAGATCCTCGTGCTGCAACACAGTCACTTGGACGTCGGGTACACCCACTCCCAGCCGATCGTGTGGGAACTCCAGAAGGAGTTCATCACGCAAGCGCTCGACTGGCTGGAGCGCACGGGTGATCTGCCCGACGACAGCCGGCCGAAGTGGACGTGCGAGGCGACCGAGCCGGTCTACCGCTGGCTCAAGGAGGCGACGCCGGCCGATGCCCGGCGCTTCCGGCGCCTCTTCGCAGCCGGACGCATCGGCATCGGCGCCCTGCGCTGGCATGCGGGTGGCCTCGCCGATCGTGCGGGGCTCCGGCGACTGCTCGACGGCAAGGACGAGCTCGAGCAGTTCCTCGGCGGACCGGTGCAGGTGGCCTGCCAGCACGACGTCAACGGAGTGTCGTGGCCGATGTCCGACCTCCTGCTCGAGGCCGGAGTCGACCTGCTCGTCATGGGGGTCAACCCCTACCTCGGTCGTCCGCTCGACTCGCGTCCGGGCATGTTCCTGTGGGAGACGCCCTCGGGCCAGCAGCTTCGGGTGTTCAACGGCCACCACTACACGATGTTCGACCAGAACTTCTATTCCTGGGAGGACTCGGTCGACCGCATGGCGGAAGGCTGGGCTGAACTCTCGTCGCACCTCACACGGCGCGGGTACGGCCTCGACTTCGTCTACCTCACGAGCACCGCCTCGCCGGTGATGTGGGACAACGCACCACCGAACCCCTACCTGCCCAACCTGATCCAGCGGTGGAACGAGGCAGGAGTCGGGCCGCGCATCCGGTACGCGACGTTCGACGACCTTCGCGAGCGCGCGCTCGCCGTGCCCTCCGGGAAGCTGCCGGTCGTGCGGGGCGACTGGACCGAGTACTGGAGCCATGGCTACGCCAGCACCCCCATCGCCACCGCCGTCAACCAGCGGGCGAAGCCGATGCTCGCCGCCGCCGAACGGCTCACCGCGGGCGCCGAGCACCCCGTGTTGCAGCGCGCGCGCGACAGCATCGACCTGTACGACGAGCACACGTGGGGTCACTGGGACACCAGCCCGTCGCACCCTCAAGCCCAGACCGGTGAGATCCTGAAGGCCGCCATGGCGCACGAAGGGCACGAGTTCGCCTCGTTCGCCCTGATGGACGGGCTGGAACGGCTCGCGGGCAACCCGGTCGCCGATCGGGGCGTCAAGGGTGTCCTGCTCGCGAACCCGGGCCCCGACACCGTCACGATTCGCCCGCAGCTTCCCGCTGCATGGTTCCCCGAACCGGGTGAGCCGTTGGAGCGCACCTACCGCCCGAGTCGCATGTTCTTCAACCGCCGCCCATGGGGACACGAGTATCCGGGGCATGATGCGAAGTGCTTCGGGCCGATCCGGCTCGAGCCGTACTCCTGGCGCAGCATCTCCCTCGACGACCTTCCGCCAGCCGACGACGGCGGGCGCACCGTCACGCACGAGGTCCTGAGCCGAGCGGGCACCCGCTGGGAGGCGAATGGCGTCGCCAGTACCGGAGATCTCCGTCGCACCGGCAGGATCGAATCGCCGTGGCACGTGCTGGAGTACGATCCGGCCACCGGGCGCATCCTGTCGTTGATCGACCGGTTCCAGCAGCGTGAGCTGCTCGATCTCGCGAGCGGGTTCGACCTGTTCTCCTTCGTTCGCGAGCGGCCGGACTCCCTCGTCGACGGCACCCGCTTCGCGTACTACGACCGCGACATGATGCGCGAGAAGTTCGACGAGTCGTGCTGGAAGCCCTGGGCGGTGATTCGTGAGCGCGCAACGCGGGTAACGGCCTGCGCCGTGACGGAATCGGCCGAGGGCATCACCTTCGAACGTCGACTCGACGCCCCCGGACTGCTCAGCCTCGTGCAGCGGTTCACGTTCCACGCCGATGAGCCGGTCATCGGCGTGCAGATCGAGATGGAGCTCGCGCCCGAAGAGTCGCCGCAGGGCTTCTACTTCGCGCTCCCGCTGGCCATGAAGGCCGGCTGGCGAGCCGCCTTCGACACCGCAGGACAGCTCGTCGAGCTCGACGCCGACCAGATCCCCGGCGCCTGCCGGAACTGGGCGACCACCGAATCGCTCGCCGCGATGTGGGACGACGACGGAATGGTCGCGCTGTTGACCCCGGATGCGCCGATGGTGCAGTTCGGCGACTTCCACTTCGGGCCCCCGCTCGATTCGATCCCTCGGCCCGAGAATCCCCTGATGCTCGCCTGGCCGGTCAACAACTACTGGGACACGAACTACGCGAAACTGCAGCCGGGCAGGATCTCGCTCGCCTACGGCCTGGTGACGGCGCCGACGGCGGATCTCGAAGCCGTCCAGCGTCAGGCGCGTGCGCTCCGCCAGCCGCCTCTCGTCTGGCCGATCACGACGGGTGGGCGGCCCGACGGCTCAGGTGCCCTTCCGGCGCCCGCCGCCGACGTGCCCGCATGATCGAGCTCCGCAACGAGGCCATCGTCGCGGTCGTCAATCCGCACCAAGGCGTCATCGCGCACATCGGACGCCACGACGGGGCGAATGTGCTCGGCCGGCGAACCTGGCCCGTGCAGGGTTCGACGCCCACCGACGTCGACGCCACCGACGACCGGATCACGCTCCTGCGCGACTACCCTGGCGGCTGGCATGTCCTCTTCCCGAACGTCGGCCGAGCGAGTCGCGTGCACGACACCCGTCTGCCGTTCCACGGCGACCTCATGCGGTCGGAATGGGAGATCACGCGACAGGGTGACGACGAGGTCACCATGTCGTGCACCTCGGTGATCGGGGTCCGGATGACCCGCTCCGCACGGCTCGACGGGAACACCGTGCTCGTGACCAGCACCATCGAGAACCTGGAAGCACGTGAGACTCCCGTCTGCTGGGGCGAGCATCTCATCCTCGACGCGGTCCCCGGCGCGGTGATCCAGCTTCCGCGCGGCCGGTCGTTCCGCACCGCCGTCGACTTCGATCCGGAGCTCGGCGACCTCGCGCCAGGCTCGGTCGGAACGTGGCCCACGGTGACCGGAGCCGGCGACGTCGACCTCGAGACGATTCCCCAGGAGTCACGCGAGCGATTCATGACCGTGCACACCGGCACGGAGAGCTGGGCGGGTCTCACGGAGAACGAGCCGGGGTTCAGCGTCGGTGTCAGCTGGAACGGCGCGGTGCATCCGTTCGCCTGGTTGTGGATGGAGATCGGAGGCGCGGAGTTTCCGTGGTTCGGCGCCTCGCGCCTCCTGGGCATCGAGCCGTGCTCCTCGTCGGTGGACGACGGGGTCGTCGGTGCCGAACAGCGCAACGAGGAGATCCTGCTCGGTGCCCAGGAGCGGCGCACGAGCTGGGTCCGCCTGGCCATCGTCCCGACGGTGCCCGACCAGCAGATCGTCGGAGTGGATGCGGAGGGCGCGGTCACCTGGAGCGGGTGACCCAGCCGCGGTTCCCGCTCTCGGGCCATGCCCATCACCGAAGGCGCGGTGGCACCGCGGGCGCAGTCGATGGCGCACAGAAAGGTGATGGACGGCGCAGCTGACCGAGCAGTACGGTGAGCGAACTGCTCTTCCAATGATCGAAGGAGTCATCGTGGCTGGTCCGCGTCCCGGAGGGGTCACCCTCGTCGCCGTCATCGCCTGGATCAACGGGTTGCTCGCCCTGATCGCCGGCATCCTCCTGCTCACCGCGGGACCCGCTGACGCAGCGGTCACTACCGCGGCCTGGGTCCAGATCGTGATCGGCGTGATCACGATCCTCGTCGGCATCGGGTTGCTGCGCGGCAACAACTTCGCGCGCATCCTCGCGACGATCGTGTTCGTCCTGAACCTCGGGTGGGCCATCTACGTGGCGATCGCCATCCCCGGGCAGATCTGGTCGGCGATCATCACCGGCCTGCTCGCCCTCATCGGCCTGGTGCTGCTCTACTCGGCGCGCGCGAACGAGTTCTTCCGCGGCTGACGCACCGTGCACCACACACCCCGGCTCCCGCTACCGCGGGGGCCGGGGTGTTCGCGTCTGCTCGGGCGGCCGTGAGCGCCGCACGAGCGTCACGTGCCGTAGATCTCCAGTTCCGCGACTCGAGCCGCGAGCTCCGTCGACTGTGCCGGCTTGGTGATGACCAGTCGCACATACCGTGCCGTCACCGCAGAGAAGGTGCGATCGGTGATGCCGGAGATGTTGGACACGACGGCATCCGGTGTGTCCCACTGCTCACCATCGACGCTGACTTGGAGACTGAAGTCTCTCGTGTTCAAGGTGCCCGTCTCGCCCAGCCATCCGGCGTGCTTGACCACCCAGCGGCTGATCTCGTAGGTCGTTCCCAGGTCGACCTCGAGTTGATGCGTCGCGGCGATTCGTTCCGATATCCACTTGTCGCTGACGAGCGACTCGTACCCGTCGACGGCTCGTTCTCCAGACTGGCCGTTGTTGTAGGAGGTGCTCGCCGTTGCAGGTTTGCCGAGGGCGACATTCGTCAATCGGGGCGCGGTGCCGTACACCTCGAGCTCACCGATGCGAGCGGCAAGCTCTGAGGTTTGGGCGGGCGTGGTGATGTACAAGCGCACATGGCGGGCCATCACGGGGGCGAAGCTTCGATCGGTGATGGCCGCGACGTTGTTCGTCACCGTATCGACGTCCTGCCAGACCCCTCCAACGTCTTTGACCTGGAGCCGGAAGTTCTTCGTGTTGAAGGTGCTGGTCTCTCCCATCGTGCTGGCATGCTTCACCACCCATCGGTTGATCGGATAGGTGCCCCCGAGGTCCACTGACAACCAGTGGTCGCCCGCCGTGCGCGTCGATGCCCACTTGTCGGTGTTCGCGTTCGCCGATGCTCCATCGACGGCCTTCGCCGCCACCGTGCCGGTGCTGAAATCGCTGTCGGATGCCGCCATCTTGCCCCTCGCCAGATTGGTGGGGGTTGCCGGCGCGCTCGCCACCTGCCCGTACAGCTCGATCTCCTGGATGCGAGCGATCGTATCCAGCGCGGTATCGTTCGGATTCGCCGGTGTGTCCACCGTCTGATTCGCTGTCGATACGTCGATTCTGAAGTAGCGCGCCGTGGTGGCGGCGACCGGCCGGTTCGTGACCGAGCTCACGTTGTCGGTGACGCTGTCGACAGCAGACCAGGTTGAGCCGTCCGCGCTCCATTGGAGCGTGAAGTCGCGGGTGTTCAGCCACGGCGCCTCTCCGCCGTCGGCAGCGTGCTTCACGACCCAACGCGACACTGTGGCGTCCGTGCCGAAGTCGAACTGGAGCCATCTCCCCGAGAGGGTGGAGCTCTTCCAGCCGAGGTTGACGCCAAGGCGCCCATCCACGGCCTTGTCAGACTCATACCCGGCACCCGCGACACTGCCCGCGGTCACGGTTGCCCGCTCGGTGATGTCGACCGCGGTGATCGCCGCCGACGGCGCGATGCGATACGTGTGACCCGTCTCGGTGTCGAAGGTGAGCTTCTGCCCGACGACCGTCGTGTCGACCGGCAGACCGGTGGTCTGGTCGATGACCGCGGCACTTCCCGCCAACCACGGGCTCACCACTGAGGCGGTCTTGCCCTTCTCGCTCGTGACGTCGATGTACGAGACGTTGCCGTTCGCGTACGCCGAACTCACCAGGAATGCGCCGTAGGCACGCAGGCGATGGAATTCGGCCGAACGATCTGTCGGCCACTGCGGGAAGACGGTGATGTCGCCGTCGTGGCTCTGCATCAACATGTCGTTGACCGCCGAGATGGGCGCGATCGTCTCCAGTCCGCCGGCGACGGAGAGGTCGATGGTCTGGTTCGCGCGGAGGCCCACGACGCGTGACGCGAACCGGCTCAGCACGTTATCGGCGCCGTACCCCACGCGAGTGGCCGATGAGAAGATCTCGGCGAAGCCGTTCGCGTGGCTCCAGCTGTTCTGCAGGTAGATGGTGTCCATCTGCGTGGCGCGTCGTTCCGGCGGTGACGAGTTGCCGATGACCGTCGACGGCCACGACGCCCACACGCTGATCGGGTTTCCGCCGACCGGGAGGCCGGTGTGCGAGACATTCCAGTCGGAGCAGGGGAGGAACACGCTGCGGGTCGATTGATTGCCCTGGCCGAAATCGCTCAGGCTGTCGGCGATCTCCTGCCAGGTCGCACGCAGGTTCGAGTCGAGTCCTGCATCCTCGCTCATCTCGATCACCGTCGGGAAGAGGGTCTTCAAGATGCTCAGGTCGATGATCGAGTTCGTCTTCGGATAGGCCGTGTTCGGCGCCGACTCGTAGCAGGCCGAGTCGGTGACGTCGTACGTGCCGGCGGCATTCTTCGCGCCAAGTGACTTCACCCAGAACTGGGCGACTTCTTTCACGTAGGGGTAGCCGACCGTCGACAGCCACTCCTCATCATGCGTGCTCCGGTAATAGTCGAGAAACGGAACCGCGGCCAACGCGGCGTTCGACCGCTGGCCGTGGTACGTGGAGTACTCGGTGATTCCCCCGGGCGCGATGCCGACCGGGAAGTACACACCGTGACCCGCTTCACCGAACAACGTCTCGGCTTGAGTTCGACCCGACGGCACGTAGTCGGTGATGGCCGTGAAGTACGGGTTCATGAACTCGTGGCGATTGCTGCTCGCAAGCCCGTAGTTCGGTGCCTCGAAGTTGTAGTTGAGGTGATAGTCGCTGCCCCACGCCGGGTTGTCGGTGGTGATCCACGGCCCCCAGAGACCAGATGCGGTGGCGCCTTCACGGGTGCTCGCCCCCAGGAGGTAGGTGCTGCCGTACCAGTACTGCTGCACCATCGGCTCATCGATGCTGATCCACGACTTGAGCCAGAAGTCCCTCCACCAGTCCAGGTGATCGCCGCGCGTCGCGTCGACGGATGCCGTGGTGAACGAGGTGGCGTCAGCCTTCGCGGCCGCGACCGTTGCGACATCCGTTGTCGATCCGGTTTCGTCGCGCGCACCGGTGACTGCCGTGGCGACGGTGACCGGAGTGCCCTCGGTGAGCGTGAAGCTCGCCGTCGCGTCATCCACCGAATCCGAGGTGTTCGTCGTGCTCGCACCGATGACCTTCGTCGCCAGCGCGGCCCTCGAGACCCAGCGGCTCCCGACCCCGGCCCACGTTGACCGCCCTGCCCACGTGAGCGCCGCGTCGGCACCGGCAGACGTCGGCATCTTGGCGCTCCCGGACTTCGCCCAGGTCTTCACCGAGACCGCGGCGGAGCCGATACCTGTGAGCTCGAGGCGCACGATGACGCTGTCGGTCACCGCAGAGACCCACGACTTCATCGTCAAGGTTGCGGCGCCCTGAACGAAGGTCGAGGTCACGATGCCCGTCGCCAGGTCGAGTTCCTGCCGGTAGGTGGCCCCGGCGAAGGCCGCCGTGTCGACGGTCACTCCGCCGACCGTGACGTGGCGCGGGAGGTCGCCAGTGGCGTAGGTGCCGTCAGTCCAGAAATCCGACTTCGTGATGTAGGACGTCTGGGACGCGGGGGTGCCGCCCACCGCGACGGCGGTGTCGCCGTTGCCCAGCAGCATCCCATCCGAGATGCGGTCGGTCACCACGCTCGTCGGCGGAGTGGTGCGCACGGGCGTATGGCGGCTCAACACCTCCTGGACCGCCGGCCACTCGGCGAGATACGGCGCCAACGGATCCGCCGTGGAGGCCGGAACCGGAGTGGCGATGAAGAACCCGCCGACGAGTGCCGCCATTGCGCACAGAGCGAGGACTGGCTTTGCAGCACGTCGCCTGGAGGAACCGATCACGATCTACCTCACGTCTGCCGACTCCATCGACGGCGAGGTGATTCTATAGCCTATATCTCATAGGAGTCTAGGTATGTTGCCGCGCTGAACGGCGTCACGCGGGCCGCAGGCGGAGCGCCTCCATCCCACCGTCGACCGCGATACTCGTTCCGGTCGTGGACCCCGAAAAGGGGCTCGCCAGGTACGCGATGGCCCCCGCGACCTCGTCCATGGAGACCAGCCGTCCGTGCGGCTGCCTCGCGTTGAGCGCCGCTCGCTCCGCCTCGGGGTCGGCCGCCTTCTCGAGCAGGCGGGCGACCCACGGAGTGTCGGCCGTCCCGGGATTCACGCAATTGACACGGATGCCCTCGCGAAGGTGGTCGGCCGCCATCGCACGGGTCAGTGCGAGCACCGCTCCCTTCGAGGCGCTGTAGAGCGCCCGGTCGGCGATGCCTGCCGTTGCGGCGACGGAGGCGGTGTTCACGATCGCCGCGGAGTCCGACTGGCGAAGGTAGGGGAGCGCTGCCCGCGACATCCGGGCAAGACCGGTGACGTTGACATTCAGCACTCGCGCCCATTCGTCGTCGTCGTTGGTCTCGACGGTGCCCTGCGCCCCGATCGCCGCGTTGTTGATGAGGATGTCGATCCTGCCGAAGCGGGCGACGACCGCGTCGACCGCCGCGCGAACCGAGGTGCTGTCCCCGATGTCGGTCCGCACCGCGAACGTCCCCTCGTCGACGTGCTCGACAGTGAGGTCGAGCACGGCGACCTGTGCTCCTTGGGAGGCGAGCGTCGTGGCGACCGCTGCACCGATGCCGGATGCCCCACCGGTCACGATCGCGACCAGGCCGTCGAAGCCGCTCATCGCGCGCGTCCGTAGGTCGACTGCTCGAGGCCGCGAATGTAGCCGAGTGCGAACAAACGGCCGAGCGTCTCGTATCCTGGCCGGTCGTTCGTCTCGCCGTACATCGTCGGAACGTGATCGGGGCGCATCGGGCCGCTGAATCCGATCTCCTGGTAGGCGCGCATGCAGGCCGCCATGTCATTCTGGCCGTCGTCCTGGAAGGTCTCGACGTAGTCGTCGACCGTGCCCCGAACATCCCGGAAGTGCACGAACGCGATCGCGGAACCGAACTCGCGGATCAGCGTCGGCAGGTCGTCGCCCATGAGGGCGAAGTTGCCCTGGCAGAAGGTGATCCCGTTGCTCGGCGACGAGTTGAGACTCAGCAGGCGTCGATACGCGTCGGGCGAGACCATGATGTGCGGCAGGTTCCGCACGAGCGCGAGTGGCGGGTCATCCGGATGCAACCCCATGCGCACGCCCGCGGCTTCGGCGGCGGGCAGGACCGCGTCGAGGAAGTACGCCAGGGAATCCCACAACTGCTCCTCGGTGACCTCCCCGGGTGCGACGAGCGGCGGCAACGCGGCGGCGGCGGCACGGTTGAAGCCCGTGACCAGCGCCCCGCCGCGGCTCGGGACGGCCACGTCGGTTCGCGCCCAGCTTGACAGCGCCATCCAGTTGTAGCAGAGCACCTCGATGCCGAGGTTCCCCATGGCGGTCAGCTGCGTGATGACGTTCTCGATCTCCTCGTCGCGGCCGGGCAGGCCGAGCCGCACCTTGTCCATCGGGGCGGTGTCCTCGATCGCGATGACCTTCAGGCCGTTCCGCGCGAAGAGGTCCATGTCGCGCTTGATCGCGGCCTCACCCCAGGGGACGTCGTCCTTTCCGGCTCGCGCGATCACTCCTTTTCCCACCGAGGCGAACATGCGCTGCTCCTGCTCCGCACCGTTCAGCATGGCCACGACGTTCGTGACGCCGCATTGCTTGATCAGCTCCCACATCGGTTCGGGCCGTGGCGATGACATCTCAGCGAGTTGAATCATGGGTGGAGCCTTTCGTGTGGTCGTGACCGGACTGCGTGGTGGGGATCGGTGCGGCGGCGCGTGCGAGCAGGCCGCCGTCGACCCGGATGTCGTCCCCGGTGATGAAGCTCGCGCGGGGACTGGAGATGAACGAGATGGCGGCGCCGACCTCCTCGGGCTGGGCGACGCGGCCGAGCGCGTGAGCGGTGCCCCAGCCGCGAAGCACGGTCTCGATTCCCTCCGCCGACCCGTCGCTGAACCCGGCCGCCGAGGCGCGGAGCATCGGCGTGTCGACCGACCCGGGGCTGACGGTGTTGACGCGAACCCCGTACTGCGCCTCGTCGATCGCCATCGCCCTGGCCATCGAGACCAAGGCGCCCTTGCTCGCGGCGTACGCGACCACCTGTCTCTGCGTCGCGGTGGCCTGGACGGATGCCACGATCACCACGCTGCCCGCAGGGCTCCGCCGCAGGTGGGGCATGGCGAAGTGGCAGGCCAGGAAGACGCCGGTGACGTTCACGGCGAAGACCTCGTCCCACAGTTGCCTGTTCGTGGTCACGACGTCGCCGTACCGCTGGATCCCTGCGGAGGTCACCAGGGTGTCGAGCCGGCCGAACTCATCGATCGTCGCGGCGACCGCCGTTTCCGCGACGGTGGGATCCTCGATGTTGCCGACTACGGCGATGGCCCGTCCGCCGGCAGCGATGATCTCGTCGACCACTTCGTCGGCGTACCCATCGTTCAGCCCGTGCACGGCGACGGCGGAACCCTGCCGCGCCAACTCGAGCGCTGCGCCCCGGCCGATTCCCCGGGAACCACCAGTGACCAGCGCGACTCTCCCTGCATGCTCGCTCATGATGCGAACGCCCTCACTGGTACGCCCTGGGTGTCGGTGCTCAGGGCGAAGACGGAACCCGCATGGGGCTGGGCGACGAGTTCCGCCTCGGACAAGCCGGCGCGCGCCGAGGTGATGTAGAGCGTCCCGTCGCTGCCGAACGCGCAGCTCGAGGGCTGGGCGACCGGCATGGGCACAACGGCAACCAGCTCGCCGGTCGGGCTGTAGCGACGGACCTCGTGCCCAGCCCAGATCGCGACCCAGATGCACCCATCGACGTCGACGGCCAGGCCGTCGGGGTAACCCCCCTCGATCCTGGCCATGGGCGTGAAGTCCCCGATGTCGCCGTCGTCGGCTCGGAACGGCGCCGAGAGGAGGGTGTTCGCATAGCTGTCGATCAGGTACATGGTGGTATCGGCGGCATCCCACCCGAGGCCGTTCGGGAGGATGAAGCCGGTGGCCATGACGCTCGACCGCCCACCGTCCCAGCGGTGGAGCGATCCCTCGCCGGGAAGGAATTCCGTGTGCGTGCTGCCGGCCCAGAGCCGACCCCGCGAATCCACTTTCGCGTCGTTCATGCGCCGGAAGGGCTCCGGGAGCACCGGGTCCGAGTAGGTGAGCACACCATCCGCAGAGACGAACCCGAAGCCGTCACCGACCGCGACGGCGAAGCCGGGGTCCGAGGCTCGCGGGGCGACCCCACCGACCAGGGTGTCGAGCTTCGTCCCCTGCTGCTCGCCCGAGGCGAGGTCGTTCTCGAAGATCATCCCGCCGGTGATGTCGACCCAGACCAGCCGGCCCGTGCGGGCATCGAACACCGGCCCCTCGCCGACCGCGGCGTCACCCTCGATCACCACGTCCGGTGATTCGAGCACTGTGACCTCACTCATCGCACTGCTCCTTCGTCAGTCTCTGCCGCCTGCGCGCACGACCTGGCGTTGTGCGCCCAGTTCGGCGATGCGCATCTCCACGGTGTCCCCGACCTGGAGGTACGGGAAGCGTCCCGACACGGCCACGCCCTGCGGGGTGCCCGTGTTGATGAGGTCGCCGGGTTCGAGCACCGTGACCTGACTGAGTCGCCATACGAGCGATGCGACGCCGAACGCCATGTCCGCGGTCGCGGAGTCCTGCCGGATCTCGCCGTTCACCCAGGTCTGCATCGAAAGCTGCTGTGGGTCGGCCAGCTCGTCGGGCGTGACCAGCACCGGCCCCAGTGGATTGAACGACTCGCAACTCTTGCCCTTCGACCACTGGCCACCGCTCACCTCGAGCTGCAGCGCCCGCTCGGAGAGGTCGTTCGAGATGCAGTAGCCGGCGATGTGGTCGAGCGCCTCCTCCGGGGAGCCAAGGTAGCGAGCCTCTTTCCCGATCACGACGCCGAGCTCGACCTCCCAGTCGGTCTTGACCGATCCGGGCGGAAGGAGGATGTCGTCATTCGGCCCGACGACCGTGTTGGGCGCCTTGTAGAACATGACGAAGTCCTGAGGAAGCGGAGCGCCGGTTTCCGCCGCGTGTGCTGCATAGTTCAAGCCGATGCAGATCACCGCGCCGGGGCGGGCGATGGGCGCGCCGATCCGCTGTCCGGCGATATCGATCTCTGGCAGCTCCTCCCGCAGAAGAGCCGTCCGAACCCGTTGAGGGCCGCCGCTCGACCAGAATCGGGCATCGATGTCAGCAGTCACCCGGCTGAGGTCGAAGTACCGCTCCCCATCGAGCGCGACGGGTCGTTCGGCGCCCACCGGGCCGATACGCATGAGTTTCATCTGGCGTTCTCTCCTTTGTTGCGTGTTTCCGTCAGGCGGTTCGCGAGAGCACGGTTCGCGTCGGTCGGCCGTCGGGCCATGGACCGGCGAACGCCGTGTCTTCGGTCGCCTCGAGCTCGAGGAGCCGATTCCACTTGGCTACGCGCTCCGAACGGTGCGTCGAGCCGACCTTGATCTGCCCGGCACCCCACCCGACGGCGAGGTCGACGAGCCATGCATCCTCGGTTTCGCCGGAGCGGGCGGAGACGACGGTCCGGTATCCGTTGTCGTGCGCGAGCCTCAGGACTTCTCGTGCGCCCATGAGGGTGCCGTTCTGGTTGACCTTCACGAGGACCGAGTTTGCTGCACCCGTTTCGATGCCGCGCTTGAGCCGGTCGACGTCCGTGACGAAGAGGTCGTCGCCGACAAGATCGACGGATGCCCCGAGCGCCTCGGTCGCTCGGATCCAGCCGTCCCAGTCGTCCTCGGCCACGACGTCCTCGACCGAGACGACGGGAAAGTCGGAGCACCACGCCCGCACCTCGTCGACGAGTTCGGCGGAGCCCAGACGTCGTCCTTCCGTGGCGAGGTCGTACGCCCCGTCGCGGTAGAACTCCGTCGCGGCGACATCCAGCGCGATATGCACGTCTTCGCCTGGGGTGAACCCCGCGTGGACGATGCCGTCGACGAGGAGTTCCAGCGCCTCGCGGTTCGAGTCGAGCGCCAGCCCGAGGCCGCCCTCATCGGCGACGAGCACGGCCTCGCGGAATGCGCAGTGCCGGGCGAGGTCGGCGGTGGCTTCACGGACCGCGGCGGCCCACTCGATCGCTTCGGCGAAGCTGCTGGATGCGGTCGGGATCACCAGGAGGTCTTGGATGTCGATGAGCCCGCCCGCGTGCGCGCCCCCGGAGAGGATGTTCACCATCGGCATGGGGATCGGCAGCGGCCCGTCACCCCGGATGTGGCGTGCCAGCGAGGTTCCGGCGGCGGCGGCGGCCGCCCTCGCCGAGGCGACCGAGACGGCCAGGATGGCGTTCGCGCCGAGTTTCGCGAACCCCGGGCTGGTGTCGGCGGCACGCAAGGCGAGGTCGACGGCGTCGCGGTCGGCGACGTCGAGGCCGACGACGGCATCGGCGAGCGCCACCCTCACGTTGTTCACGGCGGTCCGCACACCACGACCGCCGTACCGCCCGCCGCCGTCGCGCAGTTCCAGGGCCTCATGCGAGCCGGTGGATGCCCCGGAGGGAACGCAGGCGTTCGCGCTCACGCCCCCGCTCAAGACGACCCGGACCGCGACGGTGGGGCGACCGCGGGAGTCGAGTGCTTCCCAGGAGATCAACTCGGCGATGGTGGTTGCTGTGGTCATGGAGTTCTCTCCCGGAGGTGTGCCCAGAGTTCGTGGATCGGACGGTCGGGGGTGCTCAACATCTCGATCGCGAACTCGCTGACGAGCGCGCGCTCTGACGGGGTCAGGTAGCCGGCGGGCGAGGTCCCGTCGACACGCGCGAGCAGCAGGCAAGCGGTCTGCCAGCCCAGCCGCGATGACGCCAGTTCGGTGAGGGCTGGGCCGGCCGCCGCGGCATACGACGCCTGGAATTCGGTGGCAACCTGGCCGAGCGCCGCTGATCTGGCGACGTTGTGGATCGCCTTCAGGATCAGGTGGCAGTGCAGGAAGGCCAGGTCGAACACCGCGGCGCCATAGCGCGCGACCTCGAAGTCGAGGACCCACCCTCGTTCGGGATCGATGGGATCGACGAGGACGTTCTTGGGTGAGAAGTCCCCGTGCACCAGGCACTCGCGTCGCTCGACCAGGTCGCGCACGCACTGCTCGATGGGGTCGTCGAGATCGGGATGCCGAGCCAGTACGGTTCGGTGGAACGGCCCGACACGAAGCTGCTCGAAGGCCTCGTCGTCAGCGAATCGCTCGGCGGTCGCCCGGTCGTCGTGAGTCGCGCGGTGCCAGTTCGCGAGCACAGAGCCCAGCACCCAGGCGGTGGCCCTCGCCGCATCGGCGTCGAAGTCGCCGGCCAGGAGGTCGGTCTTCCAGGGGCGCCAGGTCGAAGGGGCCGCGGTCATCACGAGCGTGAATCGATCGTCGTCTGAATCGAGGAGCTCAGGAACGTGCCCGCCGGTGACCTTGTGGAAGAGGTCGAGGGCCGCCGCTTCGGTCTGGGCGCGCTCGGGCTTGGCGAACCACGGGTCCTTCACGAGGAGCTGGTCGAGCGCTTGCTTCACGACGATGCGCCGGTGAGTGCCTTCGACCAGGAAGACGCTGCCGGAGACGCCGCCGACCAGCGCGGTCACCCGGTTGCGCCCGCCCACCTCGATCCCGCGGTCGGCGACGTAGTCCACAACGGACTCGACGGTCAGCTGGGTGCGGCCGGTGGCCAGCGGGTCACTCACCGGGCATCGCACGTCGCGACGAGGGCGCGGTGCCCGATTGCGGTCATGTGGATCCTCCGTGGTCGCTTGCTGCTTTCCCTGTCGGGAGCAGGCCTGCCGCAGACACTGGGACGATGCGGCATTGCATCGATGAGGATAGTATCCTATCTCCTATAGGAAAGGGAATCATGAGACCGATTGCTGCGGCGATGGCGAACCACGCCCCGACGAACACGTCCAAGGCACTCGGGCGGGGCGGACTGCACGTGGGTCCGCTCGCCTTCGGTGTGGCAGCGCTCGGCAACCTGTATCGGGCCGTCGAGCCCGAGGTCGCCCACGATGCCGTCGACGCCGCATGGGAGTCCGGCGTGCGCTACTTCGACGTGGCTCCGCACTACGGGCTGGGCCTGGCCGAGGAGCGACTCGGCGCGGCGTTGGCCGGCCGTCCGCGAGAGGAGTTCATCATCTCGACCAAGGTCGGGCGACTTCTCGTCGAGACGGATGCGTACCCAGGAGAACGAGACGACGACGGCTTCGACGTCGAACGAACACACGTGCGAGTTCGCGACTACTCTCGCGACGGGGTCCTCCGGTCGATCGAGGCGTCGTTGCAGCGCACCGGCCTCGATCGAATCGACATCGCCCTCGTCCACGATCCCGACGACCACTCTCGTGAAGCACTCGAGGGTGCGTTTCCCGCGCTCGAAGAGCTTCGACATCAAGGGGTGATCACCTCGTACGGGGCCGGAATGAATCAGTCCAGGATGCTCGCCGACTTCATTCGCGAGACCGACTCGGACGTGGTCATGGTCGCGGGGCGCTACTCCCTGCTCGAGCATCGCGCCCTCGACGATCTGCTGCCGCTCGCGTTCGAACGCGGGGTGTCCGTCATCGCCGCTGGCGTGTTCAACTCGGGACTTCTGGCGGTCGACCGGCCGACTGGTGACGCCAACTACGACTACACCGCGGCGGCGCCTGCCGTCGTCGAGCGTGCACACCGCATCGCGGACGTGTGCGAGCAGCACGGGATCACCCTCCCGACCGCGGCTGCGCAGTTCCCGTTCGGCCATCCCGCGGTTGCGACCGTGTGCCTCGGTGCGCGGTCTCGAGCGCAGGTCGAGCGGAACGCCCGGCTCTTCGAGGCGGAGATCCCCGCGGAGTTCTGGGCCGATCTCGTTGCCGCGGAACTCCTGCCTGAAGACGTTCCGACACCTGTGGCCGTGGTGGCGTGATGATGGCACGATCGTCGATGGAATATAGTGACGGCATGGCCAAAGCGGATATCCTACAGGCTCCACGCCGCGAGATCCTCTCCGACAACGTGTACCTGCAGTTGAAGAGCTTGATCATGAATGGTCAGGTCCGGCCGGGCGAGCGCATGAACATCGAAGACCTCTCGCGCCGACTCGACGTCTCCCCGACCCCGGTCCGTGAGGCATTGGCGCGCCTCGAATCCGAAGAACTCGCGATCAAGCTTCCGCTGCGCGGCTACACGACGACGAACCTGCTCGACGCCGGCCAGATCGTGGACCTCTACGACCTGCGGCTCCTGCTCGAGGTGCCCTCCGCGGGCCGGGCCGCCGGGCGGCTGACCGACGCCCAGGCGAACCTTCTGAAGGAAGAGCTCTCGAGCGTCAGCGAGGCGCCCGAGGAGACCCAATACGAGTCCTATCGGGCCTTCGTCGATCACGATGCGCGCCTTCACCAGCTCATCCTGACGATCGCGGGCAACGAGATGGTCACGCGTGCGTTCATCCGGCTGCACGGCCATCTCCACCTCTATCGCCTCGCCTATGACGGCCGCTTCGGCGAGCACTCTCTCACCGAACACGAGCACCTGGTCGAGGCGTTGCTCAGTCGCGACCCCGTGGCGGCCGAAGACGCGATGCGCACGCACCTGACCCGAGCCCGGGACCGCGTCCTCGCCGGCTTCGAGAAGCAGGAGTAGGCGCGGCCCCGGCGGGCTCGCCGCAGTCCTCACCGGACCCGCAGGTTCTCCATCGCGTCGAAGTCCCAGTCGATTCCGAGGCCCAGCGAGCTGGGTGCGAGCGCACGCCCGTTGCGAACCATGATCTCCGACGTGGTGATCGCGCGAAGCTGCGGGATGTGTTCCAGGTACAGCGCGTTGGGGACGGCGCACGCGAGCGACAAGTGCAGCTCCATGAGGAAGTGGGGTGCGACGCGCACGTTGAACGACTCGGCGAGGTGCGCGACCTTGAGCCACGGCGTGATGCCGCCGACCCGCGCCACGTCGACCTGAATGACGGATGCCGCTCCCCGGTGGAGGTATTCCTTGAACTGGCCGATCGAGTACATGCTCTCGCCGACCGCGATGGGAATCGGAGTCGAGCGCGCGAGCTGTTCGTGACCCGAGAGGTCTTCGGCGGGGAGCGGCTCCTCGAACCAGAAGATGTCGAGCGGGTCGAAGAGTCGCGCTCGGCGGATCGCCTCCGCGCCGCTGAGGGACTGGTTGGCATCGATCATGAGGTGGAAGTCGGGCCCGACCGCGTCGCGGACGGCACGGAGCCGCTCGAGGTCGTCGTGGACATTGGGCAGCCCCACCTTCAACTTCGCGCCCGGCATCCCGCGTTCGACTGTGGCCTGCGCCTGGTGCACGAGTTCGTCGGGCGTGAGATGGAGCCACCCACCCTCGGTGTCGTAGAGCGGCACTGAGGCGGATGCTCCTCCAGCGAGCTTCCACAATGGGACGCCGGCCCGGCGTGAGCGGGAGTCCCAGACGGCCGTGTCGATCGCCGCAAGGGCGAGTGACGAGATCGCGCCCACGGTCGTGGCTCTCGTCGAATTGAATGCGGCGTACCAGACGGCGTCGGGGCGATCGGCGTCTTCGCCGATGACCGCCTCGAGCATTCCGCCTCGCAGCATGGCCAACACCGCCTGGCCACCGGTGCCGATCGTGTAGCTGTAGCCGAGACCACTCGATCCGTCGGCGGTGACGATCCGCACGAAGATCGTCTCCTGCTTGATGAATGCTTGGACGGCATCGGTGCGCACCGTCTCGACCGGAAGGTCACACAACCAGGCCTCGGCTGAGGTGATCGTCGCGGTCGAATAGGTGTTCGCGGCGGGCGTCTGTGAGCGCGCGCCGGTCGTTTGCACTGGCATTGCAGCCTTTCGGTGTTTCCCCGCGACAGTTCGTGCCAGCGGATCCGGGGTGGTCTGGTCGTCATCGGAGCGCATTGACTTGTCCGATACACTTTCGTAGATTCTATTGAATCTTCAATTTCAGGTTCACACAAGACCTGCACTGCACCACATCAAGGAGGATGTCGATGAGCAGCAATCCCAGAAATATGCGCCGGTCGCTCGTGGCCGGCGTCGTGACGACAGCGGCGCTCGTGGCGCTCGCGGGTTGTGGCGGAGCCCCGGCGTCGGATCAGAGCTCGGCCGCCACGTTCATGACCTTCGAGACTCCCGCGATCACCCCCGAGTTCTGGGACGATTCGATCGCCGCGGCCCTCGAGAGCGTTCCCGGGTTCGAGGTGGAGCGGATCGTGACCCCTGACGCCGACCGCAACGCGTATGCCAAGCAGCTTCAGGCATCAGGCCAGTTCCCAGATCTCCTCGCCTCGATCAGCCCGAAGGACTTCATCGACGCCGATCTCCTCCTTCCGTTCGAGCAGGAGTGGCTGGAGGCCAACTTCCTCGAGCCCGACGCGAACTCGATCGACGGCGTCACCTATCAGCCGCCGAGCAATTCGCAGGTGCTGCCGATGGTGTTCTACAACAAGGTGATCTTCGAGGAGCACGACGTCGACCTGCCCACCACGTGGGATGAGTTCGTCGCCGCTGTCGAGACGTTCAGCGCAGGCGCTGTGACGCCGATCGAGCTCGCCGGACTCGACCCCTGGTCGGCCAGCATGCCCGTCGTCGCCCTCGCGAGCGCCGACGTGCTCGGATCGAACCCCGAGTGGATCCAGGATCGCTACGACGAGTCCGTGAGCTTCACCGACGAGGAGTTCGTCTCCGCCATGCAGAAGCAGCGCGACCTCATCGAGGCCGGGGCGTACTCCGATTCGGCACTCAGCGTCGACTACGCCACGGCCAACACCAACTTCTTCGATGGGAAGTCGGCCATGTACATCATGGGCAGCTGGCTGGTCGGTGCGTTCCCCGCCGATCAGGCCGCCGACTTCGGCGCCTTCCCGCTCCCCACCGACGACGGATCGGTCGTCGTACCGCTGAACGTCGGCGGCACGATGTCGGTCAGCTCGAAGGCCGCGGACGCAGAGAAGTCGATGGCATTCGCAAAGGCCTGGACCCTCGCCCCCGAGAGCATGAAGACGCTCATCGAGACCGACGGTGCATTCCCGCTCTTCAAGAACATCGCGTTCGAGGACTTCGGTGCGACGGTGACACCCCTGTACGACGACGCGTACGCCTACGTCACCGAGGACACCGTCAAGGTCAGCGCCTTCGGGTGGGTCACGAATGATGATGCGCTCCCTCCGGGCGTCGCCGACAAGTTCTACTCGCTGTCGCAGTCGCTGTTCTCCAACGCCGATGTCGAAGGCCAGCTCGCGCAACTCGATGCGGACTGGGACGCCGCGGTAGCCGAGTAGTCACCGAATCACTCAACGAGAGGTCCCGCGCGGCCCATGCCCGCGGGACCTCTCGACGAAAGGACCACAGATGGCTGATCGACTAACCCTGACGCGGAGATCGCCGGCAGTCGCCCCGTTCGCGCGGAGGTCGGTCGGGCTCGCCCTCCGCGCGCGCAGACCTCTCGGCCTCGCCCCGCTCGCGTGGACGGCAATGGCCCTCTACGCGGCGTTCCTCATCTATCCGATCGTGCAGGGTCTCTTCAACAGCTTCACGAATGCGAGCCCGCTCGCGCTTTCGAGCGCCTTCGTGGGCCTCGACAACTACGTGGACTTGTTCACCGATCGCCGCCTGCTCTCGAGCCTCGGCTTCACCCTCCTCGTGACCGTGTTCGTGACCGTCGCGGCGAATGCGATCGGACTCGCCCTCGCATTACTGCTCAACCGCTCGACGACGAACTACCGGGTCATGAAGACGCTGATCTTCATCCCGCAGGTGCTCTCGGGGGTGATCGTCGCCTTCATCTGGAGGAGCATCCTCACCCAGAACGGCCTGCTCAACTCGGTGCTGCAGAACCTCGGTCTCATCGACGCGCCGGTCTCGTGGATCGGTACCCCCGGGCTCGCGGCGCTCGCCGTCTGCGTCGTCGTGAGCTGGGTGACGATCGCGTTCGCCACCGTCGTCTACACGGCCTCGCTGCAGTCGGTGCCGGCGGAGCTGTACGAGGCAGCGCGCATGGACGGGGCGGGGGTCTGGAGCAGATTCCGGAACGTCACCCTGCCGATGATCGCCCCCGGCACGACCATCAGCGTCGTGCTGTGCCTGATCACCACCTTCAAGCTCTACGACGTGATCGCCGTCCTGACCGGCGGAGGCCCGGCCGAATCGACCAAGTCGACCGCGTTCTACCTGATCACCGTGGCCTTCACCGACAACCGATTCGGCTACGGGTCCGCGATCGCGATGCTCTTGCTGGTATTGACCGCCGCGGCCGCGTTCGGCCTGACGGCGCTCCTGCGACGTCGAGAGGTGAACCTGTGAGGCGCTCGAGATCCGGCGGCCTGGTGGGCCGCGGCAGCCACCTCGTGGTGGCCTGGCTTGTGACGATCGCTTTCGTCTTCCCCATCTATGTGGCATTGTCCAGCGCGTTCAAGAGCCAAGAGCAGATCCTCGAGAATCCGCTGTCCCTTCCCGCGCCCTTCACACTGACGAACGTCATCACAGCGCTTCAGCGCCCCGATCAGCTGGTGCAGACCGGTCTGCTCAATTCGATCGTGGTGACATCGCTCACGGTCGGCCTCCTCATTCCGCTCGCCTCCGCATTGAGCTTGTACATCTCGGAACGACGGCCACGTATTCAAGCGATCCTTCTCGCGGTGTTCGCCTTCGGCCTGATGGCACCGCCGCAGGTCGTGCTCCAGCCCATCGTCGGGCTGCTGCA
This sequence comes from Agromyces ramosus, assembly GCF_030817175.1. NCBI lineage: Bacteria > Bacillati > Actinomycetota > Actinomycetes > Micrococcales > Microbacteriaceae > Agromyces > Agromyces ramosus. The sequence goes on along the minus strand of NZ_JAUSYY010000001.1, from coordinate 1,659,171 downwards.
CACGATCGGCCTCGCGAACACCTATCCCGGTCTGATCCTCTCCAACATCGGAGGCGGCTACATGTCATTCGCCGTCTTCGTCTACGTCGGGTTCCTGCGGACGATCCCGAAGGAGACGATCGAGGCGGCCCGAGTCGATGGAGCCTCCGACCTGCGGATCTGGTGGACGATCGTCCTGCCCCTCGTGCGCCCGGCGACGGCCACGGTGGCGATCTTCCTGGGACTGTGGGTATGGAACGACTTCCTCAACCCGCTGTTCATCCTCGGACCGCTGCAAGGCCAAACCATCACCACCGGCATCTACGTGTCGCTCGGTACGTACTCGACGGACTACGGCCAGCTGTTCGGAATCATGTTCCTTGCTGCGATCGTGCCCCTCGTCGGGTACCTGGTGAGCCAGCGGGAGTTCATTCACGGGCTCATGTCGGGTGCCTCGAAGTAGCCAGCCCCCGATCGACTTCGGCGGGGCAACGAGTCCTGATCAGAGCGGATGACGGGAATCGAACCCGCGCTATCAGCTTGGGAAGCTGAAGTTCTACCATTGAACTACATCCGCGCGCGGCATCCGCCTGGCAGATGCACGGTCACCATGCTAGCAAGACGTGCCGCGCTGTTCATTCCGTTCGCGCGCTACTCGGGCAGCACCGAACCGAAGTCGAGTGCTTCGACCAGCGGTCGCACGGCCTGCTCGAACGAGTCGTCGACGAAGTAGTGCTTCAGCAGGTCGTCGCCGAGCTCGTTGCCGATGGCGGCCATGATCATCGACTGGTCGAGGCTCAGGTAGCGCTCGGCGAGCGTGCCGCTGCCGACGGCGACCGAGTCGTAGAAGCCGCCGGGCCCGTAGGCGCCCAGGTCGTTCTTCAATCCCGCGAGGTTCTCGAGCACCGCGTGCTTGTCATAGGGGAGCGCGAGGAACGCGGCGTGCGGGGTCACCACGCCGTCGCCGAATTCGGGGGTCGGGTTCGTGGCCTCGCGGCATCCCTCGTAGCCGACGTCGACGTTCGTGCGTTCGACGTCGCTCGCGTAGCCGTCTGAGCTGATGCCGATCACCTCGACCCCGTATTCGCGGTATTCACCGAAGGGGTCGGATGCCGGTGAGAAGCCCCAGTACCCGTAGCCGGCCTCGTCGAGGCCGTGCTCGAGCTGCGCCCGCACGGTCGCCGGGTGATTGACGGCCCACGACTCGGCGCCCCAGTCGGACTCGGGCACGAACAGGTCGGGCATCAGCGCCTCGAACATGCTGCCGCCCCAGGCCGGGACCAGCTTCATGCCGCGGTACTCGTACACGCCCTCGAAGACCGGCACGCCGAGGTACTCGCGCCACTCGCCGGTGGGCTTCTGCTCCTGCCAATCCCAGTCGCAGCCCTGGTCGGGCATCGTGCGCAGGGTGCCGTAGTACCCCTCGGCGGGGATCTGCCCGTTCGCGATGCCGAGGTAGGTCGCGATGCGCGACTCGCTCACAGTCGTGTCGTACCAGTGGCAGGTGTAGTACACGGCGGGTCCGTCATCGCCGTAGTTGCCGGGCGCCGAGCAGCCGGGAGGCGCCTCGACCCAGAAGCCGCCGCGGTTGATGCCGACCTCGGGGCGAGCGTTGAGGTCGTGGTACCAGCCGAAGTCCATGCTGTCGTAGAGGGCGGTCGCGTCGCTCGCGAGCTTCGGTTCGGCCGCGGCGACGACGCGCAGCGCCGTGGCGAGCCATCCGTTGTCGACGGTCGAGAGGAACGGATGCACCGCGCTGCCGTTCGTGGGCCAGGTCGTGAGCTTCGTGCCGTCGGTGGGCGAGTACCAGTTGTAGTACATGCCGCTCGGTTCGTGCCGCTCGAGCGTCGCGAGCGTGGCGAGCGTCGTGCTCATGCGGTCGCGCGCCTCTTTTCTCGTGATGAGGTGCAGGTCGCGGGCGACGACGGTCGACCAGAGGTAGCCGCCGATGTTCGTGGGGCTCGTGTATTCGGCCGGGGCGCTCAGGTCGCCTTCGATGTTGTCGGCGACGAGACCGGTCTGCTCGTCGGTCATCGCGACGAGCGAGGTCCAGGTGTCGGCCGCGTACTCGCGGAGCACCTGGGTGGACGATCCCGGCTTCCTGCCGTTCTCATCGCCGGCGAAGGTGGCCGTCGGTGGCACGAGCAATGCCACGGCCGCGGCCACGCCGATCAGCGCGCGCAGATTCGATCGCATGCGGAACTCCTTCGTTCTCGATTCCCCGATGGGGAGACGTGTGACAGCTTCGCATTAATACCTGACGGATGGAAGGTTTTCGGGCCGAGTGGACTGAGCGGATGCCCCGCACCGCAGTAGGCTGGGCAGGTGCTTCTCTCGGATCGCGACATCAGGGCCGAACTCGACCAGCAGCGCATCGGCTTGGAACCCTACGAACCGAGCATGATCCAGCCCTCCTCGATCGACGTCCGACTCGACCGGTACTTCCGGCTGTTCGACAACCACAAGTACCCCTTCATCGATCCCGCCGAAGACCAGCCCGAGCTCACCCACCTCATCGAGGTGCGGCCCGACGAGGCGTTCATCCTGCACCCCGGCGAGTTCGTGCTCGCGTCGACCTACGAGGCGGTCACCCTGCCCGACGATGTCGCGGCCCGCCTCGAGGGCAAGAGCTCGCTCGGCCGGCTCGGCCTGCTCACGCACTCCACGGCCGGCTTCATCGACCCCGGGTTCACCGGCCACGTCACGCTCGAGCTCTCGAACGTGGCGACACTGCCCATCAAGCTCTGGCCGGGCATGAAGATCGGGCAGATGTGCTTCTTCCGCCTCTCGTCGCCGAGCGAGCGCCCCTACGGCTCGGCGGAGTACGCGAACCGCTACCAGGGCCAGCGCGGGCCCACCGCGTCGCGCTCGTTCCACAACTTCCACCGCACCGACGTCGGCGTGACCGATGCGGGAGCCCACGGCAACTGATGCCGGTGACGGCCGGCCAGTCGGGCAGGCCGGTCGGTCGAAACGCCGGTCAGGCGACGGATGCCCCGACGCCGACCTGCCCGAGGCCCGCCCGGTCGACCGCCGGCAGGCCGCCGGTCGCGAACGCCGTGACGGCGTCGAGCGTGACATCGGCGCCGAGGATGCGAGAGTGCCCCGCCCCTGAGGTGAGCACGAGCCGCGAACGCTCGCCGTGGGCGGCGTGGAGGCGGAGGCCCTCGGCCGCGGCGACCTCGCGGTCGGCGCGGTCGTGCACGACGAGGAGCGGCACCGCGGCCGGCAGGGGAGCGGCGATGGCGTCGAACCGGCGGTACGGGTCGGAGACGCCGGGCAGGACGCGGCGTGTGAACTCCCGCGCGAGCACGTCGGCGGTCGCGGCGCTCAACGCGACCTTGGCGGCGAAGCCGTCGACGAGGTATCGGGCATCGGCCATGCCGGCGATCGCCGTGACGCCGCCCGTCGCGGTGCCCTCACGCACCGCCGTGAGCGCTGCGAGCGAGCCGAACGAGTGCCCGACGATGAGATGGAACCGCCCGTGCCGCGCCTGGAGCGCATCGATGGCGGCGAGGTAGTCGCGGATGTCGGTGTGCCGACCCGCGGATTCGCCGTTCGCGGGGGCATCGAAGGAGACGACCCGGAACCCCTCGGCGCGGAGCTCGCGCACGATCGGGCCGAACTGCGACGCCCTGCCGCGCCAGCCGTGCACGAGCAGCACGGTGTCCGGGCCGCGGCCCCACGAGTAGGTGACGACGTCGCGACCGCGCACGCGCAGGGTGCCGCGCTCGGCGCCCTCGTGCACGGCGCGGTCTTCGCGGCGCAGCGGGAGCTTGGGCAGCACCTGGCGGAAGAGCGGCATCGCCAGGCGACCGGCGAGCTCGGGGGAGACGCGGTCGGCGGCGCGGATCACAGCGACCTGGGTGCTGATGACGGGGTGCATGGTGGCTCCGATCGCGGATGCTCCGGGGCATCCACTCAATGAATACGAACGGTCGTACGTACACTATACGAACGATCGTGCGTAAAATACAAGACATGGAGCAGATCGACGGACGACGCCAGCGAGGGGATGCCTCGCGGCGCGTGGTGCTCGCGAGCGCCGCCGACCTCGCGTCGGTCGAAGGGCTCGACGGGCTGTCGATCGGCCGCCTCGCCGCAGCCGCCAACGTCAGCAAGAGCGGCGTCGCGACGCTCTTCGGCACGAAGGAGCGCCTGCAGCTCGCGGCCGTCGAGGCGGCGCGCCTGCGATTCGTCGCGACGGTGCTCGAGCCCGCGCGCGTCGAGCCACGGGGCATCCGCCGCATCGTGGCCCTGCTCGACGCCTGGATCGCGTACTCCCGCGACCGCGTGTTCCCGGGCGGATGCTTCTTCGCCGCGGCCGCCGCCGATTTCGACTCGAAGCCGGGGGCGGTGCGTGACGCGATCGCCCAGGCGTACGAGAGCTGGAATGACTACGTGCGGGTCTCGCTCGGCTACGCCGTCGACCAGGGCGAGCTCGCCGCCGACGCCGATGCCGCACAGCTCGCGTTCGAGTTCATGGCCTTGCTCGACGCCTCGAACACGCGGTCGGTCATGACCGGCTCGAACGAGCCCTACCGGCTCGCGCGACGCGCTCTCGTGTCGCGACTGCTCGACGCCGGGGCCGACGCCGAGGTGCTGCGCCCGCTCGCCGAGCACGTCGACTGACGCGCTGCCCGCCCGCCGGGATCTCCTCGACGCCTTCGTCGCGGCTCGGTAGCGTTGGCGGATGAGCATCTCGATCGATCCCGAGGCCGCGCTGTGGAACGCCGACCCGGGCAGCCGCGCGGGCCGGCCGCTCCTGGTGCTCATGCACGGGCGGCGCGGCGATCCGGCCGATCGGTTCGCGATGGCATCCGCCCTGCCTTCGGAGTTCGTGATCGTGTCGCTGCGCGCTCCCATCGCCGAGGAGGGCACCTGGTCGTGGTTCGACCCGGCGAGGAACCCCTCGGGCGATCCGCTCGCCGAAGATGCCGACCAGGCGGCCGACGCGGTGCTCCGATGGCTCGACGCCCTCACGTTCACGCCGTCGCTCATCGGGACCCTCGGCTTCTCGCAGGGCGGGGCGATGGCCACTCACGTGCTCCGGCGCTCCGAACGCATCGGGTTCGCCGTCAACCTCGCGGGCTACGTCGTGCGCGGCGAGCAACGTTCCGACGCCGTGCTCGCCGAGCGCGGACCGCCGGTGTTCTGGGGGCGAGGAGCCGATGACCCGCTGTTCGACGCCGAGATCACCGAGCGCACCGCCGGCTGGCTCGAACGGCACACCGCGCTCGAGTCGCACGTGTACGAGGGCCTCGACCATTCGACCTCGCCGCACGAGATCGAGGATGTGGCCGAGTTCCTGCGGCACCGACTTCGCTGAGGAGCGGGAGCGAGCGCCTCAGGCCTCGACGACGAGCGCGAGCGAGGTGTCGCCGCACGGCACGACGGTCTGCCCGCCGGCGAGCGCCGCGACCTCCGTCGACCCGGTTCCCTCGTGCAGGGGGGCGAGCACCTCGGCGAGTCCTTCGAGGCGGAGCAGCGCCCCGGTGGCTCGGCGGGGGTCGGACGAAGCGACGATGCGGCCCGAGGCGTTCACGAGGGTGCACGGATGCCCCGACTCGCGCAGCACCGGCAGGAGCTCCTGCTCGAGGCGGGCCACGTACGCGTCGGTGCCGACGAGGCCGACGAGCTCGCCGCCCACGGTGACGGGCGTCGTGATCGTGACGGTGTAATCGTCGGTGCAGAGGTAGTCGACGTAGGGGCCGGTGAGGTGCCGGGTGCCGGTGCGCGCGGGCACCCGCCACCACTCGAGCGTCGTGTAGTCGCGGAACTGCTCGGAGTCGGGATCGCTCACCGCGTCGAGGCGGCGCACCCCGGCATCGGGAGCGGCGCGGAACGTGTTGGTGCCGCTGAGCCACCAGGCGAGGTGCCACGGTGCATCGTTGAGGAATCCGGGCGCGGCCACGAAGCCGGCGCCGGTGATGAGCCCGCGCGGGTCGTCGAGCGCCGGGCGCACGAGCGCCGCGACGACGGGATCGAGGTCCGCGGCGTTGGCACCGGAGGCCGCGGCGAGCTGTGCTTCGAGCACGTCGCGCCAGCCGTCGACCAGCATGAAGAGCGGGTCGATCGTCGAGGCGATGCGGCGCGCCATCGCCTCGGCGGTGATGGCGACGGTGATGGTCATGGCCTCACTCCTTCCGTTCGTCGGCAGGTGCGCCCGACTCGAGCCGCACCTTCTCGTCGATCAGCCACTCGGTGGCCGAAGCGATGTGGTCGGTGGTGATCTGTCGGGCCCGTTCGGGAGCGACGACGCGGATGGCCTCGATCACCTCGAGCCGGGCCTGCCTGCTGCGGTCACGATACGCCTGCTCGCGCAGGCACAGCCAGAGCAGCGGCCCGGATTCCGCCTGCAGCCGCAGCTCCTCGTGCACGAGCCTCGGCGACTGGCTGACCGCGGCGATCTCGAGCTGGAAGCGACCGACGGCGCGGCGCGCGCCGCCCGGGGTGGCGAGGTCGGCGCGCGCGTCGATCTCGGCGAGGCTCGTGAGGTCGTCGTCGCTCGCGCGATCAGCCGCGACCTCGGCGGCCATGCCGGCGATCGCGGCGTAGTGCAGTGAGAGGTCGCGCAGCTCGATGCGACTCTGGGCGCGCAACCGCTCGTCGACCATGCGCATCGACGCCTCGCGGTCGTGGGTGACGAAGCTTCCGCCGTCACGGCCGCGCCGGGTGAGCACGAGCCCCTTGTCGCGGAGTGAGAGCAGGGCCTCTCGGGCCGTGACGACGGCGACGCCGAGGCTGCGGGCGAGGTCGGATTCGCTCGGCAGCCGCTCGCCGTCGCGGAGCACGCCGGCGACGATCGCGTCGGTGATGCGCTGCTCGACGAGCTCGGCGCGGCCCGCGCCCTCGAGCGGCGAGAAGACGACCGCGCGAGCCGCGTCGGCGCGGCCGGTGGCCTGCGGCATCCGACCTCCCGGCATCCGAATCGGAATCTGTGACACGACCGTAACACGCGCCTCTGGACATTGACATCTGGAGTCATATGATTTCAAGCACCGAACCTCTGGTTCCAGATGTTTTGCCCATCGAAGGAGATGCCCATGACCGAGCCGCAGCCGGCCATCCGCCTCACCGCGCTGACGAAGGAGTTCGGCGCGGTCACCGCGGTCGACCGTGTCGACCTCGAGATCGCCGCGGGCGAGTTCTTCTCGATGCTGGGCCCCTCGGGCTCGGGGAAGACCACCGTGCTGCGCCTCATCGCCGGCTTCGAGCAGCCCACCGGCGGCACCATCGAGCTCTTCGGCGAAGACGTCACGAAGCGGGCGCCCTTCGACCGCGACGTCAACACGGTGTTCCAGGACTACGCGCTGTTCCCGCACATGAGCGTGCTCGACAACGTCGCCTACGGCCTGCGCGTGCGCGGCATCGGGCGCAAGGAGCGCAGCGAGCGGGCGATGCGCGCACTCGCCGCGGTGCGGCTCGAGCAGATGGCGGCCCGCAAGCCCTCGCAGCTCTCGGGCGGACAACGGCAGCGGGTCGCCTTGGCCCGTGCGACCGTCGTCGAGCCGAAGGTGCTGCTGCTCGACGAGCCGCTCGGCGCCCTCGACCTGAAGCTCCGCGAGCAGATGCAGGTCGAGCTCAAGGAGATCCAGCGCGACCTCGGCATCACGTTCATCTTCGTCACGCACGACCAGGAGGAGGCGCTCACCCTCTCCGACCGCATCGCCGTGTTCAACAACGGCCGCATCGAACAGCTCGGCACGCCCGCCGAGCTCTACGAGCGGCCCGGCTCGCGCTTCGTCGCCGACTTCGTCGGCACCTCGAACCTCTTCGACGACGCGCGGTCGCGCAGCATCCTCGGACGCGACGGCCACCACTCCGTGCGTCCCGAGAAGATGACCGTCACGCGTGACGGACTCCGCGGCGACGGCGTGCGCAACGTGCCGGGCACGGTCGTCGAGGCGATCTACCTCGGCAGCGGGGTACGCCTCGTCGTCGATCTCGACGACGGCACGCGCGTCACCGTGCTCGAGCAGAACGACCGCGACCGAGTGCACGACGACGAGCGCGGCGACCTGGTGGTCGTCTCATGGCACGACGACGACGTCGTGCACCTGGGTACCGAGGTGCTCCCGGGCATCTCGGGCTGAGGCATCCGCCCGCTCGACCAGCAGACCAGCACCACCTCCGCACGACACCCGCACGACACCTGCACGACACCTGCACCACACAGAACAGGAGAGAACAATGAAGCGGATGACGCACACGGCACGCCGTGGCGCGACCGTCGGGCTCGCGATCGCCTCGATCGCGATGCTCACGGCCTGCGGCACCACCTCCGGCGGCACCGATGGCGGCGGCGAGGCCGCCACCGAACTCGGCGAGATGGAGGGTCAGGTCTCGCTCCTCGCGTGGCCAGGCTACGTCGAAGACGGCTCCAACGACCCCGAGGTCGACTGGGTCACGCCGTTCGAGGAGGAGACCGGCTGCAAGGTCACCTCCAAGACCTACGGCACTTCCGACGAGGCGTTCAGCCTCATGAAGACCGGCGACTACGACGTGGTCGCGGCATCCGGTGACGCCTCGCTGCGCCTCGTCGCCGCCGGCGATGTGGCCCCCGTCAACACCGACCTCATCCCGAACTACGAGGGCATCTACGACTTCCTGAAGATGCAGTCGTGGAACTCGGTCGACGGCGAGGCCTACGGCGTGCCGCACGGCTACGGTGCGAACCTGCTCATGTACAACACGGAGCTGTTCCCCGAGGCGCCCACCTCATGGGACGTCGTGTTCGACAAGGCGAGCGAGAACGCCGGCAAGGTCACCGCCTACGACTCGCCCATCTACATCGCGGATGCCGCGGTGTACCTGATGCACCACCAGCCCGAGCTCGGCATCGAGAACCCGTACGCCCTCGACGAGGAGCAGTTCGCGGCGGCCGTCGACCTGCTCAAGGAGCAGCGCGCCTCGATCGGCGAGTACTGGTCGGACTACCTGAAGGAGATCCAGGCGTTCGAGACCGGCGACACCGTCGTCGGCACGAGCTGGCAGGTCATCCAGAACGTGCTCGAGGGTTCGGGAGCGCCGACCGCGGTCGTGCTGCCGGAAGAGGGCACGACCGGATGGTCCGACACGTGGATGATCGCGTCCGAGTCGAAGAACCCCAACTGCGCGTACGCGTGGCTGAACTACATCGCGAGCCCCGAGGCGAACGCCGCCGCCACCGAGTACTTCGGTGAGGCGCCCTCGAACGAGGCCGCGTGCGAGTTCCGCTCCGAAGGCTCGTGCGAGGCGTTCCACGCCGGGGACGAGGACTACGCGTCGCAGATCTGGTACTGGTCGACCCCTATCGCCGAGTGCCTCGACGGACGCACCGACGTTGAGTGCGTCGACTACTCCGGCTGGACCGAGGCCTGGTCGGAGATCAAGGGCTGATGACGTCGGCCTCCGCGGAGCTTCGCCCTCGTCGCAGTGCGGCGAGGGCGGGCTCCGCCTTCCTTGCGACCCACCCGCGGGCGCGGCTCGCGCTGCTCCTCAGCGCGCCGCTGTTCTGGCTCGGACTCGTCTACATCGTGGCCCTCGTGCTGCTGCTCGTCACCGCGTTCTGGTCGGTCGACAGCTTCACGGGGCAGATCAGCCAGACCTGGACGCTCGACAACATCATCACCGTCGTCACGGGCTCGCTCTACCAGACCGTCACCCTGCGCACGCTCGGCGTCGCCCTGCTCGTGACGATCATCGACGTCGCGCTCGCGCTGCCGATCGCGTTCTTCATGGCGAAGGTCGCGACGCCGCGCATGCAACGCATCCTCGTCATCGCGGTGCTCACGCCGCTCTGGGCGTCGTACCTCGTCAAGGCGTACGCGTGGCGCTCGGTGCTCTCCCAAGACGGGATCCTCGAGTGGCTCGTCGCGCCGTTCGGCGGGCACACGCCGGGCTACGGCCTGCCGGCGACCATCATCACGCTCTCCTACCTCTGGCTGCCCTACGTGATCCTGCCCATCTACGCGGGGCTCGAGCGGGTGCCCGACTCGCTGCTCGAGGCATCCGGCGACCTCGGCGGCCGCACCTGGCCGACGCTCCGGCTCGTGGTCTTCCCGCTCGCGTTGCCGGCGATCATCGCGGGCACGATCTTCGCCTTCTCGCTCTCGCTCGGCGACTACATCACGGTGAACATCGTGGGCGGTGCGAACCAGATGCTCGGCAACCTCGTCTACACGAACGTGGGCGCGGCGAACAACCTGCCACTTGCGTCGGCGATCGCGCTCATCCCGATCGTGATCATCTTCGGCTACCTCTTCCTCGTGCGTCGCACCGGCGCGCTCGACAACCTGTAGGGAAACGCATGCGCCTCTCCCGCTTCTCCCGCACGACGCTCGGCATCGTCACCGCGCTGATCCTCGTGGTGGTCTACGTGCCGCTGTTCGTCGTGCTCGTGAACTCGTTCTCGACGTCGACGTCGCTGACCTGGCCGCCCCCCGGCTTCACGCTCGAGTGGTGGGTGCGTGCGTTCAACAGTGCGGGCGCCATCGAGGCGGTGGTGACGAGCGTGCAGATCGCCGTGATCGCGACGATCATCTCGCTCGTACTGGGCACCCTCATCTCGCTCGCGCTGCAGCGGTTCTCGTTCTTCGGGCGCGACGCGATCAGCCTGCTCATCATCCTGCCGATCGCGCTGCCGGGCATCATCACCGGCATCGCGCTGAACAACTTCTTCCGCACGATCATGGGCGTGCCCCTCTCGATCTGGACGGTCGTGATCGCACACGCCACGTTCTGCATCGTCACCGTCTTCAACAACGTGATCGCTCGGCTGCGGCGGCTCGGCATGAACTTCGAAGAGGCATCCGCCGACCTCGGCGCCGGCGTCTGGACGACGTTCCGGCTCGTGACGTTCCCGCAGCTGCGCTCGGCGCTGCTCGCGGGCGGCCTGCTCGCGTTCGCGCTCTCGTTCGACGAGATCATCGTGACGACGTTCACCGCGGGGTCGGGGGTCACGACGCTGCCGATCTTCATCCTGAACAACATGTTCCGGCCGAGCCAGGCGCCGGTCGTGTCGGTGATCGCCGTCGTGCTCGTGCTCGTGTCGATCATCCCGATCTACATCGCACAGCGGTTGTCCGGCTCGGAGGTGGAGCGGCGGTAACGGATGCCTCGCGGCCGCGCGCTGTTCCTGTCTCAGGCGATGGTGCCCTGGGCGAGCAGCTCCCGCAGGCCCTGCGTGAACAGCATCTTGCCGCCGTGGGAGGGATGCCGCACGCGAGGGGCCGCGATGCCGTTTCGCACCAAGGTGTCGTGTGCCACGTTGCCGACCGCGACGACCGACGTGATCGCGAACAGGTCCATGAGCGCGCGCCACGACCAGGCCCACTGCGCCGCTTCCACGGTCGACGGCCTGCGGTTCGAGAGCGGGTCGCCCGGCCGGTGCGGGTGCAGCGGGTAGGCGCTCCAGAGCACCGGCAGGAAGTCGAGCTCCGCGAGCGCGCGCCACATCACGGTCGCCGTCGGCTCGGCCGCGACCGTCGGCAGGTCATCGGGCACGGAGTACCCGTTCGCGGATCCGAACAGGCCGAAGTGGGGAACTCCCTGCTGCAGTATGGCGGCATTCGTGAACGGGACGCCGGTGATCCGCATCCCGCGGTAGCTGGGCGCCTCGCCGACGAGCAGCGTGGTCGGGCGGTGGTCGGCCAGCTGCTCGAGATATCGCCGGAGGTTGCGGCGCCGGATCGTGTTGCCAGGTCGAGAGTGGTCGAACGGGTTCACGCTGTTCGGGCCGCCGCCGCTCGTGGCGAGCCGCTCAACGAACCCGTCGATCGAATCTCGAGCCATCACGCATCCCTTCTGCCACCCCACCATCCTGACGCGCTCGCGACCCGGTCGGGGTCGCTTCAGACAGGCCGAAGCGTGCGACGCGCCGTGTGAGTGGCCTGTCTTGGTGACGGATGCCACGAATCGGCCTGTCTCGGCATGCGGCCGTGGCGGCTCAGCGCGTCAGGACCGGGATGAGGACGACGGCGAGCACGACGAGCACCGCGACGACCGCGAGCACGGCGAGTGCGCGGTTGATGCGACGCCGGCTGACCGTGCCCTGGTCGAACGAGGACCGCGAGACCCGGTCGAGGTTCGGGAAGAGCGCCTGGTACGGCGGCTCGGGCTTGGCTGCCTCGTCGGGTTCGCCGGGTTCGCCGGGCTCGACCTCCGGTTGGGCCTCCGGCTCGACCGGTCGCTCCTCGCCTTCAACTCCTGCCATGGCGCCACCTTATCGATGTGCGCCGTGTGCGGCGGTGCCGAAGACAGGCCGATCCGTGCCACACGCCGGTCGAAGTGCCTATGTCGGGGGCGGATGCCGCGGGTCGGCCTGTTCGCCCCTTCCTCGACCACGTGGTCGTTCTCGATCTTGACGACTAACGTCTCTCAGTGACGATTCCCAGCACCAGTCCCGTCACTGGGCGCCGAGCTGGTCCACCACGGAGAGGGAGACATGAAAGCCATCACTGTGAGCGACGCGGAGGCAGGCGTCAGCGGGATGACGCTGACCGACATCGACGACCCCCATGCCGCGGAGAACGACGTCATCGTGCGAGTTCACGCTGCAGGATTCACGCCCGGCGAGCTGGCCTGGCCTGGAACCTGGACGGACCGCGCGGGTCGGGACCGCACTCCGAGCGTTCCCGGTCATGAGCTGGCGGGTGATGTGGTCGAACTGGGCTACGGCACGACGGGCCTCACCGTGGGACAGCGTGTGTTCGGGCTGACGGACTGGACGCGCAACGGCTCCCTCGCCGAATACGCCGCCGTCGAGGCCCGCAACCTCGCACCGCTGCCGGCAAGTGTGGATCTCGTCGCTGCCGCGGCACTTCCCATCTCGGGGCTGACGTCGTGGCAGGGGCTGTTCGAGCATGGGCAGCTTGTGACCGGGCAGACCGTGCTCATCCATGGCGCGGCCGGCGGTGTCGGCTCCATCGCCGTGCAGCTCGCTCGGGAGGTCGGTGCGCGGGTCATCGGCACCGGCCGCAGCAGCGACCGCGACACCGTGCGCGGACTCGGAGCGGATGAATTCGTCGACCTCCAATCCGACCGGCTCGAAGACATCGGTCAGGTCGACGTCGTCCTCGACGTCATCGGCGGGGACGTCTTCGATCGTTCCCTCAGCGTGCTGCGCCCGGGCGGAAGAATCGTCACCATCGCCGGCCCTGCCCCACGACAGCCCGAGAACGGCCAGGCGATATTCTTCGTCGTCGAGCCCGACCGCGCCCGGTTGGCTGACCTCGGCCGCCGTCTCCAAGACGGGCGCCTCAGGCCGATCGTCGGCGCGGTGCGCCCCCTCGCCGAGACCGCCGCCGCCTTCGCACCGGAGCATCGCGTCAACGGCAAGACGATCATCAAGGTCAGCGAAGACGAGTGAGCAGCGGGCGCCATTGCATGGCTCTCGTGCTCAAGACAGGAAGAGCGCGGCGACACGCCGTTCGAGGTGCCTGTCTTGGAACCGGATGCGGCGTGCGGGGTGCGGGGTGCGGGCGCGGATGCCCGCGCTCAGTGCGCGGTCGTGACGCCGAGGAGGTCGTGCGTGAGCACGGCCGCGACACGAGCGCCGGCTCCGGCGGCGACGATGAGCTGCTGTGGCCCCGGGCACGCGGCGTCGCCCGCGGCGTAGAGGCCGACGATGCTCGTGCGCCCCGAGGCATCCGTCACCAGGTGACCGTCGGCATCGACCTCGGGCGCGACGCCCGTGAGGAACTCGAGCGACGGATGCCACGCGGGCCGCACGAAGCCGCCCGCGATGGGCACGCGGTCGCCGTCGGCGAGGCGCACCGCTGAGACGGTGCCGCGCTCGCCCTCGAGGTCGTCGATCGGACGGCGGTCGACGCGGATGCCGCGACTGGCGAGATGCGCCTCCTCGGCGACGTCGACGACCGGCGCGCCGCCCGTGAACACCGTCAGCTCATCGGTCCAGCGTGAGATGAGGAGCGCGCGGGTGGCGAGGTCGCCGGTCTCGCCGATGAGTGCGAGGGGGCGGTCGCGCAGTTCCCAGCCGTCGCACGCGGCACAGCTGAAGAGCGTCATGCCGTAGTAGGCGCGGATGCTCGGGATGGTGGGCAGCGTCTCGCGGAGTCCGGTGGCGACGAGTACGGAGCGGGCGGCGACACGGGCGGGTGCGCTGGCGCCGCGGCCCGCAAGCGTTGCGAGGAAGCGTATGCCGTCGGGGGCATCCGTCACCGAGGCGAGCGTCGAGACGGGCGTGCGCGCGGCGATCTGCACGTCGGGGTAGGCCGCGAGCTCGGCCAGCCCGAGCTTGCGCAGCTCGATCGGCGGCACGCCGTCGCGCGTGAGGAAGCCGTGCGAGCGCAGCGTTGCCGCGTTGCGGGGGCGTCCGGCATCGGCGAGGAGCACGCTCGCGCGAGCGCGGCCGAGGTTCAGCGCGGCCGAGAGGCCCGCGGGTCCGCCGCCGATGACGAGCGCGTCGACGACGACCTCTGCGCCCGGCGCCTCAGCCATGCGCCTCGACCTGCGTCGGCAGCGCGGCGACGAGCGGGTGGTCGAAGTCGAGCATGCCGGTCTTCGCGGCGCCGCCGGGTGAGCCGATCTCGTCGAAGAACTCGACGTTCGCCTTGTAGTAGTCGGCCCACATGTCGGGCAGGTCGTCTTCGTAGTAGATCGCCTCGACGGGGCAGACCGGTTCGCAGGCGCCGCAGTCGACGCATTCGTCGGGGTGGATGTACAGCGACCGCTCACCCTCGTAGATGCAGTCGACCGGGCACTCGTCGATGCACGCGCGGTCCTTCACATCGACGCACGGCAGTGCGATGACGTACGTCATGACAGTGCGAGCGCGCCGTCGCGCGAGATCGACACCTGCTCGTCGCGGGGCACGACCTTGATGCGCTCGCGGGTGACGGCGGCGACGGATGCCTCGCCGAGCGCGCGCTCGTGCGCGTCGAGCGCGAGCCAGCCGGCCCAGGTCGTGAACGGCACGCCGCGCGCCTCGAGCAGCTCGAGCACCTCGTCGCCGTCGGCGCCGGGCGACACGGCCGGTGCGGGCAGCGCGCCGGCCGCGGCATCCGCCAGCAGGTTCGCGACGGTCTCGAGCGCGTCGCCCTTCGTGTGGCCGATCAGTCCGACGGGCCCGCGCTTGATCCACCCGGTCGCGAAGACGCCGGGCAGCGGTGAACCGGCGGCGTCGAGCACGCGCCCGCCGTCGTTCGGGATCACGGCCCGCCGCTCGTCGAACGGCACTCCCGGCAGCGGCGAGCTCGCGTAGCCGACCGCGCGGTACACGGCCTGCACGGGGTACTCCACGAACTCGCCGGTGCCCTCGACGCTGCCGTCGCCGACGGGTCGCGTGCGCTCGAACCGCACGGCCTCGACGCGACCATCGCCGACGACCTCGACCGGTGCGTGCAGGAAGTGCAGGTGCAGGCGGCGGGATGCGGTCGGCTGCCAGTCGGCGGGCTTGCGCCAGCCGTTCAGCGTGCGGGTCATCACCTTCACCTGGTTGTTCGAGGCGAGCAGCTGCTCGGCGTGCGGGTCGTTCGCGGCGCGCTCGAAGTCGTCGTCGTAGACGATCACGTCGACGTCGGGCACCTCGCCGAGCTCGCGCAGCTCGATGGGGGTGAACTTCACGTGGGTGGGTCCGCGACGGCCGAAGACGTGCACGTCGGTGACGGGCGACGCCTCGAGCCCGGCGACGACGTTCGCCGGGACATCCGTCGGCAGCAGGTCCTTCGGATGCTTCGCCAGCACGCGCGCGACGTCGAGGGCGACGTTGCCGTTGCCGATGACCGCGATCGACTGCGCTTCGAGCGGCCACTCGCGCGGCACGTCGGGGTGGCCGTCGTACCAGGCGACGAAGTCGGCGGCGCCGTACGACCCGGGGGCCTCGATGCCCGGGATGTCGAGGGGTGCATCGCGCAGCGCGCCCGTCGCGAAGATCACGGCGTCGTACCGTGCGCGCAATTCCGCGACCTCGAGGTCGCGGCCGATCTCGACGTTGCCGATGAGGCGCAGGTCGCCGGAGTCGAGCATCTCGTGCAGCGAGTTCACGATGCCCTTGATGCGGGGGTGGTCGGGTGCGACGCCGTAGCGGATGAGCCCGTAGGGCGCCGGCAGCGACTCGAACAGGTCGATCGCGACCTCGCCGCCCGACTCGGCGACCTGGCGGCGGAGGATGTTGCCGGCGTAGATGCCGGCGGGGCCGGCTCCGCCGATCGCGACGCGGAGGGGACGGGTCATTGCTGCGGTGCCTTTCGATGGTGTGCGGCGGGCGCTTCGAGCGCCTCGGGTGCGTACGGGCTGAGGGTGACGACGTCGCCGACGACCACGACGGCGGGCGAGCGGATGCCCCGGCGGGCCGCCTGCAGTGCGATCGTGTCGAGCGTGCCGACGGTCACGCGCTGGCGTGGCCCGTAGCCGTCCTCGACGATCGCGACCGGGCAGCCCGGGCCGCGCTCGCCGCGGGCGAGGGTGATGGCGGAGTTCGCGAGCGTACCGATGCCCATCAGGAGCACGACGGTGTGGTCGCGTGCGCCGCCGAGCGCTTGGATCTGGTCGTGGCCCGTGACGACGGTGAAGGTCGTGGCGAGTCCGCGATGGGTGAGGGGGATGCCGGCGATCGCCGGCACCGAGATCGCGCTCGTGACCCCGGGAACGACCTCGACCGCCACGCCGGCGTCGCGGCAGAACGCGACCTCCTCGCTGCCGCGTCCGAAGATGAACGGGTCGCCGCCCTTCAGGCGTACGACGTGCTTGCCGTCGCGGGCGAGGGTGACGAGCAGCGCGTTGATCGCGTCCTGCGGCACGGCGTGGTGGCCGGGGAGCTTGCCGACGTCGACGACCTCGGCGCGCAGCGTCGGCCCGAACTCGTCGAGCACCGCGCGGGCGCCGAGCCGGTCGGCCACGATGACGTCGGCCGCCTCGAGGGCGCGCAAGCCGCGAATCGTGAGCAGGCCCGGGTCGCCGGGGCCGGCGCCGACGAGCGTGACGCGGCCCTTCCGCTCGTCGAGCGGCGCGGTCGCCTCGCCCAATTCAGGAGATTGGGACCCACGCGCGCTGTCACGTGCCTTTGCCTCCCAATTTCCTGCAGTACGGATGCGCTTGACGCGGAGCGCCGAGACCTGCGGTGCCGCTTCGCGGCGGTTCACTTCGTGCCTCCCTGGAGCAGGCCCCGGCGGCGGAGCATCCGCCGCTCGAGGGGGGCGAAGAAGACGAGCTCGATGAGGATGCCGATCGCGAGGATCACGAGGATCGTCGCGAGCACGCTCGCGAGGTCGGCGAGCTCGCGGCTCTGGTCGAGCATCGAGCCGAGCCCGAAGCCGATGGTGCCGCCCGTGGCGATGATCTCGGCGGCCATGAGCGAGCGCCACGAGAACGCCCAGCCCTGCTTGAGGCCGGCCACGTAGCCGGGGAGGGCGGCGGGGAGCACGACGAGGGCGGCGAGGCGTCCCGGACCCGCACCCAGCACCGTGCCCACCCGCCGCAGCTGCGGGGGCACCTGTTCGACGCCCGCGATGAGGCCGTTGACGATCGACGGCACGGCGCCCATGAGCACGACGAAGTACACCGTGGCATCCGTGAGGCCGAACCAGAGGATCGCAGCGGGCACCCACGCGACCGACGGCAGCACCTGCAGGCCCGAGATGATCGGGCCGATCGCGCGGCGCAACGGCTTCACCTCGGCGAGCAGCAGGCCCAGCGGCGTGCCGACGAGCACCGCGATGAGGAAGCCGAAGACGCCACGTTCGAGGCTCGTGACGACCGCGAGCTGCAGGCGCCCGCTCTCCCAGGCGTCGCCGATCGCGGTGGCGACGGCGAGCGGGCTCGGCACGATGTCGGGGCGGGGCTGCGCGATCACCACGTAGAGCTGCCACGCCGCGACGAGCGCGACCACGAAGAGGATGGGCGGCAGCACGCTCGTCGTGAAGCGACGCCAGAAGCTCGGGACGCGATCAGGGTCGGTCTGCAGGCGGTCGAGGCCGGCTTCGAGGCTGCGGAGGTCGTCATGGGCGGATGCCTCGGGGGTGCGGGCCTCCGCCTCGAGCACTGCGGTGTCATGCGGCATTTCGGCGGATCTCCTTTCGGAGCTCGTCGGTGATCTCGATCGAGAGCGCCGCGACCTCGGGCGACTCGATGCGGCGGCCGGATGTCTCGGCGATGCGCCACTCGCCCGCGACGCGTCCGGGGCGGCTCGAGAGCAGCACCACGCGCTGCCCGAGCCGTGCGGCCTCGCGCACGTTGTGGGTGACGAACACGATCGTGCGGCCGGTGCGGCGCCACACCCGTTCGAGCTCCTCGTGCAGGAGGTCTCGGGTGATGGCGTCGAGCGCGGCGAACGGCTCGTCCATGAGGAGCACCGGTCGGTCCTGAGCCAGGGCGCGAGCGAGGGCGACGCGCTGTCGCATGCCGCCCGAGAGCTCGTGCGGGCGCTTCTCGGCGGCATCCGCGAGGTTCACGGTGTCGAGCAGTTCGAGGGCTTCGCCGCGCCGGGCCGAGCGAGCGACGCCGCGGAGGCGCAGCGCGAGCTCGACGTTCTGCCGAGCGGTGAGCCAGGGCATGAGCGCCGACTCTTGGAACATCACGGCGGCGCCCTCGGCGGGCACGTCGATGCTGCCGCTCGTCGGTCGGTCGAGTCCCGCGATCAGGTTCAGCAGCGTCGACTTGCCGCAGCCGGAGGCGCCGAGCAGGCAGACGAACTCACCCGACGCGACTTCGAGGTTCACGTCGTCGAGCACGAGGGGGCCGGCGCCGAAGCGCTTGCCCACCTGCTCGATGCGGATGGCCGTCTGCCCGCTCATGGGTGCTCCTACTCCTCGCCGAGGCCGCCGGCCGAGACCGGGTGGCCGCCGTCGGCCTCGAGCAGCGCGTTGAGGAGGCGTAGGTCGAAGAGCCCGTCGATCGAGCCCTCCTTCTGCGTGCCGGCCTCGAGGCCGTTCTCGACGAGTGCCGCGAAGGTCTCGGCGTGCGGGTCGACCGAGAAGGTCACGTGCTCGAGTGCGCGGGTGATGACGTCATCGGCGAGCGGCTTGCCCGTCTCCGCCTCGAGGGCGGCGTTGATCACGGTCGGCGCCTCGTCGGCGTGCTCGTCGAGCCAGGCGACGGATGCCACGTGGCCCTCGAGCAGCGCCTCGACGGTCTCGGGGTGCTCGGCGAGGAACTCGGCGCGCACGAGCAGCACGGTCGTGGGGAACGCACCGTCGTCCCAGAGGTCGGCCTCGTCGACGAGCACGTGTGCGCCGTTGCCGCCGTCGGCGAGCAGGCGCGAGACCCACGGTTCGGGGAGCCACGCGCCGTCGATCCCGCCCTGCTGGAACAGGGTGAGCGTCTGCGCGTTGTCGGTCGGCGTGATGTGCACGTCGCCGCCGCCCGTCGTGTCGGTCTCGAAGCCCTCGCCGGCGAGCCACGAGCGCAGCGCGACGTCTTGCGTGTTGCCGAGCTGCGGCGTCGCGAGCGTCGTGCCCTCGAGGTCGTCGGCCGAGTCGATGCCGTCGCGCACGACGAGCGCCGCGCCGCCGGTGGCGGCACCGGCGACGATGTGCGCCGACTGGCCGCCCGACTGGATGAACGTGTTGATCGACGGGTTCGGGCCGATGTACGTGGCGTCGATCGCGCCGGCCGAGAGGGCCTCGATCGCGGCTGGCCCGGCGTTGAAGACCTGGGTCGTGAGCGTGGCGTCGCCGAGCGCGTCGGCGAAGAGGCCCTCTTCCAGGCCGACGAGCGCCGGCGCGTGGGTGACGTTCGCGAAGTAGCCGAGGCGCAGCTCGGCGGCTGGCTCGGTCGAGGCGTTCGCCGAGGCATCCGCCCCCTCACCTGCGGCCGCCTGAGGAGCGCATCCGCTCAGGGCGAGCACGGCCGCGGCGACGATCGCGATGGCCAGCATCATGCCGCCGACGAGTCCGAGGCGGGAATTGACGCGTGATGATGCGGTCATGCTGCTGCTCCTTCGGTGTCGGTGGTGGTCGTGCTGGTTCCGGCGGTGCCGGCTTGGTGGGTCACCGGTGCGGTGACGATCCCGGCGGCGAGGGTGGCGCCGCTCTGCGGGTCGATGACGAGGAACGCGCCCGCGCGGCGGTGCGCGGCGTATTCGTCGACGGGCAGCTCGAACGCGAGGCGGATGGTCGCCTGTCCGATGTCGTTGACCTCGAGCCCGTCGGCCGGTTCGAGGGCGAGCGAGTCGAGGTCGCGGCGGCCGTGGATGGTCGCCACGATCGCCTGCACGGTGCTCGTGCCCGACTTCACGAGCACGCGTGCGCCGGGCCGGAGCGGCGTCGCGGCGAGCCAGAACAGCGAAGCGTCGAGCTCGCGGCGCGGCGCCGGCAGTGCGCCGGCGGCCACCACGACCGCACCGCGAGCGGCATCGAGCTCGTCGGCGAGGCGCAGCGACACGGATTGCGGGGCGGATGCCTCGTCGAGCTCGCGCGGCCCGGCGTCGATGCCCGTGACGGTCGTGGTCGCGCCGCCAGGGAACACCTGCACGGCGTCGCCGACCCGCACGGTGCCCGACGCGATGCGGCCCGCCACGGCGCGATAGTCACGGAAGAGCTCGGGGTCGTCGACGCCGGGCGCCACGGCGCCCTGCGGGCGGATGACGAGCTGCACCGGCATCCGGAGCGCCTCGAGCTCGGTCTCGAACTCATCGAGCGAGGGCAGCGACTCGAGCAGCTCGAGCAGGCTCGGCCCGGTGTACCAGGGCGTGTTCGCCGAGCGGTCGACGACGTTGTCGCCCGCAAGGGCCGACACCGGGATGACGTGCGCCTCGGGCAGGCCGAACTCGCGCACGAGCGCGGAGACATCCGTGGCCACCGTCGTGAAGGCCCGCTCGTCGTAGCCGAGCAGGTCGATCTTGTTGACGGCGATGATCACGTGCGGCACTCGCAGCAGCTGCACGACCGCGAGGTGGCGGCGGGTCTGCTCGAGCACGCCCTTGCGCGCGTCGATGAGCACCACGACGGCGTCGGCCGTGGTCGCGCCAGTGACCATGTTGCGGGTGTACTGCACGTGGCCGGGGCAGTCGGCGAGGATGAACGAGCGGCGGCCCGTCGAGAAGTAGCGGTAGGCGACGTCGATCGTGATGCCCTGCTCGCGCTCGGCGCGGAGCCCGTCGGTGAGCAGGGCGAAATCGATCGCGCCCGGCTCGCCGCCGAAGCCGCGCTCGGCGGAGGTGCGGGCGACCGACTCGAGCTGGTCGGCCAGGATCGCCTTCGAGTCGTGCAGCAGGCGGCCGACGAGCGTGGACTTGCCGTCGTCGACGGAACCGGCGGTCGCGAAGCGGAAGAGCGTGCTCTGGGCGGGCGTCGTATGCGTGGCGTCGGTCATCAGAAGTACCCGTCCTTCTTGCGGTCCTCCATGGCGGCCTCGGAGATGCGATCGTCGGCGCGGGTCGCGCCCCGCTCGGTGATGGTCGACGTGGCGACCTCGGCGACGACGTCGGCGACGGATGCCGCGTCGGACTCGACCGCGCCCGTGCAGCTCATGTCGCCGACGGTGCGGTACCGCACGGTGCGCGTCTCGACGACCTCGCCCGGACGCGCGGGCGACACGTCGCTCACGGCGCGCCACATGCCGTCGCGGCGGTACACCTCGCGCTCATGCGCGAAGTACAGCGGCGGCAGCGCGATCTGCTCGCGCTCGAGGTAACGCCACACGTCGAGCTCGGTCCAGTTCGAGATGGGGAACGCGCGCACGTGCTGGCCGACGGTGTGACGACCGTTGTAGAGGTCCCAGAGCTCGGGGCGCTGGTTGCGCGGGTCCCACTGGCCGAACTCGTCGCGGAGGCTCAGGATGCGCTCCTTGGCGCGGGCCTTGTCTTCATCGCGGCGGGCGCCGCCGAAGACGGCGTCGTGCCTCCCCGCCGCGATCGCGTCGAGCAGGGGCTGCGTCTGCAGCGGGTTGCGGGTGCCGTCGGCACGCTCCTGCAGGCGGCCGTCGTCGAGGTAGTCCTGAACGGATGCCACTTCGAGACGGATGCCGAGGCGCGCGACGGTCTCGTCGCGGAACGCGATGACCTCGGGGAAGTTGTGCCCCGTGTCGACGTGCAGCACGGGGAACGGCACGCGCGCCGGCCAGAACGCCTTGGCGGCGAGGTGCAGCACGACGACGGAGTCCTTGCCGCCGGAGAAGAGCAGCACGGGCCGCTCGAACTCGGCGACGACCTCGCGGATGATGTGGATGGCCTCGGACTCGAGTGCGTCGAGCGCGTCGAGCTGCGTGCTCGTGGCGATCGTGTCGGTGGCGCTCATAGGTGCAACCCGCATTCCGTCTTGGCGAGGCCCGCCCAGCGGCCCGACCTCGGGTCTTCGCCCGCGGCGACGGGCTTCGTGCACGGCTCGCAACCGATCGAGGGGTAGCCGTGCGACATCAAAAGATTCACAGGCACCTGGTGCACGCCCGCGTAGTCGGTCAGCTCGTCGAAGCTCCACGCGGCGAGCGGGTTCACCTTGACGAGACCGTTGCGGTCGTCCCACTGCACGAGCGGGGTGGTCGTTCGGGTGGGCGCCTCTTCACGACGCACACCCGTGAACCACAGCTCGTAGCCCGAGAGCGCCTGCTGCAGCGGGGCGACCTTGCGCATGGCGCAGCACTGCGCCGGATCGCGGGAGAACAGCTTCGCGCCGAACTCGGCTTCTTGCTGCGCGACGGTTCGCTCGGGCAGCACGTCGACGACCCGCACGTCGAGCGCCCGGGCGACCTCGTCGCGCGTGACGTGCGTCTCGGTGAAGTGGTACCCCGTGTCGAGGAAGAGCACGTCGATGCCGGGCAGGCGTTCGGCGACGACGTGCGGCAGCACGGCGTCGGCCATCGAGCAGGCGATCGCTGCGGCATCCGTCGCGAAGTGCTCGGCGACCCAGGCGACGACTTCGGCAGCGGATGCCTCGTGGCCGGTGAGGCTGCCGAGTTCGACGTTGCCCGCCTCGGCGATCGCCCGCAGCTCGTCGCGCGACCGCAGCGTGGCGGCCCGGGGGGCGAGTGACACGCTCATCGCAGCTCCTCCTCGTCGACGCGGTGCGCCCATTCGGCGAACGTCTCGTCGGCCTCGGCGTCACGGCTGTCGAGGAAGCGCTTGACGACCCGCTCGACGTAGTCGGCGATGCCGTCGGCGGCCACCTTGAGTCCGCGAACCGTGCGGCCGAGACCCGCCTCTTCACGATCGGCCGTCGCGAGCCCGCCGCCGAGGTGCACCTGGTAGCCGGGCACCTGCTGGCCGTCGTCATCCATGATCAGCTGGCCCTTGAGGCCGATGTCCGCCGTCTGGATGCGCGCGCACGAGTTCGGGCAGCCGTTGACGTGCAGGCTGATCGGGTGCGGCAGGTCGAAGCCGTCGAGCGTGCGCTCGAGATCGAGCACGGCCGCGGTCGCGAACGCCTTGGTCTCGACGATCGCGAGCTTGCAGAACTCGATGCCCGTGCAGGCGATCGTGCCGCGGCGGATGAGGCTCGGCCGGGCTGAGAGGCCGAGCTCGTCGAGGCCCGTGATGAGCGACTCGACGCGATCTTCGGGGATGTCGAGGATGACGATCTTCTGGTGCGGCGTCGTGCGCAGGCGCGATGAGCCGTGCGCTTCGATGAGTTCCGCGAGCCTGGCGAGGGTCGGGCCCGAGACGCGGCCGACGATCGGCGTCGCGCCGACGTAGAACCGGCCGTCCTTCTGGCGGTGCACGCCGACGTGATCGCCGTGCGCGAGCGGCTTGGGCGCCGCGGGGCCGTCGGGCAGCGGCGACTCGAGGTACTCGGCCTCGAGCACCTGGCGGAACTTCTCAGTGCCCCAGTCGGCGAGCAGGAACTTGAGGCGCGCCTTGTTGCGCAAGCGCCGGTAGCCGTAGTCGCGGAAGATCTGGGCGACGCCGTGCCAGGCCTCGGCCACGCGGTCGGGGGCGACGAAGACGCCGAGGCGCTCGGCGAGCCGCGGCGTGGTGGAGAGCCCGCCGCCGACCCACAGGTCGTAGCCGATGCCGAGTTCGGGGTGAGCAACCGCGACGAACGCGACGTCGTTGATCTCGTGCACGACGTCTTGGCTGGGGTGGCCGGTGATGGCCGTCTTGAACTTGCGCGGAAGGTTGGCGAGCGTCTCGTCGCCGATGAACCGGCTCGTGATCGCGTCGATCTGCGCGGTCGGGTCGATCAACTCGTCGGCGGCGATGCCGGCGACCGGCGAGCCGAGCACCACGCGGGGCACATCGCCGCAGGCCTCGGTCGTTCCGAGTCCGACGGCCTCGAGGCGCCGCCAGATCTCGGGCACGTCCTCGACGCGGATCCAGTGCAACTGCACGTTCTGGCGGTCGGTGAGATCGGCGGTGTCGCGCCCGAAGTCGATCGAGATGTCGGCGATCACGCGAAGCTGCTCGGTCGTGAGCTGCCCGCCGTCGATGCGCACGCGGAGCATGAAGTACTCGTCTTCGAGCTCGTGCGGCTCGAGGGTCGCGGTGCGGCCCCCGTCGATGCCCGGCTTGCGCTGCGTGTACAGGCCCCACACGCGGAAACGGCCGTGCAGGTCGGTTGGGTCGATCGACGCGAACCCGCCCTTCGAGTAGAGCTTCTCGATGCGGTCGCGCACACTCAGGCCGTTGTCGGCCTGCTTCCACTCCTCGTTGCCGTTGAGCGGAGCGGTGCCGTCGATCTTCCATTGGCCGTTCGGACGGCTCGGGGGCCGCGGCGGGCGCGCCTCGGCACGGTGCGTGGTGGTGCTCGCTTCGCGCAGCGTCACGTCTGCCTCCCCGATGGTGCTCGGTCTGTGTCGTCTGGTTCTGTGTCATCCGGTCCTGTGTCAGCCGGACGTGGCGGGTTCGCCGCCGATGGGGAGACGCTAAGCGAGGCGGGCGGCAGCGGCACGTTCGTGACGACTGCCCCTGTCACGCTGCGTCACGGCCCGTCGCAGTGCGTCGCATTGCGTCACAGTCTTGACACCTTGGCCGGGGGCAGGCGGCCGGATGCCGCGTCAGCCGCTCACGCGCTCAGCGCCGCAGCCACCTCGAATCGTGCCCGTCCGCCGGGCCGAGGTGTACGGTGCGGGTCGATGTGCGGCGGTGGGATGAACCAGATCCGGTTGCGATCGCCGCGAATCTCGCATCCGTGACGATGGATCTGGCGGTGGCAGAAGCTGCACAGCATCACCCCGTTGCCCGTCAATCACTAATGTGACCTCTATGAAGACGGTGAAGTCTGCAGCAATCTACGCCCGCATATCGAGCGATCAGACGGGCGAAGGTTTGGGTGTGGCACGCCAGCTCGAGGACTGCCGCCGACTCGCCGCCGACCGAGGCTGGACCGTCGCCGCCGAGTACGTGGACAATGACGTCTCCGCTTACCGGGGCAAGCAGCGACCCGAGTACGCCCGAATGCTCGCCGACATCGAAGCGGGCCGCATCGATGCAGTCGTCGCGTATCACCAGGATCGGCTGACGCGCCGCCCGATGGAGTGGGAGCAGTTCGTTGAGCTGTGCGATCGGGCCGGGGTCGAACAGTTGGCGACCGTCACGTCGGATATCGACTTCGGCAATGACAACGGCATGCTCGTTGCCCGGATCACGGCAGCCGTCGCGGCGAACGAGTCCGCCCGGAAGTCGGCGCGCATCAAACGGAAGATCCAGCAGAACGTCGAGCAGGGCAAGCCGAACGGCGGGGCACAGCGCCCGTTCGGGTATGAGCCCGACAAGCTCACGGTCCGGGAATCCGAGGCCGAGATCATTCGCCAACTGGTGGCTCGGTTCCTCGCGGGTGAATCGCTGCGGTCGCTGGTGACGTGGATGAACGAGCAGCAGATCCCAACAATGGCGAAGGCCGCGGAATGGCGCACGCCGACTCTGCGCCAGATCCTCGCAGGCGGGCGGATCGCCGGGATCCGGGATCATCTCGGCGAACCCGCCGGCCCCGCAGCGTGGCCGGCGATCATCAGCCCGGGCGAGCACGAGCAGATCCTCGCTACCATGCGATCGAAGCAGCGCACCGGGCGCCGAGCACCCCGCCGCTACCTGCTCAGCGGGCTCCTCCGATGCGGTAAGTGTGGGAATCGGCTCTACAGTTCCGCCAGGCAGGATCGCCGCCGCTACGTGTGCATGTCCGGCCCCGATCACGGCGGTTGCGGCGGGCTGACCGTTGTGGCCCAGCCGGTCGAGGAATGGATCGCGGCTGCCGTGCTGCTCCGGCTGGACACCCCCGCAATGTCCGACACCCTTGCCGGACGCGCCGCCGCAGATGAACGACACTCCGCACTCGTGACCGAGCTTGCGGCGGCACAGTCAACGTTGAGCGAGCTCGCCGAGATGTTCGGTACAGGCGAGATCTCCCGAGCCGAACTCCTCGCCGCGCGCAAGCCCGCTGAATCACGCGTGGTCGCTGCACAACGACAACTCGATCAGATCAGCGGAACCCACGCCCTCGATGGGCTCGTCGGGAATGGCGCCGCGCTGATGGGCTCGTGGGATCAGCTGAACCTCGACCGGCAGCATGCGATCGTTCGTGCCGTCGTGGAGCACGCGACGATCCTTCCGGGCAGGTCAGGAGCCCGAACCCTCGACCCTTCCCGCATCGTTCCCCACTGGGCCTCCTAGGGGCTCCGGGGTCGCGGCGGCGCCCCTCCGGGGCTGCACGCCGCGTCCCCCGGACGCCCCGAGCAGCACCCCGAGCCGGGACACGATTGCCGGATCTGTCAGGTGCACCGGCACGCCTTGTGCCACACACGAGGCGACCAACCATGCCCGCACTGATTCCAGATCAACGTTGAGCATCAGCGGCCCCACTGAGCCCAGATCGCGGGAGCGCCCTGCCAGTCCGGATTCTCCGACGACGACCACCGGGTGAACGGGTCGCCGCCCATCAACTCCGATGCCTCATCGACCACGGCCTGCGCCGACGTGCCCGTGAGGCCGATCCGTTCGGGCTGGAAGCCCTGCGCGACGTCATACCGATGCAAGCCCAGGTCACGGGCGACCGGATCCGCGAACGTCTTTGCAACGTACTTCGACAGGTACGTCGCCGCGATGCGGGCCTCGGACAAGGCGCCCGCACCGACCGGCAGGTCGCCGATCAACTTGATTCCGATGTACCCGTGACCCCACGCCTCATCGATCAGCCGCCGCTTGATGTACTTCCCCACCGCGAAATGCGCATGCAGCCCGTGGTTGGTCTTGTGCCACTCCGGCACCCACGCATACGGCAACGGGTTGCCGCCCAGACCATCCCGGAGGTTCCGGAAGAAGTCACCCAGATGTTCGCGGAGCAGCGCCGGGTCATGATTGCCCACGCCGCGATACGTCAACGTGCCCAGTCGGTTCAACCGGTTTGCAGCGCAGTACCGACGAAGACGTGACCTCGCACGCCGACCTGCCTCCGCTATGGCGCGTTCGGGATCCTTCGCTGCGCCTCGTGCGACGTACTCCGGAACGTGGCGCACTGAACGTTGGAACGAGCCGCCGCCCTCGCCTGCGGTTGGGCAGAGCGTGAAGGACCAACCCGCGTCCGGGCGTGCGAGAAAGGACAGAGATGAGGGTGCGGGAGAGACTGACACGAGAACCCGTTCGATGGCGCCGACAAGAGGTCGGCCCAAACGGGGATGGGTAGCTTTCGCGCGACGGGCACTGGCCGATTAGTGTCGCGCAGCCCTCCCAGACAAGGGCTCCTCGCTCAGTCTCATTTGTCCTCCCGACGGGATCTGGGATGCCCCTTAACCGAGATTGGTTCCAGTAAACCCGAGCCCACCGACATTCATCAACACCACGAGCGGGGCACAAACTGCCGCGCGTTCACCCCCTGGCGGGGGTGAACGCTTGCCGACGACGGCGTTACAGGACTCCCGAGTTATGTTGCAGATTCAAGTCAAGGGCGCGCCTAGGGCGCGTTCTTAGGACATCAGTCCGATTGCCCTCGCGTAGTTGCGGAGCTTGCCGAGCACATAGTTGGAGATGGCTGCTTGCCCAGTCTCGGTCCGCCACATGATTTCGAGACGAATCCGATCGTCTCCGCGCCGGAGAAGCACGTCGCTTTGAAATCTGAAGTCGCTTCCGATCTCAACTTCCAGTTCATATGAATCCGCTAGCCCAGTTTGAACAACTGCTTCGCCGATCGCGCGGTTCAATAGCCCGTCCCTATTCTGCGCAATGCTCGCGAGGCCTCGGAAGGCTGTCAGTGTGCTGCTGCCAGCTCGCCCGCCCCGCCGACGCGTGCCCAGTGAATCCCCATTGAGGATGAGCCCGAGCTGACTTGCCCTCAGCCGTTCGGAGGCCGAAGCGTCTCTGCTAACCGAAAGGCCCTGGGCTCGCATCTCGGCACGAAGTGCGTCGTCAGCAAACGTGCGTGCGATGGCCAAAATCGCCAGCATCTCGATGTGCAAGATCTTGGCGTCGAGAACCGTACCTAGGATGCCGATGGTGTCCGGCTGCGACCGGATCTCGGCTACGACGTTTGCGTTTGTAGCGGTCAGCAGCCGATCCACGTCCGCATACGCGAATCCGCCGCGCGTCAGTGCAGCCACGTCGCCCTCTGGATCATTTCCTGCGATCACGACAGTCCAGACACGAGGCTGCTCGTTTGCTAGCAGTTCGCGCACATGAGCGCCGTTCTGAATCAGCTTCGCCCGCAGGAGTGTCAGGTAGTCACCGACAGTGGGTGCCGCCGACACCAAGTCCTGAGCCTCCTCCTGAGAAACACCCAGCGCAGTAAGGGAAGCACCTTCGTTGAGTGCGCCGACTGTCCGCTCAGCAATCTGGATGTATGTGCTTGGATCTGGCCCCGTGAATTGGACGACCGGATCCGCGGACATAAGCGCGAGGCCGCCGAGCCGGTTCCCGAGTGCGAGAAGCGCGTCCGTCAAGTCATCCGTGTTTGTCGGCCACACGACAAGGGTGTTCAAGCCAGCGGGCGACCTCACAAATGTGTTGATCGCGTGCATCGACGCCTCCAATGCCGCCTCGCTGACATCGAGCAATGCTTCACGACCTTCGATCACCACGATGCGAGCGGTGGGCGACGGAGGGGTGGTGCGCAATTCAGTCCCGATGTCCGCGTCAAAAGGGATACGAATCGTTGTCACCGGGCTTCGAAAGAGGCCAACAGTATCGAGGAATGTCGATTTGCCGGAGCCAGGAGCGCCGCGGACGATCCAGAACCCTCCACGGCGGGCGCCCCTCATGTCGGTGAAGCGCTCCGAAAAGCGAGACAGAGTGCTCTCGACGGGAAATACAACCGACTGCAACTGCCCGGTCCCCACCTCGCGGAGCTGCTCGAATCGATCGGGCACGTAAAGCTCTTCGCGACCAGCAATTTCCGCCATGCCGTCAGTATGTCAATACAGGCGCGCTGACAAGCCATGCACGATGAGGGCTTTTTGACGATTGACGCTATTACGGCACCGAGTGGTGCCCGATCGCTTTCATGATGTCGCCCAGCCAGACCGAGGCGAATGAGATCGTGTGCTTGCTCATCCCTGCACGCTCTTCGTTCAGGTTGTCCCACGACTCCGACAACTGTCCGATGGTCAATTCCGGCGGCGCGCTGACGTCGTAGATGTCCGACGCGGGCACGGACCAGAAGTAGTCGGCTGGAATAGTGACCGTGCCGCCGTTCTCCTCCTCCACGTGATCAAGAACGCGGTCAATTGCTCGTCGCAGCTCAGACAACTCAATTTTCAGGTTCCAGTCGTCGCTCATTCCTCCACCTCTCGATTGCGTGAGTCTCCTGTGGCAAGGCAATCATGGCGGAACTCGCACGGGGTGTATTAGGAATTGACGCCGTTGCTGAGGTCGGTCGGCCCGGTGTCGCGTTGCCACCAGCGGATGTGGTGCGCGTGCGCGTAGGTGATGTTGTGGCCGCAGGATGCACAGCCGCCGTCGCGTTCGGCGAGGGCGAGGCGCTGAGCGCGCGTGAACAGGCGAGCGGTGCGACCGAGGTCGAGCGGGAGGCTGTCGCCCCCGAAGACCGCTGGGATGAGTTCGGCGTCGGCGGCCATGCGACGCGCCGTGGCGGCGGAGACCGGCTGGTCGAGCCCGTCGATGGTCGCGTGACCGAGCGCACCGGTGAGGCTGTCGAGGCTCATGCGCACGACGACCGTCGTCTTCACGAGCGGGGTGAGGGTCTGGGTGCAGCCGAGCGCGTGCAGGGCGAGCGCCGCAAGTGCATCGGCCTGCATCTGCGGGATCGATCGCGGGTCGTCGATGACCGGCGACGTGTCGCAGGCAGTGGGCTCGCGGCGGAGCACGTCGCTCACGAGCGCATCGATCGCCGCCTTGACCGGCGCGGCCGTTTCAGGGTCGAGCCGAGCATGCAGGTGCAGCATGCCGTTGCCGTCTTCACGCATCGTGAGCGATCGTGCTCGGCTGAGGAGCTCGTCGCGTGGTTCGACGCCGTCGTGGTCGAGACGGGCTTCGGCCTCGCGGACTCCGCGCAGGAGCAGCTCGAGCGGCGCGTTCGCGGCAAGCTCGACGAGTGCGGCTTCTACGACGTCGGCGATGACCGGGTCGGCTCGGAGCGCGACCCGGTTGAGCATGCCCGTGATCGCGGCAGCGGCGTCGACACTGATCACCGCGTCGTGCAGGGCGGCGGCCACGTGCGGATGCCTCGACGGCAGCCGCTCTGCGCCGAATGTCAGCCGCTCGGCGGTGGCCGCGCCGACCGCGACGAGTCTCGCAGCGTCGGCACGCGACCCACCGAGCGATGCCGCGATCAGCCGCGCCGCGTTGTGGAAGCCGTGCGTCTTCGCGAGGCCGGCGTCGCCGAACTCCGGGCCCGACCGCCGCGCGATCTCGCCGGCGGCCCGGGTCAGGATCGCTTCGATTTCGCGATGGATGCGAGCGAGCCGGTCGGTCACCTCGACCAGGCCGGCGTCGCTCATCTGCTCGAACTCCGCCTGCGTCGAACCGGCGATGGCACCGAACGCGGGCAGCGCCCCTGCCCACCCGTCTCGCAGCGCCGCGAAGTCTCGCTCGAGTTGGTGGAGTGGCTGTTCCATGCTTTGATCCTGCACCCATCCACCGACATTCGAGTGCGCCAGAAATAGCGGTTGATCAGCGCTTATGCTGTGGACAAGTCTGTCGCAAGTGGGCATGTGGAGGACAAGTCGATCTTGACCTTGGTGGAAAGTACTTGCCAAAATGCGTCCGCGCACCTGGTTGCGGCTGACGCCGAGCGGCCACGCCGCCTTCTCCCGTCACCTCGACGCGCTGCGCGACATCACGCAAGAAGACGCCCGCTAGACGACCGCCGCGTCGTAGCGGTCGAGCACGATCTCGACGAGCTCGTGCGGCACCGGCGCGTGGACGACCAGCAGCGGCCGCGTGACGACGTCGGCGCCCGCGCGCTCGGCGAGATCCTGGAAGTACCCGGGCGCAAGCAGGTAGCTCGCGACGACGACGCGCGCGCCCGGGGCATCCGCTCGTGCCGCGGCGACAGCGTCGGGCAGCAGCGGCTCGGCCGCCGAGAGGAACCCGATGCGGATGTCCCGACCGGATGCCGCGGCGAGCCGCTCGGCCATGTCGCGGCAATCACGCACGGCGCGCGCGTCGCTCGAGCCGGCGACCGAGAGCACGACGGAGTCGTCGTCGCGGACGCCCGCCGCGGCGAGCCGTCGCGCGAGCACCGCCGCGAGCCGGTCGTCGGGGCCGAGCGCACCGGCGAGCACGACGCGCCGCCCGGACCCCGCGGTATCCGCGATCGCTTCGGTCAGGTCGACATGCACGTGGTACCCCGCCGACAACAGCAGCGGCACGACGACGGCGGGCTCGCCGGGGTCGAGCGACGCGAGCGTCGTCGGCACGTCGGGTTGCTCGACGTCGACGTGTCCGAGCCGAACGGTGGGCGTGGCATCCGGATGCCGCTCGGTGGCCGCGGCCACGACGGCGTCATGCAGCCCACGCACGGCGCGGCGACCCTCGGGCGACGAGGTGCCATGCGAGATTCCGACGAGGGCGGGGGGTCGTGCGGCCATCCGCCCATGCTTGCAAAGATGCGCGGTCGCTGCATCCGTCGCGACCATCCGTGACGCAGCGTCGGCGTCACGGATTGTCAGGTGGTCGCGTGCGGGCGTGCCTTTCGGGCGGCGTAGGCCTTCTTCATCTTCACGGCGTTGCCGCAACCCGCCATCGTGCACCATCTGCTCGACCGGTTGCGAGAGTGGTCGTAGTACGCCCAGCGGCACGAGTCACGAGCGCAGGCCTTCAGTCGAGCCCAGGTGCCGTCCTCGCTCGACTGGCGCACCGCATCGAGCATGCCGCCGAGCGCTTCGCGAATCGGGTCCGCGCTCGCAGGGACGAGGCCGAACGTCTCGGTCTCGCCGAATGACACGCGTACCGGCAGCTCTTCGAGCGCTTCATTGAGTCGTCGGATCGCCGATGCATCTGCATCGTGGCCCGCGTGCAGTTCGAGCACACCGCGAAGTCCCTCCCGCAGGGTTTTCGCGAAGTCGAGATCTTCAACTGTCACGGTGACCGCTGATCTCAGGAGCTGCCGCTCGACGAGCCACTCGCTGAGATCGCTCGGTTCATTCAAGCGCTCGTCGTCGACTTGGTACTCGACGGTGTTGACGAAGTCCCGCACGAGCCGGAGAGCCGGCGGGATGACGTCGTCTTCCTTCTGGAATGCCAGATCCGTTTGCACACCCATGACACCAGTATAAGCACTTGACAGGTGTAATTCCCAACGTCAAGCTGGTGACACCGGTGAATGCAAATAGCCGGTGTGACTAGGAACGGAGACGGGGCGATGTCAGCGATCGATGGAGCAAGCGGAAACGACGCTCGATTCCAGGCTCCCAGCGCGTCCGCAAGCGAACGCGGGGGAACAGAGCAGGAGCGATCCCGTCGACCGCGCTTCGCGGAGTGGCGCGCGAGACGACGTGAGACCAGGGCAGAGCGGCGCACCAGACGTCAGGAGTGGGTCGACCAGATCCCGCCTTGGGCGTTCGGGATACTGCACAGGTAACCGAGGTCCGTGCTGTGTCGATGCCGCCGCACACGCACCCAGCCGTGCCCGCTGCTGGCGATCGGATGCGCCGGGGCGGAGAATGTGGCGTATGTCCACGCTCAGCGACGAGTTCTCCGCATCCCTGCCGCCGTGGCTCGTCGACGAGCTGCCCGCGCTCGCCGCGGAGCCGCTCACCACCGCCGAGCAGCGCATGCGGCTCGCGAACCGCCTGGCCGACCGAAACTGGCGGGCGGGCAACGGCGGGCCGTTCGCCGCGATCGTCGTCGACGCGGCATCCGGTGCCCTCGTCTCGGTGGGCGTGAACATGGTGCTCGGCACGAACCTCAGCACGATGCACGCCGAGGTCATGGCGCTGAGCCTCGCGCAGCGCGCGCTCGGCCGGTGGGACCTGGGCGCCGACGGCGCCGAACTCGAGCTCGTCGTCAACTGGCGGCCGTGCGTGATGTGTTACGGCGCCGCCATGTGGGCGGGGGTGCGGAGCCTCGCGATCGCGGGCGAGGGCCGCGAGGTCGAGGAGCTCACGGGGTTCGACGAGGGGCCGATGCCGGCCGATTGGGTCGGCGAGTTCGAGCGTCGGGGCATCCGCGTCGCCGTCGGCCTCGGGCACGATGACGCGATCGAGGTGTTCCGCGCGTTCGGCGCCTCCGACGCGGTCGTCTACAACGCGCGCGGCGGTGTCTGAGCCGCCCGTCGAGCGTCTCGAGGGCGACCTGCTCACTTGAGCGACGGATGCCCCTGCGCCCGCGCATCCGCGTACGTTCACCCGGTATTCAGCGGAACAGCACGCCGGCGACGCCGGCGAGTCTTCCCCGCGGCCGACCGCTCGCCTAGTCTGGCGACGTCTCGGGAGTCATGTCGGCCTCCGCGCAGTGAGGCAGGGAGTCCTGATGATCCGCTCTGTTCGTCGTGTCACCGTCACCATCGCGGCGGCTTCGCTGCTCGCCGTCGGCCTGGCCGCGGCGCCGGCGTCCGCGGCCGAGCCGGCGGACGACCTGATCATCAGCGAGGTGATCGAGGGCACCTCCAACAACAAGGCCATCGAGATCGCCAATGCCACGGGGGCCGCCGTCGACCTCACCGCCGGCGGGTACGCGGTGAAGATCTACTTCAACGGCGCCACGACCGCGGGCCTGACGATTCCGCTCACCGGAACGGTCGCGGCGGGCGAGGTGCACGTGCTGGCGCAGTCGGCGGCGGGCCCGGCGATCCTCGCGGTCGCCGACCAGACCAACGGCGCCGGATGGTTCAACGGCGACGACGCCCTGGTGCTCATGCGCGGCGCGGTGATCGTCGACTCGTTCGGGCAGGTCGGCGTCGACCCCGGCACCGAGTGGGGCACCGGGCTCACCTCGACCGCCGACAACACCCTGCGGCGCGCAGCCACGGTGTGCGCCGGTGACACCGTCACGAACGACGCCTTCGACCCCGCCGCCGAGTGGGTCGGGTTCGCGACCGACACGTTCGACGGACTCGGCGCGCACACGGCGACGTGCGGCGACGTCGATCCGGCCGATCCCGTGATCAACGAGTTCTCGGCGAACACGGTCGGCACCGCCGACGTGGAGTACGTCGAGCTCCTCGCCGAGCCCGGCGCCGACCTCAGCGCCTACCGCGTGCTCGAGGTCGAGGGCGACGCGGGCACGAGCCTCGGCTTCGTCGACGAGGTGATCGCCTTCGGCGCTCCCGACGCCGACGGGCGTGCGCTCGCCTCACTCGCCAACGGCGCGCTCGAGAATGGCACGATCTCGCTCCTGCTCGTGCGCGACTTCGCGGGCGCACTCGGCAACGACCTCGACGCCGACGACGACGGCGTGCTCGACGCCTCCGCCGGCCTGACCGTCGTCGACTCGATCGCCGTCACCGACGGCGGCACGGGCGACCGCGCATACGGCACGCCGACTCTGGGCGTCGCCTACGACGGCCTCTCCTCCTTCCCGGGCGGCGCGTCACGCATCGCCGACGGCACCGACACCGACACCTCCGCCGACTGGGTGCGCAACGACTTCGACCTCGCGGGTATCCCCGGCAACACCGGCACCCTCAGCGAGGGTGAGGCGCTGAACACCCCAGGTGCGGCGAACGCCGTCGGTGACGACCCTGAGCCGCCCGGCGGCGCGAACTGCGAGGCGCCGTTCGTGACGATCGGCTCCGTGCAGGGCTCAGGCGCGGTCTCACCCGCCGCCGGCCAGTCGGTCGAGATCGAGGGCGTCGTCGTCGGCGACTTCCAGACCGGCGGCTTCAACGGGTACTACGTGCAGGACGCGGGCGATTCGGATGCCACGACCTCCGACGGCATCTTCGTCTACGCGCCCGGCGGGGTCGACGTCGCCGTGGGTCACGTCGTGCACGTCGTCGGCACGGTGAGCGAGTTCTTCGGCATGACCGAGGTCACGGCATCCGACATCGCCGTCTGCGCGACCGGCTCGGCACTGCCCGAGGCCGCCGCGCTGACGCTCCCCGCCGCGCCAGAAGCGTACGAGCCCCTCGAGGGCATGCGCGTGACCCTCCCGCAGGCGCTGACCATCGGCGAGACCTTCGAGTACGCCCGCTTCGGTGAGGTGACGCTCGGAACCGAGCGCCTGAACCAGCCGACCGCCGTCTTCGACGCCGGATCAGCCGAGGCGGTCGCGCTCGCCGCGGCGAACGCCCGCAACGCGATCACGCTCGACGACGGTCGCAGCGGCGAGAACCCCGACCCGGCGATCCACCCGAACGGCGAGGTCTTCTCCCTGACGAACACGTTCCGCAGCGGCGACCTGGTGACGAACGCCACCGGCGTGCTCGACTGGCGCTTCGACCTGTGGCGCGTGCAGCCCACCGAGGGCGCCGACTTCCAGGTCGCGAACCCGCGCCCCGCGGTGCCCGAGGTCGGCGGCACGACCACGGTCGCGAGCTTCAACGTGCTGAACTACTTCACGACCCTCGGCGACCGCGGTGCCGACACCGCCGCCGAGTTCGACCGCCAAGAGGCCAAGATCGTCAGCGCGATCTCGCAGCTCGACGCCGACATCGTCGGACTCATCGAAATCGAGAACAACGCCGACATCGCCGTGAACGCGCTCGTCGACGCGCTGAACGCGACGATGGGCGCCGGCACGTACGACGCGATCGAGACCGGCAAGCTCGGCACCGACGCGATCACGACGGCCTTCATCTACAAGCCGTCGGAGGTCGCGCTCGTCGGCGAGTTCGCAACCCTCGACTTGTCGGTCGATGCGCGATTCCTCGACATCCAGCGGCCGGCGCTCGCGCAGACCTTCACCGACCTCGAGACGGGCGGAGAGGTCACCGTGGCGGTCAACCACCTGAAGTCGAAGGGCTCCGGCTGTGAGGCGGTCGGCGACCCTGAAGACCCGAACGGGCAGGGCAACTGCAACGGGGTGCGCACCATGGCGGCCCAGGCGATGGTCGACTGGCTCGCCACCGGCCCGACCGGAGCCGAGCCGGGTCGGGAGCTCATCATCGGCGACCTGAACTCGTACGACCAGGAGGACCCGATCCAGGTGCTCACGGGCGCCGGCTACACCGACCTGCTGCTCCGCGACCAGGGCGAGTTCGCCTACTCGTACGTGTTCGACGGACAGCTCGGCTACCTCGACCACGCCCTCGCGGGCAGCGAGCTCGCCGACGAAGTCACCGAGGCCGCGGTGTGGCACATCAACGCCGACGAGCCGAGCCTCATCGATTACGACATGACGTTCAAGAAGGCCGCGCAAGACGCCCTCTACGCGCCAGACGCGTTCCGCTCGAGCGATCACGACCCCGTGCTCGTCGGACTCGACCTCACGCCGCCCGACACCACGGCACCCGAGCTCGACGTCACGGCCTCACCCAGCGTGATCTTCCCGCCGAACAACAAGTGGCGCACGGTGACCCTCGACATCGAGGCGACGGATGACTCGGGCGGCCCGGTGACCGTCGAGCTCATCGATGCGCAGGCCCACGGCTACAAGGCCGAGCTCTCCGTGGTGTCGAACACCGAGCTCGCGGTGCGCGCCCGGGTCGGAGCCGTGTACACGCTCGTCTACCGGGCCACCGACGAGGCCGGGAACTCCACGACCGACACGGTGACCATCCGCGTCGCCCCGTGAGAGGCGACTGACCCTCGGCATGGATGAATGGGCCCGCTCTGGTGAGCGGGCCCCTTCACCGTTGATGGTCGATGCACGCGTCTCCGATTCGGTGGCTACGACGACCGTCAGCGCAGCGAGAGCTCGGCGGGCACTGGCGCGGGCACCTCGCCCGCCGCGACGACGGCGGCCGGGTCGTGCCGCAGGCACGCGACCGAGCGGCGCGGGTCGTCGCCCGGCACCGCGGGATGCACGAGCTCGGGACCAACGGTCGAGCAGGCGTCGAAGGCGAACGCGCACCGGTCGCGGAAGGGGCATCCGCCGCCGAGCTTCGACAGGTCGGGTGGGGAGCCCGGGATGCCGATGAGTTCGCGTCGCGGCCCGCGAAGCGGCGGGAACGAGTGCAGCAGCGCCGAGGAGTACGGATGGCGCGGGCGGTGGTAGACGTCGAGCGCGGCGGCATCCTCGACGATCTCGCCCGCGTACATGATCGCGATGCGGTCGGCGATCTCGATGAGCAGCGACACGTCGTGCGTGATGAAGATCACCGAGAAGCCGAGCCGCTGGCGCAGGTCGGCGATCTGCTCGACGATCTGGCGCTGCATGACGACGTCGAGCGCCGTGGTCGGCTCGTCCATGATGAGCACCTGCGGGTCGAGCGCGAGCGCCATCGCGATCATCACACGCTGACGCATGCCGCCCGACAGCTGGTGCGGGTACGAGCGCAGGCGGTCGGGTGCGATGCCGACGAGCTCGAGCAGCTCCGCCGAACGCTCGAGCGCCTCCTTCTGGGTCACGTTCGGCCGATGCGCGCGGATGCCGTCGGCGATCTGCCGTCCGACGCGAAAGACGGGGTTCAGCGAGTTCATCGCACCCTGGAACACGATCGCCAGGTCCTGCCACCGTGAGGCGCGCAGCTGCGCGTCGTTCAGGCGCAGGAGGTCGGTCTGCACGCCCGAGCGATCGGTGAAGAGCACCTCGCCGCCGGTGATCAGGCCGGGCGGCGGCAGCAGGCGGGTCGCGGCATACGCGAGCGTGGACTTGCCGCAGCCCGACTCGCCCGCGAGGCCGAGCACCTCACCGCGGCCGAGGGTCAGTGACACCTGCCGCAACACGTGCACGGGGTCGTCGTCGTAGCCGTAGTCGACCGAGAGGTTCCTGATCTCGAGCACCGGGTCGCTCACCGCGGTGAGCTGTTGCGGGCTGCCGGGGTTCGTGAGCGTCATGCCCGGTCCTCCTTCGCTTCTCGCACGACCGGCGTGAAGCCGATGCGGGGTCGGATGCCGCGCTTGCGCAGCGTCTTCGCGTTCAGGCCCGTTGACCGCAACCGCGGGTTCACGAACTCGTCGATGCCGAAGTTGATGAGCGTCAGCGACATGCCGAGGAGGGCGATGCAGAGGCCGGCGGGCACGAACCACCACCATGCGCCCCGCTGCAGGGCGAGCTGCGACTGCGCCTGGTAGAGCACGGTGCCCCAGTTCCACTCGCCCGTGTTGCCGATGCCGATGAACGAGAGGGTGATCAGCGAGAGCACCGCGAAGCCGACGGTGCCGACGAAGCCCGCCGCGATGATCGCGGTGAGGTTCGGCAGGATCTCCGCCGTGATGATGCGCCAGGTGCGCTCGCCGTTCGCGCGGGCCGCCTCGACGAAGTCCCGTCGCCGCAACGAGAGTGTCTGGGCGCGCAGCACCCTGGCGCCCCACGCCCAACCGGTGATCGCGATGACGAGGGCGACCGTCACTCCGCCCACCGTGGGCAGCTGCCCGGCGATGATGATGATGAGCGGCAGCTGCGGGATGACGAGGAACACGTTCGCGAGCACGGAGAGGCTCTCGTCGCCGAGACCGCCGACGTAACCGGCCGTGACGCCGACGATCACGCCGATGGTCGTCGCGACGATGCCCGCGACGAAGCCGACGACGATGACGCCGCGCGTACCCACGAGGATCTGCGAGAACACGTCCTGACCAAGGTGCGTCGTGCCGAACCAGTGCTCCCACGACGGCGGCTGCAGCACGTCGTCGCTACGGGCGCTCGGGTCGTAGGGCGCGATCCATGGCCCGATGATCGCGATGAGCAGGAAGAAGGCGAGGATCGCGAGGCCGGTGAGCGCCTTCGCGTTGCGCAGGAACAGGAACTTGCGCGGCCCGCCTCGCTTCGAGCGACGCGACGCGACCGACAACGCGCCCGTGGCCGGCGCCTGCGACGGCCGCGCCAGTTCGTTCGTCTCCTCGACGATGCTCGTGTCGATCGTCATGTCGGTCAGCCCTCCTGTCGGGTGCGCGGATCGAGCACCCCGTAGACGATGTCCG
The DNA here is from genome assembly GCF_030817175.1 of Agromyces ramosus. Classification (NCBI taxonomy): domain Bacteria; kingdom Bacillati; phylum Actinomycetota; class Actinomycetes; order Micrococcales; family Microbacteriaceae; genus Agromyces; species Agromyces ramosus. Next base: position 1,619,970 of record NZ_JAUSYY010000001.1, on the reverse strand, counting down.
CCGCGATGTTCGCGAGGAGCACCGCGAGCGTGATGACGAGGAAGATGCCCTGCATGAGCGGGTAGTCCTTCGCGGCGACCGCCGTGAAGAGGAAGTACCCGATGCCCTGGTACGAGAAGACGATCTCCATGACGAGGGTGCCGCCCACGATGAAGCCGAGCGACAGCGCGAAGCTCGAGACCTGCGGCAGCACGGAGTTGCGGGCCGCGTACCCGAGCATGACGGTTCGCTCGCTGAGCCCCTTGGCCTGGGCGACCGTGACGTAGTCCTCCGACGACACGGTCACCATCATGTTGCGCATGCCGAGGATCCAGCCGGCGATCGACGAGATCACGATCGTGATGGCTGGCAGCGTGCCGTAGTAGATGACCGAGCCCACGAACTCCCACGACCACGCCGGCACGAGCGAGCGGTCGTAGCTGCCGCTCGCCGGGAACCAGCCCAGCGTCACCGAGAAGATCGAGATGGCGACGAGCGCGAGCCAGAAGTAGGGCACCGATGAGAAGAACGTCGAGATCGGGAGCAGCGAGTCGGCCCACGTGCCGCGGCGCCAGCCGACGGCCGTGCCGATCAGGGTGCCGATCGTGAAGCTGATGATCGTCGCGATGCCGACGAGTCCGACGGTCCACGGCAGCGCCTGCTGGATCACCTCGAGCACCGGCGTCGGGAAGTACGTGAACGAGATGCCGAGCTCCCCACGCAGCAGCAGGGCCCAGTAGTCGAGGTACTGCTGCCAGAGCGAGGTCTCCGCGTCGAGTCCGAACAGCACGCGCAGCGCTGCCTCGGCGTCGGTCGAGATGCGCCCCTGGTTCTTCGCGATGAGCGCCCTGACCGGGTCGCCGGGCATGATGCGCGGAATGAAGAAGTTGATGGTGACGGCGGCCCAGAACGTGATCGCGTAGAAGGCCAGCCGACGCAGGAAGAACTTCATGCGCGCACCTCCAGCACGGGGCGGTCGGCGCGATCGGAGTAGCTCCAGCACGCGGCCTCGCGGCCCTCGCCGACGGACAGGAGCGGCGGCACCTCGATGCGGCACAGCTCGGTGGCGAACGGGCAGCGCGGGTTGAACCGGCATCCGCTCGGTGGATTCACGAGGCTCGGGGCCTCGCCGCGCGCACCGCGGGCACGGGCTTCGAGGTCGTCGGGGTCGGGTGCCGACCGCACGAGCAGCTGGGTGTACGGATGCTTCGGATCCTGCGTGACCGACTCGGAATCGCCGCTCTCCACGATGCGTCCGGCGTACATGACCATCGTGCGGTCGGCGAAGTAGCGCGCCGACGCGATGTCGTGCGTGATGTAGAGGATCGCGATCTGCAGCCGGTCGCGCAGGTCGCGGAGGAGGTTCAGGATGCCGAGGCGGATCGAGACGTCGAGCATCGAGATCGGCTCGTCGGCGAGGAGCACCTCGGGGTCGGCCGCGAGTGCGCGGGCGATGGCGACGCGCTGGCGCTGGCCGCCCGAGAGCTCGTGGGGAAACTTGTCGATGTAGCGCTCGGCGGGATGCAGCTGCACGCGCTCGAGGAGTTCGACGAGTGCGTCGTCGAGCTCGGTGCCGCGCAGGCGGCCGCGATGGATCCGGATGCTCCGGGTGAGCACGTAGCGCACGGTGTGCACCGGGTTCAGCGACCCGAACGGGTCCTGGAAGATCATCTGCACGCGGCCGACATAGCGGCGGAAGGCGCGTCGTCCGCGTGCGGTGGCGTCTTCGCCGTGCAGCAGGAGGCTGCCGCCGGTGGCCGGCATGAGCTGGGCGAGGAGCCGCGCGATCGTCGACTTGCCCGAGCCCGACTCGCCCACGAGGGCGAGCACGTGACCGCGGCGCAACTCGAAGGTCACGTCGTCGACGGCGTGCACGACATCGCGGGAACCGACGCCGCGCAGCTTGAAGTGCTTGCGCAGTTCGACGGCCTGCAGCACGGGAGCTTCGTTACTCATCACATCACCTGGGGAGAGGGTAGGGGTGGTCGTGCGGCGGGTGGTGCACCCGCCGCACGACCGGGGTGTCGGAGCTCCGGATCACTCCGTGGGGGTGAGCTTCGACAGGATGAGCGCCGCCTGCGGGCCCGTGGGCTGCGGGTTCGCGTAGGGGTCTTCGGCGGTCGGGAATCCCGTGTAGTTGGCCGTCGAGTACTGGGCGACGGCGGGCCGCGACCAGATCACGATGCCCGGGACGTCCTCGACGAAGCGCTCCTGCACCACGTCGAGTGCCGCCTGGCGCTCCTCGTCGCTCGCGGCCGCCTTGTAGGTCGCGAGCGCCTGGGTGACCTCGTCGTTCCGGTAGCGGCCGAAGTTCCAGTTCGCCGTCTCGCCGAGCGGCACGTACGAGGCGCCGTCCATGATGTTCGAGTACATGTTCCATGGCGTCGAGCCGCCGTCGGTCCAGTGCAGCGAGGCCTGGAAGTTCCCGAACGGGATGGTGTCGTTGAACCAGGTGTCCTGCACGATCGGCTCGACCGTCGCCTCGGCGCCGAGTGACGCGGCGCCCTCGGCGATGATGCCGAGTGCGTCGAGGTAGTCGGTCCAGCCGCTCGGGTTCGTGAGCGTGAAGGTCACCGGCTCGCCGTCGGGGTCGATGAGCTTGTCGCCGTCGTAGGTGTACCCGGCGTCGGCGAGCACCTGCTTGGCGCCATCGACGTCGACCGAGAGCTCTTCGCCCTGGTACGCCTCGGAGATGAAGGCGTCGCCTGAGGGCTGTGGCAGTCCGGTGACGCTCGTGATCTCGGGCCACACGCCGTAGCCGGCGGTCTGCGAGATGTCGCCGCGGTCGACGACCATGTTCAGTGCCTGGCGGAATGCCACGTTGTCGAACGGCTTCGTCTCGTTGTTGAGGTAGAGCACGTCGACGCCGAAGCCGCCGCCGGCGACCTGCGCGTAGTGCTCGGGGTCTTGAGCGATGAAGGTCTGCTCGTAGTCGGGGATGAACGTCCAGCCCCACTGCGCCTCACCGGACGTGAGCGCGGTCGTCAGGCCGGCGTTGTCGTTGAATGCGTCGTAACGCAGCTCGGCGACCTTGGGCTCCTCACCCCAATAGTCCTCGTTCGGCTCGAGCGTCACCGCCTGCGGGGTGAACGTCTTGAGGGTGAACGGGCCGGTGCCGATCATCTCGGTGTTCGCGAACGTCACCGCGTCCTCGTCGGCCCAGATGTGCTCCGGCACGATGAGGAGCTTGTAGAGCTTCACCTGGTTGACGTACTGGCCGGTGGTGAAGTTCACGGTGACCTGGTTGCCGTCGACGGTGATGTCGCCGTACTGGTCGGGGAAGTCGATGTTCAACTCCGGGTTGTCCTTGCGGAGCTGGATCGAGAACGCGATGTCGTCGGCGGTGAAGTCCTCGCCGTCCGACCACTTCACGCCCTCGCGGGCCGTGATCACGGCCTGCGTGGAGTCCGCGTTCCACTCGACGGATTCGGCGAGCCACGGGGTGGGCGCCTCGGTCGGGTCGATCTCGTTGACCTGCATGAGCGACTCGTACACGGCGAACGCGTAGCCCAGCGAGAGCGACGCCGAACCGGTGGCGAGCGGATTCTGGTTCTCCTGCTGGGGACCGTTCGGCATGCCGACGGTGAGCACCTTGGTGCCCGTGTCACCGCCGCCCGTGTCGGCGCTGCAGCCCGTGAAAGCCAGGCCGGCGACGACCAGTACGGCCCCCGCGGCGAGGATGTTCTTTCGCATTTCAATGCCTCCTTGCATTTCGGTTGTGGTGGTGCGTGTGGTGCTCGGTGCTGCTGTTGGGCTCAGCCCCCGACCGCGAGTGCGGTCTCGAGGCGGAGGTCTCGCGAGGACCTGCCGACGGCGACACGATACGTGCCGGTGGGAAGGGTCCAGGTCGCGGCATCCGTCGACCAGGTCTCGAACGACCGGCGGGCGAGCGGGATGTCGACGGTGGTGGTGCTGCCGGTGGCGACGTCGGCGACGGCGAATCCGGCGAGCCAGCGCACGGGGCGGCCGGTGTCGCCAGCGGCCGAGAGGTAGACCTGCACGACCTCGCGGCCGTCGCGCGCGCCGGTGTTGGCGAGCGTGACGCGTGCGGTGGCGAGCACCGCTTCAGCGCCGGATGCCTCGTCGGCGAGCTCGAGGCCGCGGTACTCCCACTCGGTGTAACCGAGCCCGTAGCCGAACTCGCGTGCGGGGGTGCGGCCGAGCCGGTCCCATGCGCGGTGCCCGACGTGCACGCCCTCGACGTAGTCGATGATGTTGTCGACGGGAAGCCCGTTCGGCACCGGCACATCGCGATGGTCGGCGGGAAGCGTCCACGGCAGCCGGCCCGACGGCTCGATCGCGCCGGTGAGCACGGCCGCGAGCGAGCCGCCCGCCTCCTGGCCGGGCAGCCACCACCAGAGCACGGCGGGCACCTCCTCGAGCCATGGCAGCAGCACCGGTGCGCCGGCGTTCACGACCACGACGGTGCGCGGGTTCGCGGCGGCGACCCGGCGCACGAGCTCGTTCTGGCGGCCGGGCAGGTCGAGGTTCGGCCGGTCCCACCCCTCGGACTCGGTCTCGGAGTTCGTGCCGACCACGACGACGGCGAGATCGGCGACGGATGCCGCGGCGACGGCGTCGTCGAGCTCCTCGTCGATCGACCGGCTCGGCGCGCGGTAGCGGAAGTGCAGTCGCACGAAGCGGCCGTACGATTCGCCGTCGATCACCTGGAGGTCGGCCTCGACGTGTACCGCACGCGGTGCCTCGACGTCAACGTGCGTCTCGACCGACGCAGGGTTGGCGTAGCTCGAGTTCAGCACGACCTCCACCCCGACGCGCGCGTCGGACTCGGCGCGCAGCACGCCGTCGACGGTGATGCGGTGCGCGCCCACCGGTCCGAGCTCGATGGTGTGGCGGCCCGGAGCGGCCAGTGCGAGCACCGTGCTGAGGCGAACGGATGCCACGGCATCGTCGTCGATCGGGAACCAGAGGCTCGCGGCATCCGGCACCTGCTCAGAGGCGATGACCGCGCCGGCGGCGTCGAGGTGGTCGATGCGGATGCCGGGCTCGCCGTCGGGCGTCGTGAGGAGTTCGGTCGGCGCGAGGGGCGCACCCAGTGTGGTCGCGCCGCCGCGGTGGAGCGTGACCTCGGCGTCGGGGAACGCCTCGCGCAGCGCGGCGAGCGGTTCGCTGACGTGCGGCGGGGTGACGAACGCACTGCCGCCACCCTGGGTGAAGGGCTCGACGGCGTTGTGGCCGATCAGGGCGATGCGGCCGCGCGTCGCGGCGTCGGCGGGCTCGATCGGCAGGAGCGGGCCGGCGTTGCGGAGCACGACCGTCGAGCGGGCCGCCGCCTCGCGGAGCAGCGCCACGACGTCGTCGTCGGTCGGATGCTCCGTGGCGCCGCTCGGGTCGTACGGAACCGTCTCGCCCGCGACGCCGCTCAGCGCACCGACTCGCTCGGCGAGCAGCAGGATGCGCGCGACCTTCTCGTCGATGACCGACTCGGGCACGCGCCCGTCTTCGACGGCGGAAAGGAGCCCGTCGGCCCACGGGCCTCCGGGGCCGGGCATGACGAGGTCGAGGCCGCCGAGCGCCGGCTCGACGACGGTCTTCGTGGCGAGCCAGTCGCTCATGACGATGCCGTCGAAGCCCCACTCGCCCTTGAGCACGCCGTTGAGCAGCGGGCCATGCGCAGTGGCGGTCGCGTCGACGCCCTCGCGGGTGAGGCCGTTGTACGCGGCCATGATGGTCCAGACGCCGGCGTCGACGACGGCCTCGAAGGGTGCGAGGTAGACCTCGCGCAGGGTCTGCTCGTCGATGCGCGAGAGGTACTCGGTGCGGTCGGTCTCGGTCTCGTTGCCGACGAAGTGCTTGACGCACGCCGCGATGCCCTGCTCCTGGATCGCCGAGATGAAGGCCACCGCGAGCCGCGCGGTGAGCAGCGGGTCTTCGGAGAAGCACTCGAAGTGGCGTCCGCCGACGGGGCTGCGCTGCAGGTTCACGACGGGGGCGAGCACGACGTCGACGCCCTTGCGCCGCGCTTCGGCGGCCATGAGGGTGCCGAGGCGGGCCTGGAGGTCGAGGTCCCACGTCGCGGCAGTCGCCGACGGGGCGGGCAGCTGTGCGGAGGGCTCGCCGTCATCGCCGGTGCCGCGCACGCCGATCGGACCGTCGGAGACGGTCATCGTGCGCAGGCCGAGCTCGGGGATCGCCCGGAGCGTCCAGGTGGCTGCGCCGGTGAGCAGCTGCACCTTCTCCCCGAGCGGGAGGTCGGTGGCGAGGGCGCCGGGGGCGGTCGTCGTTGAGCTCACGCCTATACTCCAATTCACAACTCGTCGTCGAGTGACTCGGCCATGCTGGCACACTTACTGACTTGTAAGTAAGCTAAGAACCGTAACGGTTCGATAACGCCGCAGCAGCGAAGCGGATGCCTCTGCGCAGTCCGTACAGGAAGGAACCCCAGTGGTGGACACAGCGCGAGACGGAGCGCCGAAGGCGGCGGCCGAGCGAGTGCAACGCCCGCAGGCCAAGACCACGGAGCGCCGCGAGGCCGTGCTCAAGGCCGCCATGAACGTGTTCGGCGCCCGCGGCTACAACAAGGGCGCGCTCGTCGAGATCGCCGAGCAGGCGGGCATGACGCACGCGGGCGTGCTGCACCACTTCGGCAGCAAGGAGGGCCTGCTGATCGCGATGCTGAAGTACCGCGACGGCGAAGAGGTCGCCGGCGTGCCCGCGCGCGCCCAGACCGAGGGCCCGGCGTTCCTGCAGCACCTCGTCGACACGGTCGAGGAGAACACCCACCGGCGCGGCGTCGTCCAGGCGTACTCGGTGCTCTCCGGCGAGTCCGTCACCGACGGGCATCCCGCCCACGAGTACTTCCTCGGCCGCACCGAGGGGCTGCGCACGAAGATCGCCGGCGTGCTCGGCGAGGTCTCGGGCAACACCGACGAGCAGGAGTTGCGCGACTCCGCCTCGGCGCTCATCGCCGTCATGGACGGCCTCCAGGTGCAGTGGCTCCTCGACCCCGACGCGGTCGACATGCCCCGCATCGTGAGTCGCACCCTCGACGAGATCGTCGAGCGGCTGCGGTCGCAGACGACGGCCTGAGCGAGCGGATGCCCCGGCGCCGGGCCCCGGCTCGAGGCATCCGCCCCCTGGCTACCGCCGCACGGGCGTCGCCTTCACCGGGATGAGCAGCGCGAGCCCCAGCGCGATCACGAGCACGATGCCGAGGATGCCGAAGTACGGCGCGCCGCCGATCACGACGAAGAGCGTGAAGGCCATCGGCGCGAGGAAGCTGACGGCCCGGCCCGTCGTCGCGTAGAGGCCGAACACCTCGCCCTCGCGGCCGGCGGGGATGAGGCGGGCGAGGAACGTGCGGCTCGCCGACTGGGCCGGGCCGACGAAGAGGCAGAGCGCGAGGCCCGCCGTCCAGAACACGATCTGGCCGCCGTCGTGCAGCAGGAAGATGAGCAGGCCGCTCACGACGAGGCCGATGAGCGCCGTGATGATGACCGGCTTGGCGCCGAGCCGGTCGTCGAGGGCGCCGACCGCGATCGTCGAGATGCCTGCGACCACGTTCGCGGCGATCGCGAAGATGATCACCTCGCCGGCCGAGAACCCGAAGACGGATGCCGCGAGCACGCCGCCGAACGTGAACACACCCGCGAGGCCGTCGCGGAAGACGGCGCTCGCGAGCAGGAACCACACCGTGTTGCGCTGCTCCTTCCAGAGCCGCTTGATGTCGCGGCCGAGGCGAACGTAGGAGCCGAAGAAGCTCACCTTGCCGCGATCCACCGCGGCGGGGTTGCGGTACTCGGGCACCGCGAAGAACAACGGCAGCGCGAACAGGCCGAACCAGATGCCCGAGACGAGCACGGTCACGCGCACGTCGAGCCCCTGGTCACCCGTCACGCCGAAGAGCCCGACCTCGGGCTGGATGAAGCCGAAGTACACGATGAGCAGCAGCACGATGCCGCCGACGTACCCCATGCCCCAGCCGAAGCCCGAGACCCTGCCGATCGAGCGGGGCGTCGAGACCTGCACGAGCATCGCGTTGTAGTTCACGCCGGCGAACTCGAAGAAGATGTTGCCCGCGGCGACGAGGAAGAGCCCGAGCATGAGGTACTCGGGCGCCGGCAGCACGAAGAACATCGCGAGGGTCAGCGCCACGACGATGTAGGTGTTCACCGCGAGCCAGAACTTGCGCCGGCCGCTGGTGTCCGATCGCTGGCCGGTGATGGGCGCCAGGAGCGCGATCAGGAGCCCGGCGATCGTGAGCGCCAACCCGAGCTGCGCCTCGACGGTGCCCGTCGGCCCGAACGACTCGCTCGTGAGGTACACGGTGAAGACGAACGTGGTGACGACCGCGTTGAACGCCGCCGAACCCCAGTCCCAGAGGCCCCACGCGAGGATGCGGCCCTTGCGGGCGCCGGCCTCCTCGACCGCCTCGACCTGCTCCGTCGCCACGCCGATCGTCGCGGCGGCGCCGTCGGGCGGCGTGAGTCGCGACGGCGGGAAGTTGCGGGGAGCGGGGTCGGAGGGGAGCTCGGGATGCTCGGTCATGGTGCAAGCCTCGTTCGGTCGGATGAACGGGAGGTGGCGCGCCTCGGTGAGGCGGGCATCCCGGTCGATCGGCGCTGATCTTCGTGCACTGTAGCGCGACGGATGCCGCAGCGATAGCGGCCCGCCCGAGCCGCCGCCGCCGGCGCTCTCACGAGCCCAGTCGCACGTCGACGACCACCGGGAAGTGGTCCGACGGGAAGAGGTCGCCGACCGGCGCATCCACCGTGAACGCGGACTCGACCGCGACGCCCGAGCCGTGGCTCACGAGGATGTGATCGACGCGCCGGTCGATCTCCTTCGTCGCCTCGAGCGGGGCGAACGGAACCTCCGAGCTGAGCGTCACGGCATCGGCATCGCCGCCGCCGAGCTCCCAGGTGTCGTCGGCGGCGGCCGCGATTGGCGCGAACTCAGCCTGCGTGCGGTCGCAGTTCAGGTCGGCGAGGAGGAACCTCGGCTCGCCCGCGGCAGCTGCGTCGAGCAGCTCGGCGAGCCGCCGCGTCTGCGCGAGGTGATCGTCGGCGAACTCCGGCTCCCATTCCGTCGCAGCCACGATGACGTCGAATGGCTCCTCAGGGTGTTCGATGCGCGCCTCGAGCGCCACCGGCGCGATCTGCCGATGACTGACTGGCAGGTCGTGGCGCCGCACGGAGCGGATCGGCCACCGGCTCACGAGCCCCACGCCCATCAGCACGCCGGCCTGGTCGGGATGCTCGGGCGGCTGCGGCACGGGCGGAAGCGACGGGCCGAGGAAGGCGGCGTGCACGCCTCCCAGCCGCTCGGCGAACAGGTGCGCCTGCGACTGGTCGGCCGTTCCCCAGCACTCCTGGAGCCCGATCACGTCGGGCGCGAGGCGCTCGAGCGTCGTGAGGATCGCCCGCTCCCTCGCCCGCCACTCGGGCTCGAAGCGCCACAGTACGTTCCAGGTGACGAGTCGCACGGTCGTAAGGCTACGACGCGACCCGCGGCGCCGGAACCCGGCGCCGCGGATCCGACGACTACTTCGCGCTCACGTCGTCGAAGTAGACCGCGCCTGAACTCCCGGTCCACCAGTCGCCCATCGAGATGTGATCGAAGCTCGTCACGCCCGTTGGGGAGGCGACCAGGGTGCCGTCGATGTACATGTCGACCCTGGTGCCCGATGAGTAGTCCCACTTGAGCTCGTGCCAGCCCGTGGTGCGGGTGACGGATGTCACGGCGTACGAGCCACCGATGCGCGTCACGTACTTGGTCGCCGAGCTCGGCGTGTTCACGCCGAGGCCCCTCCACTGCGTCCCGTCGCTCCAGACCATGCCATCCGCTCTGGCCATGGCCTGCATGGAGGTGTCCGACGCGTCGTCGTAGAACCACACCGTCGCGCCCCTGTTCTCGTTCGAGCTCAGTACCCGCGTGATGACGTCTTGATCCTGGTTGATGGCATAGCTGTTGCTGCCGGAATGAGCTTGGGTCGTGCTGACCGATGCCGTCCCGCTGCCGGTCGTCCACGCACCGAGTCCGCTCTCGAAGCCGTCGGCGAACGGATCGTTGACGAGGACATCGTCGAAGTAGACGGTGCCCGAGTTGCTGGTCCACCAGTCGCCCATCGAGATCTGGTTGAAGCTCGTCACGCCGGTCGGGGATGCGACCAGCGTTCCGTCGATGTACATGTCGACCTTCGTGCCCGACCGATAGTCCCACTTCAGTTCGTGCCAGCCGGTGGTGCGGATCACGGTTGTCGCCGCGGTCACGCCGGCGAGGCGCGTCACGTACTTGGTCGCCGAGGTCGGCGTGTTCACGCCGAGCCCCCGCCACTGCGTGCCGTCGCTCCATGGGGTGTCGTCGACCTTGGCCATCGTCTGCAGCGAGGTGTCGGATGCGTCGTCATAGAACCACAGCGACACCACCCGGTTCCTGCTCGAACTGAACGAATGCGCGATGACATCCGTGTCCTGGTCGATGGCGTAGCTCTTGCTGCCGGAATGAGCCTGAGCGGTGCTGACCGTCGCGGTTCCCTTGGCGGTCGTCCAGTTGCCGAGACCGTTCTCGAATCCGTCGAAGATCAGTTCGCCGAACAGGGCGGACGACTCGTTGGAACTGTCGCTGAGATCGCCGGCCGAGGTGCGCGCCTTCACGACGTAGTGGTACGTCGTTCCCGGCGTGCCCGTCGCGTCGGTGCAGGAGGTCGCGGTCGTCGCACTGCAGACCGTTGTCGAATACGGGCCGCCTGGAGTGGTGGAACGCAGCACGTCGTAGCTCGCCGCGTTCTTCACCGCCTGCCAGGCCAGAGCGACGTGGGAACCGGTGAACCCGGCTGTGAAGCCCGCGGGCGTCACGGCGTACGGGAAGTCCACGGTGGATCCGATGTTGGCATAGTCCATGAGCGCGTCATTGAAGCCGGCTTGCCAGCTCACGTTGGTGAGCGTGTGGCCGGTCGACGAGTTCGTTCGATACGCGGCGCCCTGCGTGTTCGTCACCTTGATGTTGCGGAAGACCTGTCCGGACGACTCGTTGTCCATGAACACGCCATTGGGCGCGTAGTCCTGCATCGAGGGATGAGCGTAGACCCGGTCGATGGTCACCTGCTCGACCGTGTTGGCCGCCTTGCTGCGCCCCCACGAGTAGATGGGAGCCGTGTCTCCGCTGTCCTGCGCCATGTTGGAGATCTTGAGATTCTTCATCACGTTGCCCTGCAGGTAGATGTCCGCGAGGGGTATGCCGATGTAGGTGTCGAAGGCGATGGCGTAGCGAGGGGAGTTGTAGATCTCGCTGTACGAGACCTCGTTGCCTCCGCTGTTCATCAGGTACACGCCGCTGCCGTTTCCGACGAGCTCGCCGACATCGTGGATCACGTTGTTGGTGAGGACGTTGTTCTTGCTGACATCGCCCTCGCCCGGATACCGGCCTTCGAGGTAGATGCCCGAATGCCCGCTGTGCTCGATCAGGTTTCCGCTGATCGTGTTGTTCTGGTTGTAGAACAACAGGTAGATCGCCGAGTAGCCGGAGTTGACGAAGCGCGAGTTCTGGATCGCGATGTGGTCGGTGTTCTGCAAGAAGAACATCCCCGTGCGATGTTGCGGCATGTTGATCTGCCGGTCGTACTGCGGATACGTGTGTCCTTCTCCCGAGGCGCCGTCGAGCGGCCACGCGTGCCGGTACCAGTCGGTGAAGTCGGAGTCCTCGAAGCTCAATCCGTCGAACCGGACATGATGGACTCTGCTGCTTTCCGATGAACCCTGCAGGGAGACGATGGTCTGCACCTTCGGCGCGATGATGGTCTGGGCCGACGCCGCCCCGTCTTTCGCCCAGTAGTACAGGTATCCCGACGACGTGTCGAGATGAAACTCGCCAGGCTGGTCGAGGAGCTCCAAGGCTCCCTGTACGACGTAGCGTGAGTTGGCCCTGAGCAGGTACCGGGCGTCGTGCGACAGCGAGATCTGCCGAGTCGAGGCGTTGATGGAACTGATCGGCGTGGTGTCGGTGAACCAGGCTGCGGGCCCGAGTGCCCAGACGAAGACCTGCGCGTCGGCCAGGTCCCAGCCGGTCGGGTCGAGATCTCCCGGCTTGTACTGCAGGACGTTGTATTGGCCGCTGTTCTCGCTGTACAGGTACGGCGCCTTCGACATCGCATAGCCGGCGTTCGGAGCGGAGTTCGGATAGCGGGCCTTCGTCGCTCGCGCGCCGTTCTCGGAGAGCGTGTCGAAGCGCCAGTCCGTTCCGACGAACGCCTTGTAGATGTCGCCCGAGTGCTGGGTCCACCCGGTGATCTCTTCGCCGCCGATGAAGCGTGCGCTGCCGACGGCGTCCTTGCTCCTGTAGTTGACCGTGAAGCCGTTGCTGCCGGAGTCGGTCTCGTCGAAGGCGATGGTCTCGTCGACGTAGTAGTCGCCGGCGGCGACGAGCACGTCGATGTCGCCGGTCATGCCGTCGTTGAGCCCGTTCGACTCGATGTGGTCGCGGGCGTGCTCGATCGTCGCCCATGGCGAGGCGGCCGAGCCGGTGCCGGTCGTGTCGCTGCCGGTGGTCGCGACATGGAACTCGTGCTGGGGCACGGCAGTGGCCGGGGCGTGCGCGACGGTGACCGACAGGCCGATCCCGATCGCGCAGGCGAGTGTCATCGCGGCGGTTCTTCTGGTCAACGCTGTCATCGAACTTCTCCCTTGAAGATTCGTTGGTCATACGAAGCAGAACATGCAATCGCTAATCGATAAGCGCGATCGCTAATCGAGCGTAGCGATTTACTCCGCCGTGGCGCTACCCTGCGGCGATCGCCGAGCCGCTCTCGTCCCGGTGGGGTTGATCAGACGTCGAGCGGCTCGATCGCGAAGGTGAGCGGCCGCCCCTGGCGGAACGGCTCGACGAGTTCGAAGTTCTCGAACGCGATGCCGCCGGGGATCGGCGCGGCACTCATCCAGTAGGTGTACCGGCCGTTCACCTGCACGGCGAGTTCGGGGTGCGGATCCGCCGCGCGCCAGGTCTGCACCGCCCGCCGGCCGACGTAGTGCCAGTGCTCGCTGGTGCCCGGGGCGTACTCTGCCTCGTGCGGTGCCGCTTCGTCGGGCGTGGCCGACACGGTCACGGCGCCGTCGGCGGCCGTGAGCTCGGGGAGACCGAACCGAGCGTGGTCGGCGAAGTGCGCGTCGCGATACGAGGGCCAGAGCTCGCCCGCGACGACCGTGCGCTCCGCGAGGTGGAGCCGGCGCAACCTCGCCCAGTTCCCCATCGTCGCCGTGAGCACGCATTGGCCGAGCGGCACGGATGTCTCCCCCGCATGCGCGGCGAGCTCGATCTCGTGCGGTCGGTCGGCGCGGAAGGTCACCGAGACTGCGACGTCGGCGCCGTTGGCGAAGGGTTCGACGAGGATCCAGACGCGGAGGCGTTCGATGCCGTCGACGACCTCGATCATGCCTCGTGCGGGCTCGTCGGCGGGTCGCGGAGTCGGGTCCGACGGATCGTCGGCGCTCCAGAACCGCAGCCCCGGCTCGCCGTCGAGCCGGCTCGCCTCGAGTTCGGAGTAGCCGCGCTCGTCGGCTCCGGCCGGTACCGGCTCGACCGCGATGAAGTTGACCAGGCGGTCGCGGTGGTGGTCGAGGTAGGGCGTGTAGAGGCGCAGCAGTCCGCGCGGCCCTCCGAGTGGGTGCAGGCCGACCTGCAGGCCGTCGGAGTGGCCCCAACGGGGTTCGGCGGGCGTGCCGCCGGCGGGTCGGAGCCAGCCGCCGGCCACCTCGGGTTCCCCTGGCTGCATGCGGTCGTCGTTCGACTCGCGGTCGCGACTCATCCGGCCCCTCTCGCTCGACTGCGATGACCGGTTCACCGTAGCGCGGTGGGAAATCGATTTCAATAGCCTGCCCGGGCGGGCAGTGCGCGGCCCGTGAGAACGGGGTCCGCGGATGTCCGGGCAGGGGTGATGCGCCGGGGCGCCGGGCATCCACTGGACCCCGATCGTCGTCGCTTGACTTTGAAATCGATTTCTGTGAACCTTGGTCCGACCGCACCGATCGAGGAGGATTCGTGGCAACCAGCGAAGCCAGGCGTGCGACCGTCGCGGGTGCGCTGGCCGTGGCCGTCTTGGCCCTGCCGGGCTGTGCCACGACCGCACCGCAGCTGGCCTCGCAGGGCGACGAGCCCTTCGTGCTTCGCGGCGTCTCGAACGTCGAGCAGCTCGGCCAGGTCACGGGCGCCGAGGCGCCGGGCGCCACCGATCGCTGGGCCGTCAATCACACCGACCTGGGTTCCATGTTCGAGGCCGACGGCAAGGTCTGGTTCGTCTTCGGCGACACGTTCGGCGAACGCGACCCCGACTTCACGGGCGGCGGCGGGTCGTTCTGGCGCTCGAACACGCTCGGCTTCACGACCGACGACGACCCGTCCGACGGCATCGCCATCGAGGGGATGGTGCTCGACGACACCTCCACCGCCGCCGAGGTGCTGCCGTCGAAGAAGGTCGACCACGATGAGATGACCGTGATCCCCACGCACGGCTTCGCCGCGAACGACGCGATGTACCTGCACTGGATGTCGGTGAAGCACTGGGGAGAACCCGGCGAGTGGGAGGTCAACGAAGCGGGCCTGTCGAAGTCCAGCGACGGCGGCCAGACCTGGGCGCCCCTCGACGAGCCGCGCTGGAGCGGAGACTCCCGCTTCGTGCAGGTCAGCCCGTTCACCGTCACCGAAGACGGGGTCGAACGCCTCTACGTCTGGGGGGTCACGCACGGCAGGTTCGGCGGCGTCGGCCTGGCCCGCGTGGAGACCGCGAAGGTCGAGGCATCCGACGCCTGGGAGTACTTCACGGGCACGGATGCCGCCGGCGGTCCGCAGTGGTCGGGCGACCCGGATGCCGCAACGCTCGTCGTCGACGACACGGTCGGCGAACTGTCGGTCGTGTGGAACCCCTACCTCGAGCGCTGGATCATGTCGACGCTCGCCGAGGGTCGCGGCATCGAGCTGCGCGAGGGCGTCACCCCGTGGGGCCCGTGGAGCGAGCCGCACCTCATGATCGCCCAGTCCGAGCTGCCCGGGCCGTATGCGCCGTACATGCTCGACCGCTACACCGCCGACGGTGGGCGCACGATCTACTTCACGCTGTCGGTCTGGGATCCGTACAACGTGTTCTGGTACCGCGCGGACCTCGACCGGGACTGAACGCCCTGAGGTTCCCGCACACAAGATGTCGGCTCACTGCAGAGCCGGTTCCCGAGGAGGAGAGAATGCACAAGAGGCACACGAAGACGGTCACGGCACTCGCCGCGGTCGTCGCGGCCGGGCTCGCGTTGTCGGGCTGCACGGCGGGCGGCGACGGCAACACGACCGCAGACGGCAAGACCGAGGTCATCTTCTGGCAGCAGAAGTTCGAGGACTACCAGCAGGCCTGGTTCAAGGAGCAGGTCGACGCGTACAACGCGAGCCAGGACGAGGTGAAGGTCACCTACCAGGTGGTCCCCGCCGACACGTGGGACCAGAAGCTGAAAGCCGCCCAGGCCGCCGGCAATGCTCCGGATGTCGCGACCACGAGCTACGGCCGCATCATGCCGGGCGTCGCGATCGGACAGTTCGCCCCGCTCGACGAACTCGTCGACCCCGACGTCCTCGACGACATCCAGCCGAACGTGCGCGAGTTCGTGAGCACCGCCGACGGCACGTTCGCCTATCCGTTCCTCGTCGAACCCTCGACGGTGCTCTTCTACCGCACCGACCTGTTCGCGGCGGCCGGACTCGACCCGGCCAGCCCGCCGACGTCGTGGGCGGAGCTCGTCGACGCCGCTCGTGCGCTCACGAAAGACGGCGTCTACGGCATGAACATCGCGCAGACCGCCGCCGACCTCGGCTGGTCGAGCTGGGGCCTGCAGTACAACGCCGCCGGTCACCTGCCGGTCGCCGACGACTGGTCGGCCGCCGACGCGACCGATCCCGCCTACATCGAGCTCGCGGAGTTCTACCGCACGCTGTACGGCGAGAAGCTCATGCCGCAGGAGGCCGCGTACCCGTACGCCGACTGCGCACCGTACGGCGAGGGCCAGGTCGCGATGACTGCGTGCGGCTCCTGGGCGATCGGCCAGCTCACGAACGACTACCCCGACATGATCCCGAACACCGCCGTCGCGGCGTTCCCGTCGATCGACGGCGACCCGACCAAGCCGACGTCGACGCTCGGCGGCTGGACGCTCACGGTCGACGGCAAGTCGAAGGTGCAGCAGGAGGGCGCGGACTTCATCGCGTGGCTGCTCGGAGGCGAGACCGAACACCTGGTCGACTTCTTCAAGACGAGCGGGTACTCGAAGTACCCCGCCCGCGTCTCGGTCTCCGAGGCGCTCTCGGCCGACCCCGAGGCATCCGCCAACCCGTTCATGCAGACGGTCTCCGAAGACATCGTGCCGTTCTCGAAGGCGGAGCCGACCTACCCGTGGGAGATCGCCCTCTCGTTCGCGACCGCCATCGAGAAGTCGATGCGCGGCGAGGACATCCAGGCGTCGCTCGAGACGGCGAACAGCGAGATCGACGACATCATCGAGAAGCAGAAGCTGGCAGGCACGGCTCCCGAAGCCGGCTGACCACACTGAACCGCACCGCGGAGCCGGCGCCGGGCGAACCCCGGGCCGGCTCCGCCTGAGGAGGATCCATGTCCGCCATCCAGGCCAACCCGCAGCCGGCCGTCTTCGAGGAGCAGGCCGCCCTGATCGGCGCCGACGCCGAGCGGCCGAAGCCGCGCAGATCGGGGCGTCTCAATCGCTCGAATCTCATCGCCTACGTGATGCTCTCGCCGATGGTGGTGCTGCTCGGCATCTTCGTCTGGTACCCGCTCGCGAACTCGGTCTACCTGAGCCTCTTCGAGATCTCCTTCTACGAGGACCCCACCTTCGTGGGCCTCCAGTTCTACGAGTACGTGCTCACTGCGGCGAAGTTCTGGAACTCGATCTGGGTGGGCATCACGCTCGTGCTGCTCGTCGTCCCCGCGCAGCTCATCGTCGCGTTCCTCGTGGCGAGCCTGCTGCGGGTGCTGAGCCGGCACACCTCGGGCTTCCTCAAGACCACGATCTACGTGCCCACGGTGGTCTCGTTCGTCGTGGCATCCATCATCTTCGTGTTCATCTACCGGGAGCGCGGCGGCCTCCTGAACGGCGTGCTCGGCTGGTTCGGCATCGAGCCGATCGCGGTGCTCTCGAACCCCGACCTCGCGCTCGGCGGCATCGCGGTTCCCGCGCTCTGGATCGGCGTCGGCGTGACGACGCTCATCATGCTCGCGGGCATGCTCGACATCCCCGACAGCTATTACGAGGCCGCCGACCTCGAGGGTGCGGGCTACTTCCAGAAGACCTGGTACATCACGCTGCCGCTGCTGAAGAACGTGTGGCTGTTCCTGCTCGTCACGCTCGTCACGGCGACCATCCAGCAGTTCGAGCTGCCGCTCGTCATGACGCAGGGTGGGCCGTACGAGTCGACCACGACGCCGAACCTGTACATCTTCAACCAGTTCAAGGATCCGACGCCGTATGCCACGAGCTTCTCGCTCACCGCGGCGCTCCTGCTGTTCGTCGTGCTCGGCACGATCAGCGCCTTGATCTTCCGATTCGTCAAGTCCGACAAGGCCATCGACGGCTGACGCCGAGAGAGCACCATGAGAACACGCATCCCGAACCGAATCGTCCAGTACGTCCTCGTCGCCCTCATCGCGGTGTCGTGCCTCCTGCCGCTCGCCTGGATGGCGATCGCCGGCTTCAAGGGCAAGACCGAGGTGCTGCGCACGCCGTTCCAGTTCTTCCCCGACGTGTGGATCCTCGACAACTACGTCGCGATCTTGAACGACCCGGCGTTCCTCCGCGCCCTCGGCGTGACGTTCGTCGGTGCTGTCGCCTTCACCGCCCTGAGCCTCGCGATCAACTCGCTCGCGGCCTACGTCTTCGCGCGGCTCGACTTCGCGGGCAAGCGGTTCTTCTGGATCTACTGCCTGGCGCCGATGTTCATCCCGGGCATGGCGATCCTGCTGACCTCGTTCGTCGTGGTCTCGCAGCTCGGCATGATCGACACGCTGTGGGTGCTCATCATCCCGGGTGCCGCGAGCTCGCTGCAGATGTTCTTCATCCGGCAGTTCTACCTGAACATCCCCGTGGCGATGGAGGAGGCGGCGCTGCTCGACGGGGCCAACCGCTGGCAGATCTTCGTCCGCATCTTCCTGCCGCAGTCGCAGGCGCCGTTCGTGATCGTCGGCGTCGCGTCGTACCTCGTGTACTGGAACGCGTACGTATGGCCGGTGCTCACGATCTCGGCGAACCAGGACCTGTACCAGATCATGCAGCTGCTGCGGAGCTTCATGTCGGAGCGCAGCACCGAATGGGGCCTGCTCATGGCGGGTTCGACGATCGCGGCGCTGCCCACGATCATCCTCGTGCTCGTGTTCCAGCGGTACATCGTGAACGGCATCCGCATCGCGGGAATGAAGTGACGGATGCCGCGGGCGCATGCGTGCGCCTGCGCTGTCGTCACTCGACTGGAAGTCGCACGAGGGCCGCCCCGGCCGGCTGAGCCCGGATAAGGTCGTCATGTCGTGAAGTGAGTCATGTCCCGAAGTGGAGGTCGTCGGCCGAGATGGGCACGTTCTACTATGGCGGCGGCCAGGATCGCCGGCCGGTCGGCTTCGACCTGGACGATGAGCTGCTGGCCCACCTGAAGCAGGTCATCGTCGCGAAACTCCGGCGCGGTGAGAGCTTCATCGTGACGCTGCCGGCACTCGACCGGGGGCTCGGAGAACGAGAAGCGCTGTGGATGAACCCCTCGATTCCGCTGCGCTTCGTCATCGACGAGGCCGACGGCCATGCGCTCGACGTCGATCGCCTGGATGCCCTCATGGCCCAAGCCGATACGCCCGGCGGGATCGTCCTCGTGGCGTAGTCGCGGTTCGAAGAGGAGAACAGATGGAAGCCTTCACGATCTCCGTCGGGTCCGAGGTTCTCGACGACCTGCGCGCGCGGCTCTCGCGCACCCGGTTCACGCAACCGAGTGCCGAGGGATGGAAGGCCGGTGTCGATCCGGCATACCTGCGGTCGCTCGTCGGCTACTGGGCGAACGAGTTCGACTGGCGCGCGGCCGAGGCGCGGCTCAACACCTATCCGCAGTTCCGCGACCGGGGCCAGCACTTCGTGCACCTGCGCCGGGATCCGACCCGGCCGCCTGTGCTGCTGACCCACGGCTGGCCGAGCACCTTCCTCGAGCTGCTGCCGCTGGCCGACCTGCTCGACGTCGACGTCGTCATCCCCTCGCTGCCGGGCTACCTGTACTCCGACCTCATCGAGGGCCCGGTGACCCGCGCAGCCGTCGCCGAGAGCTTCCACACGCTCATGACCGAGACCCTCGGCTACGAGCGGTACTTCGCGTTCGGCGGTGACATCGGCGGCTCGGCCTGCGGCTGGCTCGCCACGCTCTATCCCGACGAGGTCGCCGGTCTGCACGTCATCCACGGACCGTTCCCCGCCGACTACGTGGAGCCGATCACTCCGGCCGAGCAGATCTGGCTCGACTCCGAAGACGAGCGCGACGAGCAGGACAGCGGCTACGGGGCGATCATCGGCACGCGACCCGACACCATCGCGGCCGCGCTCGTGGATTCTCCGGCCGGCATGGCCGCGTTCATCATCGACAAGCTCTGGCAGTGGAGTGACCACGGCGGCGACCTCGAGTCACGCTTCGACCGCGACAGCCTGTGCGAGCTGTTGACGCTCTACTGGGTCACCGATTCGATCGGCACCTCGTTCCGTCAAGATCTCGACAGCGCCCACAACGGCAAGCGGCCGACGATCACCGTGCCCGTCGCGGTGACGCAGAGCCACGAGTGGAACATGCCGCTCTTCCCGCGTTCGATCGCCGAACGCGCCGCGAGCGACATCCGGCGCTACTCCGCGGCCGAGAGCGGCGGACACTTCATGGCGTTCGAGGAACCGCATCTCGTGGCTCGCGAGCTGAGCGCGTTCATGCGCGAGGTCGGCTGACCCGGCGGGTGAGGCCGCTGTCGCCGACGCGATGATCAGGAGTACCGCGACGGCGGCACGGGGCATCCGCTCACTCACCCCTGCGGCGGGCGCATCGGCGTCGAGCCGAGGTCGGGAACCGGCGCGGATGCCAGGTGCACCTCCAGGTCGTCGGCCGTCGGCGTCTTGGGCCGCCGCGCGGTCGGCCGGTCGAGGTAGAAGAGGGCCGTCGACGCGATGTCATCGCGCAGCGGCAGGTAGCGCCATCCGCTGCGCCATCCGAGAGCCTGGATGTCGACGCGCAGTCGGTCGGCGAAGAAGATCGGATCGAGCAGGTGCCAGCGGTACATGCCGAACCGCTGCTGGCTGACGTAGAGGCCGTCGGGGCGGAGCACCTGCGGCATGCCGAGGTACGGCGTCGAGAACTCGGTGTAGCCCTGGCCGGGAACGTCGAAGTTCCACGCGCCGCCGAAGTAGTCCTCGGTCCCGGTGCCGCAGATCGTGGGGTACTCGTCGTCGGCGTCGAGGTAGAACTTGATCTCGCCCTCGCCCCACCAGCCGTTCGAGTTCACGCCCCACGCGATGTAGGTGCCGACGTAGTGGCCGGCACCCTCGACGCCCTCGACGATCGTGTGCGGCACGAGCTCCTCGAGCGGGTTCGAGCGGTTCCACTGGGCGTGGAAGTAGCCCTCGTTCGAGTAGTCGCCGCCGGTCTCGTACGTCACCTGGTAGTAGATGCGCACATCGACGACCGAGGTGTTCTCGATCGTGAGGCGGGCGCCCTCGCGGAACGGCATCGGCCAGTACGAGTTGAAGCCGCCATGCGGGTTCGCGGCGATGACCTGCGAGTTCACTTGCGCGAAGACGCCCCAGCCGTTGCAGAAGAAGTCGCCGTAGGGCACCTCGATGGCGGGCTGTTCTGCGCCGTCCCAGTAGGCGCGGAAGAGCAGCGTGCGCCAGTTGTCGGTGTGCGTGGTGATCCAGATGTGGGTGATCTTGCCGGCGCCCTCGATCGTCGCGAGGTCGAAGGTCTCGCCCGCCTTGATGTCGACGCTCGGCGAGATCTTCCAGCCGGGGCCGAGGTCGCGCGCATTCCACGCGCCGGTGCCTTCGGTGGCGCGACCGCCGCCGCCGACGGATCCGTCGAAGTTCTCGGGGCTGATCGATCGGGTCTGCAACCGCCGGAGACCGGAGATGCTGCTCAGATCGGGATTGGCCACGCGGACACCACCACACTTCCTCGTGTCATGCGAGCCGTGGAGGCCCGACTTCTGAAACCGATTTCACCACTGTAGGGTGGCACTACAGGCGTGTCAAACGTGCGACCCGAGGGTGTCGCCGGGCGTCGAACACCCGAGACTGCCGGAGAGGGGGAGTCGATGGCCACCATCTACGAGGTCGCGCGGCGCGCAGGTGTCTCCCCGGCCACGGTCTCGCGGGTCTTCAACGGCGTGCGAGTCTCCGAGGCGAAGGCCCAGTCGGTGCGGGATGCCGCGGCCGAGCTCAAGTTCACGCCCAATCGCACGGCACGCACGCTACGTCGCCAGAGCTCGGAAGTGATCGCGCTCGTCATTCCCGACATCGAGAACCCCTACTTCACCGAGCTCGCGCGCGGCGTCGAGGACGTCGCCCAGGAGGCGGGCTACTCGGTCGTGCTCTGCAACACCGATGAGCAGCTCTCGAAGGAGAGCACATACCTCGACATCGCCATCTCCGAGAACATGGCGGGGGTCATCCTCGCCCCGGCGTCCGACCACACGAACCTCGATGACGTGATCGCCAGTGGCCGGCCGGTCGTCGCGGTCGACCGCAGCACCGGCTACGACATCGACGGCGTCATGATGGCCAACCGCGCAGCGGGCAAGGCCGCCGCAGAGGCGCTCGTGAAGGCCGGCTACCGGCGCATCGCCTGCATCACGGGTCCGCGCGAGATCGAGACGGCGTTCGAGCGCGCCGGCGGATGGCGCAGTGTCGTGTCGCAACTCGACGGCGGTGGCGACGAAGACGAGCTCGTGCGGTACTCGACGTTCCGCGTCGACGGCGGCCGGGCCGCGATGGAAGACCTGCTCGCGCTGCCGGAGCCGCCCGACGCGGTCGTGGCGGCGAACAACCTCATGGGCGTCGGGGTGCTGCAGGTGCTCTCGGAGCGGGGCCTCATTCCGCCGCGAATCGGCGTCGCCGTGGTCGGCGGCCTCCCATTCACGACACTCACGCCCACGGCGGTCACCATGGTGCGGCTGCCCGCGCGGCACATGGGCGTGACCGCTGCTCGCATGCTCATCGAGCGCATCAACGGTGACGTCGAGCCGGCGCGCACGATCGTGCTGCGCAACGAGCTGATGCCCGCGTCGTACCCGGCTCGAGCCTGACGCACCGCACGCTGCGCCGCTGACCGGGGATCCGACGGGTGATGGAAGCCGCCGCGCCGTGTGCCAGGCCGCGCATGCAAGTGTCGAATCGCCGATTCGCGGCATCCGTCGACTTGATCTTGAAATCGATTTCTGTAACAGTTGGCACACGATCGAGGAGGATGCAGTGGGCGAGCGATGCGTGCTCGGTGTCGACATCGGCACGTCGAGCAGCAAGGGTGTTCTCGTGGCCGAAGACGGCACGATCCTCGCCTCGGCCGTGCGCGAACATCGCGTCGAACGGCCCCACCCCGGCTGGGTGGAGATGTCCGGCGCGACCTGGTGGGCGGAGTTCTGCTCGATCGCCACTGAGCTCATCGGCGGCGCGGCATCGGGCACCCGCATCCAAGCGGTCGGCGTCAGCGGAATGGGCCCGTGCGTGCTCCTCGCCGACGACGAGGGGATGCCGATTCGACCCGCGATCCTCTACGGCGTCGACTCGCGGGCGGGCGAGCAGGTCGATCGACTCGAGGCGGAGTTCGGCGTCGACGAGATCGTGCGGGTCGGCGGATCGGGGCTCTCGAGCCAGGCCGCTGGACCGAAGATCGCGTGGATCGCCGACCACGAGCCCGATGCCTACGCCCGCGCCCGACGCCTGTTCATGCCGGCATCCTGGCTCGCGCACCGGCTCACCGACGAGTACGTGCTCGACCGTCACTCGGCGAGCCAGTGCACGCCGCTCTTCGACATCGAGGCGGGCGGGTGGCACGAGCCGTGGTGGAACGCCGTCGCACCCGGCATCGAGGCGCCGCCGCTCGCGTGGCCGGGGGACGTCGCCGGCACCGTCACCGCGTCGGCCGCGCTGGCGACCGGACTGGTCGAGGGCACGCCCGTCATCGTGGGCACGATCGATGCCTGGTCGGAGGCCGTGAGCGTCGGCGCCGTCGGCCCCGGCGACCTCATGCTGATGTACGGCACGACGATGTTCCTCGTGGCGACGGTGCCCGAGATCCTGCGCACGCCCTCGATGTGGACGACGACCGGGGCGTTCCGCGGCACGCATTCGCTGGCGGGCGGCATGGCGACCTCGGGTGCGATCACCTCGTGGCTTCGCGACCTCACGAACGCCGACTACCCCGAACTGCTCGCCGAGGCGGATGCCTCCGGCCCGGGCGCCCGCGGACTCGTCATGCTCCCCTACTTCGCCGGCGAGCGCACGCCGCTGCTCGACCCCGACGCGCGCGGCGTCATCGCGGGCCTCACCCTCTCGCACTCGCGGGGCGACCTCTACCGGGCCGCGCTCGAGGCCACCGCGTTCGGCGTGCGCCACAACGTCGAGACGATGCGTGGGGCCGGTGCCCGCATCGACCGCATCATCGCCGTGGGCGGCGGCACGCAGGGCTCGCTGTGGACGCAGATCGTGTCGGATGTCACGGGCCTCGAGCAGCAGCTCGCGCGCACCTCGGTCGGCGCGAGCTACGGTGCGGCGTTCCTCGCCGCATCGGCGATCGCCGGCGATCGCGCCCCCGACATCGCCGACTGGAATCCCATCACGCACACGGTGCGTCCCGACCCGTCGACGGCCCACGCCTACGAGCGCGGTTACCGCATCTACCGCGAGCTCTACCCCGCGACCGCCGACGTCGCGCACCGGCTCGCGCGGATCCAGCTCGAGGTCGCAGCATGAGCCCGCGCGTGCTCGACGCGACGGCCACGGCCGCGGCCTTCCCGCTCGGCGGCATCGGCACGGGCAACGTGTCGATCGGTGCGCGCGGCGAGCTCCGCGACTGGGAGCTCTCGAACCGTCCGCACAAGGGCGGCACGAACCCGTTCAGCTTCTTCGCCATCCACGTGGCGGATGACGAGGCCGCCCCCGATGACGCGACGGTTCCGGATGCCGCGGTGCGCAGCCGCCCTGCGGCATCCGTCGGCTCCATCACCCGCGTGCTCGAGGCTCGCCTTCGCGCCCCGCACGAGGCCGACCAGGGCTACCCTGCGCACGCCGTCGGCGGGCTCCCGCGCCTGGCCGGCTCGAGCCTGCGCGGCCGGTACCCGCTGCTCGAGCTCGACTTCGTCGACGACGGGTTGCCCGTCGAGGTGTCGCTCACCGCGTTCACGCCGTTCGTGCCGCTCGACGCCGACGACTCGGGCCTGCCGTGCGCCGTGCTGCGCTACCGCGTCGAGAACCGGTCCGACCGGCCGATGCGCGTCGCGATCGCGGGGTCGATCGCGAACCCGGTCGGGGCGAGCGCCGACCGCGACGTGTTCCACTTCCCGAGCTTCGAGGGGCATCCGCGCATCGAGTGGCGCGATGCCGACGGCATCCGCGGCCTGGTGTGCTCCTCCGACCTGCCCGCCGACCATCTCGCGCACGGCACGGCGACCCTGACGACACCCGATACGCAGGTTACCGCGAAGCCGCAGTGGCTGTACGGGTTCTGGCAGGACGGCGCACAGCGGTTCTGGGACGACTTCCGCGACGACGGCCGACTCGAGCCCGAGCCGGTGGCGACGCTCGACCCGCCGCCGCATCCCGAGTGGATGACCCGGCTTCGCGTGGGCTCGCTCGCGATCGAGCACGTGCTCGAGCCGGGCGAGGCGCACGACTTCGAGTTCCGGCTGACGTGGCACTTCCCGAATCGGCCCCGCGGCTGGGCGGGCAACATCATCCACGACGACCCGCACCTCGGCGAGGTCGTGCGCAACCACTACGCCACGCGGCATCCGGATGCCTGGGCCGTCGCCGCCGACCTCGACCGGCGGCTCCCGCAGCTCGAGGCGACCACGCGCGCGTTCGTCGACGCGCTCTACGACTCGACGCTGCCCGACGCCGTGATCGACGCGATCGGCTCCAACCTCGCGGTGATCCGCAGCAGCACGTGCTTCCGGCTCGAGGGCGGCGTCTTCGCCGCGTGGGAGGGCAGCTTCGATCACGTCGGCAGCTGCGAGGGCACCTGCACGCACGTCTGGAACTACGCGCAGTCGCTCGCCTGGCTGTTCCCCGAGCTCGAGCGGAGCGCCCGGCGCACCGAGTTCCTGCTCGAGACGCGCCACGACGGGCGCATGAACTTCCGCACCAACCAGATCTTCGGCTCCCCGGCGTGGGACTTCCACCCGGCCGTCGACGGGCAGCTCGGCGCCATCGTCCGCGTCTACCGCGAGTGGCTGCTGAGCGGCGATGATGAGTTCGTGCACGAGGTCTGGCCCGGCGTCTGCCGAGCACTCGACTACGCGTTCGCCGAGTGGGATGCGAACGGCGACGGCGTGCTCGACAGCAAGCAGCACAACACGTACGACATCGAGTTCTTCGGCGAGAACTCGCTCGCCAACTCGATGTTCTTCGCCGCGCTGCAGGCGGGCGCGGCGCTCGCCGATCGGCTCGGTGAGGGCGAGCGGGCCGAAGCCTGGCGCGCCGCGGCCGAGACCGGCGCCGAGCGCATGGACGCCCTCCTCTACAACGGCGAGTACTACGCGCAGCGTATCGACGACGTCGACGAGCACCGCTACCAGTACGGCGAGGGCGTGCTCAGCGACCAGCTGCTCGGCCAGCTGCTCGCGCACGTCGTCGGGCTCGGCCACGTGCTGCCCGCCGAGCATGTGCGGTCGGCCATCGGCGCGGTCTTCCGCCACAACTTCCGCGCCGACCTGAGCGAGCACCACAGCGTGCAGCGCACCTACGCCCTGAACGACGAGGGCGGACTGCTGCTCTGCACCTGGCCTCGCGGCGGCCGCCCACGAATCCCCTTCGTCTACTCCGACGAGGTGTGGACCGGCATCGAGTACCAGGTCGCGGCGCACCTCGCCTTCGAGGGGCTCACCGACGAGGCGGTCACGATCGTCGAGGCCACGCGAGCCCGACACTCCGGCGCGAACCGCAACCCGTGGAACGAAGTCGAGTGCGGCAACCACTACGCTCGCTCGCTCGCCAGCTGGGCGCTGCTGCCCGCGTTCACGGGGGCCGCGTCATCCGTCGCCGCCGGCGCCTTGGCGTTCGCACCGCAGACACCAGGCGACCAGCGCTGGTTCTTCAGTACCGGCACCGCCTGGGGCCGGGCCGAGATCGGCGAACGGATGCTCCAACTCACCGTCCTCGGCGGCGAACTGCACCTGACCAGCCTCTCGCTCTCGGGCCGCACCCTGCTGCCCGAGCACCGACATCCGAACGTGATCGGCGCCGGCACGAGCCTGCGCTACCCGATCCCCGAACTTCGAACGCAATGAAGGAGCACCACATGTCGAGCACCACCTACACCCTCCCCGCCGTCGTCGCGCGACCCGATGCCGCGCCGAAGACCGCGTACCTCATCTCGAGCGGCGACCTGCGCGAATCCGCGAACGCCGCCGGCTGGCCGACCCAGGCTGCGCTCGAGGCATCCGTCGAGGCCGCCTTCGCCGAGCTCGGCTGGTCGATCGTGCGGGCGAACCCCGTCGACCCCGAGACGGGGCACGGCTTCATCTCGAGCCAGCGCATGGGCCTCGAGGTGTTCAAGAACATCCCGGTCGACGCCCCGCTCATCGTCGCCGAGGCGGTCTGGCAGTACAGCCACCACGTGCTCGCCGGCCTCCGAACCCACCGCGGGCCGATCCTCACCGTCGCGAACTTCGTCGGCGACTGGCCCGGACTCGTCGGCCTCCTCGGGCTCAACGCGGGCATGACGAAGATGGGCGTCGAGTACTCGACCATCTGGAGCGTCGACTTCACCGACGAGTGGTTCAAGGCCGGTCTCCGCAGCTGGACCGAGACGGGCCGCATCGAGCACGACGCGACCCACGTGCGCGAGCTGCCGACGCTGCCCCCGAGCGACGAGGCGCGGCTCGGCGAGGCGCTCGCCGAGGAGCTCAGGGCCGACAAGGCGATCATCGGCGTCTTCGACGAGGGCTGCATGGGCATGTACAACGCGATCATCGACGACGAGCTCATGAATCGGCTCGGCATCTACAAGGAACGGATGTCGCAGAGCGCACTCTGGGCCGAGATGCAGCGGGTCGGCGACGACGAGGCCGCCGCCGTCGGCGACTGGCTCGGGGCGCAGGGCATGACCTTCCGGCTCGGCACCGACGAGGCGACGGAGCTCACTGAGGCGCAGCTGCGCTGGCAGTTCAAGATGTACATCGCCGCGCTCCGCATCGCCGACGACTTCGGCGTCGACGCGATCGGCATCCAGTACCAGCAGGGACTGAAAGACCTCTCGCCGGCATCCGACCTCGCCGAGGGGCTCCTCAACAACGTCGAGCGCCCGCCCGTGACGAGCCGCGACGGTTCCCGGGTGCTGTGGGAGGGTCGCGCCCTGCCGCACTTCAACGAGGCCGACGAGGGCGTCGCGATCGACGCGCTCATCACGAACCGGGTGTGGACCGCGATGGGACTCGACCCGGCGACGACCCTGCACGACGTGCGCTGGGGCGAAGAGTTCGACGGCGAGTTCGTGTGGGTGTTCGAGATCTCGGGGTCCGTGCCGCCGTCGCACCTCGAGGGCGGCTACGCCGGCGCGGTCGGCTGGCGGCAGAATCCCGTCTACTTCCCGCTCGGCGGATCGACGATCAAGGGCGTCTCCCGGCCCGGCGAGATCGTCTGGTCTCGCGTCTACATCGCCGACGGCGAGCTGCACGTCGACCTCGGACGCGCGACCTCGGTCGAGCTCCCCGCTGCGGAGACCGAGCGGCGCTGGCAGGCGACGAACCCCGAGTGGCCGATCATGCACGCCGTGCTGCACGGCGTCTCGCGCGACCAGTTCATGGGCCGCCACAAGGCGAACCACCTGAACGTCGCCTACGCCCCGGATGCCGCGACCGCCGACCGGGCGCTCGTGGCGAAAGCTGCGTTCTTCGATGGGCTCGGCGTGCACGTGCACCTGTGCGGTGACGTTCAGCTCGACGCCGGATCGGATGCCGAGGAGCACGAGCCGACCGAAGCGTAGGCCCGAAGTGTGCCCGAGTCACGGGCTCGGGCACACCAGACGAGTTCAGTCGCCGAATCGGTCGGCGATCGCGGCGATCCATCGAAGGTCACGACCCGGCGCGGCGAAGTACGTGACGCCATCGATGTGTGCGATCGCCGGCTGGGTTTCCTCGTCGAATTCCGGATACCGGATGAACGCCCCCGCCATTGGGCCGTCGGCAGCGGTCCAGCCGGCACGCGCGAGCTCGGCGACGCGAGCGTCCCACAGCTCCTGAGGTTCCATGAGCCGGGCGATCCAGACCCGGGCGTCCCCCGGTGGTACATCCCAGAGGCACTCGAGCGCGCCGTCAGCCACGAGCTCTGCGCCCGCGAGTGGCGGATAGCTCGCCACGTTCGGTCGATATTCCATGCCCTGTTCGTCGAGAGCCGCATACGCGTCCGTCGTCAGCATGTTCGTGCAGTCGAGCATCGCTGCGTCGTCGGGGACGGGCTCGGGGACGGGCTCGGCCGAGGAGGTGTGTTGCACGTCGGCTACTTCGGAAGACGCAACGGGCGCGGGCGCCGTGCCGGTGACCGTGGTGCCGTCAGCAGTTGCGCATCCGCTCACGAGGGCCGCGAGGAGTAGGCCGCTCGCGGCGGCGAGCGAACGGGATCGGGGCATGACGGACAGCCTAGCTTCGCCGCTGCGCTATCCAACTCGGCTGGGGCCGGCGCTCCTCGGCACGCTCCCCCGAGCGGATCAGAACCCGACCTCGCCCACCAGCTCGCCGAACAGCTGCTCGGCGTCGCACTCGAGCCGCTGTCTCGTGAACCAGTCGCACACGTTCACGCAGTCGCGGTGCAGCAGGTCGAACCCCTGCGGATTCGAGACGAGGTCGACGACCTGCGGCAGGTCGATCGCGACCATGCGCCCCTCGTGCACGAGCAGGTTGTACGGCGAGAGGTCGCCGTGGGCGAGCCCCGACCGCGCGAGCGTGCGCATGAAGTCGACGACCTGGTGGAACAGTTCGCGCAGCTCGTCGGGCGTCGCTCGAACCTGGGCGAGCCGCGGTGCGGCGACCCTGCCCTCGCCGATGAACTCCATGAGCACCTCCGTGCCGCTCACCTGCACCGGGTAGGGCACGGATGCCCCGAGCTCGGTGAGCCGCTTCAGCGCCTCGAACTCGGCATACGCCCACTGCACGCGTGCGACCTCACGGCCGAAGGTCGAGCCCCTGGCGACGGCTCGTGCGTCACGGCTGCGGCGGGTGCCGCGGCCCTCGGTGTAGACGGTCGAGCGATGGAAGTCGCTGTGCTCGGTGCCGCGATAGCGCTTCGCCGCGAGCAGCACGCTCCTGCCGGGCGTGCCCGGTTCCGCTCCGGGAACCGCGCGTTCGATGAGGTTGAGGTCGGCCTCCTTGCCGGTCTTCACGACACCGAGTTCGGTGTCGATCGCCGCGGCATCTGTCACGAGCCATGCGGGGCGCGGCATCGGGCCGCGCTCGGAGGGGGTGGTGGCCGGCCAGGTCGACCAGCGCTGGTCCTCGCCGGGTTCCGTGAGCTGGAACGCGAGGTCGCCCGCGTCGAAGCGCGGGGTCGTGAAGGGGCGGGATGCCACGTGCGAGCGCACGACGGCGGATTCGTCGAGTGACGAGGTGATGTGCAAGGTGGATCTCCGAAGGATTCGCGGAGGCCACCGAACCGCTCAGCGGGTGGAGGCCTCACAACAGGAAGGAACGTGGAGGTTCACGACAACGACAGCCATGATCGACTCCTTTCCTCACCCGGATGCTCCGGACCTGAGCCGCGCGATCGACGCAGCTTCGGCAGTTTAGGACGCTTCGCGCTCTCGCGTCCAGTGCCGATTTTCATGGATTGCCGAAGCGGCGCCGCCCGACTGGACGGCGCCGCTCGTTCGACAACCGGTCGGCTACCGGGTCGGCAGCGGGTTGGTGTACGACAGGGTGGTCATGTCGGAGTCGCTCTCGAAGAAGCCCTCCAGCACCGAGCTCTGACCGCTCACGAAGACCCGGAGCACTCCCTCGGCCGTGACGTCGCTCGTGATCGCGGTTGCGGCGTCGGTGCCCGAGCCGGCGTCGTAGTCCGCCGACCAGACCTCCTCACCGGTCGCCATGGAGTAGGCGATGGTCTCGTAGTCGCGGCGAGAGTCGCCGTTGTCCACGAACCCGGTGATGATCACGTGACTGCTGTCGGGGGTCACCGTGACGGCCTGCGAGATGTCGAGCGAGTTCGCGGCGCCCGAGTGCCGCGCGAGCCACAGCTGCTCGCCCGTCACGGGGTCGTAGGCCACGGTGGCGTAGTCCGCGTCGGTGCTGACCCCGTCGGAGTTGCCGGTGACCACGAGGGTGGCTCCGTCGGGCGACACGACCGCGGTGCGGGGCGTGTCCGTGGCTGCACCGGAGCCGTCGTAGCGGCTGGTCCAGAGTTCCGCACCGCTCGTGCCGTCGTAGGCGATCGTGGCCCAGTCGTTGCTCTCGCCCCCGCTCGAGCCGGAGACGAACACCGTACCGGTCTCGGCCACCGTCACGGTGGTCGGGATGTCGATCCCGTGGGCCGGGCCGTCGTGCTGCGCCGACCACAGCTCTGCTCCGGTGCCGGCCGCGTAGGCGACCGTGCCGAAGTTCGTGAGACCCGACCCTTCGGGCCCGGCGCTCTGACCGGTGACCACGACCGTCGAGCCGTCGGGACTGACCGCGATGTCGCGCGGGTCCTCGGTCTCCTTGCCCGGTCCATCGAAGTAGGAGATCCACTCCTGCTCGCCCGTTGCAGCGTCATAGGCGATCGTCGCGAAGTCGGTCGAGAGCTCCCGCGTGGCCATGCCGGTGATGAACACCAGGTCACCGTCGGGACTCACGGTCAGGCCGCCCAGGAAGTCACCCTCTCCCTTCTCGTCGAAACGCTGCAGCCAGAGCTGCTTGCCCGTGACCGAGTCGTACGCGATCGTCACGAAGTCGGATTGCGTGCCGTCACCGCCGGAGCTGCCCGCGACGAACACGGTCGAGCCGTCAGGGCTCAGGCCGAAGCCGTTCAGTTCGTCGCCGCCCTGGAGCGGCCCGTCATACGTCGCCGACCACAGCTCCTCTCCGGACTCCGGGTCGTACGCCGCGGTGACGAAGTCCGGACGGAACGTCCCCGGACCGGCGGGGAAGCTGTTCCCGGCGACGATCAGGCGTTCACCGTCGGAGGTCACATCCATGCTGTGGGCACTGTCATCCGGAGCACCGGCAGCGTTCGGGGGCCCGTCGAAGCGAGACTCCCACGCCTCAGCGCCGTTGCGCAGCCCGCGCACGACGATGGGGCTTCGGGCGTTGTGGCTGCCGTCGCTCCACGTGAGCTGGCCGGCGAGCGCGCCGCTCTGCATGCCCTCCGGCACGGTGAACGTCACCTCGAAGTCGGCGCTCTCACCCGGCTGGAGTGTCAGCGTGTGCGGCTCCACCGTCACCGTGAGCCCGTCGAGACCGGTCACCTCGGCGTTGTAGGTGCTCGCCGTGGCGCCGACGTTGGTGACGGAGCGGGTGACGGTCTGCTCCATGCCGTTGACTCGTCCGATCGAGATCGAGGCGAGGTTCAGGTCGCTGGGGTCGAGCGAGTGTCCGTCGGCCTCCAGGTCGTCGCAGGACTGCTGCTCGACGCCATTCGTGGTGCCGCACAGGAAGGCGAACCAGTCGTCCAGGTCGCTGTCGTAGACCAGGCCGGGGTCCACGGCGGTGTTCGGGGCCACGTGGCCGGCGCCCTGCCCGTAGAGGGTCGTGGGGTCGGTCGGGTCGGCGTCGAGGACATCGGTGCCGGTCGTCATCAGTGCCGACTTGATCATCATCGGCGACCACTCCGGATGACGGTCGGCCAGCAGCGCCGCCAAGCCGGCGACGTGCGGCGCCGACATGGACGTGCCGCTCATCAGGTTGAACTCCATGCCGGCCTGGCCGGGGGGAGCGACCGCGGCGAGGATGTCCTGCCCGGGCGCGATGAGGTCGGGTTTGAGCAGATCGCCGCCGGCGGCGCTGCTCGGGCCGCGTGAGGAGAACTCCGCGACCAGGGGTGCCGGGGCATCGAGGCTCACCTCGCCCTTGGCAATCGTCGCTGTCGCCCCAGCGGTGGCCGAGTAGGCCTTGAGCGCGTCGCGCTCGGTGTGCGCAACATGCACGCTGGGCACGGCGTGGAAATCGGCCACCACGTTGTCGGGGGCCGGGTTGACGAGGACCATGCCGATGCCGCCGGCCTCGGCGACCGCACGGCTCTTGTTGACACGCGGCGTCTCGCCGCGATCGCAGAGCACGATCTTGCCCGCGACGAGCGCCGGGTCGAGCACGGGCTGACCACCGTTGTCGACCGCGGCGAAGCACTGTTCCAGCTTGTAGTCGGCCGCGCCGCGGAAACCGGCGCGGGCAGCGTCGAGGAAGGGGGCCGGGCCGACGCTCACGGCGGCGGAGGAGGCACCCGTGTGCTCGGAGCCGTCGCCCAGGGCGACGGAGCCGTTGAGGCTCCGGTTGTGCGTGCCGGCCGCGACGGTCGTGACCCACGGTGACGGGTGCGCCACAGTGCCCGCCGCGGGGCCGTCGTTCCCGGCCGAGGCGGCCACGAAGATGCCGGTCGCGGCAGCGTTGAGGAACGCCACCTGGGCGGGGTCGAGGACATCGGTCGTCGAGCCCGAGACGGAGAAGTTGATGACATCCACGCCGTCGGCGACCGCCTGGTCGACGGCTGCCACGATGTCGGAGTTGTAGCCGTTCGCGGTGGAGCCATCCTCCGCCGACCACAGCGCCTTGTATGCCGCCACCCGAGCACGCGGGGCGATACCGCTGACCGGACCGAGCGCGGCGGCGGGCCCCGTCACCTCGACACCGTGATTACCGGCGGCGGTCGCCGCGGTATGCGTGCCGTGCCCGTTGAAGTCACGAGCGGACAGGAACTCCCACGGCAGCTGCTCGGCCACGCCCTCGTCGCCGCCCCACCCGGCGTTGAAGTGCCGCGCGCCCACCAACTTCTTGTTGCACAGGTTCGCGTCCCACGAGTCGTCGCCGACGGTCTCCTCGGAATCGCACTTGCCTGCGAAGCCGAGCGGCTTGTAGACGAGCTTGCCGTTCTCGCCGTTGACGTCGCGGTCGGAGAAGCTCGGACTCTCGGGCCAGATCCCCGAGTCGATCACACCGATCACGATGTCGCCGCCGGCGCCCGTGACCTTCGTGGAGCCCTCTGGGCCACCGAGCTGCTCCCAGATGCCGCCGGACTCATCGAGCCCGAGGAACGAGGGCGTGGTGGCGGTCGTGGACTCGACGAGCTCATCGGGGGTGACCGCGACGACGTCGGGTTGGCCGGCCAGCTCCGCCGCCTGCGCCGCGGTCAGCTCGGCGGAGAACCCATCGAACGCGAACACGTACTGCTGCTGCGGCTCGCCTTTGCTCACCTTCGCCAGGGCGGCGCGTTGCGCGCCGCGCAGGTGGTCCGAGTATGCCGCGACATCCGACGACTGCGGGTCCACCTTCTTGCCGGGCGCCGGTCGCGTGGCCTTCAGGCCGGGCGACCCGCCGTCATACGAGGCCACCGGGTCCAGCGCCATCTGCACGATATAGGTCTGCGGTCCGGCGACGGACGGCTCTGCATGGAGGCCGGGAGTCGTCACGTCCACCTGAGCCTCGTCTTCCGACTCGGCGCCCTGACCGGGGTTCGGGGCGGCCAGGCCGGCTTGCGCCCCGGTCGCCAGCATGGCAGTGGTGGCCAAAGCCGCCAACCACCAGCGCCGCCCGCTGTGTGACCTTGTCCAGCCCGCTTTTCGCATGGTGTCCCCTTCGAGTCCGCCCGCACTCCGCGGGTCCGCTGTCCGGACGCTATGCGGAGAAGCACCGCGGGAGCATCCGTGTCTTACACTGGACTTTGCTCAAAGCAGCGGGTTCGGCACCGAATCAGGGATGGGAGTTGCCCGAGATCAGCGCCCACCACAGCCCCGCATCCCGGCCGTCATCGACAGCCCCGGGACTCGTGGGGCGGGACCGCGATCTGGGCCTTCTCCGCACGGCGCTCAGGACGCCCCCGTCCTTGACGATCGTCGAGGGCGAGGCCGGCATCGGCAAGAGCCGACTGGTGCGCGAGCTGGCCGATGACCCTGCACTGTCCGGAATGCTGGTCCTGATCGGTCAGTGCGAGCAGTTGCACGAACCGTTCCCGCTGGGGCCGGTCCTCGACGCGCTCCAGCAGGCCGCGCCGGCGATCAGGCCGGAGAGTCTCGGAGCCGTGACCGGGGCGTTGGCCCCGCTCATGCCCGAGATCGCCCACTTGCTGCCGCCACCGCCCCCGGCGGCGGCTGAGGAGGGGGCCGCCAGGCACCAGGTCTTCCGCGCCGCGACCGCGCTCCTGGAGCACCTGGGCCCTGTGGCGCTCGTCCTCGAGGACGCGCACTGGGCCGACAGCGGTACCTTCGACCTGCTGAGCTTCCTGGCGTTCCACCAGCCGGCCAATGTCGCCGTGCTCCTCACGACGCGCGTGGAGTCGGGGCCGCTGCCGGTGGTCGAAGCCTTCGCCCGTGCTCCAGCCGGCCCCGCGAAGGTACTCACGCTGGCACCGCTCGACAGCGCGGAGGTGCAGGAATTCTCGCGGCGGATCCTGGGTGTCGACCTGCCGGCCAGGGTCGCCGACGAGCTCCGGGAGAAGACCGGCGGCATCCCGTTCGTCCTTGAGGAGGTGCTTCGCACGCTGCTCGAGCGACTCCCCGAGCGGCCCGATCTGCTGGACAGTCTCGCGGTGCCCACTGCGCTGCGCGACGTGATGCTGCAGCGGCTGTCCACGCTCGACCCCGTCGCTCGCGAGATCGTCGGGGTCGCGTCCGTGCTGGCGCGGCGGGTCGATGTGGAACTGCTCTCCTCCGTTGCCGAGCGCTCCACGCGTGAGGTGGTCGGTGCGATCGCGAGCGCTCAGGCCGTGGGGTTGCTCCAAGACGAGAACGACCACCCGCAGTTCCGGCACGCGCTGGCGCAGCAGGTGGTCTACGAGAGCTTGCCGGCCACCAGTCGCCGCTGGCTTCACGAGCGGGCCGCGGTGGCGATCTCGGCACTGCCCGGCGCCGCTCCCAGCGCGCGGCTGGCCTATCACAGCAAGCGGGCCGGCAACACGGTGCAGTTCGTCCGCTACGCCGAGCAGGCGGCCGACCTCGCGGTCACCCGCGGCGACGACTCCGCCGCGGCCCGGTTCCTGCTCGAGGTGGTCGAGTCCGGTCGCGTGCCGTTCGCGACGCGGCTGCGGCTGGCTGCCAGGCTCGGGCGGGTGGCCATCGACGGCCTGGCGCACGCCGAGGCGGTGCCCATCCTCACCCGGCTGCTCGACGGCGGGTCGCTCGAGCCCGCGTTGCGCGGCGAGTTGCGTTTCGCTCTGGGGCGGATGCTGCGCCAGCAGGGACTGGCCCGGGCCGGATTCGAGCTGATCCGGCTGTCGCTGCCCGACCTGCACGACCGACCTGCGCTGGCCGCCAAGGCGCTCGCGGTGCTGGCAGTGCCCGAGACCGTCTTGGGCGCGCACGTCCGTGAGCACGCGGACTGGTGCGAGCAGGCCGAGCAGGCGGCCCGGTCGGCCGAGGACCCTGATGTCGAGCTCGCCGTGCGGATCGCCCGGGCGTCCCTCCTGCTCGAGCAGGGCGACCCGGCCGCCTGGCGGTTGATCGACGACGTGCGCGGCGGCCCGGCGCTGGAGTCCAATCCCCGCGAGCACGCACGGGCGTGCGTCAACTGGGCTCAGGGTGCGCTGCACATCGGGCACGTCCACCGCGCCGATGCGCTCCTCGCCGAGGCGAAGCAGGTGATGGCCCGTGCCGACTACGTCAGGGTCGTCGGAGTGATCGATCTGGTGACGCTCGCGACGGACTTCTCGGCGGGCCGGTGGGACACGATCTCCGAGCGCGTCGACGCGTTCGTCGACCAGCCGGCCGAGTTCGGTGGCGCGGTCCTCGACGCCCGGTTGCTGCAGGGCGCGTTGCTGGCCTCCACCGGGAGTGCCACCGAGGCGGCACGAGCCCTGCGCAGCCTGATCCAGGACGCCGAGGAGCTGGGCGCGGTCTGGCCACTGCTGGCAGCCCGGACGACGCTGGCCCGGCTGCTGCTGACCGTGGAAGATCTGGAGGCCGCCCTCGAGGAGGCGGCACGGGCGCTCGACCTGGTCCGGGCGAAGGGCCTGTGGGCGTGGGCGGGCGAACCCGTGCAGTGCATCGTCGAGGCCCGGGTCGCGCTCGACGACGTGGCGCAGATCGAGTCGCTGGTCGAGCAGCTGGGTGCCAATATCGAGGGCGCCGACGCACCACTTGCGCATGCCGCGCTGCTCAGCTGCCGGGCCATCATGGCCCACCGCACCGGCGATGCCGAGGTGGAGCGCATGCTCGCCGAGGCGGTGTCGACGCTGCACCGTGCCGGAGTACGTCTCGCAGAGGGTAGGTCGGCCGAGCGCCTCGGCGGGTTCCGGCTGTCGCACGGTGACGACCGGGGGTCCGCGTCGCTCGAGTCGGCACTCGGGATCTTCGGCGAACTCGGTGCTCGACGGGAATTCTCGCGGGTCGCCCGCACGATGCGCGAGCACGGCATCGCCATCCCGTCCCGGTGGCGAGGCGGCCGGCGGTCACTTGGTGTCGAACTCTCGGAACGAGAGCGCGAGGTCGCCGAGCTGGCGGCCGCGGGGCTGACGAACAAGGAGATCGCCGCCGAGCTGTTCCTCTCGATGCGCACCGTCGAGAGCCACATGTCCAAGGCGTTGCACAAGCTCGGTGCCCGGTCCCGGCGCGAGCTGGCCGACGCGCTGCCCGACGCGGCCACGGGCGATTCGTAGGGTGCAGAGGAAGGCGCACGCTCGTCGCGCGTGCGGGTAGGGTCGGATCTCATGTGGGGCGGCGAGCTGGATGCGGCATCCGTCACCGTCGTGCTCGTCGAGGGCGAGAGCGACCGGCTCGCGGT
This sequence comes from Agromyces ramosus, assembly GCF_030817175.1. Taxonomy (NCBI): domain Bacteria; kingdom Bacillati; phylum Actinomycetota; class Actinomycetes; order Micrococcales; family Microbacteriaceae; genus Agromyces; species Agromyces ramosus. Next base: position 1,582,883 of record NZ_JAUSYY010000001.1, on the reverse strand, counting down.
CGAAGCCGTCGCCAGGCGCCTCGGCCACGATCTTGCAGCAGCGGGCGCTGCCGTGGTCTCGATGCACGGGATCACGAATCTGCATCATCACCTGGCGCTGCTCGCCCGCGATCCGGTTCCCCGACGCATCGTCGGGCTCTTCGACGTCGGAGAGGCCGCCTACGTGCGGGGCGCCGTCGCCGGGGCCGGCCTCGGAGCGGCCGATGCCGATCTCGCGTCGATCGGCTTCTTCGCGTGCGACCCCGATCTCGAGGGCGAGCTGATCCGCGCGCTCGGTGCCGATCGCGTGCAGCAGCTGCTCGCCGAGCATGGCGAGCTGGCCCGCTTCCGCACCTTCCAGCAGCAGCCGTATCAGCGGCCGAGGCCGGTGGAAGCACAGCTGCGACGGTTCATGGGCACGCACAGCGGTCGCAAGGTGTTGTTCGCCCCCGTCTTCGTCGAGGCGCTCGAGGAGTCGCGCATCCCGGCGGCCCTGTCGTCGCTCGTCGCCGTCGCCGTCGCCGCTGCCAAGCGGAATACTGAACGTGCGCTGTGAGTTGAGCCAAGTACACTCAACTTTCGACGCCTCAACTTGACACGTCCGGAGGCCGCTGAAACACTTGAGTCGTCGGGACTCAAGTCCCGGTGAACAGACTTCGGTTGCGGCCACGACGGCCGAGCCGACCGCCGATGGAGCACGCGGCATCCGCTCGCGAACGCCCCTGGCAGAAGGAGAATACACATGTCACGTGCAGTAGGAATCGACCTCGGCACCACCAACTCGGTCGTCGCGGTCCTCGAGGGCGGCGAGCCCACCGTCATCGCGAACGCCGAGGGCTTCCGCACGACCCCCTCGGTCGTCGCATTCACGAAAGACGGCGAGGTGCTGGTCGGCGAGACCGCCAAGCGCCAGGCCGTCACGAACGTCGACCGCACCATCGCATCGGTCAAGCGCCACATGGGCACCGACTGGAAGTCGAGCGAGATCGACGGCAAGCAGTACACGCCGCAGGAGATCTCGGCGCGCATCCTGCAGAAGCTGAAGCGCGACGCCGAGCAGTACCTCGGCGACACCGTCACCGACGCGGTCATCACCGTTCCGGCGTACTTCAACGACGCCGAGCGCCAGGCCACGAAGGAGGCAGGCGAGATCGCAGGCCTCAACGTGCTCCGCATCATCAACGAGCCCACCGCTGCGGCGCTCGCCTACGGCCTCGACAAGGGCAAGGAGGACGAGCTCATCCTCGTCTTCGACCTCGGTGGCGGCACGTTCGACGTCTCGCTCCTCGAGGTGGGCAAAGACGACGACTTCTCGACCATCCAGGTGAAGGCGACCGCCGGCGACAACCGCCTCGGCGGCGACGACTGGGACCAGCGCGTGGTCGACTGGCTCATCAAGAAGTTCAAGGAGACCACCGGGGTCGACGTCTCGAACGACAAGATCGCGAAGCAGCGCCTGAAGGAGGCTGCCGAGCAGGCCAAGAAGGAGCTCAGCTCCTCGATGAAGACCTCGATCCAGCTCCCCTACCTCTCGCTCACCGAGAACGGCCCGGCGAACCTCGACGAGACGCTCACGCGCGCCGAGTTCGAGAACATGACGACCGACCTGCTCGACCGCACGAAGAAGCCCTTCGAAGACGTCATCCGCGAGGCCGGCATCAAGCTGTCGGATGTCGCGCACGTCGTGCTCGTCGGCGGATCGACGCGCATGCCCGCCGTCAGCGACCTCGTGAAGAAAGAGACCGGTCAGGAGCCCAACAAGGGCGTGAACCCCGATGAGGTCGTCGCCGTGGGCGCGGCCCTCCAGGCGGGCGTCCTGAAGGGCGAGCGCAAAGACGTGCTGCTCATCGACGTCACCCCCCTCAGCCTCGGCATCGAGACCAAGGGTGGCATCATGACCAAGCTCATCGAGCGCAACACGGCCATCCCCACGAAGCGCAGTGAGACCTTCACGACCGCCGACGACAACCAGCCGTCGGTCGCGATCCAGGTCTTCCAGGGCGAGCGCGAGTTCACCCGCGACAACAAGCCGCTCGGCACCTTCGAGCTGACCGGCATCGCGCCGGCTCCGCGGGGCATCCCGCAGATCGAGGTCACCTTCGACATCGACGCCAACGGCATCGTGCACGTGTCGGCGAAGGACAAGGGCACCGGCAAGGAACAGCGCATGACCATCTCCGGCGGCTCCTCGCTGCCGAAGGAGGACATCGAGCGCATGGTCCGCGACGCCGAGGAGCACGCCTCCGAAGACAAGAAGCGCCGGGAGTCCGCCGAGACCCGCAACCAGGCCGAGCAGCTCGTGTACTCGATCGAGAAGCTCATCAAGGACAACGACGACAAGCTCCCCGCAGACGTCAAGTCCGAGGTGCAGGGCGATGTCGACGCGCTGAAGAGCGCACTCGCCGGCGAAGACGACGACGCGGTGAAGACCGCGTTCGACAAGCTCACGCAATCGCAGGGCAAGCTCGGTGAAGCCATCTACGCGCAGAGCCAGGCGGCCGACGCCTCGGCCAACCCTGGCGAAGACGCGAACGCGTCGGGCACCGCGGGCGAGCCCGAGTCCGACGAGGACGTGGTCGACGCCGAGGTCATCGACGACGAGGAAGACAAGAAGTAGCCATGTCCGACGAGCAGAACCAGAACCACGAAGAGCCGGTCATTCGCGACAAGCGCAAGGTCGACCCCGACACGGGTGAGGTTCGTCAGCCGGATGCCGCAGCCGAGGAGGCACCCGAGCAGGGCGCTCCCGAGGCGGCCGACGGTGCGACGGATGCCGCGGCATCCCATTCGACGGAATCGGCTGACGCCGAGGCCGACGACGTGCTCACGGTCGACGACATCCTGAACGCGGCGAACGCCGAGGTTCGGGAGCCGAGCGACGAGCACCTCGCCGACCTCAAGCGTGTCACCGCCGAGTACGCGAACTACCGCAAGCGCACGGAGGCGAACCGTGAGATCGAGCGCGAGCGCGCGGTCGGCGCGGCGGTGGCGGTGCTGCTGCCCGTGCTCGACGACCTGCACCGTGCCGAGAAGCACGGCGACCTCGAGGGCGATGCGCCGTTCGCGACGATCGCGGCGAAGCTCCGCGGCGCCGTCGAGAAGCTCGGCCTCACGCCCTTCGGCGAGGTGGGCGAGCCGTTCGACCCGCAGCGCCACGAGGCGATCTTCCAGCAGCCGTCCGACGAGGTCGACACCGACACGGTGGCCGACGTCGTGGAGACGGGCTACATGCTCGGCGGCACGCTGCTTCGCGTGGCGAAGGTCGTCGTCAAGACGCCGCAGTAGGCACCTCCCGCAGGCCGGGTGGCGTTGGACGCCCGACGCCACCCGGCCGGCGTGATTTTCAGACAGACTTTCAGCAGGACTCGAGAGAGGGGGTGCCGGTGGCCAGCCAGGATTGGTTCGACAAGGACTTCTACCAGCTGCTCGGCGTCTCCAAAGACGTGAGCGACGCAGACCTCAAGAAGGCCTACCGCAAGCTCGCGCGCAAGTACCACCCCGACTCCAACCCGGGCGATGCGGCTGCAGAGGCGAAGTTCAAGGAAATCAGCGAGGCGCACTCGGTGCTCTCCGATCCCGAGCAGCGCAAGGAGTACGACGCGATCCGCGCCATGGGGTCCGGCGCCCGGTTCACCGCCCCGCGCGGTGGAGGCGCCGGCGGTGGCTTCGAAGACGTCTTCGGCGGCATGTTCGGCGGCGGCCCCGGTGGCCGACAGACGTTCCAGCAGGGCGGCGAGTACGACGACCTGCTGGGCGGCCTCTTCGGCGGCGGGCGCTTCGGCCAGACCACGGGCGGCTATCGCGGGTTCGGCGGTCCCTCGAAGGGTCGCGACGTCATCGCCTCCACGACGCTCGACTTCATCACGGCCACCAAGGGCGAGCAGATCACCCTCGAGACCTCCGACGGCCGCCCCATCACGGTGCGCATTCCCGCCGGGGTCGCCGACGGTCAGAAGATCAAGCTTCGTGGCAAGGGCCACCCGTCGCCCGACGGCGGCGAGGCCGGCGACCTGATCCTCACCGTGCACGTGCGCAAGCATCCGGTCTTCGAGCGCGACGGGCTCAACCTCCGCGTGACCGTGCCCGTCACCTTCGCCGAGGCCGCACTCGGCGCGACGATCCAGGTGCCGACGCTCGGGGGCGACCCCGTAAAGCTCCGCGTCGCTCCCGGTACGCCGGGCGGCCGCGTCCTTCGCGTGAAGGGCCGGGGCGTGCAGACCTCCAAGGGCACTGGCGACCTGCTCGCCGTCGTGCAGGTCGCGGTGCCGTCCCACCTGTCGAAGTCCGCCGAAGAGAAGCTCGCCCAGTTCGTGGCCGAGCTGCCCGACGAGAACCCCCGCGCCGAGCTCATCGCGAAGGCCAAGGGCTAGGCCATGGACATGAACGAGATGAGCCCGCTCTTCGTCATCTCGGTCGCGGCCGAGCTGGCCGGCATGCATCCGCAGACGCTGCGCCAGTACGACCGGCTCGGCCTGGTCTCGCCCACGCGCACCGCCGGCAAGTCCCGGCGGTACTCGATGCGCGACGTCGTACAGCTTCGCGAGATCGCGCAGCTCTCGAGTGAGGGCGTGAGCCTCGAGGGCATCCGCCGGGTGCTCGGGCTCGAAGACGAGGTCGCGAACCTCCGCACGCGGGTGCGCGAGCTCGAGGCGGCACTCGCCGACGAGATGCTCAACCGCCCCGGCCGGCGGGTGTTCGCCGCAGGCTCCCAAGGCGAGGTCGTCTCGCTCCGCGCCGGCACCCGGGTGCGTCGCGAGAACGCCGTCGTCGTCTGGCGACCGCTCGAGCGCGAGTAGCCGGCGGGCTCAGCGGCCCCAGGCCGAGGGCGGCGCCTCGACGACCTCGTACGGTCGCGAGCTCCAGTGCGTGCCGTACCCGTAGTGGCTCGAAGCCCACGCCGAAGCCCAGATCGCCTGCGCGGTGGCGTCGGCGGAGTCGCCGCGGGCGAGCGCCGCATCGACCGCGGGGTAGCGGCCCGACTGCAGGTTCTCGGCCGCGTAGTAGGCCGCCTCGATGAGGGTCGGGTAGCTGCCGAGCCCGGAGCCGCCGCCGGAACCCTGCCCGTTGTTCAGCGGGTTGTTGCGGTTCCACCAGTTGTCGGGGCCGTTCTCCTGCCGCATCCAGCGCATCATGAACGTGATGTTCTCCTCGGTGAGCGGCCAGCCGCCCTCGACGAGCACGAGCTTGGCCCAGTCGACGTTCGTGCCGCCGGCGACGAGGGTCTTCTCGCCGGTCGTGGCGACGTACGACTCGTGCGAGACGGCCGGGACGGAGACATCCGCAGCCACGTCGAGCTTCTGGACGTCACCCAGGTGCGGGGCATCCGCGGCGGCGAAGGGGAGCGCGTCACCGGCCTGCGGTGGCGGCACGAGGGCGACGCCGGCGAGCATGCCGAGCACCGAGAGCACGGCCGCGGCCGCGAGCGAACGCCTCGGCGTACGCGTTCGAGTCGGGGTGCGCGGCACGGGCGTCGCGATCTCTCGTCGCGCCGCCCGTCGTCCGCCGATCTGTGCGTCGTGCATGCGGCACTGAGGGTAGCAAACCCCGCCGGGAGCCGCACCCAGAGAGAAATCCGGCGTGATCAGGCACGCGCGCTCGACGGCGGGCGGCGGCGTACCCTTGGAGCATGCCCTTCGACTTCGGCGCACTGCGGCGCCGCCCCGACGTCGAGGGGCGTGGGCTCGAGGCGTCGGATGCCGCCGACCGGTTGATCCTCGATGAAGCGGCAGGGCTCATCGGCGATGCCGGACCGGGCGAGATCGTCGTCGTCGACGACTCGTATGGGGCGCTCGCACTCGGTGCCGCGGCGGCGGGAGCGCGGGACGTCCGCGTGCATCAGGACCTCGTCACGGGTGCCCGAGCGCTCGCCATGAACGCCGAGCACGCGGGCCTCGCCGGCGCCGTTCGGCCGATGCCGCTCGGTCCCGAGCTCTTCAGCCGCGCCCGGCTCGTGCTCCTGCGACTGCCGCGATCGCTCGATCGGCTCGACGAGCTCGCCGGCCTCATGGCCGGCGCCGCGTCATCCGACGTCGTGCTCGTCGCCGGCGGCCGCATCAAGCACATGTCCCTCGCGATGAACGAGGTGCTCGCCGCCTGGTTCGACCGCGTCGACGTGTCGCACGCCCGGCAGAAGTCGCGCGTGCTCACCGCCCGCGGACCGCGAACGCAGCGCTCGCCGGGCGCGCCCGGCTGGCCCCGGGGCGAACGGCACGACGACCTCGGCGTGACCGTCGTCGCGCACGGCGGCGTCTTCGCGGGCGCCGGCGTCGACATCGGCACGCGCTTCCTGCTCGAGCAGCTCCACGCTGCGGTGCCGGATGCCCCGACGGCCGTCGATCTCGCGTGCGGCACGGGTGTCGTGGCGGCGTGGCTCGCCCGCACGCGACCGGCCCTGCGGGTCACCGCAACCGACCGCTCGGCGGCGGCCGCGGCATCCGCTCGCCTCACCGCCGAGGCCAACGACCTCGCCGACCGGGTGCACGTGACCCAGGCCGACGGGCTCGAACAGCTGGGCGACGCAAGCGAGCGCCTCATCGTGCTGAACCCGCCGTTCCACTCCGAAGCCGCGCTGCACACGGGCATCGCCGCCCATCTCTTCGCCGATGCGGCGCGCGTGCTCGAGCCGGGCGGTGAGCTCTGGTGCGTGTGGAACTCGCACCTGCGATACCGACCGCTGCTCGAGCGCGTCGTCGGACCGACCCGGCAGGTCGCCCGCAACGCCAAGTTCACCGTCACGGCGTCGGAGCGAGCACGATGACGTCGGACCGCAGGAGCGGGAGTATACGCATCAAGCGTCCTGTTGTCGCCCATTTGCTCTCATTCCCCGTGCCGCGCAGAATTCCATCGGCCCCGCAATAGCGACGGCCAGGGGAGGATCCATGCACGACCGTCAGACGCTCACGCGCGAGCTGGGCTTCGCCGCCGCCCGGGGTGAGATCACCGCGAGGTTCCAGGCGCAGGTCGACGTGCGTCGCGGACTGGTGGTCGCCATCGAGGCACTGAGCCGCTGGCAGCATCCGCAATTGGGCGTCGTCCAGCCGAACGTCTTCATCCCGCTCGCCGAAGCCGGCGACGCCATCAACGCCGTGGGCGACGCGATGCTCGAAGCCGCCTGCCGTTACGGAGCGGCACTCGTGCGCGCCGGTCGCAGCATCGGCATCGCGGTGAACGTCGCGGCCGCACAGCTCTCGCAGCGACGGTTCGTCGAACAGGTGGCGCACCATCTGGAGAAGTCCGGCCTGCCTGCCGCGCTGCTGACGCTCGAGCTCACGGAGTCACGTCCGGCCCCGGCGTCAGCCGCTGGAACACTCGCGGCGCTCCGGAGCCTCGGAGTCGGGGTGTCCGTCGATGACGTGCGCACGATCGACGAGGCCGAGGTCCGCATCCGGTCTCTTCCCGTCACCGAGTTGAAGGTCGACCGCTCCGTGATCCAGCGGCTTCCGGATGACCCGCACGATGCTGCGGTCCTCGTCGAGTTCGCCAGGGAGCGCGGCCTGCAATCGGTTGCCGAGGGCGTCGAGACGCCACCGCAATGGCAGGCGGTGCGAGCGCTGGGATTCGACCGTGCCCAGGGCTATCTGTTCGGCCGTCCCATGACTCCGCGACGCATGACGGACCGACTCGCCGAGATCGCGGGCGCTACCGGCTCAGAGTGAGCTGTACGGATCCTCGTAGTCGTCGTCGGCCTCTGCTTCGCCGCCGTTCTCGCCGGCCTCGCCGCCGACGTCGATCTGGGTCCAGGTCACCGGCATCCCGGGCGAGAACAGGATGTCGATCCCGGGGCCGTCGCGGAGCGGCGGGATGTTGACGTAGCCGCCGCCGGCCTGGATCGCGGCGAGGATCTTGCCGCGCAGCTCCTCGACCGATTCGGGCAGGAAGTAGTCCTTGCCGTCGACCGTCAGGCGATTGATCTTCATGCCGCATCTCCGTTCTCTCGAATGCGCTGAGGAGCGCCGGTCATTCGGGCGCTCCGACGCCGGCCTCTGGAATCGGATGCAGCCCGGCCGGACTGTTGGCGCCGTCGAGCAGCGCCTCGAGCCACGCCCGATTGAGCTTCGGGGCCCGCCCGCCGTTGAACTTGAAGTGCACCGGAATGTACGGGCTGATCCAGATCGCACTGCGACCGCTGCCTCGCTCCACTCCATGATTCCAGGTGAGCATGAACTGCTCATTGCGTCGCAACTTCGTTGCGACGACGAACTGCAGGTGCGCAAGGGTGCGGTCTTCGATCTCGAGCTCCGAGACGCGCGACCCGTAGATCAGCACTCCCATATCGGTCCTCCTCGTGCTGTTGGTCGTTCACGGACGTGGGCACTCACGATCCAGGCTCCGGCTCGGGCAGCAGACGCAGGCCGGCTCCCGAGTTGGCCGACTTCGTGAGCAGTTCCATCCAGCGCGGATTGAGCTCCGCGGGCTCCGACTGGTCGTACTCGAAGACCATCGGGATGTTGGGCGCGCACCACACCGAGGTGCGTCGGGGCGTGGCCGACTCAACGGTCCAGGTGAACGAGAAATGCTCGCCGCGGCGAAGCTTCGACCAGATCACCAGCTGCAGGTGGGCGAGTGTGCGGTCGTCGAGTTCGACGGTGATCCTGGAGTCGTAGTTCAGCGTTCCCATGTCGCCCTTTCGAATATCGCCGTGATCTCGGCATCGTGCGTGTCGCCATGTCAGACCGTCACCGCCGTCACCCGGTCGCGGCCGGCGTGCTTCGACATGTACATGGCTTCGTCGGCTGCACGCAACATCGCTCCTGCACTCGGCGGTGTGGGCCCGGTCGGGTTCCAGGTCGCCACCCCGAGGCTCGCGGCGAGTGCATAGGCCGGCGGAACGGTGGCGAGCGGTCGCCGCACCTCGAGCTGCAAGCGCTCGGCGATGACCACGCCGGCGTCGGAATCGGCGTCCTCGCAGACGACGACGAATTCATCGCCGCCGTATCGGGCCACGGGGTCGCCGGCACGGGCCGCTTCCCGAAGCCGGCTGGCCACCTCGGCCAGCACCTCGTCGCCGACCCGGTGGCCGAGCTCGTCGTTGATCGTCTTGAAGCCGTCGAGGTCGGCGAACACCACCGAGAGGGGCCGGCCGCCGCGGGCCGCAGCCGACAGGCCCGCCTCGAGCCGCTCCTGCAGCAGCTTGCGGTTGGCCAGTCCGGTGAGCTGGTCGTGGAGGGCACGGTGCTCGAGCTCCTCCTGCAGGATCACCCGCCGCAGCACCTGTGCGGCCTGGCGGGCGAGTGCGGCCTGGATGTTGCGGGTGTCGTCGTCGAAGGCCCGATCACGACCGAAGAATCCGACGACGACGCCCGATGCCGTCGTGTCGGAGCGGAGCGGCGCGATGCTGAGCGCGGCCAGGCGCTGTCGGTGAAGCGCGTCATCGAGCCCCGGAATGATCGCGGCCGCCTGTTCGAGGCTCGAGATGGTGATGATCTCGCCGCTCTCGATGGCCTGCTCCGACAGTTCGCGAAGGCCTGCGTCGAGCAGCGAGCTCAGTGTCTCGTCATCGACCGCCGGCGCGAGGTCGCCGGTCGTGCCGGTGAGCAGCACGGCGGCACTGCTCGCGCGGAGAGCGGTGCGTGCGCTCTCCGCCAGGGCGACCGCGAGCTCCTGGGCGGAGGTCGCGACGCCGAACGCGCTCGACGCGTCCTGCAGCACCCGCACCCGGGCCTCGGATGCCTCGGCCTCGCGACGGGCCGAGAGCAGCTGACGTTCGTAGTCCTGTCGTTCCGTGGCGTCGAAGACGGCGGTCCGGATGCCCGCCGGCTGCTCGTCTGCATCGGTCACCACGACCGCGTTCACCAACACGGGCAGCTCGGTCCCGTCGGCGCGGCGAATGGAGAGTGCGACCTCTCGTACCTCGCCGGCGAGCCGGAGGACCGTCGCGTAGCGCGTCTCGTAGAAGAGCTGGCCGGAGGGCGCCAGCAGTTCGACGAAGGAGGTCCCGACCAGCGACTCGCGGGTATGGCCCGTCCACTTCTCGAACGTGGCGTTGACTCGGGTGATGATTCCGTCGGGCGTGGTGGTCAGGTATCCGCACGGCGCGCCCTCGAAGAGCTCCGTGTACGTCTGCTCCTGCTGGGTCTGCTCGCTGCCCACCGGTGAGCGAGCGGATGGGATCGTCATCCGAGGAACATCCGGATCTGCTCCGCCAGCTCGTCGGGGGCCGAGAGGTTCGGGCAGTGCCCGGTTGCGGAGAGTTGAACGAACCGGCTCCCGGCGATCTGCTCGTGCACGTAGTGGCCGACGGACGTCGGGGCGATCATGTCGTCGGAGCACTGCAGCACGAGCGTCGGAGTGCGCACCGCCTCGAGGTCCCGTCGGTTGTCGGAGAGGAACGTCACGCGTGCGAAGTGTCGCGCGATCTCGGGATCGATGCTGCAGAAGCTGTCGGTCAGCCGCTGCCCCAGCTCAGGGCGTTCCGCGTTGCCGACGATCAGCGGCGCCATCGCCGCCGACCAGCCGAGGTAGTTCTCGTCGAGGGCATCGAGCAGCCCGTCGATGTCCGCCTGCTCGAAGCCGCCGGTGTACTCGCCGTCGACGATGTAGCGCGGAGACGGTCCGACGAGCACGAGGGCGCCGAAGCGCGAGGGATCGTGCGTGGCGGCGAGCACGCCGACCATCGCAGCGACCGAGTGGCCCACGTACACCGCGTCCACGAGGTCGAGGGCTTCGACGATCTCGAGCACGTCATCGGCGTAGCCGTGCAGGGAGTCGTACTTGGCCGGGTCGTACGCCGTGGTGTCGGAGCCTCCGGCGCCGACGGCGTCGAACAGCACGACGCGGTGGCTCGCCTCGAACTGCGGCGCGACGTCTCGCCACATCTCCTTGCTGCACCCGAAGCCGTGCGCGAACACGACCGGACGACCGGCGGGGTCGCCGGTCTCGGTCACGTTGTTCCGTCGGCGCACGTCGACGCCACTGCTGCTCAGGGGTGAGGTGATCGTCACGCTGCTCCAGGTCCAGGTCGAGGGAGTCGGGAATGCCGGCGGCACCCGGGCCGGAGGAGCGGGCGCCCCTCAGTTCAGGGACTCTACCGGCGGCCGTCGCGCGCGCACAGTTTGGGCTCGGAAGTCAAGACCCCTTGACAGAGGGTGCCGGCAGACGGTATTTGCGAGGTGCAGCAGGGTCATGCGGGTTCCGTCGGGCTCACTGTCGTGTCAGGCTGGAAGCGTGACCTCCACGCTCGAACAGCACGACACGGAACTCCGCGAACACACCGCGGCCGAGCTTCCGTGGCGCACGATCGTGTGGGACGACCCGGTGAATCTCATGAGCTACGTGAGCTACGTGTTCCGCAGCTACTTCGGCTACCCGCGCGAAGAGGCCGAGCGCCTGATGCTGCAGGTGCACACCGAAGGCCGCGCCGTGGTGGCGAACGGCAATCGAGAAGCGATGGAACGCCACGTGCAGGCGATGCACGGCTACGGCCTGCAGGCCACGGTGTCGAGGGCCGAGACGTGATCGTCGCGGGCCGCGGTGGCGGCGAGGGCGTTCGCCTCGTGCTCGAGTCGGAAGAGGCGATGCTGCTGTCCGAACTCGCCGACCAGGTCGACTCGGTGCTGCTGCTCGGCGAGGCCGACGACCCCGCGCTCGGCCGGCTGCTGCCGAGCGCCTACCCCGAAGACGTCGCAGCCGCGCAGGAGTTCACCCGGTACACGCGCGACAGCCTCGTCGACGGCAAGCGCCAGGCCGCGCAATCGGTGCGCGACGCGACGGCCGTCGACGACGGCAGCGACGGCGTCGTGCAGATCGAACTCGACCAGGCCCAGGCGTGGGGCTGGCTCACCTTCCTCACCGACCTGCGGCTGATCCTCGCCGAGCGTGTCGGCATCATCGAGGAGGGCGAAGACGCGGCATCCGAGACCCGCGACGACTACCTGCGCGCGGCCTACGAATGGGCCGGCTTCGTACAGGGCTCGATGCTCGAGGTGCTCGACCCCATCAAGCCGTAGGCACGGCCGGCGCGGGCACGAAGACGGGGCCGGATGCCGCGGCATCCGACCCCGTCTTGGAACCGTCGTCTAGACGTTCTGGGTCGGGTGGGCGAGGGCCTTCGCCTTCAGCAGGTCGTACTCACCCTGGGTGATGGTGCCCGAGTCGAGCAGGCCCTTGGCCTTCGCGATCTCGTCGGCGGGGCTCGCACCGGCGACGCCGCGGATGTAGTCGTCGGTCGCAGCCTGGTACTGCGTCGCTTCCTTCTGCGAGCGTTCCGCCATGCCGTTCCCGCGCGCGATGAGGTAGACGAGCGCCGTGAGGAACGGCACGAACAGCAGGAAGATGATCCAGATCGCCTTCCACCATCCGTTCAGCTCCCGGTCGCGGAACAGGTCGCCGATGATCGCGAACAGTGCGAAGAGGTAGGCGGTGAAAGCGAAGATCCACAAGAACCACCAGATCAGGTCCCAGAAGTTTTCCCACAGACTCATGTGCAGCTATCCGATCTTTCCCCTGAGCGCCCCCCAATGAGCGCTGCTGAGGTGAACCTACCGCGTGGCGGGCGCACACGTCCAGAACTCAGCGAGCCGCAGCGCTACGCTCATCGCGGGAGGTCGCCATGGGGGAGTGGATCGGGAAGCTCGAAGGGCGGGAGACATGACGCTGGCACCACCGACGGCCGATGCGGATGCCGCGCTGCGACGCCTCCTCGTCCTCTCCGTCCCGGCGCTTCTCATCGGCGCCGTCTCGGCGCTCGTGCTCTGGGTGCTCGACCAGGTTTCGGGACTCCTCGAAGGCTTCCTGTGGGACACCCTGCCCGATGCGCTCGGCGTCGACGCGTCGGGCTGGTGGATCCTCCTCGTGCTCACCTGCACGGGGTTCGCCGTGGGACTCGCGCTGCGTTACCTGCCGGGGCACGGCGGCCCCGACTCCGCGACGACCGAGCTCGTCGAGCCTCCGCTGCCGATCGGCACGCTGCCGGGGCTCGCGCTCGTCACCGTCCTCGGCCTCGCGGGCGGCGTCAGCCTCGGCCCCGAGAACCCGATCATCGCGATCAACGCGGCGATCATGGTCGCCGTCTTCGCCCGCCTGATGCCGGAGGTGCCGCCGGCGCTCGCGGCGATGCTCGCGGCATCCGGGACCATCGGCGCCCTGTTCGGCACGCCCCTCGCGGCGGCGCTCGTCTTCACCGGCATCGTCGCCGCCCTGAAGACCGGCGGCTCGCTCTGGGACCGGCTGTTCCTGCCCGTCGCGTCGGCCGGCGCCGGCGCCATCACGATGCACCTGCTCGGCGCTCCCCCGCTCTCGTTCGACATGCCGGCCTACGGCGCACCGCAGGCGATGGACCTCGTCACCGGCGCGCTCTTCGCATGCGGGGCCGCGGCGGTCGGCCTCGCCGCGCTCGCCGCGTTCCCGTGGATCTACCGCACACTGCACGCACTGCGGCATCCGGTGCTCATCGCGACCGCCGGCGGGGTGCTCCTCGGGCTCCTCGGCATGCTCGGCGGCCCGGTCACCATGTTCAAGGGGCTCGTGCAGATCGGCGACCTGCTGCAGAACGTCGACGACTACGACGCCTCCCAGCTCGCCGTGATCGCGGGCATCAAGATCGTCGCGCTGCTCGTGGCGGCGAGTGCCCTGTTCCGAGGGGGGCGCGTGTTCCCTGCGACCTTCATCGGTGTCGCCCTCGGGCTGTTCGGGCATGCGCTGCTGCCGTCGGTGCCGATCAGCCTCGCCGTCGCCTGCGCCGTGCTCGGCATCCTGCTCGTGGTCACTCGCGACGGCTGGATCGCGCTCTTCGTCGCCGTGGCGATCCCCGGCGACGTGACCCTGATCCCCCTGCTCTGCCTGATCGTGCTTCCCGCGTGGCTGCTCGTCACGCGAGCGCCGGAGTTCCGGATCCTGCCCGCGGCGACGATGTCGCCCGCGACATCCGATCGCTAGGGTCGAACTCGAACGGAAGTGGGGGATCCGGTGCAGAAACCGCTCGTCGGGCTCAGCCGCAAGAACTTCCTGCGCGAGAGCATGGCCGGCGTCACGCTGCTCGCCATCGCGGTCCCCCTGAACATCGGCTACGCCCAGATCGCCGGCCTGCCGCCCACAGCGGGGCTCTACGCGCTGATCCTGCCCTCGATCATCTACGTGCTCACGGTGTCGTCGCGACAACTGGTCGCGTCACCGGATGCCGCGGCCGCCGCCCTCGTCGCGTCATCCGTCGGCGGGCTCGCGATGGCCGGCAGCGCCGACTACGTGACCCTCGCGCTCGCGCAGGCGATCCTCAGCGGCCTGATGTTCCTGCTGCTCGCGGTGTTCAAGCTCGGGTTCCTCGCGAACTTCCTGTCGAAGCCGATCCTCGTGGGCTTCGTCGGCGGACTCGCCCTCGACATCCTCGTGAGCCAGGTCGCGAAGATGCTCGGCGTCAAGATCGACTCGGGCGGCGAGTTCGTCGACAAGGTCGTCGGGCTCGTGACCGGCCTCGGCACGATCAACGGCTGGTCGATGCTCATCTCGGCGGCCTCGATCGCGGTGCTGCTGCTCGGGCGCCGGTTCGCCCGCGCCGTTCCCTGGGCGCTCGTGGTGCTCATCCTCGCCACGGTCCTCGTGGCGGTCGCCGACCTCGACGGCGCAGGGGTCGCCGTGCTCGGGCCGGTCGAGGCCGGTCCGCCGGCCCTGACGTGGCCGGCCATCGACTGGATGATGTGGCTCGCCCTGATCCCGTCGGCGATGGCGCTCACCATGGTGACGACCGCCGAAGGGCTCCTCATCTCCCGTGCCTACGGCGACAAGCGGGGGTACGCGACGAGTCCGAACCGCGACCTCTTCGCGCTCGGCCTGGGCAACATCGCGTCGGGCGCGACCGGCGGGTTCGCCGTGGGCTCCTCCACCTCCCGCACGGCGGCCATGGACCAGGCCGGGTCGCGCACCCAGCTGCCCTCGCTCATCATGGCGGCCGGCACGCTGCTGCTCCTCGTCTTCGGCACCGCGCTGCTCGAGGACATCCCATCGCCGGCGATCGGCGCGATCGTCGCCATCGCGATCATCCCCCTGCTCGGCATCCGCGACCTCGTGCGGCTCTGGCGCACCGACCGCTTCGAGTTCCTCATCGGCCTGGCGTGCTTCCTCGTGACGCTCTTCATCGGCTCGATCCCCGGCATCCTCGTCGCCTTCGTGCTCGCCCTCATCAACCTCGCGAAGCGCGCCGCGAGTCCCGCCATCGACGTGCTGGCCGGAACTGGCGAGCCGGGAGAGTCGCTCCTCGACGAGGCGCCGAGGGGCAGCGTGACCGCGCCGGGCGTCGTCGTCGTCCGACTCGCCGCACCGTTGTTCTTCGCCAACGGCTCGGTCTTCTCCGATGCCGTGAAGCGAGCGGTGCTGGCGGCGCCCGAGGGGTCCGTGCGGCACGTGGTCGTCGACATGGAGGCGGTCACCGACGTCGACGTCACCGGTGCCGAGAGCTTCGAGGCGCTCGCGAGCTGGCTCACCGCCCGGGGTATCGCCCTCGGATTCAGCCGCGTGCGGGTCGACGCCCGGTCGCGGCTCGAGCAACTCGGCCTCCTCGGCGAGAGCCCGGTCTTCGACACCAACCGTGCCGCGATCGCCGCGCTCGCCGACCGAACGAACTGAACGCGGCCGCGCCGCACGAAGGGACACCTCATGGGATCCGCAATCGGAGACATCCTCCCGCTCGCCCTCGGCGTCGCGATCAGCCCGGTGCCGATCATCGCCGCCATCCTGATGCTGCTCTCGCCGAAGGCGAAGGGCACGAGCGTCGGGTTCCTCATCGGCTGGGTGCTCGGCATCGTCGTCGCGATCGTGCTGTTCACGCTGCTCGCATCGGTCATCCCCGAACAGGATCCGGATGCCTCGAAGCCGATCGCCGGGACGATCAAGATCCTCCTCGGCGCTGCCCTGCTCTTCCTCGCGCTGCGGCAGTGGCGCAGCCGCCCGAAGCCCGGCGAGGACGCCGCACTCCCGAAGTGGATGGCGGCCATCGACACGATGACCGCCGGCAAGTCGTTCGGCCTCGGCTTCCTGCTCTCGGCCGTGAACCCGAAGAACCTCCTGATGGCGATCGCCGCGGGCGTCGTCATCGGCACCGCAGGGCTCACGGGCGGCGAGATCACCTGGGCGATCGTGGTCTTCACGCTGATCGCGGCGTCGACGGTTGCGATCCCCGTGATCGCGTACCTGCTCGCGTCGAAGCGCATGGCCGCGCCGCTCGAAGGGCTGCGCACGTGGCTCGTGCAGAACAACGCGACGGTCATGGCGGTGCTGCTGCTCGTGATCGGCGTGGTCCTGATCGGCAAGGGCCTCGGCAGCTTCTGAGCCCTGGCCTTGAGTTCCAATCCGGCGCTAGCGCGGCCGAGGGCGCGCGGTTAGTCTGCAATCACACCGGCTGAAGGGGGAATCATGGCGGATTTCGAGTACGGTCCTGTCGAGCTGTACCTCGTGGGGTTCGCAGGCGACCGGCCCGACGACAGCACGCTCGAGGCGATCGGCGAACTCATCGAGGGCGGTGAGATCAGGCTGCTCGACCTGCTCGTGATCTCCCGGGCCGAAGACGGCGAGGTGACCGTCACCGAGTTCGCCGACGTGAGCGACGAATACGGCTTCGGCACCGTCGAACTCGAGGCCGTCGGTCTCGTCGCCGACGACGACGCGCAAGAGCTCGCACAGGGCATCCCGCCCGGCACATCGGGTGCACTCCTCGCGGTCGAGCTGTTGTGGGCCAAGCGCCTCGCGTCGAAGTTCGCCGCCTCCGGCGGCGTCGTGTTGCACACCGAGCGCATTCCCGCGCCGGTCGTGAACGCCGTACTGGCTGAAGCCGAAGTGGAGTAGAAGATGCCATTCAGGAGATTCGGACGCCCGGCACTCAGGATCGCCGCGCGCACCGCCGTCGTCGCAGGCACCGCCGCCGTCGTGAGCGGCGGAGTGGCGCACCACCAGCAGGCGAAGGCCAACCAGGAGTACGAGGCGCAGCAGTACGAGGCGATGCAGCAGCAGGCGCAGATGGATGCTGCGGCGGCGAACGCGGTCGCGCAGCAGCAGGCCGCGATGGGCGTCGCCTCGCAGCAGGCTGCCGTGGCACCCGCCGCCGCGGGCGGCACCGACCTCGTCGCCGAGCTGCAGAAGCTCGGGGCGCTGCGCGATCAGGGCATCCTGAGCGACGACGAGTTCGCGGCGGCGAAGGCGAAGCTGCTCGGGTGACGGTATCCCTCCGGGCGATCTCGACGGCGGTGCCGTCGACGACGCTGGTTCAGCCCGAGGTGCGCGACGTCTTCGCGTCGCAACCCGGGCTGAACCGTCTCGCACAGCGCATCGTGGCGACCTCCTTCAACGTGTCGGGCATCGAGACCCGCTACACGGTGCTCGAGGAGCTCAGCCGCGACGCGCACCCCGAGGTGCCGGTCTTCTTCGACGTCGAGAGCGGCGAGCTCCTGCTGCCGGGCACCAAGGCCCGCAATGAGATCTACGCCGAAGAGGCGACGAAGCTCTACGTGGGCGCCGGCCGGGCGGCGCTCGAGCAGTGCCCGGGCGTCGAGGCATCCGACGTCACGCATGTCGTGACCGTCTCGTGCACGGGCTTCTACGCGCCAGGGCCCGACTTCATGGTCGCCCGCGAGCTCGGGCTGCCGGCGGGCGTGCAGCGCTACCACCTGGGCTTCATGGGGTGCTACGCGGCGATTCCCGCGCTCCGGCTCGCGGCACAGCTCTGCGAAGCGGATGCCTCGGCGGTCGTGCTCGTCGTGAGCGTCGAGCTGTGCACGCTGCACCTGCGCTCGTCGAACGACCCCGACACGATCGTGGCCTCGTCGCTCTTCGCCGACGGTGCCGCCGCGGGCATCGTCACGTCGCGTCCGCCCGCCGACGGCGAGCGCACGCTCGACCTCGACCGCTTCGCCACCCGCATCACGCCCGTCGGCGAGGGGGACATGGCGTGGAAGATCGGCGACCACGGCTTCGAGATGGTGCTCTCGAACGCGATCCCGGCGATCATCGACGAGCACATCACGGGGGCCCTCGAGCCGCTGTTCGAGCACGACGCCGCGCTCGCCGAGGCGCTCGCGACCGACGGCTCGAGCGACGCCGTCGAGCACTGGGCGATCCATCCGGGCGGCCGCAGCATCCTCGACAAGGTGGAGTCGCGGCTCGGCCTCACCGAGGCGCAGCTCGTGCCCGCGCGTGAGACGCTGCGCGACTACGGCAACATGTCGAGCGCGACCGTGCTGTTCGTGCTCCAGAACATCCTCGAGTCCGAGGCCGCCGGCGACGGCGATCGCGTCGCCGCGATGGCGTTCGGCCCGGGCCTCACGGTCGAGACCGCGCTCATGACGGTGCGCGCCTGACATGACACGGGCCGGGCTCGCGGCGCTCGCGGTGCGCGACGACGGCGCGCGCGAGTTGATGGACGACGCCGGCGCCGACCCCGCAATGCTCGACAAGACCTACGCGCGGTTCCGGCTCGTCAACGCCGTCGTCTCGGGCGAGCGCGCCGTGTACCGCCGTTGGGTGCGACCACGGCTCACCTCGAGTCGTACCACGCGAATGCTCGACGTGGGCACGGGCAGCGCTGACCTTCCGCGACGACTGCTGCGCTGGGCCGAGGCCGACGGACTCCGGCTCGAGGTCACCGCGATCGATCCCGACGCGCGAGCCATCGCCTGGGCCTCGGCGCAACCCTCACCGCCGGGGCTCATCCTGCGGCGCGCCATGAGCAGCGACCTGGCCGACGCCGGCGAGCGCTTCGACCTCGTCGTCTCGAACCACGTGCTGCACCACCTCGGGGGGCACGAGCTCGGCGCGCTCCTCGCGGACTCCGAGCGGCTGCTCGGCCCCGGCGGCATCGCCGTGCACGGCGACATCGAACGCAGCCGCCTCGGCTATGCCGGCTTCGCGCTCGGCACGCTGCCGTTCGCCGGAAACCTCCTCTCGGGCACCTACATCCGCCCCGACGGGCTCACGTCGATCCGCCGCAGCCACACGGCCGCCGAGCTCGCCGCGACGCTGCCGCCGGGCTGGCGCGTGCGGCGAGCCTTCCCGTCTCGCCTCGAGGTCATCTGGAGCGCGGATGCCGCCGGCTGACCCGTCGGCCGCAGCCGAGCCGCACGAGCCGGCCGAGCCGCACGAGCCCCGCCACGTCGTCATCGTCGGCGCCGGCGCGGTGGGCCTGCTCCTCGCCTGCCTCCTCGCGAAGCGCGGGATCGACGTGGTCGTGCTCGAGCGGCGCATCGAGCGCGGCGGGCGCTCCCGCGCCATCGGCATCCACCCGCCCGGCCTCCGCGCGCTCGGGCTCGTCGGGCTCGAGCCCGCCGTGCGCGCCCGTGGCGTCGAGATCCGCAGCGGCCGGGTCACGTGCGACGGGCGCGTGCTCGGGGCCCTCTCGTTCGCGCGGGCCGGCACGGTGTGGTCGCTGCCGCAGCTCGAGACCGAGCAGCTCCTCGAGCGCCGGCTCGAGGAGCTGCGGCCGGACAGCCTCCGCCGCGGTGTCGAGGTGACCGGGCTGCGCGACCGCGGCACCCACATCGAGGTCACGGGCGAGGCGGCCGGCGCACCGGTGCGCGTCGGGGCGCGCTACGCTGTCGGTGCCGACGGGGTGCGCAGCGGCATCCGTGACCTGCTCGGCCTGTCGTGGCGGCCGAGGCGAGGGCGGGCGCACTACGTGATGTGCGACACTCGCGACGACACCGGCGAGCCCTCGACAGCCCTGCTGCACTTCGAGCGGGCGGGCGTCGTGGAGTCGTTCCCGCTTCCCGACGGCGGCCGGCGCTGGGTCGCGAGGTTGCGTCGCCCGCCGGTCGCGCCATCGGCCGAGCAGCTCGCGACCATCGTGCGATCGCGCACCGGCGCGGCGTTCGACGTCGAGGCGGCAGGCGAGCCGAGCGCGTTCGAGGCGCGGCAGCACCTGGCCGAGCGGATGTCGCGTGGACGCGTCGCCCTCGTCGGCGACGCCGCGCACGAGATCAGTCCCATCGGCGGGCAGGGCATGAACCTCGGATGGCTCGACGCCGTGCGACTCGACCACGAGCTCGCCGCGGCGCTCGACATCGGTGCGCCGTTCGAGGCGTTCGGCGCCTACGATCGCGCGCGTCGCAGCGCGGCCACGCGAGCGATCCGTCAGGCGGCGTTCAACATGGCGATGGGCGCCCCGGCCCGGGGCATCCGCCTCACCGCTCGCAATGCCGTGGTGCGCGTGCTCGCCGTGCCGCCGCTGCGGGTGGTGCTCGCGAACGCGTTCACGATGCGCTGGCTCTGAGCGCGCAGCCCGTGCACCGCTCTTCCCCGCTCAGACCACGATGCGCGTGAGGACGAACACCGGGATCAGCCGGTCGGTCTTCTCCTGGTAACCGGCGTACGCGGGCCAGACCTCGAGTGCGCGCGCCCACCAGAGCTCGCGCTCGTCGCTCGACACCTCGCGTGCGACGTAGTCGTGCTTCTCGCCGCCGTCTTGCAGTTCGACGTGCGGGTGCGCGCGCAGGTTGAACACCCAGGCCGGATGCCTCGGCGCGCCGCCATCGGAGCCGATGATTGCGTACTCGCCCTCGTGCTCGACGCGCATCAGCCCGTTCTTGTGCAGCTTGCCCGACTTCGCACCGACGTTCGTGACGACGACGATCGGCTTGCCCCGCAACATGTTCGCCTCAGTGCCGCCGGATGCCTCGAACGCCTCGGCCTGCTTGCGCGCCCAGGCGGACGTGCTCGGCGCGTACTCTCCCTCGAGTGGCATGTGCCCTCCTGTCGTCTTCTCATCGCAACCGATTGCGGCCGCGGCGCATTCCGATGCGCCATCCACCGTTGCAGACCCGGTGGCGCCGATCGTGCGACGATGGCAGGCTCGGCAGGGTGTTCGAACAGTTCCAGACGACCGTGGTCGACACCGGCGCCGCGAGCATCTTCGTGCGTCACGCCGGCAGCGGTCCTGCCGTGTACCTGCTGCACGGGCATCCCCGCACATCGGCGACGTGGCACCGAGTGGCACCCCTGCTGCTCGAGCACGGATTCAGCGTCGTCTGCCCCGACCTGCGCGGGTACGGGCGCTCACGCGGACCGGCACCCCAAGATGACCATGCGCCTCATTCGAAACGGGCGGCCGCGTCCGACATCCGCGAGGTGGCCCGCCAGCTCGGTCATGACCGGATCCTGCTCGCGGGACACGATCGCGGCAGTTACGTCGCGATGCGTCTGACGCTCGACCACCCCGACCTCGTCCAGCGGGTCGCGCTCATGGACTGCATTCCGATCACCGAGCACCTTCGGCGGACCGATGCACGCTTCGCGACCGCCTGGTGGCACTGGTTCTTCTTCGCGCAGCCCGACGTGCCGGAGCGGGTGATCATGGCCGATCCCGAGGCGTGGTACCGGCCGAAGGCCGACCCCGCGACGATGGGCGCGGCCAACCATGCCGAGCTCATGACCGCGATCCGCGACCCGGCCACCGTCCGGGCCATGCTCGAGGACTATCGTGCGGGCCTCACGATCGACGCCGACGATGAGCGGGCCGACCGCGCGGCCGGGCGCCGGATCGAGGTTCCGCTGTGCCTGATGTGGTCGACGCGAGACGACCTCGAGGAACTGCACGGCGATCCACGACTGATCTGGAAGGACTGGGCCGACGACGTCGAAGGGCACCGCATCGAATCGGGCCATCACATGGCGGAGGAGGCGCCTCGCGAGGTGGCAGATGTGCTCGGGGAGTTCTTCAGCAGGGATCGGTGACCGCCGCCGCGAGGCCCGCAGGCGTCACGGAGCGTCGGCAGCGGATGGGCGTGCGCGATCGGTGGTGATCGCGCAACTCAGGCGGGGCGGATGACGAGCGAGAACTCGATGAAGCCGTCGGGCTCGACCGACACGAACCCGAGGTTCGGCGCCTCGACCCCGAAGTCCGCGAACGTGATCGGGATGCTGCCGGCGACCTGTCCGTCGGTGCTGTTCAGCACCGCCTCGAGCTCGACCGTCACCGACCTCGTCACGCCGGCGATCGTGAGGTCGCCCGTGGCGCTGATGGTCTGCACGCCGCCGACGGCGGGCGGGGCGGCCGCGGTGACGGTGTCGGTCAGCACGAACGTCGCCGTCGGGAACTGCGACACCCGCAGCGCGTTGTCGCGGAAGTAGGAGTCGCGCGAGCTCGAGTCGGTGGCGATCGAGGCGACGTCGACCGTGAGCTCGGCTCCCGTGAGCTCGAGCCCTTCGACGGTGAGCAATCCGGTGACCTCGTCGGTCCGGCCCGTGACCGTGACATCCGTGCCGTTCAGCACTTCGTCGACGCGGTAGCCCGCGAACGAGCCGTCGGCCACCGTCCAGTCGCCGGAGAGGTCGGCCGGGTCGATCGCGGCGTCGGTCGCAGCATCGGTCGCGCTCGGCGCCGCAGTGACGGTGGGCGCGGCATCCGCTTCGCCGACGATGACGTCCCGATAGAAGATCGGGGCCGCTATCGCCGCCACGCCACCGAGCAGCAGGGCGCCCGCGACGATCGAGGCGGTGATGATCTTCGTACGTCGCTGCATGCTGCTCCAAGTCGTCGGGCTTCCAGCCTTGCCGACGAACGTCTGAGGAACCATGGAATTCGCCGCGAACCTGCGCGCATGACGGCGGATGACGCAGAATGGCGCCATGAGCGACGCGCCCGACCTGTCCGATCCGCACGTCCTCGGCCCCGGCCTGCTCCCGACGCCCTTCACGGCCGACGAGATCCGGGCGGGATGCCCCGACGGGCGGCTCATCCGACTGCTCGTGGAGCCGGGGCAGGGCGAGCCGTTCGAACGCGTGAACCGATTCGCCGAGGGCGACGAGTCCGGCGCGGTCATCGAGCACTGGCGGGTCGGCGCCGATGGCGGCGTCGAGGGCGAGATCGAGCGGGAGCGGTCGACGTGGCTCGAGCTGCAGGAGCACGCGGCGTTCCCATCCGATCGCACGACGCGCTCGCGCGAGACGCTCGAGCTGCCCATCGGGCGGGTCGACTGCCTGCGCTACGACACCCGGCTCGGGCCCGGCGCCGAGAGCCCGGTCGCGACGTTCTGGTTCGCGCTCGGCCACGCCGGCATGCCCGTGCGCTTCGACGTGCCGACGCCCGACGGCGTGGTAAGCACGAAGATGGTCGCCGACGTGCGCGGCTGAAGCGACGGCACCCGCGCTGGCGGCCAGGGGCTGGCGTGCCCCGAGGCATCCGCCTAACGTGAATCGGGGGAGATTCGGTCGGAATCCGGAATATCAACCCTCCCGGCAAAGTTGAGTCTAGTAGGCTCAAGTTTGAAGAAGGGATTCCCGTGGCGAACATGCAGGGCGCGCCGAGCTCGCAAGAGGAGCAGAAGTCGGCGCTCGAACAGTACGGCGTCAACCTCACCGAGATCGCGAAGGCGGGCAAGCTCGACCCCGTCATCGGGCGAGACGCCGAGATCCGGCGCGTCAGCCAGGTGCTCACCCGGCGCACGAAGAACAACCCGGTGCTCATCGGCGAGCCCGGCGTCGGCAAGACCGCGGTCGTCGAGGGGCTCGCGCAACGCATCGTCGCGGGCGACGTGGCGGAGTCGCTCAAGAACAAGCAGCTCATCGCGCTCGACATCTCGGCGCTCGTTGCCGGAGCGATGTACCGCGGCCAGTTCGAGGAGCGCCTGAAGGCGGTGCTGAAGGAGATCAACGACGCCGAGGGCCGCATCATCACGTTCGTCGACGAGCTGCACCTGCTCATGGGCGCGGGCGGCGGCGAGGGCTCCGTGGCCGCGTCGAACATGCTGAAGCCGATGCTCGCCCGCGGCGAGCTGCGCCTCATCGGCGCCACGACCCTCAACGAGTACCGCGAGTACGTCGAGAAGGACGCCGCGCTCGAGCGCCGCTTCCAGCAGGTCTACGTCGGCGAGCCGAGCGTCGAAGACACCGTTGCGATCCTCCGCGGGCTCAAGGGACGCTACGAGGCGCACCACGGCGTGACCATCTCGGATGCCGCGCTCGTCGCCGCGGCATCCCTCTCCAATCGCTACATCTCAGCGCGGCAGCTGCCCGACAAGGCCATCGACCTCGTCGACGAGGCGATGTCGCGCCTCAAGATGGAGATCGACTCCTCTCCCGTCGAGATCGACCAGCTCAAGCGCCAGGTCGACCGCATGCGGCTCGAAGAACTCGCACTGAAGAAGGAGAAGGACGACGCCTCGAAGGAGCGGCTCGCGAAGCTGCGCGAGACCCTCGTCGAGCAGGAGCGCGAGCTCGCGGAGCTCGAGGCGCGCTGGGCGCGGGAGCGCATGGGACTGAACCGTGTCGGCGAACTCAAGAAGCGACTCGACGAGGCGATCACCGAGCGCGACCGCGCCATGCGCGAGGCCGATTACGCTCGCGCCTCGAAGCTCGAGTACGAGACCATCAAGCAGCTCGAGCGCGACCTCGTCGAGGCCGAGCAGGCCGAAGATGCGCCCGACGAGCCGCGCATGGTGAACGAGCAGGTCACCGAAGAGGACATCGCGCAGGTCATCGCCGCGTGGACCGGCATTCCCGTCGGCCGACTGCTCCAGGGCGAGACCGAGAAGCTGCTGCACCTCGAGTCCGAGCTCGGCAAGCGGCTCATCGGCCAGAAGCGCGCCGTCGCCGCGGTCGCCGACGCCGTGCGTCGTTCGCGCGCGGGCATCAGCGATCCGAACCGGCCGACCGGCTCCTTCCTCTTCCTCGGCCCGACCGGTGTCGGGAAGACCGAGCTCGCGAAGGCCCTCGCCGACTTCCTCTTCGACGACGAGCACGCCATGGTGCGCATCGACATGTCGGAGTATGGCGAGAAGTTCTCGGTCTCACGCCTGGTCGGAGCGCCCCCTGGATACATCGGCTACGAGCAGGGCGGCCAGCTCACCGAGGCCGTGCGCCGGCGCCCGTACTCGGTGATCCTCCTCGACGAAGTGGAGAAGGCGCACCCCGAGGTGTTCGACGTGCTCCTGCAGGTGCTCGACGACGGGCGCCTCACTGACGGCCAGGGGCGCACGGTGGACTTCCGCAACGTCATCCTCGTGCTGACCTCGAACCTCGGATCGCAGTACCTCATCGACCCGACGCTCTCGTGGAACGAGAAGGAGCAGGCGGTGCTGCAGACCGTGCGGCAGGCGTTCAAGCCCGAGTTCGTCAACCGGCTCGACGACATCGTCGTCTTCTCGTCGCTCACCGAGGACGAGCTCGGCGAGATCGTGAACCTCTACATCGACCGGCTCTCGACCCGCCTGCACGAGCGTCGCCTCGAGCTCGGCGTCACGCCCGACGCCAGGGCGTGGCTCGCCGAGCGCGGGTACGACCCGCTCTACGGGGCGCGGCCCCTGCGCCGGCTCATGCAGCACGAGATCGACGATCGCCTCGCGCGGGCCCTGCTCACGGGCGAGATCCGCGACGGCGACCACGTCATGGTCGCGCTCGCCGACGATGGGGAATCGCTCACGGTCGCGAAGGCCGAGGTCGTGCTCGGCGACCGTGACGCAGGGCCGGCCGACGACGACGTCGTCGATGCCGAGATCATCGACGAGTGAGGCTGGTGGGCGGCGTCAGCCGCTGACCGACTCGGGCGTGGGCACGCCGTTGGCGCTCGCGGGGATGCGGCGCTCGAGCGCGGTGGAGAGGACGCCGATGCCGAGGCATCCGACGACCATGACACCGATGTAGACGGCGTCGAGACCCTGGTCGAGCAGTAGGCCGGCCGCGATCGGCCCGGCGATCGCCCCACCCTGGAACGCCGCCGAGTTGATGGCGTTGTAGCGGCCGCGGTTGTGATCGGAGGCGAGGTCGTTGTAGATCGCGGGCACGGTGGGTTGCAGCAGGGTCTCGCCGAAGGCGAACACGCCCATGAACGCCAGCACTCCGATCGCGGCCGCCAGCGAGTCGGGCAGCAGCCCCGCCGCGCCCAGGATCAACCACGATGCCGCCCACACGAGCGCCATCACCCACATGACGCGAGTGCGCCGCTTGCCGGTGATGAGCCTGAGCACCGTGAACTGCAGCAGGACGATGACCACGGTGTTGACGGCGAACGCGAAGCCGATCACCTGGGTGGAGACCTCGGCCACCTGCCGCGCGTAGGCCGGGAAGCCGGCCTCCATCTGGCCGTAGCCGATGAACATCGCGAGGAAGGTGAGCAGCGTCAGCCACAGCACAGCGGGCTGGCGAAGGATCTCGCGGTAGCCGCCGACGGGCGGCGCGCCGTGGTCGGGCACCGACTGGGTTCTCACGTGTCGGAGCGGCCCGAGCAGCAGCGCCGCCGGGATGAGGCAGCTGATGGCGTCGACGAGGAAGATCACCGTGAACGTCTCGGGGGAGTCGACGTCGACGTAGAACCCGCCGATGATGCCGCCCACGCCGATGCCGAGGTTGACGAGGGCGAAGTTGACGCCGAAGTACTGCTGACGAAGGTCGCCCTTGACCACCGCGGCGATCAAAGCGTTGAAGCCGGGCCACGAGACGCCGAAGTTCACCCCGATGAGGATCAGGCCGACGGCCGCGACCGCGGGGTGGGTCGCGAAGGCGAGCAGCGTGCAGCCGGCGATCATCGCCGCCAGCCCGACGAGCAGGATCTTGCGGGCGCCGAACCGGTCGATGAGGGTGCCGCCCGGGCCCGTGACGATGAGACCGACGATGGCGATGAGGCTCATCAGCGCGCCGGACAGGCCGAGGTCGAAGCCGCGCACCTCGTGCAGGTAGATGATCGTGAACGGCAGGGTCAGCCCACGGCCGAGCGTCTGGATCGCGACGGTCGACAGCAGCCATCGCCCCTCACGGGGCAGTGCGCCCCAGAAGCTCCTGATGCTGATCACCAGAGCATTCTGCCGGACTCCACCGACATCGCACACCCGGGGTTCACCTTCCGGCTCTACGCTGCCGTCATGCTGTTGCGTGAGGGGACGCCACGCGAGCTCGTCATCGAGACGGACGCGGGTGCCGTGCGAGGAACGCGGACGAACGGGGTGCGGCGCTGGCGGGGCATCCCGTACGCGGCGTCGACCGCCGGCGACGCTCGTTTCCGTGCGCCGCGGCCGGTACCCGGTTGGGACGGCGTGCGCGATGCCGAGGAGTTCGGCCCGGTCGCTCCGCAGAAGCGGAAGGGTCAGTTCATCGGCGCCGCCGGCCACCTGCCGCGTAGCGAGGACTGCCTGACGGTGAATGTCATCTCCCCGGACGACGGCGATGCGCCGGGTCGAGGGCGGCCCGTCATGGTGTTCATCCACGGCGGCGCGTACAGCGTCGGCTCATCGGGCGAGTACCCGCGCCAGGGTGAGCGCCTCGCGCGCCGCCATGGCGTCGTCTATGTGAGCCTCAACTACCGGCTCGGCGCACTCGGCTGGATCGACTTCCGCGCCTACTCGACGTCCGAGCGACCGATCGAGTGCAACCTCGGGCTTCGCGACCAGGTGGCCGCCCTCGACTGGGTGCGCCGCAACATCCGCGCGTTCGGAGGCGACCCCGGCAACGTGACGCTGTTCGGCGAGTCCTCGGGCGCCAACGCCGTCACGACGCTGCTCACCGTGCCGGCCGCCGAAGGGCTGTTCGCGCGCGCGATCGCCCAGAGCTCGCCCGCGAACGCCGTCTACCTTCCCGAGACGGCCGCGCAGTGGGCGCGCGAGTACGTCGGGATCCTCAGCGGGCTCGTCGATGACGACGACGTCGAGAGCGAATCGACGGATGCCGCGGCGGCGATGCTCTGCGCGGCCGACCCGATGCTGCTCGCCGAGGCGACGACCGCGCTCAGCATCCGCACGCCTGATGAGCACCCCGGCACGATCAGCCTCGCCCCGGTCATCGATGGCGACGTCCTGCCGCACCGCCCACTCGACGCGTTCCGCGACGGCCTCGCGCACCGGGTGCCGCTCGTCATCGGAACGAACGACCGGGAGGGCTCGTTGTTCGAAGGACGCATCGGCATCCTGCCGACGACGAAGACACGTATCCGTGCCATCTTCGCGAACACGAGCAAGAAGGCGCGCAAGGCGATCAAGCGGCAGTACCCGGGCCTGCCCGAGCGACGACCCGCCGCCGACTTCGGCGGCGACTTCACGTTCTGGTTCCCCACCGTGAAGGTCGCCGAACGCCACTCGCGCTTCGCGCCGGTGTACTGCTACCGCTTCGACGCAGCGCCGCGCACCGCCAGGCTCCTCGGCCTCGATGCCACGCACGGGCTCGAGCTCTTCGCCCTCTTCGAGAAGTTCGACACCCCCGTCGGCGCGGCGCTCACGCTGCTCGGCGGGCGACGCATGTTCCGCGAGGTCGGGCGACGGATGCAACGGCACTGGGCCGGTTTCGCGGCATCCGGCGCTCCGGGGCCCGACTGGCCGCACTACGACGAGCGGGAACGACGGACCCTCGTGTTCGATCGCGTCGACCGCGTCGAGTTCGACCCGCGACGCGGCAAGCGGCTCGCGTGGCAGGAGTTCGTGCCGCACGTCTGAGGGGCGCCACGCGTAGGCTCGGGGTCATGCTTGCGACTGTCATCCACGCCCCACGTGACATCCGCGTCGAGACCGTGCCCGATCCCACGCTCTCGACCGGCGGCGATGCGATCGTCCG
Organism: Agromyces ramosus; assembly: GCF_030817175.1. Taxonomy (NCBI): domain Bacteria; kingdom Bacillati; phylum Actinomycetota; class Actinomycetes; order Micrococcales; family Microbacteriaceae; genus Agromyces; species Agromyces ramosus. The sequence goes on along the minus strand of NZ_JAUSYY010000001.1, from coordinate 1,554,464 downwards.
GGTGGTCGCCGCGTGCGTGTGCGGCTCCGACCTGTGGCCCTACCGCGGCATCACCCCGACGCACGAGGCGCACCGCATCGGCCACGAGTTCGTCGGCGTGGTCGAGGCGGTCGGGCCGGATGTCGCCGCTGTCGCCGTGGGCGACTTCGTGATCGCCCCGTTCTACGTGTGCGACAACACCTGCATCAACTGCCGCAACGGCGTCACCACCTCGTGCCTGAACGGCGGCTGGTGGGGCGGCGACGACCAGCTCGGGGGGTTCGCCGACGGCGGCCAGGGCGAGCGCGTGCGCGTGCCGCTCGCCGACGGGACCCTCGTGTCCGTGCCCGGCCCGATCGCCGACGAGCAGGTACCGGGGCTGCTCACGCTCTCCGATGTGATGGGCACCGGGCACCACGCCGCGGTCTCGGCCGGCGTCGCGCCAGGCGACTCGGTTGCCGTCGTCGGCGACGGCGCGGTCGGGCTGTGCGCGATCATCGCGGCGAAGCGACTGGGGGCGACGACGATCATCGCGATGTCGAGACATCCGGAGCGCCAAGCGCTCGCCCGGGAGTTCGGGGCGACGCACATCGTCGAGGAACGCGGCAGCGAGGGCATCGCCCGCGTGCAGGAGCTCACCGACGGCATCGGCGCCGACCGGGTGCTCGAGTGCGTCGGCACGAAGGAGTCGATGGACCAGGCCATCCGCTCGACCCGCCCTGGCGGCATGGTCGGCTACGTCGGCGCCCCGAACGGCGGGCCCGAGCTGCCCGTGCGACCGCTCTTCAACCGCAACGTGGGCGTGAACGGGGGCATCGCACCGGTGCGCGGCTACATCGAGGAGCTGCTGCCCGACGTGCTCTCGGGGGCGATCGAGCCCGGCCGGGTGTTCGACCTCGAGCTCCCGCTCGCCGACGCGGCCGAGGCGTACGCGGCAATGGACGAGCGCCGCGCGATCAAGGTGCTGCTGCGGCCATGAGCGGCTCACTCGACCTGCTCGACCGGCTCCTCGCCGAAGAGGCGGAACTCCAGTTCAGCCGCTTCACGCTCGACGATGCCTGGGAGCTCGGCGGTCGCCTCCGTGCCGCGGCGGTGGCGGCGGGGCATCCGGTCGCCATCGCGATCTGGTTCGGTCCCCAGCGCGTCTTCCACACGGCGCTTCCCGGCGCGAGTGCCGACAACGACGCGTGGCTCGATCGCAAGCACCGCGTGGTGCAGCGCTTCGGGCATGCGTCCATGCTCGTGGGCGAGGAGTTCCGCGCGAAGGGCGAGGACTTCAACACCAACGCCCGACTCGACCCGGGCGAGTACGCGGCGCACGGCGGGGTGGTGCCGATCCGCATCGTCGGTGCCGGCATCATCGGGGCCGTGGGCGTCTCGGGGCTGCCCCAGGAAGACGACCATGACCTGGTGGTCGAGCAGCTGCGGGCGTACCTGCGCGAGCAGCGCGCCGGCTGAGTCGGCTCGCGCCGACTACTCGCCCGCGAGCACGAGCTCGGCGAGCGGCTTGCGCAGCCGCGGCGCGACCTCGCGCTCACGCAGCGGGGCGGGCAGCGTGTCGGGGTCGCCGAGCACGCCGATCGCGGTGATCGAGACGACCTCGAGGCTCGGGGCGAGGTGGAATGCGGCGTGGATCTTCGCCGCGTCGAAGCCGCCCATCTGGTGGGTGTGCAGGCCCTCGTGCTGCGCCTGCACCGTGAGGTGCGCGACCGCCTGGCCGAGGTCGTACCGTGCCCACGGCCGGGCCTTGCCTTCGACGTCGACGGTCTCGGCGACGTTCACGATGAGAAGCGCGGCCGAGTCGGCCCAAGCCTGGTTGAAGCCGGCCATCGCGTCGTGCACGGTCGCGAACGCGGCGGTGCCGCGGCGGGCGACGATGAAGCGCCACGGTTGCACGTTGTTCGCCGACGGGGCCCAGCGCGCGGCCTCGAGGATCGTGCGGATGACCGTGGGGGCGACCTCGGCGGTCGGATCGTAGGCGCGTGGGCTCCAGCGCTCGACGAGTGGGGTGATGAGCGGCGCGTCGGTGTCGGCGTTGCGCGAGCTGTTGGACGTGAGGTCGGTGATGAGCGTCATGCGAGTGCGGCTTTCTGGCGAGCGAATGGATGCCGGGGCATCGTCGTCCCGCCCGGTACAACGCCGCGGGCCATCCGTTATTCCATGTTTATGCATGCTCTCAGGAAGGCAGCCGAGCCCGCACTCGAGCGGGCCGAGGCGGGCTCAGGGCGGGCCCAGGGCGGGCGCGCAGGCCGACGCGAACGCGGCTAGGCGCGCGCGAGCTCCTCGCGGATGCCATCGACGAACGCGTCGATGTCGTCTTCGGTCGTGTCGAACGAGCACATCCAGCGCACCTCGCCCCGCGCGGCATCCCAGTCGTAGAACCGGAAGCGCTCGCGCAACCGGTCGGCCACGCCCGCCGGCAGGGTCGCGAAGACGCCATTGGACTGCGTCTGCTGGGTGAAGCCGAGGCCGGGCAGCTCACCCGCGGCGATGCCCGCATCGAGCGCGTCGCGCAGCCGCCGGGCCATCGCGTTGGAGTGGCTCGCGTTCTCGAGCCAGAGGTCGCCCTCGAGCAGCGCGATGAGCTGCGCCGAGACGAAGCGCATCTTCGAGGCGAGCTGCATGTTGAGCTTGCGCAGGTACTTCAGGCCCTCGGATGCCGCGGGGTTCAGCACCACGATCGCCTCGGCGCCGAGCGCCCCGTTCTTGGTGCCGCCGAAGCTCAGCACGTCGACGCCGGCGTCGCGGGTGAAGGCCCGCAGCGGCAGGTCGAGCGAGGCGGCGGCGTTCGAGATGCGCGCGCCGTCCATGTGCAGCTTCATGCCGTGCTCGTGCACGTGGTCGGCGATCGTGCGGATCTCCTCGACGGAGTACGCCGTGCCGAGCTCGGTGGTCTGCGTGATCGACACGACGAGCGGCTGTGCGCGGTGCTCGTCGCCCCAGCCCCATGCCTCGCGATCGATGAGCTCGGGGGTGAGCTTGCCGTCGGGCGTCGGCACCGTGAGGAGCTTGATGCCGCCCACGCGCTCGGGCGCACCGCCCTCGTCGGAGTTGATGTGCGCGGTCGACGCCGAGATCACCGCTCCCCAGCGGGGCAGCATCGACTGCAGGCCGGTGACGTTCGCCCCCGTGCCGTTGAAGACGGGGAACGCCTCGACGCCGTTGCCGAAGTGGTGGGCGAACACCTCTTGGAGGCGCTCGGTGTAGACGTCTTCGCCGTAGGCGACCTGGTGGCCGCTGTTGGCGGTCGCGATCGCGAGGAGGACCACCGGGTGCACGCCCGAGTAGTTGTCGGAGGCGAAGCCGCGGAGGGCGCTGTCGTGGAGCTGATCGGTCACCGACCCATCCTCCCACCTCGGCGCAGTGCTGCCCGTTCGGGCAGCTGAGGATGCCCCGCCGCCGGCCTGCCCGGGCGCGTCGAGCACGACCCTGCGGGTCACGCTCGAAGCATGGCCGGCGCACAACACTCGGCCATCGCCACTCGGGCTGCGATGACCAGCGCCCTCACCGACGGCCGACAACGGACCGCCGGTGCAGGAGGGCGCGCCTCGCCGCGTGAAACGGGCGGCTCGGGCGGCTCGGGCGGCCCGGCTGCGATGCTCGCCCTCCAGCGGAGCGCCGGCAACGCCGCCGTCAGCGCCCTCATGGCCGCGAAGCTGAAGTGGCCCGGCGACGAAGCCCGTGTCGAGATCGACGCCGCGATCCGCGAGGTCAAGCGCGACGAGCCGGAGGTCGACACCGTCGAGAAGGGGCTGAAGGAGGCCAAGGCCGTCGGCATCCCGGTCGACCTCGAGGGCGTGAAGCCGCCCGCCTCCGCGCTCTCGGTGACGCGGACCGGCTTCGGCCCGGGCTCCGTCCCACCGAAGAAGCCGGTTCCGCCGCCGAAGCCCGTGCCCGCCGTCTCGCCGCTCGGCAAGGCCGCCGCCGCGAAGCCGAAGCTGCGGGGCGCTGCGGCGAAGGGCGCGGGCGGGGCATCCGTCGCCTCGATGTCCGGTGCCATCGCGGCGGCCGCAGCACCCGTGCCGCTGACGGCGGACAAGCTGCTGCTGCCACCGGTGGCGCCGCCGGGCGTGAAACCCGCACAGGACCCGGCGTTCGCGCAGGTCACGGGCAGCGTGAAGGGGTTCGCCTCGGCGAAGCGCGCACATCCGCCCGCCGCGTCGAAGGCGAAGGAGGCGCAGGATGCCGCCGTGCCGCCCACCGACGACATCGCAGGTCAGGCGAAGGCCGCGAAGGCCGACTCGATGGACGCGCAGCAGCCGGGCAGCTTCGACAAGAAGGCGTTCATCGCCGCGGTGAAGGCGGCGATCGAGGCGAAGTCGCCGAAGACGCTGAAGGAGGCCGACGACTACGCGGAGTCCGGCAAGGCCGGCGAGGTCAAGGGCGAGGTGAAGGGCCTCGTCACCCAGGGCAAGGAGGGATCGGCCAAGGACATCGAAACGGCGACCGAGGCGCCACCCGACCAGTCCAAGGCGGTGGCGAAGCCGGTGACGCCGATGCCCCAGGAGGACCCCGGCCAGGTCGCTCCGATCCCGGCGGCAGGCGCGGTGCCCAAGACGGCACCGCCCGAACAGGTCAACCTCGAGGCCGGCAAGCACGAGGTCGGCCAGGAGATGACCGACGCCCACGTCACCGACGAGCAGCTCGCGAAGTCCGGCGAGCCGTCGTTCCAGGGTGCGCTGGCCGACAAGCGCACCGCCGCCGAGCACGCCGACACGGCGCCGGGTGAATACCGCCAGCAGGAGCAGGCGACGATCGCGCAGGGGAAGGTGCAGGCCGGCGCCGCGACCGCGGCCGGCGTGCAGGGGATGCAGGGCGCGAAGGGCGCCGCGCTCGCCAAGCTCGTCGCCGACAAGGGCAAGGCGAAGTCCAAGGACGAGCAGAAGCGCGCCGAGGTCACGGCCAAGATCCAGGGCATCTTCAACGCGACCGAGGCCGACGTGAAGAAGATCCTCGAGGGGCTCGACCCCAAGGTCGAGGCGGAGTTCGAGCGTGGCGAGGCCGGCGCGAAGGCCGCCTTCGAGTCGTATGTCGCAGCCAAGATGTCGGCCTACAAGAAGGACCGGTACGGCGGATGGCTCGGAGGCATCCGCTGGGCGAAGGACAAGCTCTTCGGCATGCCGGACAAGGTCAACGAGTTCTACGAGGCCGGTCGCGAGCTGTACCTCGCGAAGATGGACGGCGTCATCTCGCGCGTGGCCGACATCGTGGCCGCCGACCTCACGGCGGCGAAGCAGCGCATCGCGAAGGGCCGGGCCGAGATCGCGAGCTACGTGAAGTCGCTCCCGCAAGACCTGCAGAAGGTCGGCTCCGAGGCCGCCACGGAGATCGGCGACCGCTTCGAGCAGCTCGAGAGCGACGTGAAGGACAAGGAGAACGAGGTCGTCCAGACCCTCGCCACGAAGTACGTCGAGGCTCGCAAGGGCCTCGACGAGCGCATCGAGGCGCTGCAGGCCGAGAACAAGGGGCTCGTCGACAAGGCGATCGGCGCGATCAAGGCCGTGATCAACACCATCCGCGAGCTCGCCTCGATGCTCGCGAACGTGCTGGCGCGAGCGGCGAGCGTCATCGGCGACATCATCGGCGACCCGGTCGGCTTCCTCGGCAACCTGATCAGCGGCATCAAGGGTGGCATCGACAAGTTCTTCGCCAACATCACCACCCACCTGAAGAAGGGACTCATGGGGTGGCTGTTCGGCCAACTGGGCGACGCCGGCATCGAGATCCCCGACACCTTCGACCTCAAGGGCGTCGTCAAGTTGCTCGCGTCGGTCTTCGGCCTCACGTGGGCGAACATCCGCAACCGGATCGTGCTCCAGATCGGCGAGAAGGCGATGGCCGCAGTGGAGAAGGGCGTCGAGATCTTCCAGGTGATGAAGGAGCAGGGTGTCGCCGGGCTCTGGGACAAGCTCGTCGAGAAGGTCGGCGACATCAAGGACATGATCCTGACGCAGCTCGAGGACTTCGTGATCACGAAGATCATCACCGCGGGCATCACCTGGCTCATCAGCCTGCTGAACCCGGCGGCCGCCTTCATCAAGGCGTGCAAGCTCATCTACGACGTCGTGATGTTCTTCGTGAACAACGCGGCGCGCATCGCGCAGTTCGTGAACACCGTCATCGACGGCGTCGTCGACATCGCGAAGGGCAACGTCTCGGCGGTCGTCGACAAGATCGAGAGCGCACTCGGCCAGATGGTGCCGATCCTCATCGGCTTCATCGCCAGCGTGCTCGGCATCGGCGGCATCGGCGAGAAGATCCGCTCGATCGTGCAGGCGCTCCAGAAGCCGGTCAACAAGGCACTCGACTTCGTGATCAAGACCGGGCTGAAGCTCGCCGGCCCGATCATCCGCGCGGCCAAGGGCATCAGCGCGAAGGTGAAGGCGAAGGTCGAGTCGGGCAGGGCCTGGGTGAAGGGCAAGGCGGAGGCGGGGAAGGCGTGGGCCAAGGGCAAGGTCGCCGGAGCCGGCGAAGCCATCCGCAAGCTGAAGGACCGCATGCTCGGCATCGCGTTCCGCCAGGAGTTCGAGGCGAACGGCGAGAAGCACTCCGTGTACTCGAAGAAGGGTGCACCCGAGCTGCTCTACACCGCCTCGACGCCGCAGCCCAGCGCGCAGGCGGCGCCAACCCCCACCGTGCGAGAGCTCGAGGCGCGCTACCGGGCGACGATCAGGGACTACGTCGCGACCGTCAGGACGTTGGATGCCTCGCCGCAGGACGCCGCGGCCAAGGCCCGTGCCGAAGGACTCAAGGACCAGGCCGCCGCGCTCTTCCGGCAGTTGGTCGATGCCACCACCGCCTTCGTCACCACGTCGGGACGCAAGAGCCGCGGCGAGCCCGTCGGGCCTGCGCCGGGGATCGGAACGATCGGCATGCACGGGGCGAAGCCGCCGAGCAACCGCGGCGGACACCGCCTGCACTGGACGGAGTCCGAGCACGTCATCCCGTTCGCGGTCGGCAAGTCCGTCTGGGCGGCCCTGAAGCAGTACATGCCGTGGCGCGGCTCGCGCGCCGACAACCGGCAGACGACGATCATGATCTACGAGCGCGCGGCCCGCATCAAGACGCCCGCCGACAATGCCATGAGCTACACCATCAAGAACCTGCTGGTGGACTCGCGCATCGTGGAGAACATCAGCCGGGGCCGCGTCTCAGGTCAGGTCGGACTGTCGGACCGCGATGCCGATGACGCCCTGGCCCGCATCCAGGGAGCCGTCGAGACCGCCCGCAAGGACGCGGTGTCCCGCACCATCGACGCGATCCGGGCCGAGAACGAGATGAAGGAGGGCGGCGCGGCCAAGACGAACGGTGAACGCCGCGGCAACGAGCCGCCGAGTCCCGCCTCGGGCCTGGTGGAGGCCGCAGCCAGGCAGCAGTACGACAACATCATGGACCTGGTGCGGCAGGAGGTGATGCACGAGGCATCCGTGAAGGAGAAGGCCGAGCGCCTCGAGCTCACTCCGCGCGGCCGCCGCCGGTGACCCGGACGGCGGCCGCGTGCCCGGTCAGCCCTGCAGCGCCTCCGCGAGCTTCACCCGGGCGCCCGTCTTCAGCAGCGAGTTGCGGTAGATGCGCTCGCCGACCCACACCGCGAGCGCCGCCGTCGCGAGCAGGATCGCGAGGGAGACGAACGGCTCCCACCACGCCGCGTCACCGAGGAAGATCCGCATCGGCATGCCGACCGGCGCGGAGAACGGCACGTAGCTCATGATCGCGAGCACCGTGGGGTTGTCGTTGAAGAAGATCACGAGGAAGTACGGGATCATCACGAGCATCGTCACGGGCGTGGTGACCGAACCGATGTCCTCTGCGCGCGACACCATGGCAGCGGTCGCGGCGAAGAGGGCGGCGAGCATCACGAAGCCGATCGCGAAGAACACGACGAACCAGACGACGGATGTCCCGAGGCCGCCGAGCAGCACGCGCTGGCCGGTCACGATGAGCCCGAGGATCGCGAGCACCGCGATGGCGATGATCTGGCCGAACGCGAGCACGCTGTTGCCGATCACCTTGCCGGTGAGCAGGGCCCGCGCCGACACCGTCGACAGCAGGATCTCGACGACGCGGGTCTGCTTCTCCTCGACGACCGACTGCGCGATCGTCGTGCCGAAGGTGAGGGCGGACATGAAGAACACGATGCCGAATCCGAATGCGACGAGGTACGCGAGCGTCGGGTCGACGGCCGCCGGGTCGAGCAGCTCGACCGTGGGCCTCACCGAGAGCGCGGAGACCACCGACTTCGGCTCCGAGTCGAGTCCGATCACCACGATGCCGAGGGGGTCGGATGCCGCGGGCGCCACGATCGCCTCGACCTCGCCGTCGCGCAGCAGCTGTTCCGCCTCCGCCTCGTTGGCGGCCGGCACCGCATCGAGCGATTCGTCGCCGTCGACCACGGCCGACGCGCCCGCGACCACGGCCACCTTCGTGGTCTCGGCCTGCGCCCCGAAGATGCTGCCGAGCACGACCGACGCCAGGACGGCGAGCATCAGCACTCCGGTCGAGATGAGGAACGCCTTGCTCCGAACGCGCATCGTGATCTCGCGCCCCGCGATGAGGCCGACGTTGTCGGTGAAGCCGGGAGCCCGCCGCTCCTCGCCGGCCGGCCGGGTGCTGCGCGGAGCGCGGCTGTCGAGACTCATCGCACGACCTCCTTGAAGATCTGGGCGAGCGACGTCTGCTCGCGACTGAAACTGATGACCTCGCCGCGGGCGACCGCTTCGGCGAGGGCCGCTTGGCGCGCGGAATCCGTCTCGGCCTCGAACACGGCCCATCCGCCGTCGAACGCCTCGACGCTGATGCCGGGCTGCTGCCGGAGCCACCCGGCGTCGCCCGAGGTCAGGAGCTCCCAGCGCTCCGAGCCGTGCTCGGCACGCAGGGCGTCGCCGGTGCCGGCCGCGGCGACGCGCCCTCCGGCGATGATGACGAGGTCGTCGCAGAGGCGCTCGACGATGTCGAGCTGGTGCGAGGAGAAGAGCACCGGGGCACCGGATGCCGCGGCATCCGCCAGCACGCCCTGCACCGTCTCGACGGCCATCGGGTCGAGGCCCGAGAAGGGCTCGTCGAGCACGAGCACCTCCGGCCGGTGCACGAGTGCGGCGGCGATCTGGGCGCGCTGCTGGTTGCCGAGCGAGAGCGATTCGATCGTGTCGTTCACGCGCTCGCCGAGTCCGAGGCGCTCGAGCAGCTCGAGGGCGTTCCGGCGCGCGGCCGCGGCGCTCCAGCCGTGCAGGCGCGCGAGGTAGACGGTCTGCTCGAGTACTCGCATCTTCGGGTAGAGGCCCCGCTCCTCCGGCATGTAGCCGAAGCGGCGCCGATCGGCGGTCGTCACCGCGGTGCCGTCGATCGCGACGCTGCCGGAGTCCGCGGCGAGCACGCCGAGGATGATGCGCATGGTCGTGGTCTTGCCGGCGCCGTTGCCGCCGACGAAGCCGGTGAGCCGGCCGTCGCCGACGGTGAAGCTCACGTCATCGAGGGCGAGGCGCTCGCCGTAGCGCTTGGTCACGTCGTGGAGTTCGAGCATGCCTTCACGCTACGGATGCCGCGTGGGGGGGGCATCCACCGCCCGACGGGTTTCACCGTCCCGCACGGGACCGGCCTCCGCCGTGCGGCGGATGGGGGGTTCCCGGATGTCGGGGGCGCTGGTTACGATCGCACGGTGACGAACGGATCAGGGGAGTCCGAGGTGCAGCAGCAGGCGCCGGCGCGGCCGTCGAGCGTGTCGCCGCCGCCCAACGGCATGCGCATCTTCATCCAGGTGCTCGCGAACACGATGCTCGCGAACGTCACGACGAGCTTCCTCTGGTTCGCGCTCACGTTCTGGGTCTACCTCGAGACGCGGTCGGTGCTCGCGACGGGCATCATCGGCGGCGCGTACATGCTGCTCATCGCCGTGTTCTCGATCTTCTTCGGCACGATCGTCGACCGGCACAAGAAGCACCGGGTGATGGTGCTCTCGAGCGTGATCACGCTCGTGTCGTTCGTCATCGCCGGCCTGCTGTACCTCGCGCATCCCGAGTCCGAGCTCGTCGACCTCGGCGGGCCGTGGTTCTGGCTCTTCTCCGGCATCATCCTCTTCGGCTCGGTCGTCGAGAACATGCGCAACATCGCCCTCTCGACGACGGTCACGCTCCTCGTGCCCGAAGAGCGCCACGCGAACGCGAACGGCATGGTCGGCACGGTGCAGGGCCTCGCGTTCATCGTGACGAGCGTGTTCAGCGGTCTCGCGATCGGCTTCCTCGGCATGGGCTGGACCCTCGTCATCGCGATCGCGGCGACCCTGCTCGCGCTCGTGCACCTGCTCTTCGTGCGCATCCCCGAAGCGCGGCCCGAGACCGAGGGCGGGCGGCCACCGGCCATCGACCTCCGCGGCAGCATCGCCGCGATCCGGAGTGCGCCGGGGCTCTTCGCCCTCATCCTGTTCTCGACGTTCAACAACCTCATCGGCGGCGTCTACATGGCGCTGATGGACCCATACGGCCTCACGCTGTTCCCCGTCGAGGCGTGGGGCGTCGTGCTCGGGGTCACCGCGACGGGGTTCATCATCGGTGGACTCGCGATCGCGAAGTGGGGGCTCGGCCGCAACCCGATCCGCACGATGCTGCATGTCGTCATCGTCATGGGCCTGCTCGGTGCCCTGTTCACGATCCGTGAGTGGTGGCCGCTCTACGCACTCGGCATCTGGCTCTACATGACGCTGATCCCGGTGGTCGAGGCCGCCGAGCAGACCGTCATCCAAAAGGTCGTGCCGTTCCGGCGGCAGGGCCGCGTGTTCGGCTTCGCGCAGGCGTTCGAGGCCGCCGCCGCCCCGATCACCGCGTTCCTCATCGCGCCCATCGCGGAGTTCTGGATCATCCCGTACATGGAGTCCGACGCGGGGCAGGCGACCTGGGGCTGGCTGCTCGGTGAGGGCGAGGCCCGCGGCATCGCCCTCGTGTTCTTCTTCTCCGGGCTCATCATGGTGGCGCTCGCCCTGCTCGCCTTCGGCACCCGCTCGTATCGGCTGCTGTCGGAGGAGTACCAGCGCGGTCGCGAGGCGGAGCCCGATGCGCCCGAGGCCGGCGCTGATGCCGACGCCGCCGAGGCCGCGGCGCCGCACGCCGCTCAGGAATCGGCCGACCGACGGGCGTGAACGCTCCTGCTCAGCGCACGCGGTACGAGATGCCCACGTAGCCGCTCGTGTGCGGCGTGACGCCCTCGAGCTCGAGGCGGCGCGAGCCGAGTGTCGCCGGAGTGAATGATCGTCCCTCGCCGATGAGGATGGGCACCGTGCGGAGCCGCAGCTCATCGACGAGGCCTGCCTCAAGCAGCGCGTCGGCGAGGGTGAGGCTGCCCCATACGATGATGTGCTCGAACCGCTCCTTGAGCGCGGCCGTCGACTCGGCGCCGTCGCCCTGCAGGATCTCGATCGAGCCATCGCCCCAGGGCGCCTCGTCGAGCGAGTTCGAGATCACGAACTTCGGCAGCCGGTTGATCGGCTCGGCGACCCGCTCGGCTGCTGGGTCGGTGGTCGGCCAGTAGTCGGCGAACATCCGGTAGGTGGTCGCGCCGAAGAGGATCGCATCGACGTGCTCCATGAACGCGAGCTGCTCCGCGTCGTTCAGGTCTCCCGGCCCGAACGCCTCGAAGAACCGGATCCCGCCGTCGGGCTCGGCCGCGTATCCGTCGACCGTCACCACCTGCTCGACCGTGAGGCGGCCCATCAGCGCGCCCCCTGCTCATCGAGGTGCTCGACGAGCACGTCGAACGCCGAGTCCCAGCCGTCGTAGACGTTCTCGTCGCCCGGCGCGGCCTCGATGCCGAGCACGTGGAAGGTCATGCGCGTCTGCTCGCCGCGCTCGCCGTGTTCGGCGAGGTCGATCGTGAGCACCGGCGCGATGTCGTCGGCGTCGCCGGGCGAACCCCAGGTCATGACGAGTCGCTCGGGCGGGGTGATCTCGCGGTAGACGCCAGCCGTCGGGTACTCGGTGCCGTCGGGCGCGATCATCGTGTAGCGGTAGCGGCCGCCGGGGCGCACGTCGAGCTCGACGCTCTCGCGCGGCGTGGCGATGCCACGGGGGTGCCACCAAATGGCGGCCTCGTCGGGGTCGGTCCACGCGCGCCACACCACGTCGCGCGGTGCGTCGAAGACGCGGGTGATGGTGAACTGCTTCGTTGCGGAGGCGGTCTGCTCAGGCATCCGTCTGTCCTTTCAGCTCGCGGAGTCGCTCATCGAGCAGGTCGAAGCGCTCGTTCCACTCGTCGCGGTGTCGGTCGACCCAGGCGGATGCCTCGTCGAGCGGTGCCGTGCGGAGGGTGCACCTGCGCCACTGCGCGTCGGCGGTGCGCTCGATGAGGCCCGCGCGCTCGAGCACCTTGAGGTGCTGCGAGATCGCCGGTCGGCTCATGGCGAACGGCTCGGCCAGTTCACCGACGGTCGCCGGCCCGGCGCGGAGGCGCGAGATGATCGCGCGTCGCGTCGAATCGGCGAGCGCCTGGAACACGAGGCTGAGCTCGTCGGTCGCGTCCGCCACGTAAGCAACTCCTTAATTAATGATTCGCTTAACTATAGGAACGAGGGGAGGTGTCCGTCAACCCCTGCGCCAGAATCGTGAGATGACACCTCAGGTTCGCAACGTGCAGGCCGCCCTCGACACGGGCGACGCCCCGAGCGAGCGCACCGCGCAGCTGCGCGTACTCGACCTCGACGCCTGACTCGCCGCGCGGGCGAGTTGCGCAGGAGATCCGCCGTCATGAGCCGCAGGTGGCGCTGTGACGGCGCAGGTCCTGCGTGACGTGACGCACGATCGCCCGGGCTGCCCGCCCATAGGCTGGAACGCGTGTTGCGCACCATGCTGAAGTCGAAGATCCACCGGGCCACCGTGACGCACGCCGACCTGCACTACGTGGGCTCGGTGACGGTCGACCGTGAGCTCATGGATACCGCCGACCTGCTGCCCGGCGAGCAGGTCTCGATCGTCGACGTCACGAACGGCGCCCGCCTCGAGACCTACGTCATCGAGGGTGAGCGTGGCTCGGGCGTGCTCGGCATCAACGGGGCCGCGGCCCACCTCGTGCATGAGGGCGACCTGGTCATCCTCATCTCGTACGCCCAGTTCGACGAGGCAGCCGCCCGCACCTTCCGCCCGCGCATCGTGCACGTCGACGCGGCGAACGCGATCGTCGCGCTCGGCTCGGATGCCGCGGAGCCCGGTGCGCCCGGGGTGGAACCCTCCCCGAACGCGGCCTGACCGGCGCAGCCGGCACTTCAGCTCCGCGGCCGCACCACTCCGTGCTCGTAGGCGTACACGACGGCGTGCACGCGGTCGCGCAGGCCGAGCTTCATGAGCACCTTCGAGACGTGGGTCTTCACGGTCGCCTCGCCGACCCAGAGCCGCTCGGCGACCTCGGCGTTGGAGATGCCCTCGGCGAGCAGCTCGAGCACCTCGCGCTCGCGGCTCGTGAGTGTGCCGAGGGTCTCCGCTCCGGGAACAGGACGTGGCGCCGAAGACAGGTCGGTACTGTCGGTGCTGCCGGTCATGGGATCCGGGTCGCCGTGTCCCCCTCCATTCGGCGCGTCTGCGGTTGCGGCACCCCGCGGCGCGCGGACCGCCACCGCCTCGATCACCCGCCGCGTGACATCCGGTGACAGCAGCGCGTCGCCCCGCGCGACGACCTGCACCGCCTCGATGAGCTGCTCGGGGCTCGAGTTCTTCAACAGGAACCCGCTCGCGCCCGCCTCGAGCGCCGCGAACAGGTAGTCCTCGCGGTTGAACGTCGTGAGCACCAGCACGGCGGCAGCGGATGCCGCGTCCGCCGTGATGCGCCGGGTCGCCTCGAGCCCGTCCATGCCTGGCATCTGAACGTCCATGCAGACGACATCGGGGTCGAGCTCGGCGACGCGCACGATCGCCTCATCACCGTTCGACGCCTCGCCGACGACCTCGATGCCGTCTTCGGAGTCGAGGATCGTGCGGAATCCGCCGCGCACGAGGGCCTGGTCGTCGACGACGAGCACGCGGATCACGCGTGCGCCTCTTCGCTGCGGCGCAGCGGGAACCGCACCCGCACGAGGTAGCCGCCCCGGGCGCGGGCGCCGAGTTCGAGCGTGCCGCCTGCCGCCGCGACCCGCTCCCGCATGCCGAGCTGGCCGAGTCGGGGCGCGCCCCCCGGCGCCTCACCGGTGCCGACCGCCCCCGTGTTCGTCACCTCGACCTCGACGACGTCGTCGGACCAGCGAACACGCACGTCGGCGGTGGCGGCGGCGCCCGCATGCTTGCGCACGTTCGTGAGGGCCTCCTGCGTGATGCGATAGGCGCTCAGCCCGATGATCGGTGAGGCGTCGCGCGGCTCGCCGACGATGGCGAGCGTGGTCGGCAGCCCCGCCGCGGCCGACTCGGCCACGAGCTCGTCGATGCGGTCGAGGCCGCGGGTGCTCGTGGAGGTCTGGGCCGGCTCATCGTCGGCGAGTCCGTCGAGCGACGGCATGGGCACGCCGCCGGTGTCGATGCCCCGGAGTGTTCCGAGGAGCCCGTGCAGCTCGTCGACGGCGTCGCGGGCACTCGACTCGATCGCGGAGAGCGATGCGGCGGCGGCATCCGGATCCCTCGCGATCACCCGCCGGGCGGCGCCGGCCTGCACGCCGATCACCGAGACGTGGTGCGCGACCACGTCGTGCAGCTCGCGCGCGATGCGCAGCCGCTCGATCGCCACGGCCTGCGCTCGGGTGCGTTCGCGCTCGGCCGCGAGCTCTGCCGTGCGCTCCTCGAGCTCGGCTCGTGAGCGGGCCGACCGGTACGCGGCGTCGCCGAAGTACCAGGCGCCGCCGAAGTACAGCAGGTTCGTCAGCACGTTGATCAGGCCGAACGCGAGGTACGGCGAGATGATGCCCTCGCGGGACATCTCGGGCATCTGGTCGGGCGTCATCGAGCCGACGATCAGGCCCCAGAACAGCCACGCGAACATGCCAGCCACGATGACGCCGCGCACCACGTTCGCCCGCAGGCGGCTGCGGCCCCACGCACCCACCGTGTAGATCGCGATGAACAACGCGATGTTCGAGAACAGCGCCTCGCCGACCTCGGCGAGGGCGCCGACGATGAAGGCGACGGATGCCACGAGCGCCACGATCTCGGGCCACCACCGCCGTGCTGCGAGCGGCAGCGTCATCGCCGCGACCCAGAGCACCGAGCCCCACCACGGTGCATCCTCGCCCCATCCGGTGACGCGGTACAGCACGACGCTCGCGGCGGTGCCGACGGCGAGCACGACGGCGAGGACGAGGTCGTTGCGGCGCTGGCGGCGTCGGGGGCGCGGCCGGACCCACTCGACGCCCTCGACGGGCGACGCTGCGATGGCGGTCATCGCTCCACGCTAGCGAGTGGGTGCCGCCGCCGACTCCGCCGCATGGCGGAGATGCGCGTCGAGCACGCGCTCACGGATGCCCGGGATCAGGGCCCGGCGTCGAGACTGCGGGAGCGTGCCGTGAGGAACTCTCGCTCCACCTCGTTGTCGGTGAGGATCAGCGACTCGTCGTACGCGATCCGTGCCTCGGCGATGCGGCCCAGGCGCCTGAGGCAGTCCGCTCGTGCGGCGGACAGGTACGGATACCGCGCCAGCCGCGGATCCGCGGCGAGCTCGTCGAGCCGCTCGAGGCCGTGCTGCGGGCCGACGGCGAAGCTGAGCGCGATCGCACGGTTCAGCTCGACGACCGGCGACGTCCAGACCTCGCGGAGCAGGTCGTAGAGCGCGAGGATCTCGCCCCAGTCGGTGTGCGCCCACGACGGGCTCTCATCGTGAACAGCGGCGATGGCCGCCATCAGGCCGAACCGGCCGGTGGGCAGCGCGAGCAACGACGCCCGGACCAGTGCGACACCCTCGGTGATCGCGTCGCGATCCCAGCGGGCCCGATCCTGGTCTTCGAGCAGCACGAGTCGGCCGTCGGCGTCGGCGCGGGCGTCCCGGCGCGCGTCGGTCAGGATGATGAGCGCGAGCAGCCCGGCGACGTCGGGGTCGGCGGGGAGCAGCGCGCGAAGCATCCGTGCCAGTTCGAGACCGCGCTCGGCGAGGTCTCGTCGCATCAGCTCGGCCCCGGATGGAGCCGTGTGCCCGGTCGTGTACACGAGGTGCACGACCGCGAGCACCTGTTCGAGGCGAGGGCGGAGTTCGCGGCCCTCGGGCACGCGGTACGGGATTCCCGCGACGCGGATCTTGCGCTTCGCGCGGGTGATGCGCGCCGCCATGGTGGCTTCGGGTACGAGGAAGGCCCGGGCGATCTCGGCGGTCGAGAGGCCGCACACGAGGCGCAGGGTCAGGGCGACCTGCGCCTCGGGGGCGAGTGCCGGGTGGCAGCACGTGAAGATCAGGCGGAGCCGTTCGTCGGGGATGTCGTCTCCGACGTCGGCCAGCTCGTCGACCGCCGCCGGTTCCGGCTCGAGGAGCTTCGGCAGCGCCCGCCGCGCGGTCGCCTCACGCCGTCGGACATCGAGTGCCCGCCGGCGCGCCGTGACGGTCAGCCACGCGGCCGGATTCGACGGGATGCCGCGGCTTCCCCAGGTCGCGAGCGCGCTCGCGTACGCGTCCTGCACCGCCTCCTCGGCCGACTCGATGTCGCCCGCAACCCGGATCGTGGCCGCCAGCACGAAGGCCCACTCGCGGTGCGCCCGCTCGACCGCTTCGGTGACCTCGGAGCTGGCGGCCGACACGTTCAGCTCACCAGCCGAACCGGCCGGACCTCCACGCCGATCCCGGCGGGAACCTCCCTGGCGATCGCGAGTGCCTCGTCGAGATCGGCCGCCTCGATGAGGAACGTGCCGCCGAGCGCCTCCTTCGACTCGGCGAACGGGCCGTCGGTGACGATCGGCTCCCCGGCTTCGTCGCGCCGGATCGACGTGGCGGTGTCGGGATTCTCGAGCGCGACGCCGCCGCGCAGCGATGCGCCGTGACGCTCCATGAACTCGCGGTAGCGCACGCTCACCGTGTCGCCCGGGGGCTGTGCGGCCGCCGCGTCCTGGAAGATCAGGATCAGGTATTTCGACATGTGGTCATCCTCCTCGTGCGGCGCGTGATCACGCCGTCACCATACCGACGCCGACCGATCGGCGGAATCGACAGCTCCACCGAATACGTGGCACTCGGCGACATCCCGTGATCGGAACTGATCGTTGCACGGTCGACTTCTGATCGATACCGATCACTTCGTTGACCGATTCGATCACCGCTTCCTAGCCTGAGCCCGGGCCCTCGAACGAGGGTCGCGACCGTCGAAGGAGACCTCGTGCCCCGCCACACTCATCGCCGGCGAACCGCCATCGCGGCCGTCGTGACCGGAACACTCATCGGTGGCGGTCTCGTCGCCCTCTCGGCCCCACCGGCGTTCGCCGACGTGCCCATCGGCGACGTGTTCGTCTCCGACCTTCCCTGGCTGAACGAATCGAACGGCTGGGGGCCGATCGAGCGCGACGCGTCGAACGGGGAATCCGCCGCCGGCGACGGCAAACCGATCACCATCGGCGGCATCGTCTACCCGAAGGGCATCGGCATGCACGCCACGGGTGCGCTGTCGGTCGAGCTCGGCGCGAACTGCACCGCGTTCAGCGCGATGGTCGGACTCGACGACGAGGTGACGTCGGGAGTCGGCACCGTGCGGTTCCAGGTGTTCGGCGACGGGGCGCTGCTGGCCGAGACCGGCGTCGTCACGGGCAACGACCCGGCCGTCGAGCTGGCGGCGGATGTCACGGGCATCGAGGTGCTGCGGCTCGTCGCTCACGAGGCCACCAACGGCAAGAACTTCGATCACGCCGACTGGGGCGACGCGAAGCTCGCGTGCGGCGACGAGGCTCCCGAGGAGCCGGTCGTCGTCGAGCAGTGGGACCTCGACGGACCCGAGGGCTCGACCATCGACGGCGTGCTGAAGCTCGACTCCGCCGGGCGCGTGGCGCTCGACGTCGTGAACGGTGAGACCACGCTCGTGCAGGCGACTCGTCTGGGCATCATGGGCAGCGACGGCGACTTCCGCGACGGACTGACGTTCGTCGGGCGCACCGACAGCGTCGTCGCCGATGCGTACACGATGGTCACCGGCAAGCAGGAGGAGCGCGCGTACACCTTCAGCGAGTCGGTGTTCGAGTTCGCGAACGAAGCGGGTGGGCGGTTCGCCATCGCCGTGCGACTCTCCGACGACGGTGCCGCCTACCGCTACCTCGTCGCCGGCGAAGGTGAACACCGCGTCGACGATGAGTCGGGAGCATGGGAGCTCCCGGTCGACGGCGCCGCGTGGATGCAGCGTTCCTACGCCGTGAACTACGAGGCCGAATGGATGCAGACCTCCGCGACGGCCTCGAACGGCACGGGCAACGTCGGCTACCCGGCCCTGTTCCAGCAGGGCGGGCACTATGTGCTGCTCACGGAGGCGGACCTGCACGGCGACTACTCCGGCTCCCACCTCGCGCACGCCGCGGGCACATTGCGCTACGGCGTGGACCTCTTCCAGGGTGCACCGGTCACGACCACCGGCGACCTCTCGACCCCGTGGCGTGTCGCCATCGTGGGCGGCCTCGACACGATCGTCGAGTCGACGCTGGTCGACGACCTCGCGACGCCGAACCAGCTCGACGACGAGGACGCGTCGTGGATCAAGCCGGGCGTCTCGAGCTGGAGCTGGCTCACCGACTGGAACAGCCCGAAGGACGAGGCGCGCCAGCGCGACTTCATCGACCTCTCCGCCCGCAACGGCTGGGAGTACGTGCTCCTCGACGAGGGCTGGGACGCGAGCTGGGTGCCGCGCACCGTGCGCTACGCCGAGACCAAGGGCGTCGACGTCATCATCTGGTTCCACAGCCGTGACCTTCGCACGCAGGAGCAGCGCGACGAGTGGCTGCCCCGCATCGCCTCGTGGGGGGTCACGGGCATCAAGGTGGACTTCATGGACACCGACAGCCAGGTGATCCACCAGTGGTACGACCAGATCGCAGCCGACACCGCGGCCAACCACCTCATGATCAACTTCCACGGCGCATCGCTGCCCACCGGCATGCAGCGCACCTGGCCGCACATCATGAGCTACGAGGCGGTGCGCGGGGCGGAGAACGGAATCAGCCCCGCCCGGAGCCTGATGGTTCCGTTCGCGCGCAACGTCGTGGGATCGATGGACTGGACGCCGGTCACCTTCTCGCGCGGCAACGGCAACTCGTCGAAGGCGCACGAGGTCGCGATGAGCATCGTCTACGAGTCGGGCTGGCAGCACCTCTCCGACAAGCCGGAGGCGTACGCCGCCGAGCCGAACGCCGAGCGCTTCCTGCAGAGCCTGCCCGCGCACTGGGACGAGACCCAGCTCGTGAGCGGCACCCCGGCGAGTGACATCGTGCTCGCACGACGCGCCGGAGACCGCTGGTACATCGGCGGCATGCGCGCCGGATCCGGCGATGCGCTGCAGCTGCCGCTCGCGCAGTTCGGGGGCAAGCACCTCATCGTCGACCTGCTGACGGATGACGGGACCAACGGCTCCGCGACCGTGCTCACCACGACGCACACGACCAAGGACCAGACCATCTCGATCCCGACGGCGACCAACGGCGGGTTCGCCGCGATCGTCTGCCTCGACAAGCCCCGACGCGAGAGCTGCCTCGACCCCGCCGAGCCATGGGCAGCGGTCGACCTCACGGTCGAGCCGTCCTCCGCCGACGTCGCGCCGGGGTCGACGGTCGAGCTCCACGCCTCGTTCGCCGTCGACGCCGACGCGAAGAAGGTCGCCGTCTCGCCGGTGGTTCCCGACGGATGGGGGGTCGAGGGTGAGAGCGTCACAGCGAAGTCGCTCGCCACGGGCGAGGCGCTCGAGGCATCCTGGACCCTCACCGTTCCGGAGGACGGCGTGAGCGGCAGGGTCGAGATCCCGGTCGAGGTCACGTACCGCATCGGCAACGAAGTGCGCACGGCGGCGAGCCAATCGACGCTGTGGGTGACGCCGAGGCCGCTCAGCGGAGTGAACTTCGTCTCCGACCTCGAGTGGCTCGAGCAGTCGAACGGCTACGGCCCGGTCGAGCGCGACCTGTCCAACGGGCAGGCTGCCGCGAACGACGGACGTCCCATCGAGATCGACGACGTGACCTACCCGAAGGGCGTCGGCATGCACGCCACGGGTGCGATCACCGCGTGGCTCGGCGGAACCTGTTCGGCCTTCGACGCGGTCGTGGGCATCGACGACGAGGTGCTCGAGACGCCCGGCGAGAGCGGCATCGGCTCGGTGAAGTTCCTCGTCTACGGCGACGGCGTGCTGCTCGGCGAGACGCGGGTGCTCACGAACGACGACGCGGCCATGCCGCTCAGCATCGACGTCAGTGGCGTGCAGCGTCTGCGCCTCGTGGCCGATGAGGCGACCAACGGCAAGAACTTCGACCACGCCGACTGGGCGGACGCGAAGGTCACCTGCAGCGGGAGCTGACCTGGCCGGGGCACCGGATCGCCGGATCCGGTGCCCCCGGCACCATCCGCCTAGGCTGGATGACGACCGGACAGCCACCGGCTGAAGCCTCGCAGGGGAGGGTCCCAGATGTTCACCGAGGAGCGCCGCCAGGTGATCCTGTCGGCGCTCTCCGTGCACGGATCCGCGTCGGTCGCCGACCTCGCGCGTATGGTGCGCGCTTCCGAGATCACCATCCGGCGCGACCTGAAGGCCCTCGAGGCGGTCGGCCTCGTCGTCAGGCATCGCGGCGGGGCATCCGTCGGCCGCTCGAGGATGGATGAACCGAGCTACCGGGAGAAGGCCGTGGTGGCGGCCGAGGAGAAGCTCGCGATGGCGGCGCTCGCCGCCGAGCTCGTCGATGACGGCGATGTCATCATGCTGTGCCCGGGGACCACCACGCAGGCGCTCGCCCAGCGGCTGACCGGTCGGCGGCTCATGGTCGCGACGACGTCGGTGCTCGTCGCGAACGCCCTCTTCGATGCGCCCGACGTGGAGGTGCTGCTCATCGGCGGCATCCTCCGTGGCAGCATCCGCGGCGTGATCGGCGGCGAGGCCGAGAAGGCGGTCTCCCGCCTGCGATTCCACAAGGTGTTCCTCTCGGGCAACGGGCTCACTGCGGCGAACGGGCTGAGCACGCCCAACATGCACGTGGCGAGCATCGACCGCGCGGCCGTCGACTCCGCGAAGCGCGTCGTCGTGCTCGCCGATCACACGAAGGTCGGCGTCGACTCGATGGTGCAGACCGTCGAGACCGAGCGCATCGACATGCTCGTCACCGATGTGGCTGCCGATCAGGGGGAACTCGACCAGCTGGTCGCGGCCGGCGTGCAACTCCGGGTCGCAGTGCCCGCCGGCGGACTCGCGGAGCGCACCTCATCGGCGATCGGCGCGGCCCTCCCGTGACCGTCGCACGCGGATCGTGGCGTCGCGGGACGTCCGACCGCTACGCTCTGGGCGCATGACCGCTGTGACGACCCCTGACGCATCGACCCCTGCTGCGGCATCCACCGAACCGGTGCCGCCCCCGAACCTCCGCCTGCGCGAGCGCCCCTTCGACTGGTTCCTCATCGTCGTGTTCTCGTTGTTCACGGTGACGAGCATGATCAGCGACATGCTGCCGACGCTCGGCGTGGACTTCTCGCAGCCGTCGACGAACTTCCTCGTGAACGCCAACCACTGGTACGCGCACGACACCGACCCGCTCTTCATGGACCCACCCGTGTGGATGCGGATCGTCACGGGTCTCTCGGCGTTCGTCTACCCGGTCTTCTACCTGCTGCTCGTCATCTCGCTCATCAGGGCCTGGAACTGGATCCAGCTGCCGAGCGTCGTCTACGCGACCATGATCGCCTCGATCACGGGCATCATCGTGTTCGGCGTCGAGTTCTTCGGTGAGCCCGAGTTCCTGACCCCGAATCCCGTGAAGTTCCTCGCGTTCAACCTGCCCTACGTGCTCATCCCGATCGTGCTGCTGATTCGCATGCGCAGGCCGATGCCCTTCACGCGGCGGTTCTGAGCTCTATCGGCCGAGCGAACCGCGGTGCTAGCTTGTGCTCACATCACGGCGGACCGACTCCGCCGGATGCCCGGGCACCACGACGACGATGGAGGTTCGCATGAGCATCTGGACCAGCTTCTGGGATGTGATCTGGTGGTTCTTCTGGGTGTACGTGTTCATCGCGTACCTCATGGTGCTGTTCTCGATCATCGCCGACATCTTCCGCGATCACACGATGAACGGATGGGTCAAGGCGCTCTGGGTCATCTTCCTGGTGCTCTGCCCGTTCCTCGGCGCACTCGTCTACCTGATCGCGCGCGGCCGCGGCATGGCCGAGCGGTCTGCTCGGGAGCAGCAGCAGGCTCGGAGCGAGACCGACGCCTACATCCGCAGCGTCGCGAGCACGAGCTCGACCGACGAGATCGCGAAGGCCAAGGCCCTGCTCGACGCGGGCACCATCAGCCAGGGCGAGTTCGACCTGCTGAAGTCGAAGGCCATGGCCGCCGGATAGGAGTACACGTCGAAGGGCCCGTTCGTGCAACCGCCGAACGGGCCCTTTGCGTCGTCGCGGGAGAGCCCCTTGCCAACTCGCGCATGACCGCCGACGAGACCGCGCCGCTCGGCGAGCCGCTGTTCGAGGCGCGACAGCTCGCGCCATCCGTGCCTCGCATCGACCGTGCCGTGCTCGCGTGGGGCCGCTGGTACACGAGCGACCTCAGTCGGCGTCGCGGCGATCAGCAAGGGCGCCATGTGCGGAGGCTCTCGCCCACTCGCCCTGCACGGTCGGGCGACGCCCGGGAAGACCGGGTCTTGGCTGCCGGCCGCGAGGCGAGCATGATGAACGGGTGACACGTCGCCAGCACGCCACCGCGGAGTCGATGCCGCCGAACCCGGCCGCGCGCCGGGTGCAGGCCGTCTACTACACCCTGACGCTCGGCAACACCCTCGCCGCCTCCTTCATCTGGGGCATCAACACCCTGTTCCTACTCGACGCAGGGCTGTCGAACCTCGAGGCGTTCGCCGCGAACGCGTTCTTCAGCCTCGGCATGTTCATCTTCGAGATCCCGACGGGCGTCGTCGCCGACACGCTCGGGCGACGCGCGTCGTACCTGCTGGGCACCGTGACCCTCGCCGCGACGACGGTGCTCTACTGGCTGCTGTGGGTCTGGGAGTCGCCGTTCTGGGCGTGGGCGGTCGTCTCGATGCTGCTCGGGCTCGGGTTCACGTTCTTCTCGGGTGCAGTCGACGCGTGGCTCGTCGATGCGCTCCACGCGACCGAGTACCGCGGGAGTCTCGAGACCGTGTTCGGCCGGGCGATGATCGTGGGCAGCGTCGCGATGCTCGCGGGCTCGGTGCTCGGCGGCATCGTGGCGCAGCTGACCGACCTCGGCGTGCCGTTCCTGATCCGCGGCGGGGTGCTCGTGCTCATGTTCATCGTCGCCGCGCTGCTCATGCGCGACCAGGGCTTCACACCCGAACGCGGCGCCGGGCCGATCTCGGCCACGAAGACGGTGTTCAAGGCGTCGGTCCGCTACGGTCTCGGCAATCCGCCCGTGCGCTGGCTCATGCTCGCGACGCCGTTCACCACCGGTGTCGGCTTCTACGTGTTCTACGCCCTGCAGCCGTACCTGCTCGAGCTCTGGGGTGACGAGGGCGCCTACTCGATCGCCGGGCTCGCGGCCGCGATCCTCTCGGGGGCGGGCATCGTCGGCGGCATCCTCGCGCCGTACGTGCGGCGGCTCTTCCGCAAGCGCACCTCGGCGATCCTGCTCGCGACCCTCTCGAGCGTGGTGGTGCTCATCGCCCTGGCGTTCACGACGAACTTCTGGGTGGCGCTCCTGTTGCTCGCCGCGTGGGGCATCGCGTCCTCGATCGACGATCCCGTGCACCGCGCGTACCTCAACGACATGATCCCGTCGAAGCAGCGCGCGACGGTCCTCTCGTTCGACTCGCTGCTCGGCAGTGCCGGCGGTGCCGTCTTCCAGCCGATCCTCGGACGCTCGGCCGACATCTGGGGGTACCCCGGCTCGATGCTCGTGAGCGGGGTCGTGCAAGTGCTCGCGGTGCCGTTCCTGTTCCTCAGCCGGCGTCAGGGAGACCCGGCGGATGTCGCGACCGAGGTCGCGTCGCAGCCGCAGACGGATGACGCGCCCACGGCGCCGCCCACCACGTGAGCCCCCACGCGGAACCCTCGCCGACACGGATCTCCGTCACACCATAGACCCCCGTTCGGGGGGCGAGTACGATGGCCGGACACGTCCGGGCGGCCGAGCCATCCCGCCGGGCGGCAGTGGGGAGGGCGGCGTGCGAAAGATCCTCCTGCTCAGCGCCGGGGCCGGCGTGCTGTTCGTCGGCTCGGTCTTCATCGGCGTCGCCGTCGCGACCACCGGTTCTCCCGTGCTCTACGACGCACGGTCGCCGCGACCCGTCCCGACGGCGTCCGCCGAGGGATTCGAGGTCCAGGCCGGCGATGCACGCGATGGCTCGACCGGTGGGTCCGCCGAGTCCGATGCCGCCGACGAGGCCGATGGTGCCGAGGCGTCCGACGACACCCCGATGCTCCCACCGCCCTCAGCCGGCGCACCGCCGCCCTCCGCGTCGCCGCCGCCGTCGCCGGTGCCCGAGACCGGTGCCCCCGAGGGCCCGCCGAGCCCCGAAGAGCAGCGGGCGTGGCTGGCCTTCCAGCAGGTCGTGCGTGACTGCATGGCTGACGCCGGACACGAGTACCGCCACTGGGAGTGGTGGACGACCGAGGCGAAGGATCCCGACGCGATGGCGCCGGCGAGGCCGCCCGGGCTGTCATCCCAGGCGGCGGCCGCCTGGGAGCTCGCCTTCTCGGGCACCGCCGGCACGGGCGACGACGTCGCCTGGGAGGATGCGGGCTGCTGGGGAGCCGCCGTGCACTGGACCAGCGAGCAGCGGCGCACCATGGCGCAGCCCGATGCGCCGCTGTCCACGCCGACGCCGACACCCACGCCGCGCACCGGCGGCGATTGAGCCGCGGTGCCGGCACCGCTGCCGCGCGCCGGTCAGGGCGCGAGCGTCGTGACCGCGCCGTTCAGCGCAGAGGCATCCGAGTTCCACAGGTCGACGACGGATGCCGCGAGCTGTGCCTCGAGCCCCGCAAGCGCCTGCACGCGGAACGTGACCGCCGCCGCAGGCGACCCGGACTTCGCGAAACCCTGGGCGAGCGAACGCATCCACGACTCGCTCGCGGCCTTCACTGCCGTGTAGTTCGCGCCGCCCGCGGTGGGGTGCTCGACGGTCGTCGAGGAGACGATCGCGATGCGGCCTGCCGTCGAGGCGATGAGGTCGTCCCAGAAGGCACGGCTCACGTATCGAAGCGCGGTGAACGAGCGCTCGAGCACGAGGTAGTCCTCCTGCGTCTGGCCGGGGATGCCGCCGCCGCCGCGCCAGCCGCCGACGAGGTGCACGACCCCGTCGACGTCGCCGACGCGCGCGTGCACGCGCATGGCGAGCTCGAGCACGTCGTCGCCATCGGTGAGATCGGCGCGTTCACCGACGACGCCGGGCAGCTCGGCTTCGAGGGCTTCGATGCGGCCCTCGTCGCTGCCGACCGCGACCACGCGGGCCCCGGCGTCGAGGAGGGCGCGGGCGACCGCCCGGCCGGAGGTGCTCGTCGCTCCCGCGATGAGCACGGTCCGGCCGGACAGGTCAGCCGTGTCGTGCCTGTCAGGCATCGGGCGTCGCCGCCGTGATGCCGACGGTCGACTCGATGACCGACTTCATCTTCTTGTCGAGCGCCTCGTAGAACATCGACAGGGGGAACTCGTCGTCCATCACGAGGTCGGTGTAGCCCTTCGGCGCACCGGCGAGCACCTCGCGCGGCAGGCCTTCGGCCCACACCGACGCCGGGTTCGGCGTGACGACGCTGCGCACGAGTTCGTACGCGGCGAGCCAGTGCGCCGTCTTCGGCCGGTCGATCGACTTCCAGTAGAGCTCGTCGATCGCGTCGCCCAGTTCGACCACGGCGTCGGGCACGCCGGCCCAGTCGAAGTCGAGCGCGGTGTCGGTCCAGTTCAGCACGTGCTTCTGGTGCAGCCACGCGAACAGCAGCTGGCCGCCGAGCCCGTCGTAGTTGCGCACGCGAGAGCCGGTGATCGCGAAGCGGAAGATGCGGTCGAAGATCACCGCGTACTGCACGAGCTTGCCGTGTTCGAGCAGCTGCTGCTCGACCTCGGTCAGGTACTCGTCGGCATCGGCCCGCTTGCGCAGCTGCCGCTCGATCTTCACCGACTCGCGGAACGCGGTGAGGTCGCACCGCAGTTCCTCGAGCGAGTAGAGGAAGAACGGCATGCGCTGCTTGATCATGAACGGGTCGAACGGCAGGTCGCCGCGCATGTGCGTGCGGTCGTGGATGATGTCCCACATCACGAAGGTGCGCTCTGCGAGCCCCTGGTCGTCGAGCAGTGCCGTGGCGTCGGCGGGCAGCTCGAGCTTCGTGATCTCGGATGCTGCGCGAACCACCTTGCGGTAGCGCGCCGCCTCCCGGTCCTGGAAGATCGCGCCCCACGTGAACGGCGGGATCTCGCGCATCGCGACCGTCTCGGGGAACAGCACCGCCGAGTTCGTGTCGTAGCCCGGAGTGAAGTCGACGAGCCGCAGGCTCACGAAGAGCTTGTTGCCGTAGTCGCCGGCTTCGAGCGCCGCGATGAACTCGGGCCAGATCGTCTCGACCACGAGCGCCTCGACGTGCCGGTCGGTCGACCCGTTCTGCGTGTACATCGGGAACACCACGAGGTGACGGATGCCGTCGACCCGGTGGCGCTGCGGCTGGAACTCGAGGAGCGAGTCGAGGAAGTCGGGCACACCGAAGCCCTCAGCCTGCCAGCGGCGGAAGTCGGTGACGGATGCCGCGAGGTACGCGCGCTCGTGCGGGAAACGCGGCGCGAGCGTCTCGATCGACTCGACGATGGCGTCGACGAGGGCGGAGGCCTCTGGCCGGTCGCCGGCCTCGGGGACGGACCCGTCTTTCACCTGGAGTGACTGCAGCGCGGTCGCCGCCTGCTTGAGGCGGAGCCATGCGGCATCGGTCTCGACGCCGTCGGCGAGCGCGAGGTCGGCGGCGGTGACCTCGTCTTCGAGGACCTCGGGTTCGCCGATGATGGCGTCGACACTGGTGGTGCTCGACATGTGAACCTCCGTTCCTCGGTGAGGGCGTGCGCGTCTGCGCGGTGAATGGGTGCGGCGGGATTCGCCGGCCCCTCCAAGGCTACGAGCCGGGCGTCCGCGATTGGTTGTCCCCCGGCGCAGGATTCTTGCGCCACCGCAAGAATTCACGACCGAGATCGCCAGACGGCGCGCGCGGCTCCTCGGCGACAGGTCGGGACGGCCGGCTCACCTCGTTCGGTCGAGGCTCCGTATGGAGTCCCTTTCCGGCACAGGCACTGAGAAATCCTCAGTGCTTTCGGCGCATCCGGACCGTGACCGCCCGGATGTCGCCCGTCGCGGCCGCTCGTAGCTTCGTGGCATCCCCCACTCGAAGGAGTGGCACCCCACCCGGAAGGAATGGAGCCATGAACAGAAGGACAGCGCCGACGGTGGCCATCGTCGCGACGCTTGCAGTACTCATGAGCGGTTCTGCAGGAGCAGCCGCGCAGGGCGGCCAGGTGCACGACGACCTGAGCCCGGTGGCCGGCGCCTCGCTCGGCCTGGCACGCGGTCACGTCATCGTGCGTGACGACCTCTCGCCGACCCGCCTCACAGGGTCGATCGAGCAGGCGGTGCAACCCGGCGCGGCGCGCGCCTGGAGCGCTCAGGCGCGCCGGGAGTTCCACGGCGCGCCCGCCGTGCAGCGGCGGGCCTCCACCCCGTGGACCGCTGAAGCGCGTCGCGAGTTCCACGGCGCGGACGCGCAGCAGCAGTCACCCACCCCCACCCCGTGGACCGCTGAAGCGCGCCGCGAGTTCCACAGCGAGCCGTCGGTCACGGTCGATGACGACCAGTCGCCATTGAACGGCACGGACTGACGACCATCGGATACACCCCTGCAGATCGCTGACAGGCGCGGTGCGGTCGACCCCGACCACCGCGCCTGTTCGCGTGCTCGAGGTGCGCGCCGCGTTCCGCGCGCGTCGGCGAATGATGCGACGCTCCCTCACGTTCGTTGACAGCGGAGTTCAGCACTGTCAGTATGCGTTCGGCACTCTTCGATCACACACAGCAAGGACTCAGACATGACTGAACCCACCACTCCCGCTTCCGCACCCGCCGCGCAGCCGGCCCCGACCGAGAAGTGGAACGTCCTCTCGATCGTCGCCTTCGTGCTCGCGATCGTCCAGCTCAACGTCGTCGCGATCATCCTCGGCTTCATCGGCCTCAGCCAGGTGAAGAAGACGGGTGAGCGCGGCCGCGGCCTCGCCATCGCCGCCATCATCATCGGCTTCGCGTCGATCGCCTTCTGGATCATCATCTACATCACGGTGTTCGCGGCGATGGCGGCGAACCCCGACCTCATCACGACCAACTAGGTCCACAGGTCTGAACGCAGACGGAGTCCCCGCCCGGCCGAGCCGGACGGGGACTCCGTCGTTCCACGCGCGGGACTCAGTGCACGAGCTCGGGCTCGGGCTCGGGCTCGGATTGGGTGCGGCCGGTCGGCGGAGCCGTCGTTGACGATCGCGCTGAGTTCACGGCGACGGCGCGACCCACGGGCAGCAGCATCGCGACGAGCCCCGACACGAGCAGCACCGCAGCACCCACGATCACCGCGGGCTGGGCGCCGACCGCATAGTCGATGGGGGTGAGGGCGCCACCGGCGCCCGTGAAGACGGCCGTCGACACGGCGATGCCGAGCGCGACGCCGACCTCGCGCAGCATCGAGTTCGTGCCGCTCGCCTTCGCATGGTCGTCGGGCACCATCGTCGCGAGCACCGCGGTCGACGACGGGGCGAAGACGAGGCCCATGCCGATGCCCGCCACGATGAACGGCACGACGTACGCCGAGTACTCGATGTCCGCGTCGAGCAGCTGCGAGAGCCAGAACAGGGCGCCGCTCAAGAGCAGCAGCCCGGCCACGATCAGCGCGCGGGTGCCGACGCGTGCGGCGAAGAGGCCGGCCAGCGGCGCCACGACCATGGGCGCGAGGGTCCACGGCGAGGTCTGCAGCGCCGCCTCGAGCGGCGTCGACCCCTGCACGACCTGCAGGAACTGGATGAGGATGAAGATCGAGCCGAACGCGCCGAAGCTGAAGCCGAAGCCCGCGAGGTTCGCGACGGTGAAACTGCGGTCGCGGAAGAGCCGGAGCGGCAGCAGTGGAGCCGACGAGCGTGCCTCCCACGCGATGAACGCGAGCAGCAGGACACCGCCGACGATGAGGCTGCCGAGCACCTCGAAGCTGCTCCAGCCCGCGTCGTTGCCGCGCACGATGCCGTAGACGACGCCGAGCAGGCCGAGGCCCGAGAGCACGAGGCCGATGACGTCGGCCCGGAGCCGCGCACCGAAGCTGTTGGGCAGCGCGACCAGCGCGAGCGCCACCGAGATCACGCCGATGGGCACGTTGATCCAGAAGATCGCCTGCCATGCCCATCCCTCGATCACGGCACCGCCGATGAGCGGACCGGTCGCGACGCCGAGGCCGGCGACGCCGCCCCAGATCCCGATTGCGAGGGGTCGGCGCGCGAGCGGCACCGAACCGGCGAGCAGCGTCAGCGAGAGCGGCATGACCGCGGCCGCGCCGAAGCCCTGTGCCGCGCGAGCCGCGATGAGCTGGCCGGGGTCGGTGGCGAGTGCGGCGAGCACCGAGCTGAGAGTGAACACGACGATGCCGATGACGAAGACGGTTCGGCGCCCGAAGCGGTCACCCAGGGCGACGGCCATCAGGATCGTGCTCGCGAAGGCGAGTGTGTAGGCGTTCATGAACCACTGGAGCTCTTCGACGGATGCCCCGAACTCGGCGTGCAGCACCGGCAGCGCGTTCGTCATGACGAGGTTGTCGAGGGTGGCCATGAACATCGGCAGGGCGGTGGCGATGAGCACGAGCCAGAGCGGGCTCGGCCGGCGCGTCGACCGCCCGACGGCGGCTTCGAGGGTGGTGGACACGGATGCTCCCTTGTGGTTATCGGATGATTACTAGAGACGATAAGTAATCAGCTGATAACATGTCAAGCATGTCGGCCGAAGAAGTCAGTCCAGTCACGCGCATGAAGGCCGCCGACCGTCGCGAGCTCATCCTCGGGGCGGCGACCGCCGTCTTCGGCGCGAAGACCTACGTGGGAACGACCACCGACGAGGTGGCGCGCGCTGCGGGCGTCAGCCAGCCCTACGTCGTGCGCATGTTCGGCACGAAGGAGAAGCTCTTCATCGAGGTCATCCAGCGCGCCTACGACCGGCTCATCGACGAGTTCCGGCGGGCGTTGCCGGGTCCCATCGAGACCCGTGCCGAACGCATGGGTACGGCGTACACCGGGCTCCTCGCCGAGCGCGGCATGCTCCCCGTCATCGCGAACTCCACGGCGCTCGGCGGCGAGCCCGAGATCGGCCGCGTCGCACGCGCGGGCTTCAGCGACATCTGGCGATTCGCCCGCGACGAGGCCGGGTTCACGACCGAGGAGACCCGCGCGTTCATCGCCACCGGCATGGTCATCAACACGGTCGTCGGCCTGCGCCTCACGGGCGAGTACGGCACCGAGGTCTCGGCGACCGAGGTGCTCGAGGCGTGCTTCCCCGACGCGGTCGAGAAGGTGCGCACCCTCCTGCCGGGGGCGGGCGAGCCCTGGTGAGCTTCGGCGGCGCAGCGGCGCGAGACGGATGCCGCTGAGGCATCCGTCCCGCACCGACCCGCTGTCGCTACCGCGCGCTCGGCCGCTCGCGGAGCAGCGAGATCCCGTACGCCGCGATCCAGGCGAAGCCCAGCGCGACGCCCAGGAAGAGCCGCACGCTCATCGCGGGGCCGAAGGGGATGCAGAGCACGAGGCAGAGCACGCCGATCACGCGCGACGTCGCCGCCGCCGCCCGGTGTCCCTCCCAGCGCAGGCGGTGTGCGACCACGAACGTCACCGCGACGAGGGAGAGGAACGCGAGCGGTGCCGCGACGGCGTGCACCCCGCCGTGGAACGTCCACTCGGTCGGAGGGCCGTCGGGCGTGCCCACCGGGAATCCGAGGCCGGGGTCTGCTGTGAACGCGCCGCCGAGCACGAGCCCGACGCCGTAGACGGCGAACAGGATCGGAGCCCAGCGCCGCCCGGGGCCCGATCCGAGGCTGCGCGCGACGCCGGCCGCGAAGGCGAGCATGAGCACGCCCGCCACGATGAAGTTCGTGATCTGCACCCAGCCCGCGTCGCCGAGCGCGAGCATGCTGAGCGGATGCCGCGACAGGTCGAATCCCTCACGGGTGAAGACCTGCGCGAGGCCGACGGCGACGAAGAGCGGCCCGGCGACGACCCCGGCCGCGACGAGTGCTCGGGTGAGCGGATCGCGGGCGTGCCCGGGCTCGCGCGTGGTTGCGACGTGCGCGGCGATGGTGGTGTTGGCGTTCATTCTCGGTGTCCTTCCGTGGAGATGCATCGGTCGTTCACCAGGTCGTCGCCGGGCGACAGCGATTCTCGACATCCGCCGCCGAAGAATTTCCGGAGCCCATGTCGAGAACCGCCGAATGCCGCCGACGCTATGGTGAGGGCACGCCGACGGGGCGTGCCGGAATGGAAGGAGCACCGAGCGTGCGATTCATGACGATGATCAAGATGGATGAGACCGCCCTCTCGAGCGAGACCCCGCCCGGCGTCTACGAGGCGATGGGCGCGTTCGCGCAGGAGGGCCGCGTGAACGGCACGCTCGTCGAGCTCGGCGGACTGATGCCGAGCTCCGCCGGCGCGATCGTGTCGCTCGCGAACGGGCGCATCAAGGCGGTCGACGGGCCGTTCGCCGAAGCCCGGGAACTCGTCGGCGGCTACGCCGTGATCGACGTGCGCTCGCGCGAGGAGGCCGTGGAACTCGGTCGCCGCCTCATGCAGATCCACCTCGACAACTGGCCCGGCTGGGAGGGCAGCTGCGAGATCCGCCAGATCGCGGGGTCGTGATCGGCTGATCGCCTTGCGGCCATCGCGCCACGTGTGGTCTCATCGCTCCCGTGGGAGATGAGGCCGCACGTGCCGCGATCGAGGCGGTCTGGCGACTGGAGTCGACGCGACTCATCGCCGCTCTCGTGCGCATCGTGCGGGATGTCGCGCTCGCCGAGGACGTCGCCCAGGACGCGATCGTCGCGGCCCTCGCCCAATGGCCGGCCACCGGCATCCCCGACAATCCCGCCGCGTGGCTCATGACGACGGCGAAGCGGCGGGCCATCGACACGTTCCGTTCCCGGGCCAGGCACGACCAGGCCGCGGCGGCGTTGGCTCGCGACCTCGCTGAGACCGTCGACGACGACCCCGGCGCCGGCATCGACCACGTCGAGGACGACGTGCTGCGGCTCATGTTCATCTGCTGTCACCCGGCGCTCACCTCCGAGATGCAGACGACGCTCACCCTGAAGCTCGTCGCGGGGCTCTCGGCGCGAGAGATCGCTCGCGCCTACCTCGCACCCGAGGCGACGATCGCGCAGCGCATCTCCCGTGCGAAGCGCACCCTCGCCGAGGCGGGCGCCGCGATCGAGGAGCCGAGTGCGCCCGAGCGCGCCGAGCGGCTCAGCACCGTGCTCGGTGTCGTCTACCTGCTCTTCAACGAGGGCTACGCGGCGACCGAGGGCGAGCACTGGATGCGCCCCGCCCTCTGCGAGGAGGCGGTGCGGCTCGGTCGCATCCTCACGGCGCTCGTGCCGGCCGACCCCGAGGTGCACGGGCTGTCGGCGCTCATGGAGTTGCAATCGTCTCGGTTGCGCGCCCGCGCCGGATCCGATGGCGAGCCGATCCTGCTCGACGCGCAGGATCGAAGCCGGTGGGATGCCGCGCGCATCCGCCGCGGCCTCGCGGCCCTC
This sequence comes from Agromyces ramosus, assembly GCF_030817175.1. NCBI lineage: Bacteria > Bacillati > Actinomycetota > Actinomycetes > Micrococcales > Microbacteriaceae > Agromyces > Agromyces ramosus. The sequence continues at coordinate 1,521,623 of NZ_JAUSYY010000001.1, read as the reverse complement.
GCCCGTGCCCACGAGCTCGCGGCGGCGCAGGACGCCGAGCCCGGGCAGTACGCACTGCAGGCGGCGATCGCCGCCGAACATGCGCGCGCGGCATCCGTCGACGACACCGACTGGAACCGCGTCGCGCTGCTCTACGAGCAGCTCGGACGCCTCACCGGCTCACCCGTCGTCGAGCTCAATCGGGCCGTCGCGCTCGGTCGCGCACAGGGACCCGAGGCCGGGCTCGCCCTGCTCGACCAGCTCGAGCAACTGCCCTCGTTGCGCGGCTATCACCTCGTGCCGAGCGTGCGCGGGGACCTCTACGAGCGCCTGGGTCGTGGCGACGACGCGGCGGCCGAGTTCGACCGGGCGGCGGCGATGACCGCCAATGCGAGCGAGCGTGCGCTGCTCCAGCGCCGGGCCATCGCTGCTCGAGCCCAAGCCGGAGCGGCCGCACGCCCCCTCGGCGAAACTATTTGACGATATCTTCCATGGGTGCCTCGGTGCGCCATGATGTCCACATGGATGCACCGGCGACGAAGCCCGACCGCACACTCATCGTCATACTCGGGGTCATCGGCGTCCTCGTGATCGTGGCGCTCATCGTGGTGTTCACCCGCGGTGAGGCGGTGCCACTCGACGAGGCCTCACCCGAGGGCGTCGTGCAGCGGTACTCGGCCGCGGTGCTCGAGGGGGATGAGCAAGCCGCGATCGGCTACCTGACGCCCGAGCTCGGCGACCCCTGCCGCCGCATGGGACTGGCCACCACCGATGGGATGCGCATCACCCATGTCTCCACCACCGAACGGGACGACACCGCCCACGTGCGGGTGCTCATCTCCACGTCGTACGACGGCGGGATGTTCGGATCGTCGCAATACGAGGAGGAGGCCGACTTCGACCTCGTCAAGGCCGGCGACCGGTGGCTGATCGAGATGACCCCGTGGCAACTCGCGGTCTGCACCGGTGGATTGGAGAAGTGATGACCACCACCGGAGTCCCCACAGCTTCGGCCGCTCCGTCGGCAGGGTCGGCGCAGGGCACGGTACGCCGTCTCATCGTCTACACCCTCCTGTTCGCACTCGTCATGATCGCCGCCATCGGCCTCTCCGGCCTCCTCCGACGGCTCCTCCCGGCCGGCGACCCGCTCGCGGTCGACGACAATGCCGGACTCGCGCTCTCGCTCGCATTCGCGCTGATCGGCGGCACGCTCGCGGCGCTGCTCTGGTGGGTGGTGTGGCGGCGGCTCGCCGAGGAGTCCGAGCGGACTTCGCTGGCGTGGGGCCTCTACGTGGCGGCCATGTACACCGTGTCGCTCATCGTGGCGACGTCGGCGCTCGTGGGCACGGCGACGGCGCTCGTGGACGAACGGTGGCTGCCCGATGACTTCTCCATCGGCGTGGTGTGGGCCCTCGTCTGGGTCTGGCATCGGGCGATGTGGTCGCACTCGGTCAAGCATCCGACGAGGCTGGCCACCGTGCCAGCGGTGCTCGCCTCCGTCTACGGCCTGGTGATCGGCGTCGGCGGCGCCGTGAATGCGCTCGGTGCGCTCTTCGATGCGGCGATGCGCGAGGCATCCGACCGGTCGTTCGCCGGGGATCCGTGGTGGCAGGACACGCTCGAGGCGCTCGTCTGGGTCGCGGCGGGCCTGGCGATCTGGTGGTGGCACTGGTACCGCGAGGGTGCACGGCGAATCGACACCAGGTTGGCCGCCGTGGCGCTCGTCGTCGTCGGCGTCATGGGCGGGGGCCTCCTGCTGCTCGTCGGGCTCGGCACGACGCTCTGGGTGGTGCTGCGGCTGGCGTTCGACCCGAGCGAGCCGACGGGCGCGATCCTCACTCCGCTGGCAACGGCGGTCGCGTCGGCGTGCATGGGCGCGCTCGTCTGGTCGTATCACCGCCGCATCGCCGCCGGGCGCTCCGACGCCACGCGCCGAGCGGGCACGCTCGTGATGTCGGGAGTCGGCCTCGTCGGCGTCGCATCCGGCATCGGCATCATCGTGAACTCGACGCTCGCCGCGCTCGCCAGTCCCATCGCGGCATCCGACGACCGGTCCCTCCTCCTCGGCGGCATCAGTGCCGTCGTCGTCGGCGGGCCCGTCTGGTGGTTGAGCTGGCAGCCCACTCGCCGAGTCCCGTCGACCGAGCTCGGCCAGCCGGCCCGTCGGGTGTACCTCGTCGTCGTGTTCGGGGCGAGCGCGATCGTGGGGCTCATCACGCTGCTCACGGTCGCTCCCCAGCTGTTCGAGTTCGCACTCGACGCCACGACGATCGCGAGCCTGGTCGAGCGCATCCGCGTGCCGCTCGGCCTCCTGGTCGCGACCGGGCTGGTGTTCGGCTACCACTTCGCGGTCTGGCGGCGCGATCGCTCGGTGATCGTCGCCGAGGGTCTCGCCCCGGCGCATCGCATCGGCCGGGTCATCCTCGTGGCGGCCGGCGACGCATCCGCGTTCGAGCGGGCGATCCGGGCCGCGACGGGCGCATCGGTCACCGTCTGGCGCCGCCCCGGCGATGAGCCCGCGGGGGTTCCGGATGCCGCGGCGCTCGCCCGCGCGCTCGATGGCGTCACGGGCAAGCGGGTGCTCGTGCTCGCCGGCCCCGGCGACCGTGTCGAGGTGGTACCGCTCGCGGACTGACGGCGCTCACCGCCCAGCGGCGCACCGCCCAGCGCTCGAACAGCCCCACGATCGAGTCGGTGAGCTTGCCGAGCAGTGCCAGCAGGATGATCGCGAGGATGATGCGGTCGATGCGCCCGTTCTGCCCCGAGTCGAGCAGGAGGAAGCCGAGGCCCATCGACGACGCGATGAGCTCGGCCGCGACGAGGAACAGCCACGACTGCGCGAGGGCGAGTCGCAGCGCTGAGAGCACCGAGGGCACGACCGCCGGCAACTGCACCGTGGTGAACAGCGGCACGCCGCGCAGGCCGAACGCGCGGCCGGCCTCGAGGAGGTGCCGGTCGACGTGCCGCAGCGCCGCCGCGACGATCGTGTAGACGGGGAAGAACGCGCCGATGGCGATGAGCGTGACCTTCGAGTCCTCGCCGATGCCCATCCAGAGGATCAGCAGCGGGATCCACGCGAGCGACGGCACCGCGCGGATCGCGCCGAGCGTCGGTGCGAGCAGGATGTCTCCCAGCCGGCTCAGGCCCACGATCGCGCCGAGCAGCAGCCCGAACGCCGCGCCGATGGCGAAACCGAGCAGCACGCGCTGCGTCGAGATCGCGACGTACTGGCCGAGCAGCCCGCGCTGCGCGAGGTCGACCGCAGCGAGCCACACCATCTCGGGCGACGGCAGCTGCGACAGGGGCACGAGTCCGCTCGTCGAGACGAACTGCCACACGCTGAGCAGCGCGACGGGAATGATCGCGCCGCCGACGATGATGAACCAGCGGCGGCGCGTGAGCGGCACGGATGCCCCGCCGACACGTGCCGCTCGAGTGGAGCCGCGCTCGCCGTGGGACGCGTCGCGCCACGAACCCACCACGTGCATGGTCGCGCTGTCGGAATCTGACGCGGTCATCGATTCACTCGAAGCGCGCGGCGTCGGCCTGCGTCACGAACTCGTCGTTGATGAGGGTGTCGAGCGCCTGGTCGACCTGCTGCTGCGTGGCGACGTCGCCGAGCTCGACGAAGATCGGGCCGATCTTCTCGAGCACCTCGACCTGCGCGTCGCCGGGCACCGGGTCCACGTCGAGGTTCGAACGCTCGGTGATGACCTTGGTGGCCACCGCGAGGTCGAGGCCGGCGACCTCGGCGAGGATCTCGGCGGTCTCCTCCGTGTTCGCGATCGCCCAGGCCCGCGCCGACTCGTAGGCGTCGACGACGGCTTGGGCGACTTCGGGCTTCTCCGTCAGGAACGACTCGGTCGCGTTCAGGAACCCGTAGCTGTTGAAGTCGACGTTGCGGTAGAAGAGCGTGGCGCCCTGCTCCTCGGCGCCGGCCATGATCGGGTCGAGCCCGGCCCAGGCGTCGACCGAGCCGTTCTGCAGGGCCGCCCAGCCGTCGGCGTGCTGCAGGTTCTGCAGGGTGATGTCGGATGCCTCGAGCCCCTCGGCCTCGAGCGACTGCAGCAGGAAGAAGTACGGGTCGGTGCCCTTCGTCGCCGCGACCTGCTTGCCCTTCAGGTCCTCGACCGAGGTGATGGCCGAGCCGTCGGGTGCGACGAGCGCCGCCCACTCGGGCTGCGAGTAGATGTCGATCACCTGGATGGGCGAGCCGTTCGAGCGGGCGAGCAGGGCCGCCGAGCCGGCGGTCGAGCCGACGTCGATCGCGCCGGCGCGCAGCGCCTCGTTCGCCTTGTTCGAGCCCGCCGACTGCACCCAGTTGACGGTGAGGCCGGCCTCCTCGAGCCAGCCCTGGTCCTTGATGACGAGGCTCAACGGGTTGTAGGTGGCGAAGTCGATGTTCAGGGTCTGGCCCTCGAGCGAGACGGATGCCGCGGCATCCGTCTCCGCCGGCTCGGCGGCCTGGCCCTCACCGGCGACGCAACCGCTCAGGAGCAGCGCGGACGCGGCCGCGCCGGCGACGAGCGCCGTTCGAAGCACGGACGTGCGGGTGCTGGCGCGGGGACGGGTGCGAATGCGGGACATCGGGGGAACTCCTTCGGTGGAACGCGTGCGGCGGTGCGGGCCGCGGTGCGTGCGGGTCTGGGTGTCAGTACGGGTAGTGGGGGATGGTCGTGGTGCTCGCGATGCCGCGCGCGGCGCCGTGCCGGTCGATGCCGAGCCCGTCGAGCAGCCGGCCGCGAAGCTCGGCGAGCTCGGCCGAGCCGCGGTCGCGAGGCCGCCGGCCCGGCACGACCACGGTCTGGCGGATGACGGCGCCGGGCTCCTCGCCCTCGGGGCCGAGCAGGATGATGCGATCGGCGAGCTGCAGCGCCTCGTCGACATCGTGCGTGACGAGCAGCACCGTGGTGGGCGCGGCGGCGTGCACGTCGAGGAGCAGGTCCTGCATCTTCAGCCGGGTGAGCGCGTCGAGCGCACCGAACGGCTCGTCGAGCAGCAGCACGCCGGGATTGCGGGCGAGCGCCCGGGCGAGCGAGGCGCGTTGCGCCATGCCACCCGACACCTCACGAGGCCGGTGGCCGGCGAACGCGGCCAGCCCGACGAGATCGAGGAGCCGCGCCACGAGTTCGCGCCCGGCCGCTCGGGGCGTGCCGCGCGGGAGCCCGAGGGCGACGTTGCCCGCGATCGAGCGCCATGGCAGCAGGCGGGGCTCCTGGAAGCCGACGGCCGAACGCGGATCGAATGGGGCGACCGGCGAGCCGTCGATCGTGACGTCGCCGCGCGTCGGCCGGTCGAGGCCGCCGGCGATGCGGAGCAGCGTGGACTTGCCGCATCCGCTCGGCCCGAGGATCGCGACGATGTCACCCGCCGCCACGTCGAGCCCGATGTCGCGAAGCACCGGCTGATCGCCGTCGGCCGCGGGGAAGGAGCGCGCGATGCCGCGGAACGAGAGCGGGGCCGCGTCGCGGACGCCCGGCGCGCCGGCTCCCGTGCGTGCGGTCGCCGTGCGACCGGTCACGGATGACGCCGTCATGGCTGCTCCTCGCGGGCGGAAGGGGGGTGGATGCCCCGACGCTACCGACGAGCGCCGCCGCTGTCAGCAGCCCGCGACCCGCGGCGTAACACTGGGAGAGCGGTTGCCCACCGTCGTCAGAGGCGCTTCTGCTTGTACATCGACGCCGTCTCGTACCCGAGGCTGTCGTAGAGCCGGATGGCGTCGTGGTTGTAGGCGAACACGTTGAGCCGGATCGCCGAAGCCCCCTGTGAACGCGCGACGTCTTCGGCGAGGAGCATCGTCGCGCGCCCGATGCCCCGCCGCCGGAACGCCTCGTGCACCTCGATGTCCCACACCCACCATGCGGACGGATCGTTCGACGGGCCGATCCAGAGCCATCCCGCGTCGTCGTCGTCGACGACGACGGTGAAGAGGAAGTGGCCGGCGACGAGCCGCCCGCCGGGGAAGAACTGCTGCTCCGACATCCGGCGCCCCTCGGCGGCCTGCTCGGGTGTGTCGCCGGCCTCGCGGCGGGCCTGCTCGTAGGCCGCCATCGCCACTGGCAGCCACCGGGCGGTCTCGTCTTCGGATTTCGGCACGAGTCGGATGTCGGGCGTCGCCATCGACCCATACTCGCACGGGCGCCGGCTGCCTTGACAGGGGCGGCCGAGCCGCCGCCTCACGTGCGCGAAGATGGAACGATGACGAGAACGGTGCGCGGCGCGAGGGTCCTCATCACCGGGGCGGCCGGTGGCATGGGCCGTATGTACGCCGAACGGGCCGTCGCCGAGCACGCGGCATCCGTCACCCTCTGGGACCGGGATGCCGCAGCGCTCGCCCGCACCGTCGACGAACTCGGCACCGTCTCCCGGGGGCGCACCCGCGTGCAGTCGTTCGTGGTCGACGTCGGCGACCTCGGCGCGATCGCGAAGACCGCGCAGCGCGTGCGCAAAGACGTCGGCAATCCCGACGTGCTCATCAACAACGCGGGCATCGTGCGCGGCAACCGCTACTTCTGGGAGACCGACAACGGCGAGGACACGCGCCCCACCATGCAGGTGAACGCGCTCGCGCCGATGTACATCACCCGCGAGTTCCTGCCCGGGATGATCGCCGACGCCTACCGAGCGTCGCGCATCGTCAACATCGCATCGGCCGCGGGCAGCCTCGCGAACCCGCGCATGGCCGTCTACGCCGCGTCGAAGGCGGCGCTCATCGCGTGGAGCGACTCGCTGCGCCTCGAACTCGAGCAGGCCGACCACGGCAACGTGCAGGTCACCACCGTCACGCCGAGCTACATCTCGACCGGGATGTTCGCCGGAGCCCGGGGGCCGGCGCTCGCCCCGGTGCTCGACCCCGACTACGTCGTCGACCGGGTGTGGCGAGCGATGCTCGCGGGAGCGCCGCTGCTCGAGCTGCCGTGGAGCGTCGGGCTCTCGCGTGCGCTCAGGGGCGTGCTGCCGACCCGGGTGTTCGACCGGCTCGTCGGCGACGGCTTCGGCGTCTACCGCTCGATGGAGCGGTTCACCGGTCGAGCCTGAGTCCCGTCGCGGGTCAGGGCAGTTCGGCCAGGAGCCGCTTCATGCGCGAGATCTCGACCCGCTGGTCGCCGTCGATGTGGCTCGCGAGCTGGAACAGCTGCGACTCCTGCCCGCCGTCGCCGCTCAGCAGCTCGTCGACCATCGCGATCGCACCCTCGTGGTGGTAGATCATGTACTCGAGAAAGAGCCGGTCGAACGCCGCACCGCTCGACGCGGTCAACTCGGCGAGTTGTTCGTCGGTGAGGATCCCCGGCATCTGGCCGTGGTCGTGGTGTGCTTCCGACGCCGACAGCGGCTCGCCACGCGCCTCCAACCACTGGGTCATCTGGGCGATCTCGTCGTTCTGGGAGACGTCGAGCCGCTCGGCGAGCCTGGGAAGGTCGTCGCGGGCGGTGCGCTCCCCGACGAGGCTCGTCATGACCAGGGCCTGCTCGTGATGCATGATCATGCCGTGCACGAACGCGACGTCGGCGTCGGTGTAGCCCGGCTGGCCGAGCTCGGCGATCTCATCGGACGACAGCTCGCGACCCTCCTCGCCCGGTGCGCCGAGCTGGACGGTGCGGCCGCCGTCGCTCTCAGCCGGCTCGGCGTCGGGCGTGCAGCCGCTCAGGAGGGCTGCGGTGGCTGCCGCCGCGACTGCAGCGAGGATGGCGGCACGTCGTCGAATCACCATGGGGTTCCTCTGCGGGTGGGCTCTAGCTTCGCGATGTGGAATAGCGATAGCCTACGGGCGCCTGATCAATTTGCGCCCCCGTGCCGAAGACTTGGTCGATGTCCCCGGGGCCGCTGAGCCTGGAGGTCGTTCGTATGTCATCCAACGCCGCGGTTGCCGCGCCTCGACGAGGAGTGCGCCGGTTGCTCGCCGCCGCCGGAGCGGCGGCACTGCTCGCCGCGCTCCTCCCATCGGCGGCGGCGTTCGCCGATGAGACGGATCCCCGCATCGGCCTCGCCCCCGGCTATCACGATGCCGGCCAGGCCATCAGCAACATGGAGAAGCTCGCGAGCGTTCCTCGTGTCGCGCCGATGGACGCGGCGCCGGGCAACTTCGGCTTCGTCAACTCCGACCTCGCCTTCACCGGCGACCACGCCATCGTCGGCAACTTCAACGGCTTCCAGGTCTACGACATCTCCGACCCCGCCGGCCCGACCCTGCGCAGCGCCTTCGTCTGTCCCGGCGGTCAGGGTGACGTGTCGGTCTACGGCGACCTCCTGTTCATGTCGGTCGAGGAGACTCGCGGCCGCATCGACTGCGGCACGCAGGGCGCACCCGGTGCGGTCAACCTCGAACGCTTCCGTGGCGTCCGGATCTTCGACATCAGCGACATCGACAACCCGGTGCAGCTGCCCGGCGTGCAGACCTGCCGAGGCTCGCACACCCACACGCTCGTCGAGGATGCGAACGACCCGAACACGATCTACGTGTACAACTCCGGCACCGCCGGCGTGCGATCGCCCCTCGAAGTCGCGGGTTGCGAGAACGCCGCACTGACCCAGGCGCCGGTCACCACGGGCAACCCCACGCAGTGGCGCATCGACGTGATCGCCGTGCCGCTCGACGCGCCCGAGACCGCGGCCGTCGTGAGCCAGCCCCGGATCTTCACCGACCCCGAGACGGGCGCGTACAACGGCCTCAACAACACACTCCCCGGAGCCCAGCACCCGTCGGGCACCAACTACTCGCCGCTGCCGAACACCAACACGTGCCACGACATCACGTCGTTCCCGGCGAAGCAGCTCGTGGCGGGCGCGTGCCAGGGCGATGGCGTGCTGCTCGACACGACCGACCCGGTCAACCCGGTTCGGCTCGCCAACGTGTCCGACCCGAACTTCTCCTACTGGCACTCGGCCACGTTCAACAACGACGGCACCAAGGTGGTGTTCACCGATGAATGGGGTGGCGGCACGAGCGCTCGCTGCCGCGTGACCGATCAGCCCGAGTGGGGCGCCGACGCGCTGTTCGACATCGTCGACAGCTCGCTGCAGTTCGCCAGCTACTACAAGCTGCCGGTGCCGCAGACAGTGCAGGAGAACTGCGTCGCGCACAACGGCTCGATCGTTCCCGTGCCCGGCCGCGACATCCTCGTGCAAGCCTGGTACCAGGGCGGCGTGTCCGTGGTCGACTTCACCGACACCGCGAACCCCGTCGAGATCGCCTACTTCGACCGCGGACCGATCAACACCCCGAACCCGACCGGCCTCAACCTCGGCGGGCTCTGGTCCACCTACTGGTACAACGGCAACGTCTTCGGCACCGAGATCGCCCGCGGCTTCGACGTGTTCGGCCTGACGGCGAGCGACCTGCTGTCGCAGAACGAGATCGACGCAGCGAGCGAGGTCCAGCTCGACGAGTTCAACGCCCAGCTGCAGCCGCAGCTGACCTGGGCGCCGAGCTTCGCGGTGGCGCGTTCGTACTACGACCAGGCCGTGCGATCGGGCGAGCTGTCGGGCGACGTGGCGGCCGAGATCCAGAAGGCCATCGACAAGGCCGAGCGGTTCGTCGACGGACCGCAGCACAATGCAGGCCTCCGCCAGCTCGAGAACGCGGCCCGCGCCGCCGACCGACTCGGCCTGGCCGACCTGTCGGGCGCGCTCGGCGAGTTGGCCGAGTCGCTGCGCTGAGGCGAGTAGCCACTCAACTGACGAGCGGCGCTTCGGGATTCGTCCCGGAGCGCCGCTTCGGCGTTGTGCTGCGGCTGCGGCCGTCCGGCCGCGTCGCTGCTATCGCCCGGTGGGTCCGCGCCCATGGCGGCCGTGGACACGCACCGGCTCCGGACGCGGTCGGCGTGCACGCAGCGCGAGAACGATCGGGCCCGCGAGGAACGCGGCGGTGAGTGCGGCAAGCCAGAGTTCCGTCATCATGCCGCGACGATAGCCGCGCAAGCTGAGCGCCGACCGCGAATCATCCGGCGCCTCGCGCCAGGCGCCGTCGTCAGCCGTCGTTCCCCTTGCCTTCACCCTTGCCCTTGTCGCCCTTGCCCTTGTCGTCGTTGCCCTTGTCGCCGTCGTTGCCCTCGTCGTCGCCGCCCTCTTCGGGCGCCGGCTCGGGCTCGGGCGTCGGGGTGGTCGCGATCTCGGCGGCCTCGAGGTCGGAACGCACGAGCTCCATCGCCTCGCGGATCGCGCGTTCGCTCTCGGAATCGAGGCGTCCGTCGTCGCTCGCCGAGGTGACGTCGCGGTCGAGGAGGGCGAGCTCCGCGAGCGCACCGGCGTAGTCGCCCGTGGCGGCACGCTCGGAGATCTGCACGACCGAAGCGTGCAGGTCGGCGCTGAGCTGCGCGCCGCTCGAGGCGCACGCGCTGAGGCCGAGGGCCAGCGAGACCGCGAGCATCGTCGCGGGCACGATCGTGCGGATGCGGGTCATTCGGTGACCGCCTCGTCGAGCTCCTCGAGATGTACGCCGAGTTCGCCGGGCACGCTCGGCAACGGGGTGAGCGACGGTTCGGGGGCGGTGCCCAGCCCGGCGATCGCGCCGGGCAGCACCAGTGCGGCCACGACGGCGATCGCGGCGAGCAGGGTGGCCGCGATCGCGGGACGGACCCAGCGCCGTGATGCGCGCGGCGCCGGTTGCAGTGCGGCCGCGACGGCGCGCGCCGCCTGGTTTTGGTCGGGCAGCACCTTGGTCGCCGCGGTCGCCCCGATGGGCTCTCTCTCGCGGTCGTGTCCGCGGTCGGGAACGGTGGTCGCGGTACCGGCGGCGCCGGAGTCGACCGCCACGGTCTCAGCCAGGCGGCGGCTGTCGTCAGGGGCCGTCGAGCCGGACGACGTGTCGAGCCGGCTCGCTGCGAGGGCGACGTCGAGTGCCGTCGGACGCGCCTCGGGCTCACGCGCGGTCATCGCGCGGAGGAGCTCGCACCAGTCGTCGCCGAGGCTCGCCGGGATGTCGGGATCGCGCACGAGCCGTGCTGCGGCCGCCTCCACGCTGGCGCCGGGGAAGGCGGTCTGGCCGGTGCGCGCTTCGAGCACGAGGAGCCCGAGCGCGTAGACGTCGGCGGCGCCGCCGGTCGGCTTGCCACTGACCTGCTCGGGACTGAGGTAGCCGGGGGTGCCCACGAGCAGGCCGGTGCGGGTGAGCCGAGCGTCGTCGATGAGGCGGGCGATGCCGAAGTCGGCGAGCTTCGCATTCCACGAACGGGTCGGAAGGTGGGCGGGCTCGAGCAGCACGTTCGCGGGCTTTACGTCGCGGTGCACGATGCCGCGGGCGTGGATCACGTGCAACGCCTCGCCGACGTCGGCGAGGAGGTCGGCGGCATCCGCTGCACCCAGTGGCCCGGTCCGCAGCGCCTGACGGAGGTCCGTGCCGTCGATGAGCTCCATGACGAGGTATTCGCGCCCGGTGCGCTTGTCGCGCGAGGCGTCGTACAGGCGCACGAGCGCGCGGTGCGAGAGGCTCGCGAGCAGCGCGGTCTCCGAGCGTCGCCGCTCGAGATCGTCGATGCCCTCCGCGGCTTCGGCGAACACCTTCACGGCGACCTGCCGGCCGAGCGTGAGGTCTTCACCTCGGTAGACGGTCGCCATGCCGCCACGACCGATCAGGCTGTCGAGGCGGTAGCGCGCATCGAGGGTCGTACCCGCGAAGGGGTCGCCCGCGACGCGGTGGGGATACGTCGTCACGCTTCACAGGGTAGTCGCGTCGGCTGGGCGTCTCCCGATCCGGGCGGGGGTTGGCCTCGCAGTGCCGGCTCTGCTATCGCGCGCGTCGACGTGACGGAGGTCTCCGCCGGTGGCAGCCGACGGATGCCTCAGCCGAAGATCATCGGCAGGTCTTCGTCGTCGCCGCCCAGCGCGAGCTCGACGAGCACCGGCACGTGGTCGGAGGGCGCGACGCCCTTGCGCTCGTTGCGATGGATCGAGGCGCTGGTGACCGCCTCGGCGAAGGCAGCCGATCCGAGGATGAAGTCGATGCGCATGCCCTCGTTGCGCGGGAACTTCAGCTGCTTGTAGTCCCAGTAGGTGTACCCCTCGGGCACGCGCGGGCGTACGACATCGGTCACCCCGGCGTTCTCTAGGGTGAAGAAGGCCTGGCGCTCGGGCGGCGAGACGTGGGTCGAGAGGCCCTCGACGACGACCGGGTCGCCGTTGTCCTCATCGAACGGGGCGATGTTGAAGTCGCCCATGAGCGCGAACGGCACCTCTGGGCGCGCCGTCGTCTGGCCGCGCGTGTAGTCGGCGAGCGCCGCGAGCCAGTCGAGCTTGTAGGTGTAGTGCGGATCGCCGAGCGAGCGGCCGTTCGGCACGTAGAGGCTCCAGACGTGCACGCCGTCGACGGTGGCGCCGATGGCCCGGGCCTCCTGCGGCTGGTCGGGACCCTCGAGCCCCTTGAGGAAGCCCGGCATTCCCGCGAAGCTGGTCTCGACCTGCTCGATCGGCGAACGGCTCGCGATGGCGACGCCGTTCCACTGGTTCAGACCGTGGATGGCGAGCTCGTAGCCGGCCTCCTCGAACTGCTCGATCGGGAACTGCTCGGGCTTGCACTTGATCTCCTGCATGGCCAGCACGTCGACGTCTTCACGCACCATCCAGTCGACGACGCGGTCGACGCGGGTGCGGATCGAGTTGACGTTCCAAGAGGCGATGCGCATGGTTCCAGCGTAGGACAGCCCGCCGACCCGCTTCCGCCGAGGTCAGTCGCGCTCCGCGGAGGTCCGCGGCACGATGACCCAGAGGACCACGACCGCGAGGAGCGTCAGACCGAGGGCGATGAACCCCTCGATGCGGCCGAGCGCGACATCGAAGATCAGGCTCGTGACGCCCGCCGCGAGCAGCGAGACCACGACGAGATCGGCGAGCAGCAACCCGCTGCCGATGCGGACGATCCGTTCCTTCTGCAGCTGCCCGAACAGCCGGCGGTGCAGGATCACCGGCCCGAGCCCGAGCAGCGTCGCCGAGGCCGCGAGCACGACGAGCACCAGGTAGAGCGTGAGCTGGTACGGGTCGAGATCGGTGAATCGCGGCTGGAAGGCGGCGGCGAGTAGGAATCCACTGATGATCTGCGTGCCCGTCTGCACGGCACGCAGTTCCTGCAGGATGTCGCTCCAGTTGCGGTCGAACCGCTCGGTGCGCGTCTCGTTGCGCCCATCCGGTCGGGGGTCGAAGCGAGGATCGGTGATCATACGAGATGCTAACGTCGCGGCCCCGCCGGTGTCAGGGGGTAGACGCCGCGGCGCGCGATCTGGCAGAACGAGGAACGAAGCTGCGAAGATCGTGTCAGACGAGAGGCGGGGATGGCCGTGAAGTTCAGCATCGAAGGCGTCGAGGGGTTGCCCGAGATCACCAAGGGCGCCGACCTCGCAGCGCTCATCGTCGACGGCGTACTGCTCGAAGACGGCGACATCCTCGTGATCACCTCGAAGGTCGTCTCGAAGGCCGAAGGGCGCACCGTCGAGGCCGCCGATCGCGAGCAGGCCATCAGCGACGAGACGGTGCGGGTCGTGGCGACGCGCACGTTCGAGGGCGGGGCCACCCGCATCGTCGAGAACCGCCAGGGCATCATCGGCGCCGCCGCCGGCGTCGACGCGTCGAATGCGCCCGAGGGCACCGTGCTGCTGTTGCCGGTCGATCCCGATGCCTCGGCGCGAGCGCTGGCGACAGGCCTCCGCGCCCTCACCGGCGCCCACGTGGGCGTCATCCTCTCCGACACGCTCGGCCGGCCGTGGCGCGAGGGCCAGACCGATCTCGCGATCGGTGCGGCGGGCGTGCACGTCTTCGACGACCTGCGGGGGTCGACGGATGCCTCGGGCAAGCCCCTCGCCGTCACGATGCCGTGTGTGGCCGACGAGCTCGCCGGCGCGGCCGAGCTCGTGAAGGGCAAGTCTTCGGGTGTGCCGGTCGCCGTCGTGCGCGGGCTCGGGCACCTCGTGGGCGATCTCGACCTGCCCGGCGCGCGCTCGATCCAGCGACCGGCCGAACGCGACCTGTTCCGGCTCGGCGCCGACGAGGCGTACAACGAGGGCTACCGCGACGGGTTCGACGAGTCCCAGGCCGAGGGGCCGCTCACCTCGGCATGACGCCCGCCCGTTTGCGGGAGGATGGTGGGGTGTCAGCACACATCGGTTATGCCGCGATGCTCGAGCGCTTCCCGCCCGCCGAGGCGGTGGAGCTCGCCGCGCTCGCCGAGTCGCACGGATTCACAGGGGTCATGGCGACCGACCACTTCCAGCCGTGGATGCCTGCGCAGGGCCAGTCGTCGTTCGTGTGGAGCGTGCTCGGCGCGGTCGGGGCGCGCACCCGGGGTGATTTCGGACCGGGCGTCACGACGCCGGGCTATCGGATGCATCCCGCCGCCGTCGCCCAGGCGAGCGCGACGCTCGCCGCGATGTACCCGGGGCGGCACTGGCTCGGGCTGGGCTCGGGCGAGGCGCTCAACGAGCACGTCGTCGGGGCGTACTGGCCCGAGGCGCCCGAGCGCATCAACCGCATGTTCGAGGCGGTCGACGTCATCAAGCGGTTGTTCGCGGGCTCGCTCGCCGGCCGCGACGTGCGCCACTCCGGCCAGCACTTCAAGCTCGAGTCCACGCGGCTGTGGACGATGCCGGAGGTCGCGCCAGAGATCCTCGTCGCGGCATCCGGGCCCGTGACGGCTCGCCGTGCCGGCCGCACCGTCGACGGATTCATCACCACGGGCGCCCCGGCCGACAAGCTCGCCGCCCTGCTCACCCGCTTCGGCGAGGGGGCCCGCGAGGCGGGGCGCAACGTGTCGTCGATGCCGAAGGTGCTGCAGCTCCACCTCTCGTGGGCCGCCACCGACGAGGAGGCCATGCGCAATGCGCTCGTCGAATGGCCGAACGGCGGGCTGCGCGTGCCGCGCAGTGACATCCGCTCGCCCTTCGAGTTCGAGCAGCTCGCCCGCACCGTGCGCCCCGACGACTTCGAGGGCCGGCTCGTCGTCTCTGCCGACCCCGACGTGCATCGTGCGCAGATACAGCGCTGCCTCGACCTGGGCTTCAATCGCATCTACCTCCACAACGCCGGCCGCAACCAGGCCGAGTTCCTCGAGGTCTTCGGCCGCGATGTGCTGCCCGGGCTCCGCGCGTGAGCGGTCACGGGAGCGACCGTGTCGCGCCCGAGGCACGCGATTCGGTGCCTCCGGTGCGACGTGCTGCCTCCGGCGGTGCGCTGGAGCGTCGTCATTCCGGTGAAGGGGCCGGCCGAGGCGAAGACCCGGCTCGCCGCGTCGGTGCCGCCCACGACGCGCGTCGAGCTCGCCCGGGCATTCGCGCTCGACACGATCGCCGCGGCGCTCGCCGCCCGGCGCGTGTCGCGGGTCATCGTCGTGGGCGACGACGCGTCGCTCGCGGGCGGCGCCGACTACCTCGCCGAGCCCCAAGAACGCCAGGGCCTGCCCGCCGCCATCCGCCACGGCATCGACCACGCCCGTTCGACGGAGCCGGTCCCCGTCGCCGTGCTCCTCGGCGACCTGCCCGCGCTCACCCCCGACGAGCTCGATGCCGCGCTCGACGCCGCGGTGGGGCATCCGCTCGCCTTCGTGCGCGATGCCGACGGCACCGGCACGACCCTCGCGACCGCGATGGCGGGCATCCGGTTCGAGCCGCGGTTCGGGCTGGACTCGGCGGCGCTGCATGCCGCGGCGGGCTACGTCGAGCTCGAGGCATCCGCCGGCCTGATCCATGATGTCGACACGGTCGACGGCCTCGCCGAGGCACTCGCCCTCGGGGTGGGTCGGCACACCCACGAGGTGGTCGAGCGATCGTCCTTGCGCCCCGGCTGACCCCTCGCGCCTCGGGCGTGAAATGATCGGAACATGACGCTCACACTCGGATACAAGGCCTCCGCCGAGCAGTTCGCTCCGCGCGAGCTGGTCGAGATCGCGGTCGCCGCCGAGGCCAACGGCTTCGAGTCGGTGTTCACGAGCGACCACTTCCAGCCCTGGCGGCACGAGGGCGGCCACGCGCCGTTCTCGCTCACCTGGATCGCCGCCGTGGGCGAGCGCACCTCGACGATCAAGATCGGCACGAGCGTGATGACGCCGACGTTCCGGTACAACCCCGCCGTGCTCGCGCAGGCGTTCGCGAGCCTCGGATGCCTCTACCCCGGCCGCGTCATCGCGGGCTTCGGCACCGGCGAGGCGCTGAACGAGATCGCCACGGGCTTCCGCGGCGCGGGCGAGCAGGAGTGGCCCGAGTTCAAGGAGCGCTTCGCGCGGCTGCGCGAGTCGGTGCGGCTCATGCGCGAGCTCTGGACCGGCGACCGGGTGAACTTCGAGGGCGAGTACTACTCCACCCACGACGCATCGATCTACGATCGGCCCGAGGGCGGCGTGCCGGTCTACATCGCCGCGGGCGGGCCGACCGTCGCGAAGTACGCCGGCCGCGCGGGCAACGGCTTCATCTGCACGTCGGGCAAGGGCATGGAGCTCTACACCGAGCAGCTCATCCCCGCCGTGAAAGCGGGCGTCGAGGCATCCGGCCGCTCGTACGACGACCTCGACCGCATGATCGAGATCAAGCTGTCGTATGACACCGATGCCGCCGCGGCCCTCGAGAACACGCGGTTCTGGTCGCCGCTCTCGCTCACGCCCGAGCAGAAGCACTCCATCACCGACCCCGTCGAGATGGAGCGCGCCGCCGACGCCCTGCCGATCGAGCAGATCGCCAAGCGCTGGATCGTCGGCAGCGACCCCGACGAGGTCATCGCGTCGATCAAGACCTACGTCGACGCCGGGTTCAACCACCTCGTCTTCCACGCCCCCGGCCACGACCAGGCGCGCTTCCAGGAGCTCTTCGCCCGAGACCTCGCGCCCCGGCTCCGCGCGCTGTGAGCCACGCGTGGCCTGAGCTTCCGGTCGACCTCACCCCCGAGGTTCGGATGCGTCGTGCCACGCTGCGCGATGTCGATGCGATCCTCCGGCTGCTCGGCGACGACGCGGTGAGCGCCGGGCGGGGCGACCTGAATCGTCCTGAGGACCGGCCGGCCTACGAGCGCGCGTTCGCCGCGATCGATCGCGATCCGGCGCAGCTCCTGCTCGTCGCGGAGTCCGAGGCCGATGGCGTCATGGGCACGATGCAGCTCACGCTCATCCCCGGCATGGCGCGCCGCGGGGCGATGCGGCTGCAGATCGAGGCCGTGCGGGTGCGCAGCGACCGGCGCTCGGGCGGCATCGGCGGCCGGATGATCCGGTGGGCGATGGATGCCGCGCCCGGCGTTGGCGCGGCGCTCGTGCAGCTCACATCGGATGCCGCGCGCGTGGACGCGCACCGCTTCTACGAGCGACTCGGGTTCGCACCGTCGCACGTCGGATTCAAGTACACGCCGCCGCCGAGTAACACTCTCCGAGGCTGACCGAGACTCGTTGCCCGCGCACCACGAAGCGTCTACTGGTCAGACGGGATGGGTGAACGAGATCGGCTTGCCGGTGGCGTGGGCATAGGCGATCTCCCTGCTCGTGGACTCGCCGATATACCCGCCGGGGTTGACGACCAGAACCCGGTCAGCCAGGTCGATCTTGCGCAGGTGGAGGGCGTCCAGCGCGGTCTTCTGCTCGTTGGTGATCAACTCGTCTGCTTCGCCTGGAGCGACGACGATGACACCTGCGAAGGTCAGATCACGGTTCGCCGCACGCATCTCGTGCACGAACCGGGTAGAGCCGCAGATGCAGACGATCTCAGGTCGGTCGGGCACGGCTCAGTCCTTCGGTCGAACGGCACACCGTCGGTGTGCACGTTGACATCACAGACAGGCACACAGTGTACGCAGCGAGATTGACACCACGCGGCCCCTCGCTGCTCTCACGACCGCTGACCGAAGGTGGCCGGATGAGTCCGCTCGGCGGCCGTAGGCACGTCCGGAAGGGGTCAGGGGATGACGACGAGTTTGCCGACGGTATGGCCACGTCGTCGACGCCAGGTCCGACCTCGATCACGGTGCCGGCTGCGTCGAAACCTGTTCCCATGGGGAATGACGCAGGCCGCGCCGTCCCCATGGCCCCCTGAACGGATTTTCAGATCGATGGATTTCCTGCGGGTCGAAGAGCGCCGCTCGGCGGCTCGCCTCTGACGGTCAGTTCCCGGGAAGTGTGTTGTTGGAGTCGAGCCAGGTCTGGAGAGTCCAGCTGTTCGGGTGAATGCGGCGAACCTCCTGGAGGTCGGCCTGGTAGGCGGGGGTCTCAGCGAACCAGCGGAACATGGCCTGCAAGTCCTCCTGACCATCGAGAACGGCGACGGGCAGCGCCTCATAGCGTGCAGGCAAGCCCAACTTCTCACCGTGCACTGCGGCGATCTCGCTGCCGGTGAGCTCGTCGCCGGCGATCTCGATGACCTCCGGCACGGCCTCCGGGTCGAGGAGAGCAGCGGCGGCGATGATGCCGACGTCGCGAACGGCGATCATCTGCAGCTTGATGCCGTCGGGGATGGGCAGGCGCACCACGAGGGCACCGTCTTCCAGCGACGGGCCCATCCAGGTGAAGTTCTCGACGAAGAACACCGGACGGACGATGGTCCTGTGGAGCCCAAGGGTGGCGAGGTGCTGCTCGACGAGGTACTTCGAGTGGAAGTGCGGGACGCCGGAGTCGCGCTCGGCGCCGCCGACGGAGTTGAAGACGACGTGGGGCACCTTCGCGGCAGCCGCGGCGTCTGCCAGGGCGATGCCCTGCTTGGTCTCGCCGACGGTGTCGGCGTCTGCATTCCGCCAGGAGGGGTTGTCATGAACCAGAAGGCGTCGACTCCCCGGAGAGCAGCCTCAAGAGACTGGGAGTCGTCGACGTCGACTCGGACCAGATCGACACCGCGCTCAGCGAGAGCTCGGGCCTTGTCGGAGTCGGGGTTGCGGAGGAGGGCGCGAACGTGGGCGCCTGCTGCGAGGAGGGCGTCGGTGACCGCCCCTCCCTGGCTCCCGGTGGCGGCGAAGACGGCGATCGTCTTGACGGTTTCCGCATTCATGATTAACTCCTTCTAATCGTCAGGGCTTTCGAATCAGCCGGCTGACGGCCCCAAGCATTAGTCGGCTAATGATCTCAAGCATTAGTCGGCTAATGATTATTCCCAGAGGAGCGCGATGAGTCTGCAAGACACCTCTCCCGAGTCGATCGGGCTCGACGGCGAGCTGATCAGCTCGCTGATTCCTGCAGTCGCGAAAGCTCACCGGAAGCTCGCCGGCTCGCTTCTGCAAGACCTGGGGCTGGCGGCAGGTCAGCAGTTCGTGCTGATGCTGCTCTGGAACGAGTCGCCGCAGGCCCAAGCCGACCTGACCAGGCAGCTGATGGTCGAACCCCCGACGACGGCGAAGATGCTGGCTCGCCTCGAGAGCGCCGGCTTCATTGCGCGAGAGCGGTCAGCGACAGACCGGCGGGTGGTACTGGTATCCCTGACTCCTGCAGGGCGCGCCCTGCAGGAGCCAGTCAATGAGGTGTGGCACCGGCTGGAAGAGCTGACGACGAACGGACTGAGCCCTGCGGAGCAGGACCAGCTCCGAGTTCTCTTGACTCGGGTCGCAGGCTCGATCGCAACTGGGTCCACCAAGCTGCCCGTCGAGGAGTGACGGCTCGAGACTGAATCTCGCAGAACACGCGGCCGGCCCATTCGGAACGTCGCCTCGCGATCCGCGGGTTCGCCGGGGGCGCCACCCTGTCGATGGCCACCCTCGTTCGCCTCCGAAATTTCGCTAGCTGGGCCGCGTCAGGGGGCCGGCTCGACCACGAGTCCGGTGCCGCCACCGCGGCGCACCGGCTCGGCGACCGCCGTCATGAGTCCGCTCGCGTCGACCTCGATCGCCGCTGCCGCCCCGATCTCGGAGGCCGAGGTGCCCGGCGCGGCAACCGCGGTGAGGCTTTGGCCGTACGGCGCGAGGTCGTCGGCATAGGCCGCGATGAAGGCCGCCTCGGCCGGGGTCGTGATGGCCCCGGGGGTCGTGGTCGAGTTGCGCTGCGACGCGCGCGGCGCCGCCACCGCTTCGGGCAGGGTCATCCCGAGGTCGATGCGGTTCATGAGGATCTGGACGACCGTCGTGATGATCGTCGCCCCGCCCGGCGAGCCGAGCACGTACCGCACCTCGCCGCCGTCGAGCACGATGGTGGGCGACATCGACGAGCGCGGACGCTTGCCCGGTTCGACGGTGTTCGGGTCGGCCGGGTTCGGCACGAAGTTGAAGTCGGTCAGCTCGTTGTTCAGCAGGAAGCCGCGGTCGGGCACGGTCATCGCGGAGCCGCCGGTCGACTCGATCGTCAGCGTGTACGCGACCGCGTTGCCCCACTGGTCGACGACCGAAAGGTGCGTCGTCGAGAGGTTCTCGGCGCCCTCGGCCGCATCGAGCGCGACCGCGTCGCACCCGGCCGCGTCGAGCGCGCCAGCGGGAACCGGCTTCGGCGACGCCTGCAGCGGGTTGATCGTGCAGTTGCGTGCGTCGGCGAAGTCCTGGCTGAGCAGGATCTCGGTCGGAACGTCGACGAACGCCGGGTCGCCGACATACGCGTTGCGGTCGGCGAACGCGCGAGCGGTCGACTCGAAGAACAGGTGCAGGGCCTGCCCGGTCTCGGCCGACGCGAGGTCGTGGTTCTCGAGGATGTTCAGCGACTCGCCGACGGTGGTGCCGCCCGACGAGGACGGGGCGATGCCGTAGACGTCGAGGCCGCGGTACTCCACGTGCGTCGGCGCCTGCTCGAGCACCTCGTATGCCGCGAGGTCGTCGGTCGTCATGAAGCCCGGCATCGCGGGCAGTGACGAGACCGCGCGGTCGATGCGCGGCTCCTGCACGATGTCGGCCATCTCGGCTGCGAGCTCACCCTCGTAGAATGCGTCGGTGCCCCGCAGCGCGATGAGCCGCAGCGTTCGGGCGAGGTCGAGGTTCTTGAAGATCGACCCGACCTCTGGTGCTTCACCGCCCGGGAGGAACAGCTCGGCGGTGTCGGGGAACGCGCGGAACCGGGCCTCGTTGTCGAGGGTCTGCTTGCGGAACGTCTCGTCGACGGTGAACCCTCTCGTGGCGAGCAGCGTGGCGGGCTTGAGCATGTCGCGCAGCGACTCGGTGCCGAACCGGTCGAGCGCCGCCTCCCAGGTCGCGAGCGTGCCCGGCACCCCGACCGACAGGCCGGATGACACGGCGTTCGCGAACGGGTACGGCGTGCCGGTCGCGGGGTCGATGAACGCGTCGGTCGGCATGCCCGCGGGCGCCGTCTCGCGTCCGTCGATCGTGGTCACCTCACCGGTCGTGGCGTCGAAGTAGACGAAGTACCCGCCGCCGCCGATGCCGGCGCTGTACGGCTCGGTCACGCCGAGTGCGGCGGCCGTGGCCACCGCGGCGTCGACCGCGTTGCCGCCGTCGCGGAGGACCTCGAGGCCGACGGCGCTCGCCGAGGCATCGACGGATGACACCGCCCCGCCGGTGCCGACGGAGGTCGACGGCGCCGGTGGTGTCGGTCGCCCCATCGCAACGGTCATCGCCCCTTGTGGCGGGGTGAGCGATGGCGATGAGGCGGACGCGGGCGCGGCGGTCGCGACCGCTCCGGCGGCGAGCACGCCGGCGAGAACGAGAGCGGCGCGGCGGAGCGCGGAGCGGCGACGGACGACGTTGACCATGAGAGCCCCCTCGAAATGGGTACAACCTGCCGGTGCACCCACGCTAGCCCCGGGCGGTCCCGGCGGCAACGGTCGGGCGGCAGCCGGCGATCCTGAGTGTTCCCCACCGATCGGGTCCCGGGGTGCTCGACCGGCGTACCCTGAATTCATGCGCGCCCCGGACTCCCGGGCGTCCCGCAGGCTCAGCCGCTGGATCCCCGCAATCGCCGCACCGATCGCGATCGGCGTGGCTGTCGTGCTCGTGCCGATGCAGGCGAACGCCGCCGTCGACCTGCCCGATCTCACACCGGCCGAGCTCCTCGAGTTCGCCGCTTCGAGCGACGTCGAGGCGCTCTCGGGCACGATCGAGCAACGCTCCGAACTCGGCCTCCCCGACCTCTCGGGCCTGACCGGCGCCATGGGCGGTGGTGGCACCGTCGGTGCGGAGAGCGACGACTTCGGTCACGGCGGCGAGGGCGGGGCATCCGCCACCGATCTCGACGACCTGATCTCGCTCGCCACCGGTGCGCACACCGCCCGCGTGTACCTCGACGACTCGAACGCACGCCTGCAGGTGCTCGATCGCCTCGCCGAGCGCGACGTCTACCTCTCCGACGAGGGCGCCTGGCTCTACGACTCCGCCGAGCGGGCCGCGACGCACGTCACCGTCGACGAGGCCGCGCTCGACGCGTTCGAGGCCGAAGCCGAGGCGCACGCCGACGAGGCGAGGCAGCGACTCGAGGCCGAACTCGGCACGCCGTTGCCGACGCCGGAACAGGTGCTCGACGACGCGCTCGCGAAGCTCGACGAGACGACCGAGGTGTCGGTGGGCACCGACGGCCGAGTCGCCGGACGCGAGGTCTACGAGCTCGTGCTCGAGCCGCGTGACACCGACACCCTCGTCGGCGACATCACGGTCGCAATCGACGGCGAGACGGGGGTCGCGCTCGCGGCATCCGTCACCGCTCGCGGCGCCGACGAGCCGGCGTTCAGCGTCGCGTTCACCGACGTCTCGTTCGAGGCACCGGATGCCTCGGTGTTCGAGTTCACCCCGCCCGAGGGCACCGAGGTGACCGAACACGTCGTGCCGATACCGACCGTGGCCGAGCTCGAGCAGTGGCAGGCCGCCGCCGGCTCAGCCGACGATGCAGGCGCGGGGATGCCTCGTCCGATCGTGCATGGCGAGGGCTGGTCGGCCGTGGTCGAGCTGCCGGTGGGCGCGGCGGGCGCCGCAGGCCTCGGCGCGGAGGCATCCGCGATGCTCGAGACGCTCACCGAGCCCGTCGACGGCGGACGCATCCTCTCGACCTCGCTCGTCACCGTGCTCCTCACCGATGACGGCCGTGTGCTCGCCGGCGCGGTGCCCCCCGATCGGCTGCTCGCCGTCGCGAGCGGGAACTGACCGGGCGCCCCCGCGTGCCCGAACTCGCGATCGAGACGCACGGCCTCACCAAGCGCTTCCGTTCGCAGCTCGCCGTCGACGGCCTCGACCTCGCGGTGCCGCGGGGCGCCGTGTTCGGCTTCCTCGGGCCGAACGGGTCGGGCAAGACGACGACGATCCGGATGCTCCTCGGCCTCGTCGCGGCGACCGCGGGTGACGCCCGTCTGCTCGGCGCCGAGATGCCCCGGCACGTCGACACCGTGCTGCCGCGCGTCGGCGCACTCGTGGAGGGACCCGCGTTCTCGCCGTACCTGTCGGGCACGGCGAACCTGCGGCGCTTCGACGCCGCCGACCGGCACGCGCCCCGGGGCTCCCGCGCCACTCGGGTCGCCGATGCGCTCGAGCGGGTGGGTCTCTCGCACGCCGCCGAGAAGAAGGTGCATGCCTACTCGCTCGGCATGAAGCAGCGGCTCGGACTCGCGAACGCCCTGCTCATGCGGCGCGAGCTCCTCGTGCTCGACGAGCCGACCAACGGGCTCGACCCGCAGGGCACGCGCGAGGTGCGGTCGCTCATCCGCTCGCTCGCCGACGATGGCACGACCGTGTTCGTGTCGAGTCACCTGCTCGCCGAGGTCGACCAGGTGTGCTCGCACGTCGGGGTGATGAGCGCCGGGCGCCTCGTGGCGCAGGGCACGCTCGACGAGTTCCGCGGGGGCGGCGAGACGCGCGTGCTGGTGCGCACGCCCGATGCGGATCGTGCCCGAGAGGTGCTGGCGCGGTTGGGGCTCGAGCTGGGCCATGGACTCGACGATGGTGCTGCAGCCGGCGGCATCCGGTCGATGACGGATGCCGCGGGCGACGCGCTCGTCTCCGCAGCGCTCGATGCCCCCGGCTCGTCGGGCTCGTCGGGCGACGCGGCACCGGCTCCCGAGGCGATCGTCGCCGCGCTCGTGGCGGCCGGGGTGCGCGTGCGTGGCTTCGAGCTCGAGCGCGCGAGCCTCGAGCAGCGGTTCGTCGAGCTCACGGGCGAGGGGTTCGACGTTGTCCAGTGAGGCGGCGGCGGGGGTCGCGACCGAGGCGCCCCGCGCCTCCTCGCGTGGCGGCACGCTGTCGCTCTTCGGCTCCGAGGTGCTCACGCTCTTCCGACGGCGGCGCACCTGGGCGCTGCTCGGCGCGCTCGCGCTCATCCCCATCCTCATCGCCGTGGCCGTTCGGCTCGCGGGCGGCCCTGAGAGCGGGGGCGGTCCGCCGTTCCTCAGCCAGATCACCGACAACGGGCTCTTCGTCGGGGTCACCGCGATCCTCGTCGCGATGCCGCTCTTCCTGCCCCTCACGATCGGTGTCGTCGCCGGCGACACCATCGCCGGTGAGGCGAGCCACGGAACGCTGCGCTACCTGCTCATCGCACCGGCCGGACGCATCCGCCTGCTGATCGTGAAGTACGCGGCCGTGGCCGTCTTCAGCGGCGCCGCCACCCTGACCGTGGTCGTCGTCGGCACGCTCATCGGCTGGGCGCTGTTCCCGATCGGCCCCGTCACGCTCCTCTCGGGAACGACCGTGAGCGTCGGCGACGGCCTCCTGCGCTTCCTCGCGATCGCCGCGTACGTCACCGTCTCGCTGCTCGGCATGTCGGCGATCGGGCTCTTCCTCTCGACGCTCACGACGGTGCCCGTCGGGGCGATGGCCGCCACGGCGATCCTCGCGGTCGTGTCGCAGATCATGGGTGCGCTGCCACAGCTCGACTGGCTGCACCCGTGGCTCTTCACCACCTACTGGCTCGGCTTCGGCGATCTCCTGCGCGACCCTGCCGTGTGGGACTCGTTCGCCGACAACGCGCTGCTGCAGGGCGGCTACGTCGTCGTGTTCGGCGCGCTCGCCGTCGGACGGTTCCTCACGAAGGACGTGCTGTCGTGACGGATGCCGCAGCCGCGCGCCGCTCGCCGAAGCTCGGCGGCAGCTTGCACAGGTCGTAGAAGTACCGTTTCGGGGCCGACTCGTCGGTCGCGTCGACGACCACGTTCACGGACGCGTGCGGCAGCTCGTCGCCGGCGAGGATCCAGACCGTGAAGTGCCAGATGCCGCGCACCGACTGGTTCAGCAGCCGGCGGCCGTCGACCACGAGCACCGTGTCGTCGTGCTCGGCGCCGGGCAGCGTGCGAGCGCGGAACGGCTCCACAGTGGCCGAGCGCAGCGTCCGCTCGTCGACGTCGCCGAGCGACTGACGCAGGACGGGTTGGCCGTGGTCGGAGAGCGCGGCGGCCAGGTCGTCGGCGAACCGGGTGGCCGCTTCGTCGGTCGCGCCCTCGACCGCGAGCAGTCGCCGTCCGCCGGGAGAGTTGTGCAGGAACTCGCGGGCGATCGAGTCGAGCAGCTCCCGGCGCGACTCGCTCAGCTCGTGCACCTCATGCAGCTCGTTCATGCGTTCAAGGCTACGCCTCGGTCGTGCCGCCCGGCCCGGCAGCGGCTGCAGCACCGACACCGGCGCCGTCGCCGTCGCCGTCGCCGACGCCGACGACGGCGACGGGAGCCGCACGCGATATCGGCCCGCTCGCGACATCCGAGAACGCGATGATCGGGCGTCCGCTGTCGGGATGCTCCAGCACGATCGCCTCGACACCCCACACCGCGCGGATGAGCTCGGGCGTGAGCACGGCGCGCGGCTCGCCGGCGGCGACCACCCGACCGCCGTCGAGCACGATGACGTGATCGGCGTAGCCCGCCGCGAGTGACAGGTCGTGCAGGGCGGCGAGCACCGTGAGCCCGCCGTGCGCGAGTTCGCGGAGGAGGCGCAGCATCGAGAGCTGCGCGCGGATGTCGAGGTGGTTCGTCGGCTCGTCGAGCAGCAGCAACTCGGGCTCCTGCGCGAGCGCCCGGGCGAGGTTCACGCGCTGGCGCTCCCCGCCGGACAGGGTCGCGTACTCGCGGTCGGCGAACTCGACGAGCCCGGCGTCCTCCAGGCAGCGGCGCACGATCGCCCGGTCGAGCTCGCCCGCCGCGGCGAAGGCGCCGAGGTGCGGGGTGCGGCCGAGGGCGACGACCTCCGCGACGCGCAGGCCCGGGGCGTCGTGCACGTCCTGCTCGGCGAGCGCGATCACTCGCGCCCGATCGCGTCGGCGCAGGGCGGTGAGGTCGCGCTCGCCGAAACGCACAGCTCCGGCATCCGCTCGCTCGATGCCCGCGATGAGGTGCAGGAGCGTGCTCTTGCCGGCGCCGTTCGGGCCGAGGAGTGCACCGACATGCCCGGCGGGCACGGTGCAGTCGATGTCGTCGATGATGAGCCGTGCCGAGCGCGTGAAGCGCACACGCTCGGCGCGCAGTGCCTCGTTCGGGCCGGCGGGGGTCATGACAGGCTCCGGTTCCGCAGCATGATGACGGCGAACACCGGCCCGCCGATGAGGGCGGTGATGATGCCGACCGGCAGCTCGCGCGGGTCGAACAGTGTGCGGGCCGCGGTGTCGGCCCAGATGAGGAAGATCGCGCCGGCGAGCGCCGACAGCGGCAGCAGTGCGCGGTGACGCGCGCCCACGATGAGCCGCACCGCGTGCGGCAGGATCAGGCCGACGAAGCCGATCGCACCGCTCACCGCGACGAGCGCGCCCGTGAGCAGCGCCGTACCGGTGAGCAGCAGCGCGCGGCTCCGGACCACGTGCACGCCGAGCGCCGCCGCCGCGGTGTCGCCGAACGCGAACGCGTCGAGGGTCCTCGCGCTCGCGAGCAGCGGCAGCCCGATCACGATGACGGCACCGCCCGCGATCGCGACCGACCACCAATCGGTGCCGGCGAGCGACCCGAGCAGCCAGTTCAGGATCTCCCGGTAGCTGTCACCCGTGGCGCTCCAGAAGATGACGAGACTCGTCACCGCCCCGAAGACCGACGACACGGCGAGCCCCGCGAGCACCGTGCGCGTCGGCGTGAGCGCGCCTGCGGCGTTCGCGAGGGCGAGCGTCGCGGCAAGGGCGATCAGGGCGCCCGCGAACGCGGCGAACGGGAGCAGCAGGCCCACGCCGAGCACGATCACGACGACCGCGCCGACCGACGCGCCCGACGAGAGCCCGAGCAGGTACGGGTCGGCGAGCGGGTTGCGCGTGAGGGCCTGCATGACGGCGCCGCAGAGCGCGAGGCCCGCGCCGACCGCGGCAGCGGTGAGCACTCGAGGCATCCGCAGCTCCCAGACGATGCCGTCGCGCAGCGGTGTGAGCGTCGGTTCGCCGATGCCGAGGTGCGCGAGGATGCTCGCCCACACGTCGGCCGCGCTGAGGCCGG
This sequence comes from Agromyces ramosus, assembly GCF_030817175.1. Lineage (NCBI taxonomy): Bacteria > Bacillati > Actinomycetota > Actinomycetes > Micrococcales > Microbacteriaceae > Agromyces > Agromyces ramosus. The sequence goes on along the minus strand of NZ_JAUSYY010000001.1, from coordinate 1,494,461 downwards.
CCGGCCCGATGGTGACGGCGACGATGACGGATGCCATGAGCAGCACGCCGAGCCCGATGGCCCACGCACCCGTGCGGACGCCGCCGCCCTCCGTCGTGCGCCGGTCGGCGTCGCCCTCCCCGGCTGCCGCCGCCGAACGCGTCACATTGCGCCGGCTCGGGCCGGATTCGGCGCCCGAACGGCGGGATGCGCGCTCGTCGATCTCGGGGTGCGGCGGCGGCAGCGGCATCAGGACCCGAGCCCCCCGAGCTGCTCGACGATCGACGCCACCGCATCGACGTTGCGCACGCCCGCCTCGGTCGCCGGGAAGTCCACGACGACGTAGCGCTGCTGCTGCACGGCGGGCAGCGCCGACGTCGCGGAGTTCGACTCGAGCTGCTCGATCTTGTGCTCTGCGGTGTTCCACGCGGCGTCGACGAGCACGATGACGTCGGGGTTCGCGGCGACGATCGCCTCCCATCCCATCGACGTCCACGTGTCGTCGACGTCGGCGGCGATGTTCTCGAGACCCGCGGCCTCCATGATCATCTGCGGTGCCCCGATGCCCGCGCCGACGAACGGGGTGTCGTCGCCCGAGCTGTACCAGAGGGCGGTGAGGCCGTCGTCGCTCGGCTCGATCGCGTCGAGCGCCGCCCGCTGCGACGCCACGAGCTCGGTCGCGGCATCCGGAACGCCGAAGATCGCGCCCGCCTCCTCGAACTCGCGGAACACCTCGTCGAAGGTGAGGGGGTTCGGCATGTACCCCTCGCCCTTGCAGGCCGCCGGTGCGACGTAGCTCGCGACGCCGAGCTTGTCGAGCGTATCGCGGTCGCCGGCGCCTTCGGCGGTGAGGTTCGACTCCCAGCCGGCGAACACGAGGTCGGGCTCGGCGGCGAGGGTGACCTCCTGTGAAGGCACCTTGTCGGAGAGCACCTCGAGGTCGGATGCCGCTTCGGCGAACTCGTCGGGCACCGGCCCGTCGCTGAACGCGCTGCCGATCACGCGATCTCCGACGCCGAGCGCGAGCATGAGCTCGAGCGTCGACGACTTGATCGTGACGACCCGCTCGGGGGCCGATTCGAACGTCACCTCGGTGCCGCAGTTGTCGATCGTCAGCGGGAATCCGGATGCCGCACCGGTGGTCGTGGCGTCGGCGTCGTGTTTCTCGGCGGCGCTGCCGCTCGCGCACCCGGCGAACAGCAGTGCCGCGATCGGCACGGCGACGGCGAGGGCGACAGTCGTGACGCGGCGGGAACGGCGAATGGGCATGGAGCCTCCGGGATGGCGTGCAAGCGATGATCCGACCAGGTCGGGGACTCGCGGCCCAATCCCGGGCCACACGCACCGGTCAGATCCAGACCGGTGGGTCAGTCACATCCTATGCCCGCCACGCCACTCCGCGCCGAGATCGATGGCCGCGCCGGCGAGGGCGGCGGAGGTGCCGAGGTCACGCATCCAGAGGGGCACGGATGCCACGAGCAAACCGGATGCCTCGAGTGCGGGCACCGATGCGGCATCCGTCTCGTCGACGAGCCAGGCGTCGAGCACGCCACCGGTCGCGCGCGCCCCGTAGTGCCGCCCGACGGCTGCGGCGCTCGTCTCGACGCCGATGGCGGGGAGGCACGCGTCGGCCATGCCGCGCACGACCTTGCCCCCGATGATCGGAGAGATGCCGACGACCGGTGCCGGCGTCTCGGCGATCGCCTCGCGGATGCCCGGGATCGCAAGGATCGTGCCGATCGACACGACCGGGTTCGACGGCGCGACGAGGACGAGGTCGGCGCCGGTGATCGCCTCGGCGACGCCATTCGCGGGTCGCGCCACCTCGATGTTCCGCTGCCGGAATGCGACCGCCGGCAGGGCTGCGCGATGTCGGGTCCACCACTCCTGGAAGTGCATCTCCCGCGTGCTGCCGGGCGCGTCGGCGTCGGTCACCTCGACGTAGGTGTCGACCTCGGTGTCGGTTGCAGGGAGCAGCCGCACGCCGAGCGGCCAGCGCGTCTGCAGGCGGGTGGCGACCTCGGACAGGGAGGCCCCTTCGCGCAACCATGCCGTTCGGGCGAGGTGCGTGCCGAGATCGAGGTCGCCGAGCGTGAACCACGGCCAGCCGACACCCCACTCGCGCAGCTCCGCCGCGACGCGCTCGGTCTCGCCGGCTCGGCCCCAGCCCCGCTCGGTGTCGTTGACCCCGGCGAGCGAGTACAACAGCGAGTCGAAGTCGGGCATCAGCCGCACCCCGGCGAGCCAGATGTCGTCGCCGGTGTTCACGACGACGGTGACGGATGCCTCGGTGCCGCCCATGCCGTCGGGCCAGCGCCGAGCGCACTCCTCACGCACGCCGCGCACGAAGCGCGACCCTCCGACGCCGCCCGCGAGCACTGTGATCTGCACCCTGCAAACCTATTCGCACGCCGGGGCCACCTCGCCGGTTGTACCCCGAATCGAACTCACGCTTGTGCCCCGAACTGGAGGGGTGCAGCGCGGGATCGCCGTGGCACCGGCACCGGCAGCGGCCTCGCCTCGACGGCGCTCCCTGCCGCCGACGGTCATCGCCGCGCTGCTGCTCTTCGCCGGAGCCGCCGCGCTGCGATTCGCCAAGCGGCGCGTCGCGGCACGTGCGCGGTAACGACACGGCCTCGTCGTGCACGACGACGCCCGACCCATCCCGCACCATCACGAGCATCAGGCGGCGCCCACCTGGGGTGCGGGCAGGGCGAATCGCGCCCGCCCGCCGAGTCGCGGCACCTGCTGCGGGTCGATGTGCGGCGGTGGGATGAACCACACCTCGCCGCGCTCGACCCGGATGCTCCACGCCTCGCGATGCACGGAATGGTGGCAGAAGCTGCACAGCATCACGCCGTTGGCCAGGTCCGTCGGCCCGGCGTCTCGCTCCCACCAGTCGATGTGGTGTGCCTCGACGTAGCCGATGTTCTGACCGCACGACGAGCAGCCGCCATCGCGTTCGGCGAGCGCGAGGCGCTGCGCGCGTGAGAAGAGTCTGGCTGCTCGCCCGAGATCGAGCGGCAGGCTGTCGCCGCCGAAGACCGCCGGGATGACGTCGGCATCGGCGGCCATGCGCCGGGCCGTAGCGGCCGAGATCGGCTGGTCGATGCCGTCGATGCGCGCATGACCGACGCCATCGACGAGCGTCTCGAGGTGCATGCGAACCACGACGGTCGTCTTCGCGAGCGGGGTGAGCGTCTGCGTGCACCCGAGCGTGTGGCGAGCGAGCGCCGCGAGCGCATCGGCCTGCAGCTGCGGAATCGATCGTGGGTCGTCGATGACCGGCGCCCCCTCGCCGGGAGCATTGCGCCGACGCCGCAGCACATCGCTGACGAGCGCCTCGATGGCGGCCTTCACGGGCGCTGCGGTCTCGGGGTCGAGGTGGGCGGAGAGATGCACCATGCCGTTGCCGTCTTCGCGCATCGTGAGTGAACGCCCGTGACGGAGTTCTTCTTCGCGGGGCTCGACACCGTCGTGATCGAGTCGGGCCTCGGCTTCGCGCACGCCGCGCATGAGGGTCTCGAGCGGTACTCGGTTGGCCAGGCCGACGAGCACGGACTCGGCGACATCCGCCTGCCGTGGATCGGTGCGGACCGCCACGCGGTCGAGCATCGAGGTGATCGCGGATGCCGCGTCGACGCTGATCTCGGCCGCGCGCAGTGCGGCGGCGACATGCGGACGCCGCGAGGGGAGTCGCTCGCCGCCGAATGACTGCCGTTCGGCGGTGGCGGTGCCGACGGCGATCAGCCGCGCCGCCTCGTGGCGGGATGCGCCGGTCGACGCTGCGATGAGTCGCACTGGATTGTGGAATCCGTGCGTCTTCGCGAGACCCTGATCGCCGAACTCGCTCCCCGAACGCTTCGCCACCTCGGCGGAGACGCGAGCGAGCAGCGCGTCGGCGTCGCGTCGCACCTGGGCGAGCAGGTCGGTGACTCGAACGAGACCGCCGTCGGGCATCTGCTCGACCTCGAGTTGCGCCTCACCCTCGATCGCGCCGATGGCGGGCATCGAGCTGATCCACGCACCCCGCAACGCCTCGAGATCTCGCTCGAGCGGCTGCAGGGGATGTTCCATGTTTCGATCCTGCACCCATCCACCGACATTCGATCGCAGCGAATCGGCCCCTGATCTGCCCTTTTCCTGTGGACAACTCGAGCAGGAATGCGCCTGTGGAGGACGAGTCGAACGAAGGTCGAGCGAGATCGCCGCGGCATCCGACCAGCATCCTCTGGCGTTCGCGGCCCGTCGGGTCCACGATGGACGAACGGATGGGCACCGGCGCGGGAGGCTCCATGACCTCGAACTCGAACTCGACTCCGAACTCGACCTCGAATTCGACGCCGCACTCGAAACCGACACCGACTCCGCGAACCATCGCGCTCGTGGGCGGCACCGGTTCGGGCAAGACGACGCTGGCCGAGGCGCTGCTGCATCGCGCGGGCGCCATCCCGAGAGCCGGCGACGTCGGGCACGGCACCACGGTGTGCGACCACGAGCCCGAGGAGATCGCGCGGGGCACGACGCTCTGGCTCTCGCCTGCGCATCTCGACTGGACCGGGCCCGACGGCGAGAAGCATGCCGTGACCCTCGTCGACACGCCTGGGCATCCGGACTTCGTGGGCGGCGTCGACACGGCGCTGTCGATGGCGGATGTCGCGGTCATGGTCGTGAGCGCAGTCGACGGCGTCACCCCGGGCACGCGGTTCGCCTGGGCGGCCGCAGAGGCGGCAGGGGTTCCGCGCATCGTCGTGGTGACGCAGGAGGACAAGGCCCGCGCCGACTTCCGCCGGGTGATGGACGAGCTTCGCGAGGTATTCGGCAGCCACCTGTGGGCGGTCGAGCTCCCGCTCGGCGAGGAGCAGGCGTTCCGCTCGATCGCCGACGTGTTCAGCGAGCTGGCACTCGTCTACGACGAGGCGGGCGGCCATCACGACGAGCCGCTCCCGCCCGAGGCGGAAGCCGAGGAGCACCGCATGCACCTCGACCTGACCGAGGAGATCGTCTCGCACGACGACGGGCAGCTCGAGGCGTACCTCGAAGGCACGGAGCCGCCGGCCCGCGAACTCGAGCGGACCTTCGCCAAGGAGATCGCCTTGGGCCACGCAGTGCCCGTGCTCGTCTGCTCGGGCCTGACGGGCACCGGCGTCGATCGCGTCGCCGACCTGCTGTGCGCATTGGCGCCGTCGGCCCTCGGCCACGACGGGCGCATCGTGGTCGGCGGCTCGACGCACCAGAAGGGCGGCAACGGCGACGGTGACGCGGGCACCGAGGTGGCCGTGGCCACGAATCCCGGAGGCGAACCGCTCGTGCACGTCTTCCGTACCGTGGCGGACCCGTTCGTCGGACAGGTCTCGATGTTCAAGGTCCTCTCGGGCGTGGTGCGCACGGGTGACAAGCTGCGCAATGCCACCACCGGCGCGGACGAGCGGATCCACGGGCTGTTCCGGCTCTGCGGAGCCGAGCACCTGCCGGTCGCCGAGCTGTCGGCCGGCGACGTGGGCGCTGCCGCCAAGCTGACGGGATCGCCATCCGGCTCGCTGCTGTGGGCGCGAACCAACGGCGTCGCGCGCCCGGCGCCGCTGCCGAAGCGAGCGGCGGTGTTCGCGGTGAGCCTCGAGCCGGCGACGCAGTCCGACGATGAGAAGCTGTCGGTCGCGCTCGCGCGCCTCGTCGCCGAGGATCCCACGCTCGTCATCGACCGCACCGGCGGCGCCACGATCCTGCGCGGCCTCGGCGACACGCACGTCGCCGTCGCGGTCGAGCGACTGGCGCGGGTGTTCGGCGTGCACGTGACGACAGGCCCGGCGCCGGTGCCGTACCGCGAGACCATCGCCCGGCCGGTGCAGGCGGAGGGCAAGCTCAAGAAGCAGTCGGGCGGCCACGGGCAGTTCGCCGTCGTGCAGCTGCGCGTCTCACCGCTTCCGCTCGGCGGCGGCTTCGAGTTCGTCGACAAGGTGGCAGGAGGCGCGGTACCGCGGGCGTACATCCCCGCAGTCGAGAAGGGGGCACGCGACGCGCTCGCCGCCGGGGGGCCGCAGGGGCATCCGGTCGTCGATGTGCGCGTCGAGCTCTACGACGGCAAGGCGCACTCGGTGGACTCGTCGGAGATGGCCTTCCGCACGGCCGGGTCGATCGGGGTCAAGGCGGCGCTCGCCGAGGCCGGCACCGTGCTGCTCGAGCCCGTGTCGATGGCGACCGTCACCGTGCCGGCCGACTTGCTGGGTACGGTGCTGACCGACCTGTCGGGCCGTCGCGGGCACGTGACCGCGACGGAGACGATGGACGACGGTCGCGCCCGGGTGGTGGCGAGCGTGCCCGAGGCGGAGCTCGCACGGTACGTGCTCGACCTTCGGTCGATGACCGGCGGGCAGGCCGAGCTGACGGTCACGCCCGACCGGTACGCGAAGGCGCCGACCGCGGCCAAGGCCTGAGCGCCGCGAAGCGCAAGGTCGCGCCACGAACGCCGAGCGCGCCCCGAACCGCGACCGCGCCGCGAGCAGCGGCCGAACGAGCCGCCCTCAGTACCCGCCCGCCGCGAGATGATGCGCCGCCGAGGCGAGCGCATCGGCGACCTCGTCGGTGCCCTCGCGCACCATGCCGACGGTGACGCGCACGAACTCGCCCGCCGGGTGGGCCCGTGAGCCGTACGGGGCATCCGCTCCATTCGAGGCAGCGAGGAACGGCGTGCCGGCAGCGACCCGGATGCCGGCCGCCGCGAGTTGCACGAGGGCCGAGCGCTCGCTGAGCACGGGCATCCAGAGGTTGACCCCGTCGGCCGGGGCGACGGGGACGCCGCGTGCCCGGAGGGCGTCGCCGAGTGCGCGCTGGCGCGTGTAGTACTGGCGGCGGGCCTCGGCCACGGCATCGATGGAGGTCCCCTCGGTGAGCAGGTCGAGGAGGATCGTCTGCAGCATCCGCGAAGTCCAGCCGGGACCGAGCATGCGCCGGGCGACCACGCGATCGATGAGATCGCGGGGTCCGCCGATCGCGGCGATGCGCAGGTCTGGGCCGTGCGACTTCGAGAAGCTGCGCACGTGCACGACCCGGCCGGGGAGCGAGGTGCCGAGCGTGACGTCGCCCTCGGTGGAGATCAGGCCCGAGTGGTCGTCTTCGATGACGACGAGGTCGTCGACCCGCGACGCCGAGCGGATGACGCGCGTGAGCTCCGAGGCGCGCGACGCGGTCATCGATGCGCCCGTCGGGTTCTGCGCACGCGGCTGCAGCAGGATCGCGACGGGGCGCCGGTGGAGCGCCTGCGCGAGGACGTCGGGGCGCATGCCGTGCTCGTCGAGTGCGACCGGCACAGCCTCGGCGCCGAGCAGGTCGAGCAGGTCGAGGAACGGCGGGAAGCCGGGACTCTCGACGACGACCCGATCGCCGTAGCGCACGACCTGGTCGAGGGTGCGTGAGATCGCGTCGAGGGCGCCGTCGACGACCATGATCGTCTCGGCGTCCGACGGCCACGAGCGGGCCAGCACCGCGGCGAGGCCCGGGATCACCGGCTCGGCCTGGTAGCTGCCGGTCTCGGCGCGTGCCGAGACCCGCGAGAGCGCCGGGCCGAGCGCCGGCAGCAGCAGCGGGTCGGGAGTGCCGCGCGAGAGGTCGAGCCGCACGGGATCGTTCGGCGCGGCCATGCCGCGCATACGCGGCGCGAGCCGGCCGGGCCGCGTGCCGCGCACGAAGCTCCCCGCGCGACCGCGCGACTCGATGAGGCCGGCGCGGGCCAGGGCCTGCCACGCCTGGCTGATGGTGGCGGGGCTGACGCCGAGCGACCCGGCGAGCTCACGCACCGTGGGCAGTCGGCTGCCGGCGGGCAGATCGCCCGTGTTGACGAGCCGGGCGATGACCCCGGCGATGCCGCGCGGGGTCGTGTCGGGGAACTCGGCGAGCGCGGCCAGTGCGGAGACATCGACACGAAGCGCCTCGACACGAACGGTATCGACGCGACCGTCGTTCACTCGGGCACCAGCCACATCAAAACCTGACACGACCATTGCCTCCTCACGAAGCAAGGGACAAGATATGTAACCACAGCGTCACACCGTGAAACACAAGAGAAATGTTCACGCCGAACAATAACAGAACGGGTCGCAACGCTCGTCCCGGTTCTGCAGCATCCGTCGGCACCGACTCAGGAGGCAACATGACGATCGTCCGAGCGGCCATCACGCAGACGACCTGGACCGGCGACAAGGAGTCGATGATCCAGAAGCACGAGCAGTTCGCGCGCCAGGCGAAGGAGCAGGGCGCCGAGGTCATCTGCTTCCAGGAACTCTTCTACGGGCCGTACTTCGGCATCACCGAAGACGTGAAGTACTACGACTACGCCGAGCCGGCCGATGGCCCCATCGTGCAGCGCTTCGCCGCGCTCGCGAAGGAGCTCGGCATGGTGATGATCCTCCCGATCTACGAGGAGGAGCAGCCCGGCGTCTACTACAACACCGCCGTCGTCGTCGACGCCGACGGCACCATCCTCGGCTCGTACCGCAAGCACCACATCCCGAACCTCGACAAGTTCTGGGAGAAGTTCTACTTCCGTCCCGGCAACCTCGGCTATCCCGTGTTCCAGACAGCCGTCGGCCCGGTCGGCGTCTACATCTGCTACGACCGGCACTTCCCCGAGGGCTGGCGCGAGCTCGGCCTGAACGGCGCGCAGATCGTCTTCAACCCGAACGCGACCAAGCCGGGCCTCTCGAACCGCCTCTGGGAGATCGAGCAGCCCGCTGCCGCGGCCGCGAACGGCTACTTCGTAGCCGCCGCCAACCGGGTGGGCCTCGAAGACAACGAGTACGGCGAGCTCGCGGTGAACTTCTACGGCAAGAGCCAGTTCGTCGACCCGCAGGGCAACATCGTGGGCGGCTACGGCTCCGAGACCGATGAAGAGGTGGTCGTGCGCGACCTCGACCTCGACATGATCCGCAACGTGCGCAACGCGTGGCAGTTCTACCGCGACCGCCGGCCCGACTCCTACACGTCCATCCCGAAGCCGTAACGCCAGCGACGCGAAGGAGCGAACCATGGCGACCACCCTCATCACCGGCGGCACCGTCGTGAGCGCGACGGGCCGGGCAGCGGCCGACGTGCTCGTCGACGGCGAGACGATCCGGGCCGTGCTGGAGCCGGGCAGTCCGCTGCTGGGCACGGATGTCGCGGCATCCGTCGACCGGGTCATCGACGCGTCGGGCAAGTACGTCATCCCCGGCGGCATCGACGCGCACACGCACATGCAGCTGCCGTTCGGCGGCACCGAGGCATCCGACACCTTCGAGACCGGCACGCGGGCGGCCGCATGGGGCGGCACGACCTCGATCATCGACTTCGCCGTGCAGACCTACGGGCAGAAGATCCAAGACGGGCTCGCGGCCTGGCACGAGAAGGCCGCGGGCAACTGCGCGATCGACTACGGCTTCCACCAGATCGTGGGCGACGTCAACGACGAGTCCCTCGCGGCGATGCGAAAGCTGCCCGACGAGGGCATCTCGAGTTTCAAGCTCTTCATGGCCTACCCGGGTGTCTTCTATTCGGATGACGCGCAGATCCTCAAGGCCATGCAGGTCTCGCGCGACACCGGCATGCTCACGATGATGCACGCCGAGAACGGTCCGGCCATCGACGTGCTCGCGCAGCAGCTCGTCGACCAGGGCAACACCGACCCGTACTACCACGGCATCGCCCGTGCCTGGGAGATGGAGGAGGAGGCCACCCACCGCGCGATCATGCTCGCGAAGCTCACGGGCGCGCCGCTCTACGTCGTGCACGTGTCGGCGAAGCAGGCCGTCGAGCAGCTGGCCTGGGCGCGCGACAAGGGCCAGAACGTCTACGGCGAGACCTGTCCGCAGTACCTCTACCTCTCACTCGAAGATCAGCTCGGGGCTTCCAGCGAGAAATGGGGCCACTTCGAGGGCGCGAAGTGGGTCTGCTCCACGCCGCTGCGCTCCCGCGAGGAGGGCCATCAGCACTCGATGTGGCAGGCACTGCGCACGAACGACCTGCAGATGGTCTCGACCGACCACTGCCCGTTCTGCATGAAGGACCAGAAGGAGCTCGGCATGGGCGACTTCCGCAAGATCCCGAACGGCATCGGCTCGATCGAGCATCGCATGGACCTCATGTACCAGGGCGTCGTCACCGGCGAGATCACCCTCGAACGCTGGGTCGAGCTCACGAGCACGACCCCCGCGCGGATGTTCGGACTGTACGGGCAGAAGGGCGTCATCCAGCCCGGCGCCGACGCCGACATCGTCGTGTACGACCCGAACGGACACACCTCGATCGGGCTCGACAAGACCCACCACATGAACATGGACTACTCCGCGTGGGAGGGCTACGAGATCGACGGTCACGTCGACACCGTGCTCTCTCGCGGCAAGGTCGTGGTCGACGACAACGCCTACCTCGGCACCAAGGGCGACGGCCGCTTCCTCAAGCGCGGCCTGAGCACGTATCTCATCTGAGCACCGCCTTCACCTAGGGAGCACCATGGAATTCGGAGCGGTACTCCAGACCAACCCGCCCGCGTCGCGAACCGTCCAGCTCGCGAAGCTCGCCGAGGTGCACGGGTTCACGCACGTGTGGACGTTCGACTCGCACATCCTCTGGCAGGAGCCGTACGTCATCTACAGCCAGATCCTCGCGCAGACGCAGCGCATCAAGGTCGGTCCCTTCGTCACCAACCCCGCCACGCGCGACTGGACGGTTACAGCATCGGTGTTCGCGACGCTCAACGAGATGTTCGGCAACCGCACGGTGTGCGGCATCGGACGCGGCGACTCGGCGGTGCGCGTCACGAACGGCAAGCCCACCACGATGACCGAGCTGCGCGAGTCGATCCACGTGATCCGCGAGCTCGCGAACTCCCGACCGGTGGAGTACCACGGCTCGACGATCCAGTTCCCCTGGAGCCGCGGCTCGGAGCTCGAGGTATGGGTGGCCGCCTACGGCCCGATGGCATTGCGGGTCGCCGGGGAGGTGGGCGACGGGTTCATCCTGCAGCTCGCCGACCTCGACATCGCGGCCTGGATGATCAAGACCGTGCGGGAGGCCGCCGAGAAGGCCGGACGCGACCCGAAGTCGGTGAAGTTCTGCGTCGCCGCCCCGATGTACATCGGCGACGACTGGGAGCACATGCGCGACCAGTGCCGCTGGTTCGGCGGCATGGTGGGCAACCACGTCGCCGACATCGTCGCGAAGTACGGCACGGGGTCATCGAACTCTGCCGGCACGGTTCCCGACGCCCTCACCGACTACATCAAGGGCCGCGAGGGCTACGACTACAACGAGCACGGGCGCGCGGGCAACGTGCACACGAGCTTCGTGCCCGACGAGATCGTCGACCGCTTCTGCGTGCTCGGCACCGCCGAGCAGCACGTCGAGAAGCTGAAGGCGCTCGCCGAGCTCGGCGTCGACCAGTTCGCCGGCTACCTCCAGCACGATAACAAGGAGGAGACGCTGCGGGTCTACGGCGAGACCGTGATCCCGGCCCTCTCCGAGCACATCACGGCCAAGGCATGACGGAGGCGGGCGTGCGCGAGGACGTGGTGACGGGCACGGCGAACGGCACGGTGGCGGATGCCGCTGCGTCGGCACCTGCCCGCGACCTCCGCGCGCCCCACCGAGCCGGTCGGGGTCGCGGACGCCGCGAGCTCGCCCGGTGGGGCTGGGGCCTCGCCGGCATCCTCGCGATCGTGCTCATCTGGGAGGGCTACAAGCTGCTCGGCCCGGCCGACGGCGTGGTGATCGGCGACGCGCGTGTGCTCCCGCGCACGACCGACCTCGCGATGCCGCACGTGTGGGACATGCTCACCCGTCTGGCCGAGCCGGTGACCCGCTCGCCATCCGCTCAGCCGCTGTGGGCGGTCGTCGCACTCGGTGCGCTCACCACACTCGGCATCGCAGCGGTCGGATGGCTCGTGGGCGTCATCGTGGGCATCGGCCTCGCGCTCGTGATGCAACGCTGGCGCATCGCCGAGTGGGGCCTCTTCCCGTGGATCGTGCTCAGCCAGACCGTGCCGCTCATCGCGTTCGCCCCCATCGTGAAGAGCTGGGGCTCGCGCGTCGAGATCGGTGCGTTCGAGTGGCAGGACTGGATGTCGGTCGCCCTCATCGCGAGCTACCTCGCGTTCTTCCCGATCGCGATCGGAGCGTTGAAGGGACTGCAGTCGCCCGACCGCATCCATGAAGAGTTGATGCAGACCTACGCGGCGGGCTACTGGCAGACCCTCACGAAGCTGCGATTCCCGGCATCCGTGCCCTATCTCCTGCCCGCGCTGCGGCTCGGCGCGGCGAACGCCGTCATCGGCGCGGTCGTCGCCGAGGTCTCGACCGGGCTGCAGGGCGGCATCGGCCGCATCCTGATCCAGTTCGCGGGCCAGGCATCGGGTGACCCGGCGAAGGCGTGGGGTCCAATCTTCGGGGCGATCGTGCTCGGACTCGTCGCCGCAGGCAGCGTCGCGCTCCTGGGCGTGATCCTCAAGAACTACCGACGAACGGAGGAAGCCGCATGACGGATGCACCATCCGCCACCACGGCGGTCGAGATCAGCGCGGTCGACAAGGTCTTCGAGACCCGCACGGGGCAGGTGCAGGCGCTCGACACCATCGACCTCACGGTCGCCGCGGGCGAGTTCGTCTCGCTCATCGGGCCGAGCGGATGCGGCAAGTCGACGCTCATGCGCCTGGTCGCCGACCTCGACGAGCCGACCGGCGGCAGCGTTACGGTGTTCGGCAAGACGGCGCGGCAGGCGAGGCTCGACCAGGAGTACGGCATCGCGTTCCAGTCGGCCGGGCTCCTGCCGTGGCGCACTGTCGCGGCGAACGTCGCGCTGCCGCTCGAACTGCACGGCGTGGCATCCGGAACCCGCTCGACTCGCGTGGCCGAGTTGCTCGAGATGGTGGGCCTCGCCGACTTCGCCGACCGCTACCCCGACCAGCTCTCGGGCGGCATGCAGCAGCGCGTCGCCATCGCGCGTGCGCTCGCCGAGCAGCCGCGTCTGCTCCTCATGGACGAGCCGTTCGGCGCGCTCGACGAGATGACCCGCGAGAAGATGCAGTCCGACCTCGTGCGCATCTCGGCCGAGACGGGCGCCGCGGTCGTGTTCGTGACGCACTCCATCCCCGAGGCGGTGTTCCTCTCCGACCGGGTCGTCGTCATGTCGCCGCGGCCGGGGCGCATCCGCGAGATCGTGCCGATGCGGCTCGGCGCCGACGCTCGACGCGCCGCCCGCACCGAAGAGCTCCGCGAGGAGCGCGCGTTCTTCGAGATGGTCACCGCGGTGCGCGAGGCGCTGCACAGCGGGTCGCCCGTCGGCACCGGCCCGCGCGGAGTGGAGACGCGCTGATGTCCGCCACCGCCGCCACCGCAGCCACCAGCGCGAAGCGCCCGCGCCCGGGCCGCGGCCGCGGCATGGGCCCCCGCACCGAGACGACGCTGCGCATCGTCGCACCGGTCGCGGTGGGCCTCATCGTGCTCGGCGTCTGGCAGTTCCTCGTGAGCGTCGTCGGCGTCTCCGACTACCTCCTGCCGAGCCCCGCGTCGATCATCGAGGAGCTCATCCTCTACTGGCCGTCGATCGTGCAGGCCACCATGCTCACCGGCACGAACGCGCTCATCGGCCTCGTCGTCGGCTCGATCCTCGGCATCCTGCTCGCCGCACTGGCGTCGCGCTGGCGCGCGATCGACCAGATGAGCGCTCCCGTCGTCGCCTCGCTCGCCGTGATCCCGATCGTCGCGCTCGCGCCCGTGCTCAACTCGATGTTCGGCGCCGACAGCCAGTTCGGCCGGCAGGCCATCGCCGCGCTCGCCTCCTTCGTGCCGGTGTTCATCAACACCCTGCGCGGATTCCGGCAGACGACGCCCGTGCACCGCGACCTCATGAAGGCGTACGCCGCCTCGCCCGGGCAGGTGCTCCGCACGCTGACGCTGCCGACGGCGAGGCCGTTCATCCTCACCGGTATCCGCATCGCCTCATCACTCGCCGTGATCTCGGCCCTCGTCGCCGAGTACTTCGGCGGCCCGCGCGGCGGCCTCGGCAGCCTCATCTCGACCTCGGCCGCCTCGAGCGCCTACGCGCGCGCCTGGGCGTACGTCGTGGCATCCATCGCCCTCGGCCTCTTCTTCTACCTCGTTTGCTTGGCCCTCGAGCGGCTGCTGCAACGCCACACTCCCCAGGCGCGAAGACGCCCCTGACCCCGGCCACCGCGGCCTCGCGCCCGGCGGAACCAGCACCACCGCACCACCGCACGCACCGAGAACCACGAAAGGACTGACATGAACCACAGCAGACGTCGCCTCGCGACGATCGGCGGGCTCGCCCTCGCGACGGCGCTCGCACTCACCGCATGTTCTGGATCCGGCGGCGGGACGGGGGAGACCGACGGAGGCGGCGAGGGCGACCTCACGCCCGTGAAGCTCCAGCTCCAGTGGCTCCCGCAGGGCCAGTTCGCCGGCTACTTCGCTGCTCAAGAGCTCGGCTACTTCGAGGAGGAGGGCTTGGAGGTCGAGATCATCCCGTCGGGTGGCGACATCGTTCCGCAGGACGCGCTCGCCAACGGCGATGTCGACTACGCGATCGCCTGGGTGCCGAAGGTGCTCGGCTCGATCGAGCAGGGCGCGAACCTCACCGACATCGCGCAGATCTTCCAGCGTTCGGGCACCCTCCAGGTGTCGTGGGCCGATTCGGGCATCGACTCGGTCGCCGACTTCGAGGGCAAGAAGATCGGCTCGTGGGGCTTCGGCAACGAGTGGGAGATCTTCGCGGCCATGGCCGCCGAGGGGCTCGACGCCACGACCGTGCAGATCATCACGCAGGACTTCAACATGAACGCGTTCCTGCAGGGTGACATCGACGCCGCGCAGGCGATGACCTACAACGAGTATGCGCAGCTCCTCGAGACGCCGAACCCCGACACGGGCGAGCTCTACACGCCCGAGGACTTCAACGTCATCAGCTATGAGGAGACCGAGGGCGCCATGCTCCAAGACGCGATCTGGGCCGACACCGAGCGGCTCGAGAGCGACGAGGAGTACCAGGAGACGACGGTCAAGTTCCTGAAGGCGGTCATCAAGGGCTGGGTCTACGCGGCCGAGAACCCCGAAGAGGCATCGGAGATCACGATCGCCGCCGGCTCGGGGTGGGGTCCGAGCCACGAGCTCTGGATGGTCAACGAGACCAACAAGCTCATCTGGCCGTCGGCGGGTGGCATCGGCATCGTCGACGAGTCCGCCTGGGACAAGACGGTCGCGGGCGCACTCGCCGCGGTCAACGAGGCGGGGGCTCACCTGATCACTGAAGAGCCGCCCGCCACGGCGTGGTCGAACGAGTGGATCCAGCAGGCGCTCGACGAGCTCGAGGGCGAAGACCTCGACCTCACCGGCGAGGGCTTCGAGCCCATCGACGTCACCCTCGAAGAGGGCGGCAACTAGCGAGCGGATGCCCCGCGGCCGGCGTGACCGGCCGGCCGCGGGGCATCCACCCACACATGAAAAGGCACCTTGCCATGACCGAGCAACTCACCGAAACGCTCGACGAGCTCGCACGCGAGCTGGATCGCGCGCACGTCTTCCACTCCTGGTCGGCGCAGTCACAGGCCTCGAGCCTCGTGGTGGCGAGCGGCCGAGGTGCTCGCGTCTGGGACCACTCGGGTCGTGAGTACCTCGACTTCTCGAGCCAGCTCGTGAACGTCAACATCGGCCACCAGCACCCGGCGGTCGTGCAGGCCATCCGCGAGCAGGCCGAGCTGCTCACGACGATCGCGCCGTCGACGGTGAACCTCGCCCGCGGCGAGGCGGCGAAGCGCATCGTCTCGCATGCGCCGGCCGGGTTCCACAAGGTGTTCTTCACGAACGGCGGCGCGGATGCCAATGAGAACGCCATCCGCATGGCGCGCCTGCACACCGGGCGCGACAAGATCCTGTCCACGTACCGCTCGTACCACGGCAACACCGGTGCCGCCGTGGTCGCCACGGGAGACTGGCGGCGCGTGCCGAATGAGTTCGCCCGCGGGCACGTCCACTTCTTCGGTCCCTACCTCTACCGCTCCGAGTTCTGGGCGACGACGCCCGAGGAGGAGTCGGAGCGCGCGCTCCGCCACCTGCGCCGGGTCATCGAGGCCGAGGGGCCGTCATCGATCGCGGCGATCCTCCTCGAGACGATTCCGGGCACCGCCGGCATCATGCTGCCGCCGCCTGGATACCTGGCGGGCGTGCGTGAGCTCGCCGACCGGCACGGCATCCTCCTCATCCTCGACGAGGTGATGTGCGGGTTCGGGCGCAGCGGCCGCTGGTTCGCGTTCGACGGCTACGGCGTGCGTCCCGACCTCATCACCTTCGCGAAGGGCGTGAACTCGGGCTACGTGCCGGCCGGCGGCGTGATCATCTCCGACCCGATCGCGGCGACGTTCGACGACCGGGTGTTCCCCGGCGGGCTCACGTACTCGGGGCATCCGCTCGCGATGGCCTCGATCGTCGCGACGCTCGACACGATGGCCTCCGAGGGCATCGTCGACAACGCTCGTGACATCGGCGAGATCCAGATCGGACCGGCGCTCGCCGAGCTCGCCGGCAAGCACGCGGTCATCGGCGAAGTGCGCGGCGAAGGCGTGTTCTGGGCGATGGAGCTCGTCGCCGACCGTGACACCCGCGAGCCGCTGCCGGCGGCGTCGATGGGCCGTCTCAAGTCCGCGCTCGTCGAGCGCGGCCTCCTGCCGTTCGTGCAGGACAACCGCATCCACGTGGTGCCGCCATGCGTGGTCACCCCAGAAGAGGTCGCCGACGCGGTGGCGATCTACGATGAAGTACTGAGCACCGCACTCGAAGGAGAGGGCTGACTCATGAGCCAGACCGCAACCGAAAACCCGCAGCCGGCCACCGAGGTGGCCATGGTCGAGCACTGGATCGACGGGGCATCCGTCGCCGGCGATCCCGAGCGCAGCGGGCCCGTCTACAACCCCGCGCTCGGCATCGAGCAGAAGCGCGTGCACTTCGCCTCGACCGACGATGTCGACACCGCCGTGAAGGCGGCCGCCCGGGCGTTCCCGGGCTGGCGCGACACGTCGATCGCGAAGCGCCAGCAGGTGATGTTCACGTTCCGCGAACTCCTGAACGCGCGAAGCGACGAGCTCGCGGCGATCCTCACGAGCGAACACGGCAAGGTGCTGTCGGATGCCGCGGGCGAGATCGCGCGCGGACTCGAGGTCGTCGAGCTCGCCTGCGCGATGCCCGGCTACACGAAGGGCGAGTACTCCGAGAACGTCTCGACGGGCATCGACGTGTACACGCTGCGCCAGCCGGTCGGCGTGGTCGGCATCATCAGCCCGTTCAACTTCCCGGCGATGGTGCCGCTGTGGTTCTTCCCGCTCGCGATCGCAACCGGCAACACGGTCGTGCTGAAGCCGTCGGAGAAGGACCCGTCGGCGGCGGTGTGGCTCGCTCGCCTCATGCAGGAGGCCGGGTTGCCCGACGGCGTGCTGAATGTCGTGCACGGCGACAAGGTGGCCGTCGATGCACTGCTCGAGCACCCGACCGTGCGCTCGATCTCGTTCGTCGGCTCCACTCCGATCGCGCAGTACATCTACGCGACCGCGACGGCCAACGGCAAGCGCGTGCAGGCGCTCGGCGGCGCGAAGAACCACATGCTCGTGCTGCCCGACGCCGACCTCGACCTCGCGGCCGATGCGGCCGTGAACGCGGGCTTCGGCTCGGCGGGCGAGCGCTGCATGGCCATTTCGGCCGTGCTCGCGGTCGACACGATCGCCGACGAGTTCGTCGAGAAGGTGGCCGAGCGGATGTCGCGGCTGAAGATCGGCGACGGCACGCGCGGTTGCGACATGGGGCCGCTCATCACGCGCGAGCACCGCGACAAGGTCGCGGGCTACCTCGACGTCGCGGCATCCGACGGCGCCACCGTCGTGGTCGACGGACGCGGGGTCGAGGTCGACGGCGAGCCCGACGGCTTCTGGCTCGGACCGACCCTCGTCGACAAGGTGCCGACCTCCTCGTCGGTCTACCGCGACGAGGTCTTCGGCCCGGTGCTCTCGGTGCTCCGGGTCGAGGGCTACGAGGACGCGCTCGACATCATCAACTCGAGCCGCTACGGCAACGGCACGGCGATCTTCACCAACGACGGCGGCGCCGCCCGGCGCTTCCAGCGTGAGGTGACGGTCGGCATGGTCGGCATCAACGTGCCCATTCCGGTGCCGGTGGCCTATCACTCGTTCGGCGGATGGAAGGACTCGTTCTTCGGCGACGCCAAGGCCTACGGCCCGCGCGGCTTCGACTTCTTCACGCAGGAGAAGGCGATCACGTCGCGCTGGCTCGACCCGAGCCACGGCGGGCTGAACCTGGGCTTCCCGCAACACGACTGAGCCGGTTCGGCTGGGCGATCACGCCACCGACGGGGCGGTGATCAGTTGCGCGACGAGCGTTGCCCCGAGCCATCGCTCGTAGCGGTCTGCCGACCAGCCGCGTTCCTCGACGAGTTCCCGGTAGATCTCCTCGTTGGAGAAGCACCACAGGAGGTCGGTCGCCGCTGATTCGCTGACGCCGGGCGCAAGATCGCCGTGCAGCTCGTGGACGAACGCCGCGAAGAGCTCGGCGCGACCGTCGAGCACCTTGCGGTAGTCACCGGCGACTCTCGGGTCGGACGCGGCCGCCTGACGGTGGATCGAGATCACGTCGAAGCTCGTCTCCATCTGCTGGCGTATGAGTTTCGCCCAGAACTCGAGGCGACGAGAGGCTTCTGGTTCTGCGGCGGCTCGGGCCATCAGCTCGGGGATCTGGGAATCCCGCAGCATGGCTCCGCGCATGCCTTCGAGCAGCGCCCGCTTGTTGCCGAATGCCGCGTAGATCGTTTGCGGGGCGACGCCGGCCTCCGCCGCGATCGCGTCGACCGTGGTGCCGGCCCAGCCGTTGCGCGCCATCAGCGTTCGGGCGGCGGCGACCACCCGGTCTTTCGTCTCCTCGGCCTGACGCTGTCGGTGCGTGCGTCGTGCTGAATCAGAGGTCACGCCGTGAGTATAGCCGCTGCCCATTAAATGGAGTATAACTACTCTCAATAGAGTGCAACTCTAATGAGGAGGACACGATGTCACAACCCACAGCGAAGAAGGCCGACGCGACGGCTCCTGCGATCGACGAGCGAGGTCACTCACTCGATGCCGCCGCGCGGCGTGTGACCGGTTGGTGCGGAATCGGGATGGTGGCGGCGATCCTGGTGAACGGCCCACTCTCGCAGGCATTGCAACGCGTGCCGGGCTTCTGGAACGCGGGCGCGGGCGACGAACTCGGCCCCTATCTGCAAGACCCCGCCAACGTCGACCAGATGGTCATGTTCTTCGCCCTGTCGAACCTCATCTTCGTCTTCGCCATCGGCTTCTTCTCAGGACTGCGACGCGTCGTCAGCAGTAGCGGCCTCTCCGACTGGGTGAGTGGCGTGGTGTCGATCGGCTCGGCTGTCTTCCTGGCGGGCGGGCTCCTGTCGGAGACGCTGTCCACCGGTATCGCGGTGGTTCTCCGCTCGACCCCCGATTACCACCTGGACGTCAACTCCGTTCTGCTCCTCCAGGGCCTGTGGTCCACCGCGATCGCCCAAGGACAGGTCGCGCTCGGTGTCGTCGTCATCACCGTGAGCGTGGTGTCGATCCGCGTCGGCGGCCTGCCCCGATGGCTCGCCTGGTTCGGTGCAATCGCCGGCGTCGCGACCATTCTGCGTCCGGTGATCATCACCGAGGTGCCGCTGTTCATCGCGTCGTTCCAACCGACGTTCCTGTGGATCGCGGCGGTCTCAGTCGTCCTCCTTCTGGAGAGGAGCCGCCGACCCGTTGCGCAATGAACGGCTGACGGCTCGGCACTGCGAACTCGGCATGGGAGGATCGGCGAGATGCTGAAACTCTCCGAGATCGCGCGCCTTCGTCGAACAGTGGATGCCGCGTGGCGGAGCCCGGTCGCCGATGCTGCTGCTGCGGCCTGGGGCATGCCGGCGGGGGCCGCGAGGTTCTGGCGTTCGAGCGCAAGTCACGTCTTCGTGGTTCCCGCTGGAGCGCCCGGTGCGCCCGGCGGGCAAGCCGCGTACCTGCGCTTCGTGCCCGCGGGCTCGAGGCAGGCGGACGAGCTCGAGCGTGCAGCTGCGGTGATGTCGGCCTGGGCGGATGCCGCAGTGCCCGTGGTCCGACCGATGCCGAGCCGCGACGGCCGAGCGACCGAGCGCGTGGTCACCGAGCATGCTGAGCTCGTCGCAATGCTCGTGCCTGCGGCATCCGGTGACGAACTCGACCTCGACGAGCTGACGGATGTCGCGGCGGGCGTGTGGGGTGCGGCGCTCGGGCGGCTCCATACGACCTCGGCCCGTGTTGGGCCGGCGCCCATGCGCGGAGCCGCGGTCGACCGACCTTCGGCCGATGACGCCGAGCTGGTGCGCGCGGCCGAAGGGATCGCCGCTGCGGTCGCGATGCTCGACCCCTCGACGCACTCGCGCGGCGTGATTCACGGGGACTTCGAGCTCGACAACCTCCGGTTCACCGATGGCGTCGCCACCTTCTTCGACGTCGACGAGGCGCGAGTTGATTGGTTCGCCGCCGATATCGCGCTCGCGACGCGCGACCTGACGGGCGTCACGCTCGACGGCGAGCCACGACCCGAGCTGCTCGCCGCGTTCCTCCGTGGCTACCGCAGCGAACGCGAATTCAGCGTGGAGGAGGAGGCGAGCCTCGAGCTCTTCGGAGTGGCGGCCTCGGTGGGCCTTGCACTCGACGTGCTCGAGGCCCTCGACCTCGATGAACACGACCATGACCCCGACTGGCTCATGGAGCTGCGCTCGTCGTTGCGGCGGCATTTGCACTGGCACCGCGATCGGGCGCTTGTGTTCGCCGCCACCGTCGACTGAGACGCACCTGCACCTGCAACTGCAACTGCAACTGCAACCGCAACCGCAAGCGCGCACGCGACCGCGCGGCGACCGTCTACGCTGCCGCGATCGGCGCACTGTGCAGATCGAATCGCGCCCGTCCTCCGAGCCGGGGCGCTTGCACGGGGTCGACGTGCGGAGGCGGGATGAACCACACCTCGTTGCGGCCCGCACGAATGCGCCAGCCCTCGCGGTGCACCGTGTGATGGCAGAAGCTGCAGAGCATCACGCCGTTGTCGAGGTCGGTGCCGCCGGAATCTCGTTGCCACCAGTCGATGTGATGTGCGTCGACGTAGGCGACATTGCGCCCGCAGCTCGCGCAGCCGCCGTCGCGCTCGGCCAGCGCGATGCGTTGTGCCGCGGTGAAGAGCCGTCGGCGGCGACCGAGGTCGAGAGGAACGCTCTCACCATCGAGCACGGCAGGAATGAGCTCGGCATCGGCGGCGAGCCGCCGCGCGGCGCCCGCAGAGATCGGCCGGTCGAGCCCGTCGACGCTCGCGTCGCCGAGGCCGGTGCGCAGCGCATCGAAATCGATGC
Source organism: Agromyces ramosus (assembly GCF_030817175.1). Lineage (NCBI taxonomy): Bacteria > Bacillati > Actinomycetota > Actinomycetes > Micrococcales > Microbacteriaceae > Agromyces > Agromyces ramosus. Next base: position 1,473,046 of record NZ_JAUSYY010000001.1, on the reverse strand, counting down.
GCACAACCACGGTGGTCTTCGCCGCCTCGGGCATCGCCGTGCAGCCCAGGGCATGACGCGCGAGCTCGGCGAGGGCGTCGGCCTGCAACTGCGGAATCGTTCGGTGATCGTCGAGCACGGGCCGGCACACCGTATCCGCCAGGTCGACCGCGTCAGCGGTCGCGCTCGGCGCCGCGGCCCGCCGGCGCAGCGACTCGCTCACGAGGGATTCAATCGCGGCCTTGATCGGTGCTGCCGTCACCGGGTCGAGCCTGGCGTGGAATCGCACCATGCCCGACGGCTCTTCGTGGATGACGAGCGACCGCTCGCTGCGGAGCGCCTCGTCGCGAGGCTCGATGCCGTCGGGATCGAGCCGCGCCTCGGCGAGCTTGACGGCCCGCATGAGCAGCGAGAGGGGAATCCCGCTCGCGAACCGGCTGAGCTCGGCCTCGTAGTGCCACACCCGCTCGCGGTCGGCTCGGAGCCCGACGCGATCGAGCATGCTGCCGATGGCGTCTGCCGCATCGAGGCTGATCGACCCATTGCGAAGCGCGTCGGCGACGAACGGGTTGCTCGCGGGAAGGGCCTCGCCCGTGAACGACTGCCGCGCCCGCGTCGCCTCGCCCACGCGGATGAGCTTCGCGGCATGCGTCGTCGTCGCCCCGGTGACGGCGGCCAGGAACTGGATCGGGTTCCGGAAGCCCTGTTGCCTCGCGAGCCCCTCGCCACCGAACGAGGAATCGGAGCGACGACCGACCTCGGCCGCGGCCTGCGCGAGCAGCGACTCGGCATCGCGCCGGAGCTGCACGAGCGCCGTCACGACCTGTACCAGCCCGCCGTCGCTCATGGCTGCGGTGCCTGACGAGGCATCACCGACGCCGACGACCGGCAGCGCACCGGCCCAACTCGCGCGCAGTGCCTCGAGATCATGCTCGAGCTGCACCAGCGGGTTGGTCATGCTCTGATTCTGCCGTGACCCACTGACATCGAGTTGCGCCCGAAAATTGGGCTGATCGGGGAATTCACCTGTGGAGAACTATGCAGTGGCTTCGCCTGTGGAGGACGAGTCGGATGCCGCCGACAGCGCATCCCGCAGCAGCTCGAGCGCAGCGCGCACCGTCTGGTGCACGACGACCGAGGGGTCGTCGGCGTCGAACTGGAAATGCGAGTCACGGATGTGACCACGCACCGAGACCGCGGCGTACACGCTTCCGGCGGGCTCGTCGCCCTCGGGGTCGGGCCCCCCGACGCCGGTGACGGCGACCGTCGCGTCAGCGTCGAGCAGGCGTGCGACCCCGCTTGCCAGCTCGCGCGCGCACTGCGCCGACGCGACCTGCTCGGCCTGCACGCCGAGCACCTGGCGCTTCACCGATTCGGCGTACGCGACGACGCCGCCTCGGAACCACTCGGAGGCCTCTGGTGCCGCGCCGAGCGCGTTCGCGATTCCGCCGCTCGTGAGCGACTCCGCCACGGCGACCTGCAGGCCGCTCGCCTGCGCGCGCTCGGCGACCTCGCGTGCGAGCGTCGCGAACTCGTCTGCCGGATCCTCCATGCGCCTCTCCTTACGCTTCCCCTGTCGCCGCCGGCTGCGACCGTTTCGCCGCCGACTGCGCAGCCGCGGCGGCGAACGCAGCGATCGCCGCCTGTGCCGCCGGCGTCTCAAAGGCCGCCCCGATCGTGCGTGCCTCGTCGTCGAGCGCGTCCTGGAAGCGGCGCGACAACCCCGAGCGTACGAGGCGCTTCGCCTGGCCGAAGGCGGCACCGGCCCCGGCTTCGGCGCCGTCGGCCGCGCCGCGCAGCCACGAGTCGGCGATGCCGCGCGCCCGGGCGGCGAGCTCCTCGTGCGCGACCACTTCGGCGACGAGTCCCCAGTCGAGTGCCTCGGCAGCCGACAGCGTGCGTGACGTCAGCGTGAGCTCGAGCGCCCGCCGCGTGCCGATGGCCTCGGGCAGCAGGGTGCTCACGCCGCAGTCGGGCGTGAGCGCGACATCCGCATACCGGCTCGCGAAGGTCGCCCGCTCGGAGGCGACGATCACGTCGGCGACGAGCATGAAACCGAGTCCGCCGCCGGCGACCGGACCCTGCACGGCCGCGACGATGGGCTTCGAGCTCTCACGCAGCACCCGGTGCCCGTCGTGGATGCGATCGGCCAGGCCGGTGATCACCGCGCCCGCGTCGGGTTGTCCGGCCGCGAGCCGCGACATCGCCAGCACGTCGCCTCCAGCGCAGAACGCCCGCCCGTTCGCGTCGAAGAGCACCGCGCCGATGTCATCGCGCTCGGCGATCTCGTGCGCGATCGACTGCCAACGACGGATCGCGTCAGGGTCGACGGCGTTCAGCCGTGACGGGCGGTTGAGGGTGACGTGCGCCAGCCCCTCGAAGACCTCGAACAGGATCGCCTCGTCGCTCATGCTGCCGAAGTGTACCGGGCACCGCCGCCTGCAGCCCCCGAAGTCAGCGCTCGGTCGGACTGCGCAGCGCCGCCGCCCGGCGCGCCCCGCGATCATGCCGCGTGGGCCGCCTCGAGGCGGGAGGCCCGCGCCACGAGCACGTCGAGCACGGTGCGCACGGCGAGCCGCTCCGCGACATCCGGCCGCACCAGGGCGACGATCTGGCGAGCGGATGCCACGCCTCGCAGCGGCTTCAGCACGATGCTGTCGGGAACGGCGCCCGAGGTGAACCGCGGCACGAAGGCGATGCCGAGGCCGGCCTCGATGAACGCCTCGATGATGCGCATGTCGCTGAAGCGCTGGCCCACGCGGACGCGCTGTCCGACCTGCTGTTCGATGGCGTGGAGGATGCGCTCGAACGGGAACCCGGGCGGAACGCCGAGCCAGGTGTCGTCGACGAGGTCGGCAGGGGTCAGGTGGGCGCGATTCGCGAGCCGGTGGTCGGCGGGCAGGCCGATGTCGAGCGGCTCGGTGAGCAGGGGTACGGCCTTCAGGCCACGCCCGCCCCAAGGCAGGACGCCCGGCATGGTGTGCGCGAGCACGATGTCGAAGTCGGAGGTGAGGTCGGCGAACTCCGCGAGCTCGGGGTCGAGGTCGGTTGCGTGCACGACGAGACCGGCCACCGACGCGAGATCGGTGAGCACGCCCGGCAGCAGCGTGGCGCCCACGGTCGGGAACGTGAGGAGCGACACTTCGCCGCTGGGATGGTTGCGGAACTCGTCCCAGAGTGCGGAGGCGCGCTCGAGCGCGATCGCCACGTCGGCCGCGCTGCGGGCGAGGGCGTGGCCGGCGCTCGTGAGCACGATGCCGCGTCCGCTGCGTTGCGTGAGGGGCATCCCGGCCTCTCGCTCGAGCACCTTCAGCTGCTGCGACACCGCCGATGGGGTGCGGGCGGTCGCCTCGGCCACCGCGGTGACGCTGCCGCGCTCGGCGAGCTCTCTCAACAGGTCCAACCGCTTCACATCCATGTAGCCAGACTACATCGTCATTGTAGAATCGTAAGCTTGTGCTGAACAGTCTTCCGAGGTTCAATTGAAGAGTCGAACACGTGCAACGGCGCAACGGTCGCTCGATCAGCCAGCTCGTACTTCGAAAGGACACTCCATGTTCAGCATCCTGCTCATCGCCGCTACCGCCGCCACCGGCCTCATCGGCTCGATCATCGTCACCGCGCGCGACGGCTACCGCCGCCAGCCGCGAGAGACGTTCGCGCGCACCGTCTAGGTGGCGCGACCCCGGGATCCGTTCCCGGCAGCAGGGCCGCCGCGCGGGGGAGGGACACCCCGCGGGGCGGCCCTTCGTCGTCCCCGCTCCGCACCTCCCCCACACGGATGCCGCAGGCTCGGCGGCCCCGCCGACAGATCCTCCCCTTCCTCTCAGGCAAGCGGGTCGTAGAGTATTCGGGTGACCCTTCGTGAACCCATCGCCGCTGCCGACGTGCGCCGACAGCTCATCGACGCCATCTCGGCCGACGCCGTGTTCCACGGGGACTTCACCCTGACCAGCGGCAAGAAGGCGACCTACTACGTCGACCTTCGCAAGGTCAGCCTCGACCACCGGGTCGCCCCGCTCATCGGGCAGGTCATGCTCGACCTCATCGCCGACGTGCCCGATGTCGCCGCCGTCGGGGGAATGACGATGGGCGCCGACCCCATCGCCGCCGCGATCCTCCACCAGGGCGCGGCGCGCGGCCTCGCCTATGACGCCTTCGTCGTGCGCAAGGAACCCAAAGACCATGGCCGCGGCAAGCAGGTCGAGGGCCCCGATCTCTCCGGCAAGCGCGTCATCGTGCTCGAAGACACCTCGACCACCGGGGGCTCGCCGCTGAAGGCCATCGAGGCGCTGCGCAAGGTCGGCGCCGAGGTCGCGGCGGTCGCCGTGGTCGTCGACCGCGCAACCGGTGCCCGTGAAGTGATCGAAGCCGTGGGTGTCCCCTACCTGTACGCCATCGGCCTGGAAGACCTGGGATTGAGCTGATGAGTCGAAGCGACGGGTTCGGCAACGCCGACGACGGAGCAGACTGGCTCCTCGCCCAGCTCGCCAACGGGCACGCGCCCGAGCGGGCCGACCCGCCCGTCGCCCCGCCGCCCGCAGCGCCGACTCCGTCGCCCGCAGCAGCGGTGCCGCCGCCTGCCGCTGCACCGCCGGCGCACACTCCCGCCCCGCGCCGCGGCGAGGTGCTCGACTGGTTCTCGCTCGCCGAACCGGCTGCGTCGACGGATGCCGCCACGCGCGCGCTCCCCGTGGTCGGATCACCGGATCCGTCCCACGCGCCCGAACCCGCGCAGCCCCCGGCGGCCGCAGCGCCGCCCGCACAGCAGCCGAACCTGCCGTCGTGGTCCCCGCCCTTCGCGGTGACGCGTCCGGCGCCGCCCGCCGCACCCCCGTCGGTGCATCTCACCCAGGTCGAGCCACCGGTCGGAACGCCCCCGGTCGCCTCGGCGCCGGTGCCGCCGGTCGCGGAGCCGGTGCCGCCGGCCGTCGCGCCGGTGCCGCCGGTGGCCCCGGCCGCCCCGGTCGTGCCGCCGGGCCCTGTCACGCCGACGGCGCCGTTCGCCCTGACGTGGGGCGGCAACGACCTCGAGTCCGAGGAGTCGCTTCGAGCGGCATTCCGTGCGCTCTCCGAGCCGGGTGGAGCGGCCCCGGCGACCCCGGCTGAGCCGCAGCCGCAGTCGCAGCCGCCGGCCTCTGCGCCGCCCGTCGAGCCCGACCCATCGCCGTTCGCCGGCTTCGCGCCGCCCCCGGTCGCGCGGCAGTCGTTCACCCCCGTGCAGCCCGAACCGCAGCGGCATCCGACCACGCCGGCGACCGCACCCCCGAGCTGGGGCGAACGCGAGGCGCGCGCGGCCACTCCGAACGCCACGAACTTCGACCAGGAGCTGTGGGCGGCCCTGAACGAGCCCGATCCGGATCCCGCCGCGCCGACCGGGGCACCGGCCGGGAGCTTCCAGCCTGCCGTCGCACCGGCCCCGCAGCCGATCGCGAGCCCGGCGCCTCCTCCCGCGGTTCCGGCACCGGTCCAGCCGACAGCTTCCCGCGATCCCTCCAGCGCTTTCGCCGCCGAGGCGACCGACCCGTTCGCGGCCCTCGACACGGCTCGTGCCTCGCGCAACGAGCAGGTCGCGCCTGACCCCAGCACCGTCGCAGCGCCGCAGCCGTCGGCGTCTCCGTCCGCCGAGGCGACGCCGGCTCCGCCCGCGGCTGCCACGCCGGCTCCGCCGTTCGCTGCGCCGCTCACGGCTCCCCGCGCGCCAGCCGTCGATCCCGGGCCCACCCGCGCGCCGCAGACCTCCGGGCTGCCGTTCATCGAGGTGCGCGGCGATGCCGAGTCGCCTCTCGCACAGCCGGTCGGTGCACCCTGGCATGAGTCCGCTGCGACCGCGCGATCGCCGTTCCCTGCGTTCGCCTCGTCGAACAACGGCGATGACGACCCCACACGCGAACCGCCCGCTCCAGTCGACGACCTGCTCGCCTCACTCGGTGGCGGAGCATCCCGCTCGCGCGACTCCCTACCGCCCGCGGTCGCACCCGGCGGTTCCGGCGGTGGCACCCCGCCGACCGCACCCGACCCGGCCGGACTCGATGCGCTCGGCCTCGGCTTCGGCGACGACGACTCCGACGACGACGATGCGGCAGACGAGCTCGACGCGCCCCAGGCGCGCCTCCGCGGCGGCCCGTTCGGCCGCACCTCCCGTGGCCGTGAGAGCGACGACGACGACGGCGACGATGAGGGCGGGTCCGACGACTCTCCGATCGCACGCGAACTCGCCGCCAGCGGCTATTTCTGGAACCTCACTCCCGACCCGACGGCGGAAGACCCCAAGGCCAATGCCGAGGTGACGACGGTCGGCCTCGAGCGGCCGGTGCCGTTCGCCGCCGACCCGTTCTCGACCGACCAGTCCGCCGAACCCGAAGCCGAATCCGAAGCCGAGCCCGAGCCCGAGCCCGAACCGGAATGGGCGTTCGGCGCCGACGAGACCGCGGGGTTCCCTGTGCAGCCCGCCGAGCGGGCCGACGTGTTCCCGCCCGACGACGAGTGGCAGGCCGCCCCCACCTGGCCGGCCGCCTCGGCGCATCCGACGGCCACGTTCGATGCCACCGACGACCCCGACCCGCTCGCTGAGCTGTTCGGCGGCGCGGGCGCTGCGGGCGCAGGCGCTGCGGGCGCAGGCGCGCCCGGCTCATCGGGCGCCGCGGCCGCATCGCACTCCCCGTTCGTGCCGGCCGGCACCGCCGGGGCGCCCACGGGGGGCCGCGCTGCGACACCCGACTGGCGCATCGCCCCCAATACGCCCGCGCCCGCCTCGTCGGCGCCGACGCCCCGCACGACGTCGGGTTCCGGCAACGGCGGAGGCACGGGTTCGGGGGGCACCGGTGGTTCGGGTGGCTCGGGCGACTCGAAGCCCGGCGCGAGCCGCACGACGCGCACGCTCATCTGGGTCGCCGGTTCGCTGGTGGTCCTGCTCGTGATCGCCGGGCTCTTCTACCTCGGCACGCAACTCACCCGCGGTGGCGGTGGTGCTTCGCCGTCGGCCGAGGGCACGCCGAGCGCCGTCGAGGAGACGCCGGTCCCGCCGCCCACCGCGCCCCAGCCCGTCGGCGTGCACGCGTGGAACACCCTCTTCGGTGGCGAATGCGTCGACCCGTTCGTCGACGTCTGGGCTCAGGAGTTCGCGGTCGTCGATTGCGTGAACCCGCACGCGGCGCAACTCGTCTACCGGGGCATGCTCCCCGGCGACGCTGCAGCGCCGTTCCCGGGTGAGGCGGAGCTCGGCACCCAGATGGCGACGCTCTGCCGTGCCGACGGCGTCATCGACAGCGCCGCGGCATCCCCCATTCCCGACCTGCAGGTGCAGGGCAGCTATCCGCTGGCCGAGCAGTGGGCGGCGGGCGAGCGCACCTACTACTGCTTCGTGAACCGGGCGGGCGGCGAGCCCATCACGGGCACGCTGCAGGGTCCGGGCCCCGCGGTCTAGGCCCGGCCGCATGCCACCCCGCCCGCCAGCTCCGACGGTCGTCTTCGGTTCGCTCAACGTCGACTCGACGAGCTATGTCGCGGCGTTCCCGGCGCCGGGCGAGACGATCCTCGCGCACGGCTTCCGCGTGGCGCTCGGCGGCAAGGGCTCCAACCAGGCGGTCGCCGCGCATGTCGCCGGGGCATCCGTCGACCTCGTCGCACGAGTCGGCGCCGACGCGAGCGGCGAGTTCGCGCTCACCACGCTCGCCGCATTCGGCGTGTCGACCGACGCCGTGATGCGCGTCGCGGATGCCCCGACCGGCGTCGCCCAGATCACTGTCGCCGACTCCGGCGAGAACACCGTGATCGTCACCGGTGGCGCGAACCTCGCCCTCACCCCGGCCGTCGTGGACGCGGAACGCGCTCGCCTCGCGGGTGCCGCGCTCGTGCTCACCCAGGGCGAGCTGCCGGTCGACACGATCGAGCGGCTCGCCGCGGTCACGGCCGAGCTCGGCGTGCGCTTCGTGCTGAACCTGGCGCCGCCCGCTCCGGTCGCCGCGGCCGCGCTCCGCCACTGCGATCCCCTCGTGCTCAACGAGCACGAGGCGCGGGCGGTGGGCATCGGCACGGATGCCCCGATGGGAGCCACGCTCGACGAGTGGCGTGCGATCGCGGCATCCGCCGTCGGGGTCGTCGCCCGCTCGGTCGTCGTGACCCTCGGTGCCGCAGGCGCAGTCGCGGCTTCGGCTGACGGCTCGTGGACCGCGCCGGCCCCACGCGTCACCGCCGTCGACACGACGGGTGCCGGCGACGGGTTCACGGGCACGCTCGCGGCGTTCCTCGCCGAGGGGAGGCCGCTCGACGACGCAGTGCGCATCGCGGTGGCAGCCGGCGCGCTCGCGGTGCAGGCACGCGGCACCGTCGACTCGTATTCGCCTCGCGCGGCGGTGCTCGCCGCGGCCGGCCTGGGTGAGCAGGCGGCGACCTCGTGAGCATCCCCGTGATCGTCGACTGCGACCCCGGACACGACGACGTCTTCGCGTTGTGGTTCGCGGCGGGGCATCCGGCGCTCGACCTGCTGGCCGTGACGACGGTCGGCGGCAACGTCGCACTCGAGCACACGAGCCGCAACGCGCGCATCGCCCTGACGGTCGCCGGGGTCACGGATGTCCCGGTCGCCGCCGGTGCGGCGGGCCCCCTCGTGCGCCCGCTCGAGACCGCCGAGTGGATCCATGGCGAGAACGGGCTCGGCGGGCCCGAATTGCCCGAGCCCACAGTGCCGCTCGACCCGCGCAGCGCGACCGAGCTCATCGCCGACACCATCGCGGCGTCGGCCGAGCCCGTCGCCATCATCGCGACCGGGCCGATCACGAACGTCGCGGTGCTGCTGCGTGACCGGCCCGAGCTCGCCGACGGCATCCGGGAGATCGTCTGGATGGGCGGCTCGACCGATCGCGGCAACGTCACGCCCTACGCCGAGTTCAACGCATGGGTCGACCCCGAGGCGCTCGCCCTCGTGGTGCGCAGCGGCGTGCGCTTCACGATGGTCGGCCTGAACGTGACGCATCGCGCACTCGTCACCGCCGCGGTGCGCGAACGGCTCGTCGCCGCCGGCACGCGCACGGCGGCGTTCGGCGAGGAGCTGCTCGAGTTCTTCTGCCGCACGAACGACGAGGTCTTCGGCATGCCCGACGGTCCGCTGCACGACCCGGTCGCGGTCGCGGTGCTCGCCGACCCCGCGTGCGTCGAGCTGCGGCACACCCGCCTCGACGTCGAGCTCAACGGTTCCGAGACGGCGGGGGCGACGAGCGTCGACCTCGACGGGATGCTCCGGCGCGAGCCGAACGCGTGGGTCGCCACCGTGCTCGACGTCGACCGGTTCTGGGCCGGCGTCGCGGCATCCGTCGCCCGCCTGGCCTGATCGCCGCATCGGCACCGCCGGTAATGGCGTCCAAGGAGCAGGGCGGATTCCGGTCGAGCTTCTGACCGCTCCGCTCAGCTGAGTGAGCGGATGGCCCGTGCCAGTCGCGCGACCGCCTCGTCGACGAGCACGTCCGAGAGGTTGCCGTAGCCGACGACGAGCGCCTCGCGCGATGCGGTCGCGCTCGAGACGCGATACCGGGTGAGGTCCGAGACCGCGACCTCGAGGCCGGATGCCGCCGCGCGCGCGTCGGCGGCCGTCACGCCCGGCGGCAACTCGAGCACGGCGTGCATGCCTGCCGCGATGCCCGTGAGGGCGAGTCTCGGCAGCTCCCGCTCGAACGCCGCGAGCAGCGCCGTGCGACGACGACGGAATCGCCCGCGCGCCGCCCGGAGGTGGCGCTCGAGGTCGCCCGATGCGATGAACTGCGCGAGCGCGACCTGGTCGAGCGTGGAAGGCCGCGCGCGCACCGGCTCCCGTGTCCCGAAATGCACGCGCTCCCGCAGCGCCGCCGGCATGAGCGCCCAGCCGAGCCCGAACGCCTGCGCGACCGCCTTCGAGAGCGACCCGATGAGCACGACCCGCTCGGGCGCCATGGCCTGGAGCGCAGCGATCGGGCGCCGGTCGTAGCGGAACTCCGCGTCGTAGTCGTCTTCGATGAGCACGGCGTCGCGTTCGCGCGCCCAGCGGACGATCGCCTCGCGGCGCGCGGGCGCGAGCGCGGCACCGAGTGGGAACTGGTGGGCGGGCGTGATGAGCGCCGCCCGCGCACCGGTGCGGGCCGCTGCCTCGGTGAGTCCCACGACGTCGACGCCGTCGTCGTCGACCGGCACGGGCACGGGCGTGAGCCCCGCGGAAGCAGCGACCTCGCGCAAGCCGGGCCAGCTCGGGTCCTCGACGAGCAGGCTCGAGTGACCGGCGGCCCGCAGCCCCGCGACGAGCCCGGCCATCGCGTCGCCGGCGCCGTGCGTGATCACGACGTCGTCTGGTGCCGCGATCGCGCGGCGGGAGCGGGCGAGATACGCGGCGACCGCGGTACGGGCGAGCGGATGCCCCAGCCGATCGACGACCGCGAACTCGGCGTCGGGCAGGGCGCTGATGGCGCGACGCACGGCGTCGGCCCACCGGGCCCGCGGCACGTGGCGCAGATCGGGCACGCCCGGGCCGAGGTCGTACGGCGGCCGCTGGAAGACGGGTCGCGTGGGTCGTGGTTGCGGCATGTCGCGGTCGACGCCTTCGGCTCTCGCACCGCGCGGTGCACGCGCGCCCTCCGGCACTCGCGTCGCCGAGCCGACCCGGGACTCGAGGAAGCCCTCGGCGACGAGCTGCCCGTACGCCTCGGTGACGACCCAGCGCGAGACGCCGAGCGTCTCGGCGAGGGCGCGGCTCGGCGGGAGGGCGGCGCCCGGCGGGATGCGGCCGCTCTGCACCGCGTCGCGGATCGCGGACTCGAGCCGGTCGCGGAGCGGCACGGCGCCGACGGCATCACGGTGGCCGAGGTCGAGCAGGGTCTCCCACGCGAGCGCGGCCGTTGCAACGCCGGGCTGCGGCATCCGCGCTCCTCTCGAATTGGTCTGGTCACGCGATCGATGATTGGAGTGTATGCCCGCGCCGATCGCTTCGTACGCTCGAACGAGATCAACCAGAAACCCACAGGAGGAATCATGCGCTACCGCACCATCGGCGACGGACGCACGTCGTTCGACGTCTCGACCCTCTGCCTCGGCACGATGTTCATGGGCACCCGCACCGACGAGGCCACCTCGTTCGCGATCCTCGACCGCTTCGTCGAGGCCGGTGGGACCTTCATCGACACGGCCAACAACTACAACGCGTGGGTCGGCGGGCACGGCCGTGACTCCGAGGACCTCATCGGCAGGTGGCTCGCGAGCCGCGGCGCTCGCGACCGCGTTCGCATCGCGACCAAGCTCGGCGCGGCGAAGAAGGACCCGACGTTGCCGCTGTCGACCACGCCGCCCACGAACTACCAGGGGCTCGGCGCCGAGACGATCCATCGCGAGGCGCACGAGAGCCTGCGTCACCTCGGCGTCGACCACATCGACGTGCTCTACGGCCACGTCGACGACCGTGACACCCCGATCGCCGAGACCGTGGGCGCCTTCGGTGCCCTGCAGGTCGATGGCGTCGCGGGCATCACCGGCATCTCGAACGTCGCCCTGTGGCGAGTCGTCGAGGCCCGCGAGGAGGCCATGCGACGCAACATCGCGCCGTACGGGCTCGTGCAGCAGCAGTACAGCTACATCCACCCCGAGCCGCGCATCGGACGGATGAACTTCGTGACGCCCGAGCTGCTCGACTACGCGGCATCCGCAGGCGGCGACGGTCGACCGCCGCTTGCCGTCACCGCGTACTCACCGCTGCACCAGGGCTCGTTGAGCCGCAGCGACAAGCCGATGTGGGGCGGCGTGGACCATCCGACGACGCACGCGCGCATCCGCCTGCTGCACGAGGTCGCCCGCGACCTCGGAGCGACCCCGAATCAGGTGGCGCTCGCGTGGCTGCTCGGCGCCGAGGTCCCGGTCATCCCGGTCATCGGGGCGTCGAGCCTCGCGCAGCTCGAGGAGACCCTCGGTGCGGCCGAGCTCGACCTCGATCCCGAGGTGCGCGCGCGACTCGACGCCGAGCCGATCGAGCAGCTCGCCGCCTGACCGCCCGCGGCGCCGCGGGGGCGGCGGCGCAGCGCGGCGCGCGCAGCTCGTTAGAGCTCGACCTCGGCCGGCTCCTGCACCACGAGCTCGGCGACGCCCGACAGGATCTCATCGGGCCGGAACGGGTACTTCTCGATCTCGGCCTGGTCGCTGATGCCGGTCATCACGAGGATCGTGTGGAGGCCCGCCTCGATGCCCGCGACGATGTCGGTGTCCATGCGGTCGCCGATCATCGCCGTGTTCTCGGAGTGGGCGCCGATCTTGTTGAGCGCCGATCGGAACATCATCGGGTTCGGCTTGCCCACGACGTAGGGCTCCTTGCCGGTGGCCTTCGTGATGAGGGCCGCGATCGCGCCGGTCGCCGGCAACGGCCCGTCGGCGGAGGGCCCCGTGGCATCGGGGTTCGTGACGATGAAGCGGGCGCCCGCGCCGATCAGCCGGATGGCCTTCGTGATCGCCTCGAACGAGTAGTTGCGGGTCTCGCCGACGACCACGAAGTCGGGGTCGGTCTCGGTCATCACGAAGCCGGCCTCGTGGAGGGCGGTGAGGATGCCCGCCTCGCCGATCACGAACGCCGTGCCGCCCGGCAGCTGCTGCTTCAGGAAGTCGGCCGTCGCGAGTGCGCTCGTCCAGAGGCGGTCCTCGGGCACGTTGAGCCCGCTCGCGCGGAGCCGCGCCGAGAGGTCGCGCGCGGTGAAGATCGAGTTGTTCGTCAGCACGAGGTACGGCGTGCCGGCGTCCTCCCATTGCCGCAGCAGCTCGGTGGCGCCGGGCAGGGCGTGGTTCTCATGTACGAGCACGCCGTCCATGTCGGTGAGCCAGCACTCGACTTCTTCACGTCGTCCCATTCCCATGCGCCAAGCCTAGGGCGCGGATGTCACAGCCCGATGAACAGCGGATGCCGGAGCCGCACCTTCGTCACGCGTCAGTGCAGGCGCGCGCGCCAGTCGGCGGGCACTCGACCCTCGGGCCCGGGCGCCGGCTGGTCGTCTGGGCGCGAGAGCGGCGGCGAGAGCGGCACCGGTCGTGCGGCGGCGCCTGCGGCGTAATCCCAGAACCAGTTCTCGCCCGGTTCGAACGAGGTGGCGACGTCGTGTCCGGTGTCGCGGGCGTGCGCGGTGGCGTGCTGCGCCGGTGACGCGTCGCAGCAGCCGATGTGCCCGCACTCCACGCAGCGGCGCAAGTGCCACCACCACCCGCCGCCGGCGAGGCACTCGGTGCATCCCGTGCCAGAGGGCGGCGGGGCCAGCTCGGTCATGCGAACACCTCCGCAGCCGCCAGGGCGCGGTGCACGGATGCCACGGCGCTCGACCCTTCGCCCACCGCGGCTGCGACTCGCTTCATCGACCCGCGGCGCACGTCGCCCGCAGCGAATACGCGCGGTATCGAGGTCTCGAACGGCAACGGCATTCGGCCCAGGTCACGCCATGCGGCACCGAGGCCGATGACGTCGGCACCGGTATGCACGAAGCCGTGCTCGTCGCGTTCGACGCCGGTGAGCCAGTCGGTGGCGGGTTCTGCGCCGATGAAGCAGAACAGGCCCCGGCACTCCACCGTGCCGTCGGTGCCGCCGGCCAGCGTGACCCGCTCGAGGTCGTGGTCGCCGTGAAGGGCGACGACCTGCGAGCCGGTATGCACATCGATGCGCGGATCTTCGACGATGCGGTCGACGAGGTAGCTCGACATCTGCGCGGAGAGGTCGTTCGACCGCACGACGAGCCGCACGTGGCATCCGTTCGCTGCGAGCGCGAGCGCCGCCTGCCCGGCGGAGTTGGCCCCGCCGACGACGGCGACCTCGGCGCCCGCGACCTGCCGGAGCTCGAGCGGCGAGGCCGCGTAGAAGATGCCGGCGCTCTCGAAGTCCTTCCAGCGGTCGAGGTCGAGCGAGCGGTAGGCGACACCGGTCGTGACGACGACGGCCCGGGCACTCACGATCGCGCCGTCGGCCAGCGTGAGCTGGAGCCCGCCGGTCGTCGACTCGAGGCGCACCGCCTCGCAGGGGGCGACGACGCGCACGCCGAACTTGAACGCCTGCAGCGATGCCTGAGAGGTGAGGGCGTCGCCGCTGACGCCGAACGGGAAGCCGAGGTAGTTCTCGATGCGCGATGTGGCCGCCGACTGCCCGCCGGGGGCGACCGCGTCGAGCAGCACGGTGCGCAGGCCCTCGGATGCACCGTAGATCGCGGCGGCGAGGCCGGCCGGCCCGGCGCCGACGACGGCGAGGTCGACGGTGAAGTCGTCTTCTGCCGCGTAGGCGAGGCCCAGGAGCTCCGCGAGGCGCCCGGGCGTCGCCCGCACCACGTTCTCGCCCTGCACGATCGCGACGGGGAGGTCGTCGGCCGAGAATCCGTGGCTCGCGAAGGCCGCAGCCGTGACGGGGTCGTCGGCGTCGACCCACGAATGCACCAGGTCGAGCCGCTCGGCGTACCTGCGCAGCGCCGCCGACTCGCGCGAGCGCGCTGAGCCGATGATCTTCAGCGTCCAGGCCGCGGGGCCCTTGCGCAGTTCCTCGCGGCGGGCCCACAGGGCGCGCAGCATGAGGTCGCAGAGCTCGTCGTCTTCGGCCATGAGCCGCTGCAGCGCCTCGTGGTCGACACGGAGCATCCGCCCCGGTTCGGCGACGCGGGCGGTGAGGAACGCGCGCTGCCCGTTGAGCAGCCCGAGCTCGCCGACGAACGAGCGCGCGCCGAGCGTGGCGATGGTCGTCTCCTCGACCCACGCGAGCGGCTCGCGCACGATGTCGACGGTGCCGCTCTCGACGAGGATGAGGTCGTACCGCCGATCGCCCGACCGGAAGAGCACGTCGCCCGCGGCGGCCTCGATCGGCACGCCGTAGGCTCCGAGTCGCTGCCACTGCGCGTCGGTCAGGTCGGGTGAGCTGTGCTTGCCTTTGGCTCCCATCCCTCCATCGTGCCTGAAGGATGCGGGCAGCGGGAGGGGCAGGCGGTCAGGCGGTGATCCAGATCGCCTCGGCGGCGGCGCGGGGGAGGGTGTGTGCGCGGGCTCCGACGACGACGATGACGGATGCCGGTGCGGCATCCGTCACCGTGACGACCGTGTCGAGCCCGACACCGGCGTCGTCGAGGGCGCGGAGCACGGCGGGGTCGCGGTCGCTGATGCGCACGACGGCACCGGTGCGACCGGGCTCCGCGTCGGCGAGGAGCACGGTCGGGCCGCGCTGGAGGCTGCCGTCGGCCGCGGGGATCGCGTCGCCGTGCGGGTCGCGCACCGGGCGGCCGAGGCGGGCGTCGATCGCTTCGAGCAACCGGTCGGAGAGTGCGTGCTCGAGCACCTCGGCCTCGTCGTGCACCTCGTCCCAGCCGTAGCCCATCTCCTGCACGAGCCAGGTCTCGATGAGCCGGTGCCGGCGCACCACGCCGAGGGCGCGGGCGAGACCGGCATCGGTCAGGCGCACCGCGCCGTAGGGCACGTGCGCGACGAGCCCCTGGGCGGCCATCTTCTTCACCATCTCGGTGACGGACGACGGCGCGACGCCGAGGCGGCTCGCGAGCACCGACGGTGTGATGGGGTCGGGCTGCCACTCGGTGTGCGCGTACACCGTCTTCAGGTAGTCCTCGATCGCGGGGCTCGTAGCAGGCATCGGCCTCAGGATATCGGGCGTGCACGGTCGCGCGTGCGGGTGTGAATCGTGTCAATCGTCCAGCCGGACTTGACCCGTCGCCGCCCCGGGGCTACTTTCGTATCCGCACGGAAAGCGCTATCCCAACCAAAGGGCCTCCCCGCCCAGAGAAGGATTCGACGATGAATCTCGGTACCCATACGTTCCGCGCAGCACTCGCGGTCGCCGCTGCCGGTTGCATGATCGCCGGCGTCGCGCAAGCCGCCACCGCCGCGCCGCCCGACGCCGTGCCGGCCGGAGTCCCGCAGCTCGAGGCGCTCGACCGCGGCCTCGTCGCCGTCTCCACAACGAGCGGTGTCTTCCTCAGCTGGCGCCTGCTCGGCTCCGAGGCGACCGGCGCCGCCGACACGGGCACCGGCCTCGCCGGCCCCGACTTCGCGGTCTACCGCGACGGCTTGCAGATCGCCACGGTCACCGACAGCACGAACTTCGCGGATGCCGCGGGCACCGCCTCCTCGCAGTACACGGTCGCCCCCGTGGTCAACGGCATCGAGCTGGGGGCATCCGCCCCGGTCTCCGCCTGGGCGCAGGGCTACTACGACCTTCCGCTGCAGAAGCCCGCTGATGGCGTCACGCCCGTCGGCGAGGCCTACACGTACGAGGCGAACGACGCCTCGGTCGGCGACGTCGACGGCGACGGCGACTACGAGGTCATCGTGAAGTGGTACCCGTCGAACGCGAAGGACAACTCGCAGGTCGGGTACACGGGCAACGCCTACCTCGACACCTACGAGCTCGACGGCACGCTGTTGAACCGCATCGACCTCGGCGTCAACATCCGCTCGGGCGCGCACTACACGCAGTTCCTCGTCTACGACTTCGACGGCGACGGCCGCTCGGAGGTCATGGTGAAGACGGCGCCCGGATCGAAGAGCACGCAGTACGCCGAAGACGGCTCCGTGGCATCCGACGCATTCATCACCATCCCCGCCGAGGACGCGACGGCCGGCGTGACCCACGCCGACGACTACCGCATCAGCAAGGCGGGCTACCGCGAGCACCTCATCGAGACCTTCATGGCGTGGACCGAGCACCCCGAGGTCGTGGCGGGCAACTGGCCGGCGACGCTCGAAGAGGCTTGGGGCATCCCGGTCGCGCACGAGTACCCGCTCTCGCGCGAGAGCGCTGATGAGCTCGTGACCTACTTCTACGACGTGTATGCGCCGAGCCGCAGCGCCCGCAACGTGCTCGCGAACGTCGAGGGCTTCGTGCTCGAAGGCCCCGAGTACCTCACCGTCTTCGACGGCGCCTCGGGTGCCGAGCTCGACACCGTGCGTTACGAGCCGCCGCGCGGCGACGACGGCATGCTGTGGGGCGACTACGCCATGGCACGCATCGAGCCCGGGAACCGCAACGACCGGTTCCTCGCGGGCGTGGCCTACCTCGACGGCGAGCACCCCTCGGCCGTCTTCGCCCGTGGCTACTACACGCGCACGACGATCGCGACCTACGACTGGAACGGCAAGCACCTGAAGAAGGTCTGGTTCGTCGACAGCGGCCACGTGCCGATGACGAACCCGTTCAACGACGGACCGCACGGCCGCGACGGCACCGACCCCGTCTACGGCGGCATCACGACGCAGGGTTTCCACTCGCTGAGCGCGGCCGACGTCGACGGCGACAGCAAGCACGAGATCGTCTACGGCTCGGCCACGATCGACGATGACGGCAGCGTGCTCTACAACTCGTCCGACGTGCTGCCTCCCGGCAGCGCCGCACCCGGCACGCTCGCGCGTCTCGGCCACGGCGACGCGATGCACGTGACCGACATCGACCCGGCGCGTCCGGGCCTCGAGATCTGGACCGTGCACGAGGGCGCGACCTCGGCGCCCTACGGTTCGGCGATGCGGGATGCCGCCACCGGAGAGGTGCTCTTCGGCGAGTACTCCGGGCGCGACACGGGTCGCGGGATGATCGGCGACGTGCGCAAGGACGTCGCGGGCATCGAGAACTGGGGCATGCGGATGCGCGCCGCCGACGGCACCATCCTCGGAGGGGCGCAGCCCGGCACCAACCAGTCCATCCGCTGGGCAGCCGACCTGACCACCCAGCTCGTCAACGGCAGCGGCAACCAGAACGTCACGATCGACGACTACACCCGTGGTCGCCTGCTCACCGCCACGAACACGCGCACGAACAACGGCACGAAGGGCAACCCCTCGCTCGTCGCCGACGTGCTCGGCGACTGGCGTGAAGAACTGCTCGTGCGCACGACAGACTCGAGCGCCCTGCGCATCTTCACGTCGACCGAGGTCACGACGCACAAGCTGACCACCCTCATGCACGACGTGCAGTACCGCGCCGAGGTCGCCCGCCAGCAGACGGCGTACAACCAGCCGTCGTACACCGGCTACTACCTCGCGAGCGACATGGACTTCGCGAACGTGCCCGTGCTCACGACCGACGCGACGCCGGGCGAGCCGAAGTTCAAGGATCGCCCGGGCTCGGCCCACGACGAGGTGCAGGTGCCGACGAACGTCGACGGCGTCGCGTACTACGTCGACGGCGAACTCGTGACGGCACCCTCGGGCAAGGTCGCGGTGAGCGGCGACACCACCGTCGTCGCGGTGCCGACGCCCTGGTATCGCATCGCAGATGGCGCGACCTGGGAGTGGAGCTTCGGCTTCGACGACTGAGTCCGCTTCGGGCGGCGGATGCCACGAGCCGGCCTCAGCCCGCACGACCCCCGCCGCCCGACCCACGACCCCGTCCCGGGGTGCCGCAATTCCGTGCCGGCACCTCGGGGCGGCTCCATGCCCGGCTAGGCGTTCGCCTGCGCCTGCACCTGCCGTTGCTGCTGCCGACGGCGCCGGGCGGCGGCGACCTGCCGCCCGAGGATGCCGTGCGTCGGCGCGAACAGGTAGACGACGGTGAACACGGCGCCCATCGTGAGCACGACCATGCCGCCCGACGAGGCGTCGAGGTAGTAGCTCAGGTAGATGCCGACGATCGAGCACGCGGCCGCGATGACCGGCGAGATCACGAGCATGCGCGCGAAGCGGTCGGTGAGCAGGTATGCGGTGGCTCCGGGGATGATGAGCATCGCCACCACGAGCACCACGCCGACCGCCTGCAGCGCGACGACCACCGTGAGCGCGAGCAGGCCGAGGAGCAGCCCGCCGAGCACCTTCGGGCTGAGCCCGATGGCGTGCGCGTGTGTCGGATCGAAGGCGTAGAGCGTGAGGTCGCGGCGCTTCAGGAGCAGGATCGCGAGCGTGACCGCGCCGAGCACGAGCACCTGCACGAGGTCGGCGACGCTGACGCCGAGCAGGTTGCCGAAGAGGATGTGCGAGAGGTCGGTCTGGCTCGGCACGACCGAGATGAGCACGATGCCGAGCGCGAAGAGCGTCGTGAAGACCACGCCGATGGCGGCGTCCTCCTTCACTCGGCTCGTCGAGCGCACGATGCCGATGAGGGCGACGGCGGCGACACCGAAGACGAGGGCGCCGACGGCGAACGGGGTGCCGAGCAGGTACGCGAGCACGACGCCGGGCAGCACGGCGTGCGAGACGGCGTCGCCCATGAGCGACCATCCGATGAGCACGAGCCAGCAGCTCAGCACGCCGCACACGATCGCCGCCGTGACGGTCACGAGGAACGCGCGCTGCATGAAGTCGTAGCCGAGCGGCTCGAGGAGCAGGTCGATGAGGTTCACCGTCACTCCTCCGTTCGGCCGGTGAGGTCGAGGCCGAACGCCCGGGCGAGCTGTTCGGGCCGGAGCGCCTCCTGTGGCGAGCCGTGCAGCAGCACGCGACGCAGCAGCAGGATCGCCTCGTCGGCGAGGCGCGGCAGCGCCTCGAGATCATGCGACGACACGAGCACGGTGCCGCCCCCGGCCGCGAGTTCGCGCAGGAGCTCGGTGATCGTGGCCTCGCTGCGCCGGTCGACCCCAGCGAACGGCTCGTCGAGCAGCAGCACGTCGGCGCCCTGCGCGAGGCCGCGCGCGACGAAGGCTCGCTTGCGCTGCCCGCCCGAGAGCGCGCCGATACGGCGGTGGGCCAGGCCCGTGAGCTCGACGCGGTCGAGGGCCTCGGCCACGGCGGCGCGGTCGGCCGGTCGCGGGTGCCGCATGAAGTTCTGGAAGCCGTAGCGGCCCATCATGACGACGTCGTAGACGCTCAGCGGGAACGACCAGTCGACCTCCTCGCTCTGCGGCACGTAGCCGACGATGCCGGCCCGCCGCGCCTGCTTCGGGGCGAGGCCGGCGATCGCGACACTGCCCCGGTCGGGCTTCACCGTGCCCATGATCGCCTTGAACAGCGTCGACTTGCCCGAGCCGTTCATGCCGATGAGCCCGCAGATCGTGCCACGTCGCAAGGTGAGGCTCACGTCGTCGAGGGCGAGCACGTCGCCGTAGTGCACGGTGAGTCCGCGCACGTCGAGCGCCGGGCCGCCCTGAGTGGATGCCGCGTGGCCGACGGATGCCGCGGGGCCGCTCATCGGGCGCTCCCGGTGAGCGCCCCGGTGATGACGTCGACGTCGTGGCGCAGCAGTTCGAGGTAGGTGGGCACGGGGCCGTCGGGTTCGGAGAGCGAGTCGACGTAGAGGGTGCCCCCGAATGCGGCATCCGTCGCCTCGACGACCTGCTGCATCGCCTCGTCGGAGACGGTCGACTCGCAGAACACCGCGGGCACCCCCTGCTCGTCGACGAACTCGATCGTGCGCGCGATCTGCTGCGGCGTCGCCTGCTGCTCGGCGTTGACGGCCCAGAGGTACTGCTCGGTGAGGCCGGCGTCGCGCGCGAGGTAGGAGAAGGCGCCCTCGCACGTGACGAGCGCCCGCTCGTTGGGCGGCAGGCTCGCGAGGTCGGCGACGAGCTCGTCGTGCACCGCCTGCAGCTCGGCCTGGTAGGCCGCCCCGTTCGCGGCGTACTCTTCGGCGTGCTCGGGGTCGAGCTCGCTGAACGCGGCCACCATGTTGTCGACGTAGCGCTGCACGTTGAGCGCCGACATCCATGCGTGGGGGTTGGCATGGCCCTCGGCGGCGCCCTCGGCGATCGGCAGCACCTCGACGCCGTCGCTCACGACGACGTGCGGCACGTCGAGGCTCTCGACGAACTGGGCGAACCAGGCCTCGAGGTTGAGGCCGTTGTCGAGGATGAGGTCGGCACCCGACGCCCGCCGCAGGTCGCCGGGAGTGGGCTCGTAGCCGTGGATCTCGGCGCCGACCTTCGTGATCGACTCGACTCGGAGGTGCTCGCCGGCGACCTGCTGGGCGACGTCTTCGAGCACCGTGAAGGTCGTCAGCACCACCGGCCGCTCATCGCCCTCGCCGTTCGCGGCGCCACCGGCGCACCCGCCGAGCAGCAGGGTGGCAACGGCGAGGATCGTGGCGACGGCGACACGTTTCGGCATACCGAAACCCTACCGAGATTTCGGTGAACCGAAAAGCACCGAGGAAGCGCCGGCCCCGAACGGGGGACTGGCCGTTCCTGCCCAGCGGGCGTACCCTGCGGCGCAACAGGCGGCCCGCTGGATTGTCTGAACCCGAATCACCGGTCCGAACTCGCGCGGCTGCCCGTCACTCACAGAGAGGTGGGATTACCCATGAAGCGGATCACCATCGGGTGCGTCGTCGCACTCGGGCTCGTACTGGGCGGAGCAGGAGCGGCCAACGCGGGCGAGGTCAACGGGAACGGAGACCCGATCCCCGGCGCTCACAACGCCAGTTCGGCCTGCGCGTTCTCGGGTCAGGACCTGCCCGACGCGCAGGAGAACCAGCCCAACATCCCTGACGACTTCGTCACGGACGGCCACGTGCAGAGCTACGGCAAGTACGTGAGCCACGGATTGAAGGGCGTGGTGCCGTCACCGGGCCAGGCATGCCGCGGCAACGTCGAGTTCGAGGAGTAACGGTCGTCCGGCTGTGACACGGGACGCGGCTCCGGCGCCTCGTCGGGGCCGCGTTCGCGCGTGCACGCCGCCCGACGGCGCGGCAGCTAGCGTTGAGGTGTGGTTCATGAGCGAGCGGATGCCCCGGGCGAGCCCGACGACGGCGCCTCGGCGTCGCACGAGGAGCCGGCGCTGCCCACGCACGGCGTCGGACCGTGGCCCGGCGACCGCGCCGCGTGGCCCGACGACCCGCGCTTCGACCCCGAGCTGCTCGAGCACGGCGACTCCCGCAATGTCATCGACCGCTACCGCTACTGGCGCATGGACGCGATCG
The DNA here is from genome assembly GCF_030817175.1 of Agromyces ramosus. NCBI lineage: Bacteria > Bacillati > Actinomycetota > Actinomycetes > Micrococcales > Microbacteriaceae > Agromyces > Agromyces ramosus. The sequence continues at coordinate 1,451,265 of NZ_JAUSYY010000001.1, read as the reverse complement.
TCGCCGACCTCGACTCGCGGCGGCATCCGTTCCACGTCGCGATCGAGAACTGGCAGCACGACATGAACATCGGATCCATCGTGCGAAGCGCCAACGCGTTCGCCGCCGACACCGTGCACATCATCGGCCGTCGCCGCTGGAACAAGCGCGGCGCCATGGTCACCGACCGCTACCAGCACCTCGAGTACCACCCGGATGTCGCGGCGTTCGCCGAGTGGGCGCGCGAGGCATCCGTCCCCATCGTGGCCGTCGACAACGTGGCGGGCGCCGTGCCCATCGAGGCGTTCGCCTGGCCCGAGCGCTGCGTGCTCCTCTTCGGGCAGGAGGGTCCCGGCCTCTCGACCGAGGCCACCGATGCCGCCGACGCGATCGTCGAGATCACGCAGTTCGGCTCGACGCGCTCACTGAACGCGAGCGCGGCGGCCGCGATCGCGATGCACTCCTGGGTGCTCACGCACGGCGAGTTCGGCGCGCCCCCGCGCTGACACGAGCGCAACGATCGGGCCGATCCCCGCAAGGAACACGCCATCCGCTGGCCAGCGCGGCGGCGCGCCTCGTAGCGTGGACCGCATGACCGACCAGCCCCGACGCGGCGTCCCCGTCACCTCTTCGGCCGAGCTCGAGGAGATCATCGGCCTCCCCGAGCCTCGCACCGCCAACAAGGCGCGCGACCGCCTGCATGCGGTCGACCGCGCGTGGCTCGCCGCCGCGCCCCTCGCGTTCGTCGCGACATCCGACATCGACGGCAACCTCGACGTCTCGCCCAAGGGCGATCCCGCGGGGTTCGCCGTGGTGCTCGACGACACGACGATCGCCATCCCCGAGCGACCGGGCAACCGACGCGCCGACGGCTTCCACAACATCCTGCGCAATCCGCATGTCGGCCTGGTCTTCGTGATCCCCGGCCGGGGAGACACGCTGCGCATCAACGGCCGCGCGACGGTCGTGCGCGACGCCGCGTTCTTCGACGACATGCTCGTGCGCGGGCACCGGCCCGCACTGGCGCTCCTGGTCGACGTCGACGAGGTGTTCTTCCACTGCTCCAAGGCGTTCCTGCGTTCGCAGGCATGGCAGCCCGACAGCTGGGCGCCCGACGCGGCACCGCGCCGCGCGGTGATCTCCAAGACGGTCGAACGCCAGGGCGAGCGACTCGAGGTGCTCGACGAGTACTACGGCCCCGCATACGGCGACCGCATCTACGGCTGACCTCGCCGCTCGGGGCCGCGTGTCGGCCGGGTGCCGCCGACGCGAGGCACGAGACTGGCAGCGATGCCGGTCATCGACAACGCGATCTACCAGGGCGGCGCACGCGTCGCCACGCCCGCGACCCTCGAGGAGACCTTCGAGATGCGCGCCGAGCACGGGGGCTTCGCGTGGATCGGCCTCTACCGGCCGACCGACGCCGAGCTCGGCGCGGTCGCCTCGGAGTTCGACCTGCACGACCTCGCGGTCGAGGACGCGCGCAAGGGCCACCAGCGCGCGAAGCTCGAACGCTACGGCGACACGCTGTTCGTGGTGCTCCGGCCGGCGCGGTACCTCGACGACGTCGAGCGGGTCGAGTTCGGCGAGCTGCATATCTTCGTCGGCCGCGACTTCGCGATCACCATCCGGCGTGCGGAGTCGCCCGACCTCGCGAGGGTGCGCCGCCGACTGGAGGCTGCGCCCGAGCTGCTCGCGAAGGGGCCCGAGGCGGTGCTCTACGCGGTGCTCGACGAGGTCGTCGACGAGTACTCGCCCGTGCTCGCAGGACTTGAGAACGACATCGACGAGATCGAGGAGCAGCTCTTCGACGGCGACCCCGCGGTGACCCGCCGCATCTACGACCTCGCGAGCGAGGTCATGGAGTTCCAGCGAGCGACGAGGCCGCTCATCGAGATGTTCACCGCGCTCGAGCGCGGCTTCGAGAAGTACGGCGTCGACGTCGAGCTGCAGCGGTACCTCCGCGACGTGCTCGACCACATCATCCGCATCGGGGAGCGCGGCGAGTCGTTCCGACAACTCCTGCAGAACGCGCTCACCGTGCACGCGACGCTCGTCGGACAGCGGCAGAACGAGGAGATGAAGCGCCTCACCGAGACGAGCCTCGCCCAGAGCGAGCAGACGAAGAAGATCTCGAGCTGGGCGGCCATCCTCTTCGCCCCCACGCTCGTCGGCACGATCTACGGCATGAACTTCACGTACATGCCCGAACTCGATTGGGTGTACGGCTACCCCTTCGCCATCCTGCTCATGATCGGCATGGGGTTCGGGCTCTACGGCGTGTTCAAGCGACGCAACTGGCTGTAGGCAGCGGATGCCGCGCCACGGCGATCTCCGTCGTCGCGGCCCTACCGGCGGCATCCGATCGCGGTTACGGTTGGGGCATGACCGAGATCACCGACGATCTGCCCGCCCGTCTGCTGCACGAGGAGCACGCCGGATGGCGGGCGATCGTCGAGGGTCGCGGCGGTGAGCACTACCAGCGCGCGATGACGCGTGACGCCCTCATGGTCGTCGAGGGCGCGATGCTCGGGCGCGACGAGATCCTCGCGGCGTTCCGCAGCGTTCCACCGTGGGACGCGTACGAGCTGCACGAGCCGGCCGTCATCCGGCTCGGCGACCGGGCCGGCATCGTCGTGTACCGGGCCGTGGCTCGCCGTGGCGACGACACCGTCAACCTTCGGATGTCGACGACGTATCTCTACGACGACGGCGCTTGGCACGTGGCGGCGCACCAGCAGACGCCCGCCTGAGCGTCGTGTCCCCCTTTTTGGGGACCGGAAGGACGTGAGTTTCGCGAGGAATCCTCTTGTGTGGAACCGGTTCCGGTGGTTGGCTTACTGAGCCGGCAACCCGAAACGGCGCACTCGAGTCGTCCGTCTCCAAGAAACGGACGACTCGAGTGATGTGCGGGGGTCGGTGCCGCGAGTCAGTCGCTCAGTCGGTGCCGAGGTCGAACGCCGCAGCCTCGTTCGCGGCATCCGTCGCTGCCTCGAGGTCGGTCTCGACCTCGCCGGCCATGATCTCGGCCGACTCGCCGGCGCGCAGGTCGCCGACGAGCTCGGCGGTCGCGCCGCCGACGATGCCCTGGGCCGCGTACTGCTCGAGGCGCGCGCGCGAGTCGGCGATGTCGAGGTTGCGCATGGTGAGCTGGCCGATGCGGTCTTCGGGGCCGAATGCCGCATCGCCGACGCGCTCCATCGAGAGCTTGTCGGGGTGGTAGCTGAGCGACTGGCCCTCGGTGTTCAGGATCGTGTAGTCGTCGCCGCGGCGAAGGCGCAGCGTCACCTCGCCCGTGACGGCCGAGCCCACCCAGCGCTGGATCGACTCGCGGAGCATGAGCGACTGCGGGTCGAGCCAGCGCCCCTCGTACATGAGACGACCGAGACGGCGCCCCTCGGCGTGGTAGTTCGCGATCGTGTCTTCGTTGTGGATCGCGTTCAGCAGCCGCTCGTAGGCGATGTGCAGCAGCGCCATGCCCGGCGCCTCGTAGATGCCGCGGCTCTTCGCCTCGATGATGCGGTTCTCGATCTGGTCGGAGACGCCGAGGCCGTGCCGGCCGCCGATCGCGTTCGCCTCGTAGACGAGGGCCACGGCGTCGGGGAACTCGGTGCCGTTGATCGCGACGGGCCGGCCCGCCTCGAACCGCACCGACACCTCTTCGGTCGCGACCTCGACATTGTCGCGCCAGGCGGCGACGCCCATGATCGGCTCGACGATGTCGAGTCCGGTGTCGAGGTGCTCGAGGCGCTTCGCCTCGTGGGTCGCGCCCCAGATGTTCGCGTCGGTCGAGTACGCCTTCTCGGTGGAGTCGCGGTAGGGGAAGCCGCGGGCGACCATCCACTCGCTCATCTCCTTGCGGCCACCGAGCTCGGTGACGAAGGCGGAGTCGAGCCACGGCTTGTAGATGCGCAGGCGAGGGTTGGCCATCAGGCCGTAGCGGTAGAACCGCTCGATGTCGTTGCCCTTGTAGGTGGAGCCGTCGCCCCAGATGTCGACCTCGTCCTCCTTCATGGCACGCACGAGGAGCGTGCCCGTCACGGCGCGACCCAGAGGCGTCGTGTTGAAGTAGGTCTTGCCGCCCGAGCGGATGTGGAACGCGCCGCAGGCGAGGGCGACCAGGCCCTCCTCGACGAGCGGGATCTTCGCGTCGACGTGCCGGGCGATCTCGGCGCCGTACTCCTTCGCGCGCCCGGGGACCGCAGCGATGTCGGGCTCGTCGTACTGCCCGATGTCTGCGGTGTACGTGCAGGGCACCGCGCCCTTCTCGCGCATCCACGCGACCGCCACCGAAGTGTCGAGGCCGCCGGAGAAGGCGATGCCGACGCGTTCGCCGACGGGCAGGCTGGAGAGGACTTTGGACATGGCGTCAAGCCTAATCGGCGCGAGATGCGTGTTTCTGCCGCCGGCCTCACCACGAACGACGTGCGGGCAATAGAGTTGCGCCACCGGTCGCGGGCCTCATCCGGCGCCGCTGCTCGTCGCACCCACTGGACGAGGCCGGGCCGGCGACCGACGCGGTCGGCGGGCACTCCACCCCATCGAAGGAGACAGGGATGAAGAACCGAAAGGTGATCGGTGCGGCATCAGCCGCGGCGCTCGCGCTCGGCCTCATGGGCACGGCCGTCGCACCGGCCGCAGCCACCGGGCCGGAGACCAGCTATCTCGTACTCGCCCCGCAGGGCAAGAGCACGAAAGCCGCCGCTGCGCGTGTCGCCGCGGCCGGCGGCACCGTCGTCGCCGCCTATAACCAGATCGGCGTCCTCGTCGCGAAGTCGACGAACACCGCGTTCTCGGCTGCCGTCGCCGGCGCCGGCGTCGAGTCCGTCGCCTCCACGGCGGGGCTCGGCACGACGCTGATGGACGACGAGGCCAGCGACGTCGTCGACTCGACGACCGTCGAGGCCACCGGCGACCCCACGGCAGAGCCGCTCTGGGGCCAGCAATGGGACATGGCGCAGATCGACGTCGCTGAGGCGCACGCGGTCACGACGGGCGACCCGTCGGTCGTGGTGGGCGTGCTCGACTCCGGTATCTCGCCGACGCACCCCGACCTCGCCTCGCAGATCGCGTTCGACCAGAGCGCCTCGTGCATCGGCGGCGTCGTCGACACGAGCGTCGCGGCCTGGAGCCCGACGACCTCCGACCACGGCACCCACGTCGCGGGCACGATCGCGGGCGCCATCAACGGCGTCGGCATCGCCGGCGTCGCGCCGGGCGTGAAGGTCGCGTCGGTCAAGGTCGTCAACGATGACGGCTTCATCTTCCCCGAGGCGGCCATCTGCGCGTACCTCTGGGCCGCCGACCACGACATGCCCATCACGAACAACAGTTACTTCATCGACCCGTGGGAGTTCAACTGCGTGAACGACGAGCGGCAGCGGCCGGTCTGGCAGGCCGTGCAGCGCGCCCTTCGCTACTCGTCGGCACAGGGCACCCTCACGGTGGCCTCGGCGGGCAACAGCAACGTCGACCTGCAGCACAAGTTCATCGACAGCACCAGCCCGAACGACGGCAGCTCGCCCATCGAGGACCGCACGATCAACGGCGCCTGCCGCGACCTGCCGGCCGAGGCGCCGGGCGTCGTGACGGTGTCGGCGGTCGGCCCGACCGAGCAGAAGAGCTACTACTCGTCGTACGGCCAGGGCGTCGTGGACGTCACGGCTCCCGGCGGTGACACCCGCTTCCGCACCAACGGCGCCGTGTCGACCCTCACCGATGGCATTCTCTCGACCACCTACAACACGGCGACGCAGACCAACGGATGGGGCTACAAGCAGGGCACCTCGATGGCCGGACCGCATGCGGCCGGTGTCGCGGCCCTCGCCCTGTCGGCCCACCCCGGCCTGACGACGGGCCAGCTCGCCTCGTTCCTCGAGCGCACGGCGACCCCGCTGGCATGCCCGGACGGCGTCTTCGAGCCGCGTCCCGGGTGGCCGGCCACCTGCACGGGCGGCCAGCGCAACGGGTTCTACGGAGCCGGCAACGTGAACGCGCTCAACGTGGTGCAGTGACCCACTGAACCGATGAGGACGAGGGGTCGGGCCGGATGGTCCGGCCCCTCGTCTGCGCAGAGCGGGTGCAGCTTCACGGCCCCGAAACACCCCCGCGATAAGGTTGAGTGTGACTGCAGACGAATCACCGCACGAGGCCGAGGCGTCACTCGTCGACGAACCCGAGGTGCGACGAGAGCTCGCCGACGGCAATCGCTCGTCGGTCGCCGGCGTCGTGTCGGGGCATCCGTCGTCGCCGCTCGCCTGGACCGAGCTCGCCGACATCGCCGACTCCGAGGGCCGCGCCATCGAGGCGTTCGCGTTCGCCGCCGTCGCCGCCGACCTCGCCCGCGAGCAGCTCTCCGAGTCGGGCTGGCAGCCGGGCGATCCGGTCGCCTGGTCCGATGAGCGCAATCGCCCCTACCTCCGCGCCCTCGACACGCAGCGCCGCGCCGCCGAGCAGCTCGGCCTCGACTCGCGGGCCACGCGGCTCGCCGACGAGCTCGCGACCGCCGACTCCGACGCGCCGGCGCGCATCGCCTCCGAGTACACCCCCACGCAGCTGATGACCATCATCGCCGCACCCGGGCTCATCCCGCCGGCGACCGGGCTCGAAGCCCGCGCTGCCGACCCGACCGACGAACCGGCCGCGCACGACGCGGCAGGAGAGGACTGATATGCCCGCCGCCGTACTCATCGGTGCACAGTGGGGCGACGAGGGCAAGGGCAAGGCGACCGACCTGCTCGGGTCGCGCCTCGACTACGTCGTCAAGTTCAACGGCGGCAACAACGCCGGGCACACCGTCGTCATCGGCGACGAGAAGTACGCCCTGCACCTGCTGCCGTCGGGCATCCTCACGCCGGGCGTCACGCCCGTCATCGCGAACGGCGTCGTCGTTGACATCGAGGTGCTCTTCGAAGAGCTCGAGGGCCTCGAGAGCCGCGGGGTGGATGTCTCGAAGCTCCGCATCTCGGCGAACGCGCACCTCATCACCCAGTACCACCGCACGCTCGACAAGGTCACCGAGCGCTTCCTCGGCAAGCGCCAGATCGGCACCACCGGCCGCGGCATCGGCCCGGCCTACGCCGACAAGATCAACCGCGTCGGCATCCGCATGCAAGACCTGTTCGACGAGAACATCCTTCGGCAGAAGGTCGAGGGGGCACTCGACCAGAAGAACCACCTGCTCGTGAAGGTCTACAACCGTCGCGCCATCGGTGTCGACGAGGTCGTCGACGAGCTGCTCGGCTACGTCGAACGGCTGCGGCCCATGGTCACCGACACGTCGCTGCTGCTGCACCAGGCGATCGAGCGCGGCGAGACGGTGCTCTTCGAGGGCGGCCAGGCGACGATGCTCGACGTCGACCACGGCACCTACCCGTTCGTGACGTCGTCGAACGCGACCTCGGGCGGGGCCATCACCGGGTCGGGCATCGCCCCGAACCGCATCGACCGCGTCATCGCGGTCGTGAAGGCGTACACGACGCGCGTCGGCGCGGGTCCGTTCCCCACCGAGCTCTTCGACGAGTGGGGCGACTTCCTCACCGAACAGGGTCACGAGTTCGGCACCACCACGGGCCGCCGTCGCCGCACCGGATGGTACGACGCCCCGATCGCCCGCTACTCGGCGCGCATCAACGGCGTCACCGACTTCGTGCTCACGAAGCTCGACGTGCTCACCGGTATCGAGCGCATCCCGGTCGCGGTCGCCTACGAGGTCGACGGCGAGCGTGTCGACGAGATCCCCGTGTCGCAATCCGACTTCCACCACGCGAAGCCCATCTACGAGGAATTCCCGGGCTGGACCGAAGACATCACGGGCGCGCGCGAGTTCGACGACCTCCCGGCGAACGCCAAGTCGTACGTGCGCGAGCTCGAGGCGATGAGCGGCTCGCGCATCTCCGCGATCGGCGTCGGCCCCGGCCGCGAAGAGATCGTCACCCTGCACGACCTGCTCGACTGAGGCCGCAGGAGCCGAACAGCAGAGAGGGGGCGGATGTCGCGACTGCGCGACATCGGCCCCCTTCTGCGTTCTCAGTGCTCGGGTTCACGGCTCGGTGCCGACCGCCTTGTCGATGTGGGCGGCCACATCGTCGACCTTGTCGTGGTGCTCTTCGGGCACGACCTTCTTCGCCGCGTCGGTGACGCCCTCGAGCAGCTTGTCGCTGATGTCTTCAGCCTGCTCGCTGTTCAACGCGTCGTTGATCGCGTCCTTGTTCTCTTCGACGAAGTCCTGTGCCTTCTTCGTGATGTCGTCCAGAGCGCCCATCGCCCCCCACCTTTCGTTGTGCGAGATCGTGCACTCGTGATCGTATGGGGGCCGGATGTCGCAGCGGAAGGCCGTGCCAGACTCGTGGTGTGACCGCACTGCGCCCCGCCGATGCCGAACTGACCGGCCGTTTCATCCGCCTCACCCCGTTCCGGGAGGCCGACATTCCCGCCCTGTACCGGGCCCTCTGTCGGCCCGAGGTGTTCGCGGGCGGATACGGCGGCGGGCCGGCCGGCCTTCCGGCGGATGCATCGGCATACGAGGCGTTCGCGCGGGACTACTACTCCGGCGGCGTGAACGCGATGCCGTACACGGTGAGGCTGCGCGGCGGACCTGATGAGGGCCGGGTGGTGGGAGCGACGAAGCTCGCCGACTTCGACCTGGCGAACGAGTCGGCCCACATCGGATGGACCGCCTACGATCCCGGCGTGTGGGGCTCCGCGGTGAACCCTGAGACGAAGCTGCTGCTGCTCGGCCTCGCGTTCGACCACGGCTTCGGCCGCGTGAAGATCCAGGCCGACGCCGGCAACGCCAGGTCCCGCGCCGCGATCGAGCGGCTCGGCGCGCAGCTCGACGGTGTTCTGCGTCGCCACAAGCGTCGCGCCGACGGCACCTGGCGTGACAGCGCCGTGTACTCGGTGATCATCGACGACTGGCCCGCGGTTCGGGCCGGGCTCGAGGAGCGACTCGCGGCGTGGGGCGACCGCCCGGTCGAGGTGGCGGGGCGGCAGCCGCAGAGTTGAGCCCGGCCTGATCGCCGACGCTAGCCCCAGAGCTTCGACGCGCCGTCGATGATCGCGGCGGCGCTGCCGGCGTAGGCGATCACGACGACGGCGATGCGCGCGGCTCGATGCGGGATTCGGCGGTGCAGCAGTTCGCCGAGACCGAGGCCCACGAGCAGGGCGCCGATGACGAGGGGCCATGCGCCCGGCTCGAGCGCGGGCAGCTCCCAGCCCGTGGCCCCGAGCTTGCCGACGAGCGACGCGATGCCGATCGCGACGAAATACGGTTGCGCGGTCGCGGCGAATGCGACCTGCGGCCACCGGGTCGCGACCGCGTAGACGCTGAGCGCGGGCCCGCCGACGCCGGCCGCGGCATTCATGAATCCGGATGCCGCACCCGCGACGATCGCCGGTGCTCGACCGTTCGCGACGTGGTCGGTGCGCGTCACGATGAGCGAGACGGTGAGTGCGATCACGACGAGCGCGCCGATGCTCACCTGCAGTACCGGACCGGGCAGCCGCGCGGCGACGACCGCTCCGGCCACGGTGCCCACGAGCGCGGGGAGCACGAGCCAGCCGAAGCGCGACCACTCGACGTGCCGCCAGACGCGGGGCAGGATCAGCATGGACGACACGACGGCGCAGAGGTTGACGATCACGACGCCGTCGAACGGGCCGAGCAGGATGACGAGTGCCGGTGCCGCGATGAGGGCGAACCCCATGCCGGTGATGCGCTGTGCCAGCGCGCCGACGAGCACGGAGAGGGCGACGGGCAGGAGCACCGGCCGAGTCTACTGGTGGCAGCTCGGCCCGGCCGCGCGAGCGGTGCGGGATCGGCCGCGGAGCGGGCGCTCCCACGGGATCAGCGCCCCTCGCGCTCCGGCACGTGCAGGCGGGTGAGGAACGCGTCGGTACCGCGAGGTGCACCGCGGCGATCGGTACGGGAGACCACCACGGTGACGAGCACCGCGAGCGGGACCGTCCACGCGGCCGGCTGTTCGAGGAACGGACGGATGCCGGGCGCCGCCGCTGCGACGGCCGCGCCGCCGAGGATGGCGCCGCCCGAGAGCACCGCGCCGGTGACCATGCCCGCGATCGCGCCGCGTGCCGTGAGCCCGCGCCACCAGATGCCGAGGATCAGCACCGGACAGAGTGTCGACGCCGTGAACGCGAAGACGAGCCCGACGCTGCCGGCGAGACCGGTCGACTCGGTTGCGAGCGCCACGACGAGCGGCACGAACGACGAGAGCACCGCGGCGATGCGGAACCCGCGCACGCTGCCGCCGAGCAGGTCCTGGCTGATGACGCCCGCGAGCGAGACGACGAGCCCCGACGAGGTCGAGAGGAATGCGGCGAAGGCGCCGGCGATGACGAGCGCGGTGAGCAGCTCGCCGAGCGGACCCGGCACGAGACGGTCGGGCAGCAGCAGGATGAGCGCGTCGGATTCGCCGGGCTGCGCGAGGTCGGGTGCGAACGCCCGGCCGAGGAAGCCGAACGCGGTCGGGAACAGGTAGAACACCGACAGCAGGGCGAGCACGATCACGGTCGTGCGGCGGGCCGCCCCGCCGTCGGGGTTCGTGTAGAACCGCACGAGCACGTGCGGCAGCCCGAGCGTGCCGAGCAGGAGCGCGACCATGAGCGACACCGTGCGGTACACGTCGAGATCACCGGGCCCCGCCGCGGGCGGGAAGGCCTCGGCCGGCGGCAACGCGACGGCCTCCGAGTCGCCGCCGCCGATGACGAGGAGGATCGCCACCACCGGCACCGCGAGCGCCGTGAGCTTCAGCCAGAACTGGAACGCCTGCACGAACGTGATCGAGCGCATGCCGCCCGCCGAGACGACGACCGCGACGATCACGGCGACGGCGAGCGAGCCGACCCACGCGGGCAGCCCGGTCGTGATCCGCACGGTGAGTGCCGCGCCCTGCAGCTGCGGCACGATGTAGAACCATCCGATGATGATCACGAGCAGGCTCGTGACCCGCCGTGCCCAGCGCGAGTCGAGGCGCGCCTCGGTGAAGTCGGGGATGGTGTACGCGCCCGAGCGGCGCAGCGGCGCCGCCACGAAGAGCAGCAGCATGAGGTAGCCGGCGGTGTAGCCGATCGGGAACCAGAGACCGGCCGAGCCCGTGAGGAGGATGAGCCCGGCGATGCCGAGGAACGAGGCCGCCGAGAGGTACTCGCCGCCGATCGCCGAGGCGTTCCACCACGGGCGCACCGTGCGCGACGCGACGTAGAAGTCGCTCGTCGTGCGCGAGATGCGCAACCCGTAGAAGCCGATGAGGGCCGAGCTGAGCGCCACCGCCGCGATCGCGGCGTAGCCGACCGCGGCGTTCACTCCTCCTCCGTGAGCGAGCGGTACCGCGACTCGTTGCGCGTCGCCGCACGCAGGTAGAGCGCGCCGACCGTGATCGCGAGCGGGTACACGCCGACGCCGAGCAGCAGCCACGACAGCGGCACGCCGAACACGAACGTCACGTCGAGCTCGGGCACGAGGGCGATCGCGAGCACGAAGAGCGCGGTCGCCGACGCGAAGCCGACCGCGAACACGATCGCGATGCGCAGTTGCGAGCGGATCAGCGAGCGCACGTAGACGCCCGCGATGTCGCTCGTCGGAGCATCCGCGTGCCCGCCCGCAATGGGGCGATCGGATGCCGCCGCCGAGCCGGGTCGCGGAGCCGTCACGCGCACCCGAGGCGGCGGGGCATCCGTCGCCTCGTGCTCGTCGGGTTGCCGCTCGCTCACGGCCGCGCCCGGATGGTCGCCGCCTCGAGCCGTTCGCGGAGCGCGGGCAGCAGCCGGCGGCTCACGGGCAGCTCGGCGCCGCCGACCGTGATGCTCGGATGGTCGGAGCCGAGCCGGATGCGGGTCACGTGGCCGAGCGCGACGAGGTACGAGCGGTGCACGCGCACGAAGCCCGCGTCGGCCCACTGGCGCTCGAGGTCGGCCATCGGCACGCGCACGAGGTAGCTCGCCTCTTCGGTGTGCAGCCGGGCGTAGTCGCCCTGCGCCTGCACGTAGCGCACCTCGTCGCGCCGGATCATCCGGGTCGTGCCGCCGAGTGTGACTGCGATCACCTCGGGTTCGTGAGCGGATGCCGCGGCGCCCGTCGCGGGCGCGGCGGCGGCCTTCAACGACTCCACGACCCGTGAGATCGATCGGTGCAGACGCTCGGTGCGCACGGGCTTCAGGAGGTAGTCGACGGCCGCGAGGTCGAACGCCTCGAGCGCCCCCTCTTCATCGGCGGTGACGAAGACGAGCGCGGGGCGGTGTTCGAAGCGCTGCAGCGCGCGGGCGAGGTCGAAGCCGTTGAGCCCGGGCATGTGGATGTCGAGGAACGCCGCGTCGACGGGCTCGCGCGTGAGGAGCCTGATCGCCTCGGCGCCCGACGAGGCCTGGTGGATGACCCCGATGCGCGGGTCCTGACGGAGCAGGAACGCGAGCTCATCGATCGCGGGCTGCTCGTCGTCGGCGATCAGCACGGAGATCATCGCGGCATCCTCTCGTCATCGGTGTCGACGGGCGCGACGGGCGCGACCGGCGCGACGGGCCCGGTGCGTACGTGCCCGCCCACGCGGCCGGGCTGCGACTTCGGCACCCGCATGCGCACGAGGGTGCCCGAACCCACGTTCGTCTCGACGACGAGGCCGTGCTCGTCGCCGTAGACCTGGCGGAGTCTCGCGTCGACGTTGCGGAGCCCGACGTGCTCGCCCGGCGCGCCGCCCGCGAGCACGGTGGCGAGGACCTCGGGGTCGATGCCCGCCCCGTCGTCCTCGACGCTGATCTCGGCGAACGCCCCGGAGTCCTCCGCCGTGATCGTGATGCGACCGCCGCCCTCCTTCGCCTCGAGCCCGTGCCGTACGGCGTTCTCGACGAGCGGTTGGATGGAGAGGAACGGCACGACCGTCGAGAGCACCTCGGGCGCCACCTGCAGCGTCACCTTCAGGCGGTCGCCGAATCGCGCCCGCTCGAGCCGCAGGTAGCTGTCGATCGACCGCAGCTCCTCGGCGACGGTCGTGAAGTCGCCGTGCCGGCGGAACGAGTACCGCGTGAAGTCGGCGAACTCGAGCACGAGCTCGCGCGCCTGCGCGGGGTCGGTGTTGATGAACGACGCGATCGCGTTGAGCGAGTTGTAGATGAAGTGCGGGCTGATCTGCGCCCTCAGTGCGCGCACCTCGGCCTCGGCGAGCGCCGCGCGTGAGGTGTCGAGCTCGCCCAGCTCGACCTGGGCGGCGACCCAGTCGGCCACTTCGCCGGTCGCCCGCACGAGGCCGGCGCGAACCGGCGCGGCGAAGGCGACGATCGCCCCGACCGCCCGGCCGCTCGTGAGGATCGGGGCGGCGACCGCGTCGGTCTCGCGCTCGCCGATGGTGATGCGCCGCTGCACCTGCGCCTTGCCCGACGCGCTCGCCTCGGCCGCGAGGCGGGCCGCGACCTGGCCGATGGCGGCGGCGTGATCGCCGTCGACCGTGGCGGCGCCCGAGCGGTCGACGATCGCGAGGCCGTCGCAGGCGAGGAGGGTGCGGAGGTGCCGCACCGCGCGCACCGCGTCGGGCTCGCCGAGGCCGCCGCGCAGATGCGTCGCCGCGCGGGACGCGAGGTGCAGGGTCTGGTACGTCGCCCGTTCGACGTCGGTGCCGAGATCCTTCGAGGCGAGGACGATGCGGCGCAGCAACAGCACGACGCCGACGGCGAGCACGCCGGCGACGACGCCGGCCGCAGCGGCGAGCAGCATCGACTCGGGCATGCAGGCCAGCGTAGCCGTCGTTCGTCGTCGCCGATCAGCCGTTCGTCGCACGAGCGCCGCCGCTGGGCGACGACGAACGGCACGGCCCGCCCACCGGAAGGCGTGCGCGCCAGCATGGTCCCACTGCCAGGTCCCCAGCGACCAACCGGGCAGTCGGCGCGGCCGATCGCCCGCCGAACCCCCTCGAAGGAGAGAGACGCCATGGGCAACGAAGCCCTGAGCGCGGAGAGGTCGGCCAGGTCCGACATCGACTACCGCGCAGTCCAGCAATCACCGGAGTTCCAGAAGCTCCGTCGCACCCACCGCAGCTTCGTCTTCCCGGTGCTCGGGGTGTGCCTCCTCTGGTACGTCGCCTACGTGCTCCTCGCCGGCTATGCCCACGACTTCATGTCGACGCCGGTGTTCGGCAGCGTCAACGTGGGCATCCTGCTCGGCCTCGCGCAGGTCGTCACGACCTTCGCGGTCACCACCTGGTACGTGCACTTCGCGAACAAGCGACTCGACCCGCTCTCCGCGGACCTGCGCGATGAGCTCGAGACGACTGAGCTCGAGGCGACTGGCGCGGCATCCGTTGCGGAGGTGAACCGCTGATGCTGCACACCGCTGCCACCACCACGTCACCCGGTGAGCCCTGGCTGAACATCGCGATCTTCGGCGCGTTCGTCGCGATCACGATGATCATCGTGTTCCGCGCGAGCCGCAACAACAAGACCGCCGCCGACTACTACGCCGCCGGCCGCTCGTTCACGGGCGGGCAGAACGGCTCCGCGATCGCGGGCGACTACCTCTCGGCGGCCTCGTTCCTCGGCATCGTCGGCGCGATCGCCATCACCGGGTACGACGGGTTCCTCTACTCGATCGGCTTCCTCGTGGCGTGGCTCGTCGCCCTGCTCCTCGTCGCCGAGCTCCTGCGCAACACCGGCAGGTTCACGATGGCCGACGTGCTCTCGTTCCGCCTGAAGCAGCGGCCGGTGCGCATCGCGGCCGCGACCACCACGCTCGTCGTGTGCTTCTTCTACCTGCTCGCGCAGATGGCGGGTGCTGGCGGTCTCGTCTCGCTCCTGCTCGGCGTGGGCGATCAACTCGGACAGGCGCTCGTCATCACCGTCGTCGGCGGCCTGATGATCCTGTACGTGCTCATCGGCGGCATGAAGGGCACCACCTGGGTGCAGATCATCAAGGCGGTGCTCCTCATCGCGGGCGCCGGCGTGATGACGGTGTGGGTGCTGGCCATCGACGGCTTCAACTTCTCCACGCTCCTCGACAGCGCCGTGGCGGCGGCCGGGAACCCCGAGATCCTGAACCCGGGCATCAAGTACGGCGTGTCGGATGTCGCGAAGGTCGACTTCCTCTCGCTCGGCCTCGCCCTCGTGCTCGGCACCGCGGCACTGCCGCACGTGCTCATGCGCTTCTACACGGTGCCCACCGCGAAGGAGGCGCGAAAGTCGGTTGTCTGGGCCATCTGGCTCATCGGCATCTTCTACGTCTTCACGCTCGTGCTCGGCTACGGTGCGGCGGCGCTCGTCGGCCCCGAGGCCATCGCGGCGGCGCCCGGCGGCCCGAACTCGGCGGCCCCGCTGCTCGCGTTCGAGCTCGGCGGGCCGGTGCTGCTCGGCCTGATCTCGGCGATCGCGTTCGCGACGATCCTCGCGGTCGTCGCCGGCCTCACGATCACGGCGGCGGCCTCCTTCGCCCACGACATCTATGCGAGCGTCGTGAAGAAGGGCAAGCCCGCAGCGGGTGCCGAGGTGAAGGTCGCGCGTCGCACCGTGGTGATCATCGGCATCGTCGCGATCATCGGCGGCATCGGCGCGAACGGGCAGAACGTCGCGTTCCTCGTCGCCCTGGCCTTCGCGGTCGCGGCATCCGCCAACCTGCCGACGATCGTCTACTCGCTGTTCTGGAAGCGGTTCACGACCCAGGGTGCGCTGTGGAGCATGTACGGCGGCCTCGCGTCGGCGATCATCCTCATCATCTTCTCGCCGGTCGTCTCGGGTTCCGTGACGTCGATGCTGAAGACGGAGGACATCGACTTCGCGATCTTCCCGCTGTCGAACCCCGGCATCGTCTCCATCCCGCTCGCCTTCTTCCTCGGCTGGCTCGGCACCGTGCTCGACAAGAACACGGAGGACCCGGTCAAGCAGGCCGAGATGGAGGTGCGCTCGCTCACGGGCGTGGGCGCCGAGAAGGCGACGCAGCACTAGGCCTTCGACGCGGCGGCATCGCCTGCCCATGCCGCGTCGGATGAACAGACGGGGGCGGATGCCGCAACTTCACGTTGCGGCATCCGCCCCCGTTGTCGTGCCTGGCGGTCGCTACTGCCGCGCCATCGCGACGCGCAGGCGTTCGTCGGGGTCGATCAGGTGCTCGTGGTCGTCGTCGCCGGTGTCGATCTTGACCCAGTGGATCTTGCCGGTGAACCGGCTCGAGTGCGCCGTGTAGTCGGGGCTGACCGACGTGCCCGACTCGTAGCCGATGTCGGTCGTCTCGTCGGCGGAGAAGATCATCGCCTGGGTCGCGCCGACCCGGCCGGTGCCCACCTCCTCGCCGTCGTAGTACAGCGCCACGTCGCCGCCCTTCGCCAGTCCGCCGCCGTCGTAGGCGAACTCCATGCGCACCTGGTGCGTGCCGGCCGGCACCTGCGATCTGGCCTCGGTCGCGAACGACTGGATCCCGAGCACGTTGTAGACGAACTTGGCTGCGCCGCCGCTGAGGAACACGCTCCAGCCGCCGAAGCGACCGCCCTGGGCGATGATGACCCCGTCGGCTCCGCCCTCGGGCACCTCGATCTCGGCGGTGACGGAGAACGACTTGTTCTTGATGCTCACGACGCTGTTCTCCGAGAGTCGCCCCATGCCGGCGTAGAGCATCTGCAACGTGCCGTGGATGAGGGTCGGCCGGCCGGCGAGGTCGGGGTTCAGCCGTTCAGCGCCCCGATCGTCGATGGGCAGCACGTTGTACTTGACCGCTTCGATCAGCCACAGCCGCTGCAGCTCGTGCAGCCGCTCAGGTTGCTCGGCCGAGAGGTCGCGGGCCTGGCTGAAGTCGACGCTGCCGTCGTAGAGCTCCCACACATCGTCATCGAAGGCCGCGAGCGCGCCGCCCGTCATGACCCATGGGGTGCGGTGCTTCGTGACGGCACTCCACCCCTTGTAGTAGATGCCGCGGTTGCCGAACATCTCGAAGTACTGCAGGTCGTGGCGCTCGGGGGTGTCGGGCTCGTTGAAGCTGTACAGCATGCTCGTCCCCTCCATGGGCGACTGCTGCACGCCGTTCACCATCGTCGGTTCGGGCAGCCCGGCCGCCTCGAGGATCGTGGGGGCGACGTCGATGCAGTGCGTGAACTGCGTGCGCAATCCGCCCTTCTCCTCGACGCCGTTCGGCCAGTGCACGATCGTGCCGTTGCGGGTGCCGCCCCAGTGCGACGCCACCTGCTTGGTCCATTGCAGCGGGGAGTTCATGGCCCACGCCCAGCCGACCGCGTAGTGGTTGTACGAGCTCGGCGTGCCGAGCTCGCTCATCTTCGACACCATGAACTCGGGCGTCTCGAGCGCCGCCATGCCGTTGAAGTTCGCCATCTCGTTGAAGGCGCCGTTCACCGTCCCCTCGGCGGAGGCTCCGTTGTCGCCGATGATGTAGTAGACGAGGGTGTTGTCGAGCGCGCCCAGGTCTTCGATGGCGTCGAGCACGCGGCCGACGTGGAAGTCGGTGTGCTCGAGGAATCCCGCATACACCTCCATCTGTCGCTCGAGCACCGGCTTGAGCTCGTCGGGCATGTCGTCCCAGCCGGGGATCTCGTCGTGCCGCGGCGTCAGCTCGGCATCGGCCGGGATGACCCCGAGCTCCTTCTGCCGCGCGAACGTGTTCTCACGCTGCGCGTCCCAGCCGCCCGCGAACCTGCCCGCGTACTTGTCGGCCCACTCCGTGGGCACGTGGTGCGGTGCATGCGTCGCGCCAGGGGCGAAGTACATGAAGAACGGCTTGTCGGGCATCAGCGCCTTCTGGGTGCGCACCCAACTGATGGCGTGATCGGCGAGGTCCTCGGTGAGGTGGTACCCCTCCTCAGCGGTCGCCGGCGGCTCGACCGGCGTGGTGCCGTTGTACAGCGCGGGCTCCCACTGGTTGTTCTCGCCGCCGATGAAGCCGTAGAACGTCTCGAACCCGCCGCCCGCCGAAGGCCACGCGTCGAACGGGCCCATGGGCGACGACTGCCACACCGGGACCTCGTGGCACTTGCCGAACTGCGCTGTCGAGTACCCGTTCAGCTTGAGCGTCGTCGCGAGCGGCGCCTTCGTGTTCGGCCGGAGCGAGCTGTTGCCCGGCGCCGAGGTGGCGGTCTCGGTGATGCTGCCCATGCCGACCGAGTGGTGGTTGCGGCCGGTCAGCATCGCCTGGCGCGTCGGCGCGCACAGCGCGGTCGTGTGGAAGCGGTTGTACTTCAGCCCGTTCGCGGCGAGCCGCTCTGCGGCTGGCATCTCGCACGGGCCGCCGAAGGCGCTCGATGCGCCGAAGCCGACGTCGTCGATGAGCACGATCAGCACGTTGGGTGCGCCCTCCGGTGGCACCAGCGGCTCGATCGGCGGAAAGGCAGTGTCGGGATTCTTCGCGTCATACGTGGTCAGACCCGGCGCAGGCAGGTCGGGAATCGGAAGCATCGTTCGCGCGTGACGATCAGGATTCATGTGCGTTCCCCCCAGTGGATATGCCTGATCGCAACCTACTCCCGACAAAGGTGCGAGGGCGAGGGTTCCTCAATGACCAGACAGGGAACTCACATGTTGATCATGTGGCCGGCGAGCCCGTGGAACGCCTCCTGCAGCGCCTCCGACAGCGTCGGATGCGTGTGCACGTTCCGGCCGAGCTCGAGGGCGCCGAGGTCCCATTTCTGGGCGAGCGTGAGCTCGGGGAGGAGCTCGCCCACGTCGGCGCCGATGAGGTGACCGCCGAGGAGCTCGAGGTACTTCGCGTCGGCGATGAGCTTCACGAACCCGGCCGGCTCGCCGAGCCCCTGCGCCTTGCCGTTCGCCGTGAATGGGAACGTCGCGACCTTCACGTCGTAGCCTTCGTCGCGCGCCTGCTGCTCGGTGAGGCCGAAGCTCGCCACCTGCGGCTGGCAGAACGTGACGCGCGGCATCATGCGGTAGTCGCCGAGCTCCATCGTCTCGGCATTGCCGATGGTCTCGGCGGCGACCACGCCCTGCGCCTCGGCGACGTGCGCGAGCATGAGCTTCGCCGTGACGTCGCCGATGGCGAAGATGTGCGGCACGTTCGTGCGCATGAACTCGTCGATGCCGATCGCGCCGCGGTCGGTGAGGGCGACTCCCGTGGCCTCCAGCCCGAAGCCCTCGACGTTCGGCGCGAAGCCCACCGCCATGAGCACGCGGTCGACCTCGAACGAGCCGGGCTGGTCGTCGGCGCCCGTGTACGTGACGGTGACGGATGACCCGTTGTCGGTCACCGTCTGCACCTTCGTCGAGGCGAGGATCGGCACGCCGAGCTTGCGGTACTGCTTCGTGATCTCCTTCGAGACGTCGACGTCTTCATTGGGGAGCGCGCGGTCGAGGAACTCGATGATCGTCACGTCGACGCCGTAGTTCTTCAGGACGTACGCGAACTCCATGCCGATGGCGCCGGCGCCGACGATCGCGATCGAGCGCGGAAGCTCGCGGGCGAGGATCTGCGACTCGTACGTGACGATGTTCTCGCTCAGCTCGACGCCGGGCAGGAGCCTCACGCGCGAGCCGGTCGCGATGATCGCGTTCGCGAACGTCAGCGTCTCGGTCGATCCGTCGGCCTTCGCGACGTCGATCGTGTTCGCGTCGCGGAACGTGCCTCGGCCGTCGAACTCGGTGATGCCGTTCTTCTTCATCAGGTAGTGCACGCCCTTGACGCGCCCGTCGGCGACCGTGCGGCTGCGGTCGAACGCGACGCCGTAGTCGAACGTCGCGTCGCCCGAGATGCCGAAGGTCGCGGCTTGCGTGTGGAAGATGTGGGCGAGCTCGGCGTTGCGCAGGAGCGCCTTCGAGGGGATGCATCCGACGTTGAGGCACACCCCGCCCCAGTACTTCTCCTCGATCACCGCAGTGCGGAGCCCGAGCTGTGCGGCACGGACCGCGGCGACGTACCCGCCGGGTCCGGCGCCGAGGACGACGACATCGAAATGGCTGGTCATTGCGCCAGCCTAGGCGCGTGCGCGGCCGAGCGGCAGGGTGGATCCAGACCCGAGGCGGCCGCGACTGCCGACCTCCGGCGGATTCCGGACAAGCACCTCCGCGGGCATGTCCGCGCGTCGGTGGGCGGGCGTACGCTCGACCGGTGAGCACCACCACCGCACCGAACCCCGTCGCCGCGGCATCCGCCCCGAACCGCCAGCGGCTCTCGACGTGGGTGCAGTTCCTCGCGATGGGCGTCGTCTGGGGGGCGAGCTTCCTCTTCATGAAGGTCGCCCTCGACGGCGTCTCGTTCGGACAGGTCGCGTGGTCGCGCACCGTGCTCGGAGCACTCGCGCTCGGGGTCATCGTGCTGATCATGCGTCCGCGCGTGCCCCGCGCCGACGGCACGCCGGGGCCGGTACTGCCGCGCGAGCGAGTCGTGTGGCTGCACTTCCTCGTGGTGTCGCTCACCACGTGCGTCATCCCGTACCTGTGCTTCGCGTGGGCCGAGCAGTACGTCTCGTCGAGCCTCGCGTCCATCTACAACGCGACGACGCCGATCATGACGGCGCTCATGGCGACGCTCGTGTTCCGCGTCGAGCGGCTCGGCCTCAGCCGCTGGGCGGGCGTCGGCGTCGGCATCGCCGGGGTGTTCGTCATCATCGCGCCGTGGCAGTACCAGGCCCTCACCGGGAGTCTTGCGGGGCAGCTCGCCTGCCTCGTCGCCACCCTCTGCTACGGCTTCACCTTCGGCTACCAGCGCCGGTTCCTCAGCCAGCGCCCCATCGCCCCGGCCACGTTCGCGTTCCTCTCGATCGGCGTCTCGGCCGTCGTCATGCTCGTGCTCACGCCCTGGCTCGCGCTCTCCCCGATCGAGCTCGACTGGGCCATCGTCGGGTCGCTCCTCGCGCTCGGCATCCTCGGCACGGGGCTCGCCTACATCTGGAACATCAACGTGCTCCGCGCATGGGGGCCGACCGGCACCTCGACCGTCACCTACGTGACCCCGGTCGTGGGCGTCGCGCTCGGCGTGATCCTGCTCGGCGAGCGCTTCTCGTGGCACGAGCCCGTCGGTGCGGTGCTCGTGCTGCTCGGCATCCTGCTCGCACAGGGCCGGCTCCGGATGCCGCGCCGCCGCGTTGCCGCGACCGCCTGATGCTCCTGGTGCCGCCTGGCGCTCACCCTGGCACCGCGAGCGCAACTCGCACTTGACACGACGGCGCCGCACATGGTTGGTTAGTTACACAAGTAATGAACCAACCAAGTTCATTCACATCAACAGATAGGCCGGCATGGACGAATCGCGTCCGATCTTCATCCAGATCGCTGAACAGGTGGAGAACGAGATCATCGAGGGCTCCCTCAAGGAGGACGAGCAGATCCCCTCGACGAACGAGCTCGCGTCGTTCTACCGCATCAACCCGGCCACCGCATTGAAAGGGGTGAATCGCCTTGTCGACGACGGCATCGTGGCGAAACGGAGGGGGATCGGCATGTTCGTGACCCCGGGAGCCCGCGCCCGCCTCATCGAACGTCGACGGGCCGACTTCGCCACCGAGTACATCAGGCCACTCATCATCGAAGCCGAGAAGCTCGGCATCGGCATCGACGAACTCGCGGGGCTGCTCCGCGCGGAAAGGATTCAGTCATGACCCGCACCGTGGTCCGAGCGAACGGACTCACCAAGCGCTACGGCTCATTCACGGCGGTCGACGCCGTCGAGCTCAAGCTCGAGGAGAACCGCATCTACGGGCTCCTCGGGCGCAACGGCGCCGGCAAGACCACGATCATGCAGATGCTCACGGGGCAGTTGTTCCCCGATGCCGGCGAGCTCTCGGTCTTCGGACGCGAACCCGCCGAACATGCGGATGTGCTCCGCCGTATGTGCTTCATCGCCGAGTCGCAGCGCTACCCAGAGGACTTCACCCCAGCGCACGTCTTCAAGTCCGCGCCGTGGTTCTTCGAGCACTGGGATGCCGCGTTCGCCGAGCAGCTCGTCGCCGACTTCCGCCTCCCGCTCAAGCGCCGCATCAAGAAGCTCTCGCGCGGGCAGCTCTCGGCCGTGGGCGTCATCGTCGGACTCGCCTCTCGCGCGCCGCTCACCTTCTTCGACGAGCCCTACCTCGGGCTCGACGCGGTCGCGCGGCACATCTTCTACGATCGGCTCCTCGAGGACTACGCCGAGCACCCGCGCACCATCGTGCTCTCGACGCACCTGATCGACGAGGTCGCGAACCTCCTCGAGCACGTGATCCTCATCGACCAGGGCCGCATCCTCTTCGATCGCGATGCCGACGAGCTGCGGGGGTCGGCCACGACCGTCGCCGGGCCGCGCGCTGCGGTCGAGTCCTTCGTGGCCGACCGGCCCGTCATCGGACGTGAAGGCCTCGGCGGACTGGCATCCGCCACCATCGACGGCCGACT
Source organism: Agromyces ramosus (assembly GCF_030817175.1). Taxonomy (NCBI): domain Bacteria; kingdom Bacillati; phylum Actinomycetota; class Actinomycetes; order Micrococcales; family Microbacteriaceae; genus Agromyces; species Agromyces ramosus. The sequence continues at coordinate 1,428,978 of NZ_JAUSYY010000001.1, read as the reverse complement.
CGACCAGGGCGACCGCATCCGGGCGGCCGAACTCGGCCTCGAGCTCGCACCCGTCTCGCTGCAGCAGCTCATCATCCACCTGACCGGCACCGACCTGCGTGCCGACTCGACCGAAGGGGAGGTCGCCGCATGACCGCCGTGATCGATCAGCCGATCGTGCGCACCGAGGCCCGCTCGCGGGCCCACGAGATCTGGCGCATCGTGCGCCTGCACTGCGTCAACCCAGCGATCTTCTTCGGGGTGCCCTGGATCATCCTCGGCTCCGCGTGGGCGATCATGATGATCATCGGGCTCATCATCACGGGCGCGGGCGGGCCCGCCGACGACATGCAGGAGGGCATGCGCTACAGCTGGGCGGTGCTCTCGCCGCAGTGGTACCTCGTCGTCGTCGGCGTTCAGGCAATCGGCCTGACGTTCTCGTTCGCGCTCGGCTTCGGCGCGACCCGGCGCGACTTCTGGCTCGGTACGGCCATCATGTTCGGCATCGTCTCCCTCCTGAACGCGATCGCGATCGCCACGCTCGTGCAGATCGAGAAGGCGACCGACGGCTGGGGCGTCGGCATCGCCATGTTCGACTCGCTCTGGTACGGGCAGCAGGGCTGGCTCACCGACTTCTACACGACCCTGGCCCTGCAGCTGCTCGTGCTCTTCATCGGAGCGAGCGTCACGACGGTCTACATGCGGTGGCGCATCCGCGGCATGATGATCGTGCTGTTCAGCGCGATCGCGCTCCTCCTCGCCTTCATCGCCATCGCGACGTTCAGCGGCAGCTGGCCGGCACTGTTCGAGTGGTTCGGCAGCATCGGCATCATCGGGGTCTTCAGCATCGTGCTGGCACTCGCGGTGGTGTGCGCCGTCGGCGGATACCTCGTGATCCGGCGGGCAACGCCGCGCTGATCTCCGGTGCATGAGGCCGCGGCGCGGCATCCGGTGGGGGCCGGATGCCGCGCCGCATCGTCATCCGCCAGGATGACGCGAACGCGACCGGGATACCGCCCGCGGCCGACGCGCCGCACCGCGCGGCGCGGGCAGGCTCGAGATCATGAGTTCCTTCGTGATCGAGGCATCCGGCCTCAGCAAGTCATTCGGCTCGACGCATGCGCTCGCGGGCGTCGACCTCTCCGTGCGCACCGGCGAGTCGGTCGCCATCATGGGTGCGTCAGGTTCGGGCAAGACGACGCTGCTGCATTGCCTCGCGGGCATCACCCGCCCCGACGCCGGGGCGGTCGCGTTCCAGTCCGGGGGCGCCGGACGCGTCGACGTCACGGCGCTCAGCGAGCGCGAGCGGTCGCGGCTGCGGCGCGAGGCCTTCGGGTTCGTGTTCCAGCAGGGACTGCTCATCCCCGAGCTCACCGCCGTCGAGAACGTCGCACTCGCCCTGATGCTGAACGGGATGCCGCGCGCCCGCGCCGAGGAGTACGGGCGGGGCTGGCTCGCCGCGCTCGGCCTCGCCGGCATGGAGGACCGCCGCATCGGGCAGCTCTCGGGCGGCCAGGCGCAGCGCGTGGCGATCGCGCGGGCGCAGGTGACCGGGGCATCCGTCGTCTTCGCCGACGAGCCGACCGGCGCGCTCGACTCGGTCACCTCGGCCGACGTGATGGGCGCACTCATCGACTCGACCGTCGGACAGGGCCGCACGCTCGTCGTGGTCACGCACGATGCCGTGGTCGCGGGCCGGTGCTCGCGTATCGTCGACATGCGCGATGGCCGCATCGTGGGCGAGCGGGTGCCGGCATGATCGCCCGGGTCGCGTGGCTCCTCGCCCGCCCGGGAACGGCGGGCCTCGCGGCGAGCATGCTGCCCGTCACGGCGTTCGCGATCGTGACGGCGCTGCTGCTCACCGTCACCGGCGGCGCCCAGTCGTTCTGGACCTGGACCGACGACACCGCGGTCACGTATCAGGCGCTCGCCGTCGTGGCGCTGGCGCTCCTCGTCGTGCCACTCGCCTCGCTCGGGGGCGCGGCGGCACGACTGTCGGCCCGGCGCCGCGACGACCGGCTCTCGACGCTCCGCCTCCTCGGCGCGACGCCCGCGACGGTGTCGGCGCTCGCCGTGCTGGAGTCGGCCGTGCTCGCCCTCGCCGGCGCCGTGATCGGCGTCGGCGTGTACTTCGCGCTCGTGCCGCTCATCGCCCTCATCCCGTTCCGCGGCGACGCGCTCGGCGTGGCCGGGGTGCTCCTGCCGTGGCAGGTGCTCGTCGGCGTGCCCATCGGCGTCACCCTGCTCGCCATCGTGAGCGCCGTGCTCGGACTCCGCCAGGTCGTGATCTCGCCCCTCGGCGTGCGCACCCGCCAGGAGGCACCGCGTCTGCACTGGCTCCGCCTCGCGATCGGCGTCGTCGTGATCGCCGTCGCGTTCCTCCTGATGAGCGCGCTGCAGGTGGCCGGTTCGGCGCTGGTCATCCTCGCGATGCTCGCGCTCGCGTTCGGCGGCGCCGTCGCGGTGCTGAACCTCATCGGGCCGTGGGTCATCCGCCTCGTCGCGCAGGGTCAGGCGAAGCGCGCGAAGACGCCCACGAGGCTGCTGTCGGCACGGGCCGTGCTCGAGTCGCCGAAGGCGGCGTGGCGGCAGGTCTCGGGCGTCGCGATGACGAGCTTCATGGCGGTCTTCGCCGGCACGGGCGTTGCGGTCGTCGGCTCATTCGGGGAGGCGGCGGATGCCGCGAGCCTCGAGCTCTTCGGCGACATCCGCACCGGCATCCTCATCACGGTGATCGCCTCGTTCCTCATGGTCGCCTGCTCCGTCGGCGTGAACCAGGCTGCAGGGATCCTCGACCGCGGAGAGCTCTACCGCTCGCTCGGGATGCTCGGCATGCCGACCGAGACGATGGATGCCGCGCGCCGGCGCGCCGTCATGTCGCCGCTGCGCATCACGGCGCTCGGTTCCGCCGTCACCGCGGCCGTCGTGATGCTGCCCCTCACGGGCGTCACGCTCATCGTCGCCCCGCTGTCGCTCGTGGTGATCGCGGGGGTGCTCGCCGCCGGCATCGGCGTCGTGTGGATCGGGCTGCTCGCCACGCGTCGCATGCTCGCGCGGGCCGCGGCGGAGGCCGCGGCGACGGCCTGAACGGGCCCGCGGCGCGTGGCGAGCGCGGGTAGGCTTTCAGCATGACCGACGGGCCATTCGACGAACGGGATGCCGCCATGAGCGAGCTCCTCGGCATCCGCTCCAGCATCGACAACATCGATGCGGCCCTCATCCACCTGCTCGCCGAGCGGTTCAAGTTCACACAGCAGGTGGGTCGCCTGAAGGCGGAGCACGGCCTGCCGCCGAGCGATCCCGACCGCGAGCGGCGTCAGATCGCCAGGCTCCGGGCGCTCGCGATCGACGCCCACCTCGATCCGGCGTTCGCCGAGAAGTGGTTCAACTTCGTCGTCGCCGAGGTGATCCAGCATCACGAGGAGCTGGCGAACGGCAGCGGCTCCGGAGCATCGGGCGAGCTGTGAACTGGTACCCGCCCCCGTTGCTGTCGCAGGCCGGCCGCCGCTTCCTCGTGACCGGCGCGAGTGCGGGCGTCGGGTTCTTCACGGCCGCGAGGCTCGCGGGCGCCGGAGCGCACGTGGTGCTGAGCGCACGCAGCCCCGAGCGGCTCGAGGCGGCGGCAGCCGCAATCCGCGGCGCGCGGCCCGGTGCATCCGTCGAGACGCTCGTGATCGACCAGTCGTCGCTCGAGTCGGTGCGCGCCGGCGCCGCAGCGCTGACCGCCGGCCCGCTCGACGGCGTCGTCGCGAACGCGGGCATGGTGCACACCCCGGGCGCCCGGCTCGAGTCCGCCGACGGCAACGAGCTCGTGCTCGCCACGAACGTGCTCGGCCATTTCGCGCTGCTCGCCCGCGTGCTGCCGCTCCTCACTCCCGGTGCGCGCGTCGTGCTGCTCGGCTCGCTCGCGACGCGGCTCTCGACGTTCCGCGTCGACGACCTGCAGCTCACGCTCGGCTACGACTTCTGGCGGGCGTACGCGCACTCGAAGATCGCGATGCAGGTGCTCGGGTTCGAGCTCGACCGGCGATTGCGGGCGGCGGATGCCCCGGTGTCGAGCCTCGTCGCCCACCCGGGCTACTCCATCAGCGGACGCACGCCGCGGGTGCCCGGCGTCAACGAGCCCGACGCCCGCACGCGCTTCGCCGACTCCCTGCAGGCCGCGTGGTCGCAGGGCAAGCACCGCGGCGCCGAGGTGACGCTGCACGCGCTCACCTCGCCGGCAGCGATCGGCGGCCAGTACTGGGGGCCGCGATGGTGGATGAAGGGCGAGCCGGCGCTGCACACGCCGACGCGCACATCGACCGATCCTGATGTCGGCGCGCACTTCTGGGCGTTCGCCGAGAACGCCACGGGTGAGTCCTTCACGGTCGGCGCGTGACCGAGCCCGTCGATCGGCCGTTCTTCTCGCGGCCGAAGGTGCGCCTCGTGCTCGCCCGGGTCAGTGTGTCCATCGGCATCGCGCTCGCGATCATCGGCGTGCTGACGGCGCGCTACGGCTGGCTCTTCGCGGGCCTCATCGTGATCGGGCTCGGCGCTGCGCTCGGACCGGCACGGATCCGACCCCGCCGCTCGCGGCGGGAGTGAGCCGCTCGTCAGCTCGGGAGCCGGCTCGAGCCCGGCTCGCTGCCGCCCTCGGGTTGCAACAGCTCGAGCACGTCGCGGGTCGGCGCGGCGGGGCATCCTGACCACTCGACCTGGAAGCGCTGGCCGAACAGCAGGCTGCCGTGGGCGTCACGCGCGGCGAGGGTGACCGTCTCGGGACGGTCGGTGGCGAGTGGCACGATCCAGCTGCCGTTGCTGTCGTCGTCGGCGCCGGGCTCGAGGTCGCGCACCTCGTCGGCGCACCCCGACCAGCACTGCACGGCTGCGACGCCCGGCTTCACCGCGTGCACGGTGACCGTGGCGGATGCCTCATCGGGTGCGCACTCGGCCGGTGTGCAGCCGCCCGTGGCGAGCGCGAGCGCAGCGGCGATCGCGATCGCGAAGACGGAGACGGTGCGGTCCCGGCGCATGCGACCACGGTAGTCCACCCGGCGCTCCGCGGGTCCGCCGCCTGCCGCGAGCGGTTCACCTCCCGGCAACCGCCGGTCCGCTCGCCGTTGTGCGCGGCTGGATACCGTGAGCCGTCAGATGAACACGCGCCCGACCGGCGCGGAGATGACGAGGGGCGAGGCGCGATGCACACGGTGGTGCGAGTGGGTGAGTGCGACGTCATCGTCAAGCCGTCGCCCGTCGCCATGGCGTGGAACGAGCCCGGCCGGCCGCACGAGGCGCTTGCGGCACCGGGGGTTCGGCTCGCGACGGGGGAGTCGCTCGTGGAGGTGGAGCTCGCGACGATCTGCGGCTCCGACGTGCTGACGGTGCGCGGGCAGCGTGCGGCGCCGACCCCGCTCGTGCTCGGGCACGAGGCGGTCGGCCGCGTCGTGGCGGTCGGCGAGGCCGCCGCTCGCGCCGACGGCACGCCGCTCGAGCTCGGCGACCGCGTCGTCTGGTCGGTAGGCGCGAGCTGCGGCACGTGCGATCGCTGCCGCCGGGGCCTCTCGCAGGCGTGCCGCGCCATCGCGAGGTACGGGCACGAGCGCGTGCATCGTGGCTGGGAGCTCTCGGGTGCGTTCGCAACGCACGTGCAGCTGCGCGCCGGCACCGTGGTCGTGCGTGTCAGCGAGCAGCTTCCCGCGTCCGTCGCGGCGACCGCGTCGTGTGCGACGGCGACGGCGGTGGCGGCGCTCGACGCGGCATCCGCCCGGGTCCCGCTCGACGGAGCCCTCGTGCTCGTCACGGGCGCCGGCATGCTGGGCCTGTCGGTGACGGCGCTCGCGAGCGAAGCCGGAGCCGAGGTGATCGTCTCCGATCCGGATGCCTCGCGGCGTGCCTTCGCCCGCCGGCTCGGGGCCGCCACGAGCGACCCGGCCGCGCGCCCGGGCTCGCTCGAGCACCTCGACGTCGCGCTCGGAACCGCCGCGTCACCGGAGGTGCTCGTCGCGATCGAGGCATCCGGTGCCGCTGCGGCCGCGCGCACCGCGATCGACGTGATCGGGGTCGGCGGTGTCGTCGTTCTCGCCGGCGGCGACCGCAGGGGCGGCGACCGCCGCGACCGCCCCGAACTCCCCATCGACCCTGAGGCGCTCGCCTCCCGGCTCGTCACCGTGACGGGAGTCCGCGGCGCCACGGCTGACCAGCTCACGCGGGCGGCCGCGTTCCTGGAACGCTCGTGGCGGGTCCTGCCGCTCGACGAGCTCGTCGGTGCGACGCATCCGCTCGCCGAGCTCGATGCCGCACTCGAGGAGGCGGGCACCGGGTTGCACGTGCGCGTGGGCGTGGCGCCGGGACGGCGCACGGCGTGAACAGGCATTGCCAGTGGGCGACGGCGACATAGGCTGGTCCGTACATGAGAGTGATCAGCTACAACCTTCGCAAGCACCGGGCCAGCGGCGAGCTCGTCGGCATCGCCGAGCGCTACGAGCCCGACGTGCTCTGCCTGCAGGAGGCCGACACGCGCGAGCTGCCGTCGCACATCCACTCGCTGCAGCTCGCCGACTCGACGATGCGCAACCGCTTGGGCCTGGCCGTCTACTACCGCGCCGACCGCTACCGGGCGGTCAAGGTGCAGACCTTCGTGCTGAAGAAGTCGCTCCACGATCGTGTGCTGCGCCCGGCTCACGAGCGCCTCATCGGCGTGCGGCTCTTCGACCTCGCCGAGCAGCGCGAACTGATCGTCGCGTCATTCCACGCGGCGCCACTCACGGCGCTCAACTCGCTGCGACGTCACCAGATCAAGTCGGCGCTCGGGGAGCTGCAGCTGCTCGGGCCGGGCCTCCCGACGCTCATGGTCGGCGACTACAACTACCCGATCTTCAAGGAGAACCTCGGCGAGAAGGTGCGTGACACCGGCTACGAGCTGACCCTGAGCGACAAGCGCACGTACACGCGCTACAAGTTCTTCCGCGGGCACTTCGACCTCGCGACGTCGGTCGGCCTCGACATCAGCGGCGTCGAGACCCTGAAGCGCGGGTCATCCGATCACATGCCGATCCTCGTGAGCGCGACCTACAGCGAGCAGGCCCAGCCGCGGGCGGCGGCCGCGAGCTGATCGCGTGAGTGAGCCCGAGGCGGCGCGCACGCCATGATCAGCCGGGACCTCGCGATCGCGCTCCGGGATGCCGGACTCACGTGGCATCCCGAGTCCGGCGACCGGTTCCAGCTCGACCTCCCCGACGCCGTCGAATCCGAGGTCGAGGCCGACGTCTTCACGGTGAGCGACATGACGATCGAGGCGCATCGCTACCCGACCGGCACCATCCTCGGCTTCAACGGCACCACCGAGTGGGCGCTCGACTCGGTCGCGCTCGCCGACGCCGTGTGGCTGCCACGCGAAGACCAGCTGCGGGAGCTGCTCCGATCGACCTTCCGCGCGCTGCGGCGGCTCGACGACGCCTTCGAGGTCGAGGTCGAGATCGCGGGCGATCGGCGGCGGTTCGAGCATCCCGACGTCTCGGAGGCCTACGGCCGGGCGCTGCTCGAACTCATCGGCAGGTCGAGATGACGGATGCCCCTGAGCCGTCGCTCGCGCGAATCGCCGCGCTCGCCGGCGCTGCGGTCGCCGCACTGCGCGCAGGCGCGGCCCGCACCGAGACCCTCGCCGACCTCGAGCCCGAGCGGCGGGTGCTCGGCATCACCCGTGCCGCCCGAATGGTGCCCCGGGGTCGCGTGTGGCGGCTCGGCGTGCTGCTGCTCGACGACGCGGGCGACGTGCTCGCGGCCGGTCGCGTCGTGCGCGCCGAGCGTCCCGCTCGGCGGAGCGTCCCCGCGGCGACGGTCGCCGAGCAGCGCGCGCTTCGCGCGGCCGCCGTCAAGGGCGGCATCCCGGAAGGGGAGACCGTGAACTTCGATGCGAGCGCGATCGACCTCGACGAGCTCGCGCGCGCCGGGGCATCCGGACCGCTCGTGCTTCGCGACGGTGAGGTGTTCGTGCGCTGGAGCCCCGCACAGCCCGATGCGCTCACCGCGCTCGACGGGTATCTCGCCGACCGCGTCGACCTGCTCGTGCACCCGCCAGCGGGCGCCTGACCGGCGTCTTTGCCGGCTACCGCCGGTCGCCGCTGAAGCGGACGCCGCCCGGCTGCGTCGGCGCGGTCGTGTCGCCGTGTGCCTGCTCGGCGCCGCCGATCTCCTGCTCCTGCACGGACTCGATGATCGACTCCTGGAGCCCCTGCTGGCCGGTGTGCAGCTGCTGGTAGGTCTCTCCGGCGCTCGCGATCGGTCCGAACGCGTGCCGGAGCCGCGAGCGTGCACCGCGGGGTGCCCGCACCCAGCGGACGACGATGCCGACGACGATGACGAGCACGAAGGCGGCCGGGATCGCGGTGAGAAGGTACGACTCGACGGGCATCGGGGGCGCCTCAGAACCCGAAGGAGGTGATCGGCTCGAGCGCGCCGTCGCGCAGCCGCTCGATCACGAGGCGCTCGTGGTGCACGACGTCGTCGGGCATGGCGTCGAGCTCGAACCAGCGCAGGTCGCTCGCCGTGTGCTCCGGCAGGGCGGGTGTGCCGCTCCAGCGGCGCCAGGCGAAGAAGAAGCCGTGCTCCCGGGCAGAGCGCGGCGGGTAGCCGCGATGATCGGGATGCGAGCCTCCGGTCGCCTCGGCGATCATCGGTGGCTCATTCCGGTTGCCTGCGGCATCCGCTCGCTCAGTACCCGACGACCGCGCCGAACGCCTCGGCGAGCGGTGCGCGGTTGGTGGTGCGCAGTTCTTCGACCGTGACGGTGAAGACATCTTGCACCTCGAGGGCACCGGATGCCGCGTCGGTCACGCCGATGCGCCGCACCGGGTAGCCCCGGCCGTCGCAGAGGCCGCGGAACTTCACGTCGTCTTCACGTGGGACGCTCACGATGACCCGGCCGGCCGACTCGGAGAACAGCGCCGTGGCGACGTCGATGTCGGCATCGCCGGTGACCTCGCCGAGGAAGACCCGTGCGCCGACGCCGAAGCGGACGACCGCCTCGGCGAGTGCGACCGCGAGGCCGCCGTCGGAGAGGTCGTGCGCCGAGTCGATGAGGCCCTCGACCGCCGCGGCACGGAGCAGCTCGGCGAGACGCTGCTCGCCGGGCAGGTCGACCGCCGGGGGCCGACCGCCGAGGTGGTCGTGCACGACACCGGCCCACGCGGAGCCGTCGAGCTCGGCGCGGGTGTCGCCGAGGAGGTAGATGTTGTGGCCGTCGTCCTGCCAGCCGCTCGGAATGCGGCGGGCGACGTCGTCGATCACGCCGAGCACGGCGATGACGGGCGTCGGGTGGATCGGCACGTCACCGGTCTGGTTGTAGAACGAGACGTTGCCGCCCGTGACGGGGATGCCGAGCTCGAGGCATCCGTCGCTCAGGCCCTCGACGGTCTCGGAGAACTGCCACATGACCTCGGGGTTCTCGGGGGAGCCGAAGTTCAGGCAGTCGGAGACGCCCATGGGCACGGCGCCCGTGACCGCGACGTTGCGGTACGCCTCGGCGAGGGCGAGCTTCGCGCCCTGGCGCGGGTCGAGTTGCGAGTAGCGGCCGTTCGCGTCGGTGGCGACGGCGACGCCGAGGCCGGTCTGCTCGTCGACGCGCACCATGCCCGCGTCATCGGGGTAGCTGAGCGCGGTGTTGCCGAGCACGTACTTGTCGTACTGGTTCGTGACCCACGCGGCGTCGGCCTGGTTGGCGCTGCCGACCAGCCGCAGGAACTGCTCGAGGATCTCGTCGGGGGTCGCCGGGCGATCGAGGTTCGCCGCCGTGTCGGCCTGGAGCGCGTCGATCCAGGTGGGGTAGGCGACCGGGCGCTCGTAGACGGGACCGTCGACGGCGACGGTGCGCGGGTCGACGTTCACGATCTCCTCACCGTGCCACATGATGCTGAGGCGGCCGGTGTCGGTGACCTCGCCGAGCACGCTCGTCTCGACATCCCACTTCTTCACGACCTCGAGGAAGCCGTCGAGCTTCTCGGGACGCACGATGGCCATCATGCGCTCCTGGCTCTCGCTCATGAGGATCTCTTCGGGCGTGAGCGACGGGTCGCGCAGCAGCACGTCGTCGAGCACGATCGCCATGCCGCCGTCGCCGTTCGACGCGAGCTCGGACGTGGCGCACGAGATGCCGGCCGCACCGAGGTCTTGGATGCCCTCGACGAGGTCGCCCGCGAAGAGTTCGAGGCAGCACTCGATGAGCACCTTCTCGGCGAACGGGTCGCCGACCTGCACCGCGGGTCGCTTGGTGGGGCCGCCCTCGGCGAAGGTGTCGGAGGCGAGGATCGACGCGCCGCCGATGCCGTCGCCGCCCGTGCGCGCGCCGAACAGCACGACCTTGTTGCCGGCGCCCTTCGCGTTCGCGAGGTGCAGGTCTTCGTGGCGCATGACGCCCACCGCGAGGGCGTTCACGAGCGGGTTCGCCTGGTACACCGGGTCGAACCAGGTCTCGCCGCCGATGTTCGGCAGGCCGAGGCAGTTGCCGTAGAAGCTGATGCCCGACACGACGCCATGCACGACGCGAGCCGTGTCGGGGTGGTCGATCGCGCCGAAGCGCAGCGCGTCCATGACCGCGACCGGGCGTGCGCCCATCGAGATGATGTCGCGCACGATGCCGCCGACGCCCGTGGCCGCGCCCTGGAACGGCTCGATGTAGCTCGGGTGGTTGTGCGACTCGATCTTGAAGGTGACGGCCCAGCCCTCGCCGATGTCGAGCACGCCGGCGTTCTCGCCCATGCCGACCATGAGGTGCTGCTTCATCGCCGGCGTGACCTTCTTGCCGAACTGGCGCAGGTAGATCTTCGACGACTTGTAGGAGCAGTGCTCGCTCCACATCACCGAGTACATCGCGAGCTCAGCGCTCGTGGGCCGGCGACCCAGGATGTTGCGGATGCGCTCGTACTCGTCGGGCTTCAAGCCCAGCGCGGCGTACGGCTGCTCCTTCTCGGGCGTGGTCGCGGCGAACTCGACGGTGTCGAGCTGGACCTTCGCGGGCGCAGGAGTCGTGGCGGGAGTCTGAGCGGTCACAGGTGGCGAACTCCAGAGAAGGGCGGCGAGGCGGATGCCGCGGGCGGATGCCTGACCGTGCAAGTCTACCGGGCGTCGGGTGGGCGCTCGCGGGGTCGGCCTGGCTGCGGACGACCTCGCTGACGTAGAATAGGCGCTGGTCGCCGCATTCCCGGTGGCCCTGGGCGCGCACACAGCGCGTAGTCGACCCGCCGTTGCGCATTCGCGGAGCCCCGCGCCGCGCCCGCGGGGAACGCCCGTCGTTCAGGTATCCCCATGACGCCGTCCACACCCTTCTACTCCACGTCCTCCACGCCCGCCGTGATGCCGCCGTTCCCGTGGCTCGGGCTCATCGTGCTCGCAGCCGCGGTCTTCCTCTCGGTCACGATCGAGATGATCCCGACGGGCCTCCTGCCCGACATGAGCGCCGAGCTGCAGGTCGGCGAGCCGCTCATCGGCCTGCTCGTCACCGTGTTCGCGGCGACGGTCGTGGTGCTCACCGTGCCGCTCGCCGCGCTCACGAAGCGCGTCCCGCGACGGACCCTCATCGTCATCAGCCTCGCCGTGCTCGCGGTCAGCTGCGTGCTCACCGCCCTGGCGCCGAACTACGGCACCGTGCTGGCGACTCGCATCCTCGGCGGCGCCGCGCACGGGCTCTTCTGGTCGGTCGTCGGCGCCTATGCCGGCCACCTCGTGCCGAAGGAGCAGCTCGCCCGCGCCGTCTCGATCAGCGTCGCCGGCGGATCGCTCGCGTTCGTGCTCGGCGTCCCCCTCGCCACAGCGCTCGGCCAGGCGTTCGGCTGGCGCCTCGCGTTCGCCGGCGTCGGCGTGCTCACCCTGCTGGGCGCGTTGCTCGTCTGGCGCTTCCTGCCGCCGGTGCGGCATCACGCCGGCGAAGCGGATGCCGCGCCACTGCGCCTGCGCAGCGACCGGACGTTCGTGCCGGTCATCGTCGTCTGCCTCATCACGGCCGTCACGATGGTCGGGGCGTACACGTTCTACACGTACGTCGCGCCGTTCGTCACCGAGGTGATGGGCCTGCCGCCGAGCGTGCTCAGCCCGATGCTGCTCGCCTACGGCATCGCCGGCGCCGCCGGGCTCGTGCTCGCCGGAACGGTGCTCGGCCGCCGCCCGACGATCGGCCTCACGATCGCGCTCGTGGCGACCGGCATCGGCGTCGCCGGGCTCGCGGTCTTCGCGCAGGTGCCGGGGCTCGGCATCGCGTGCTTCCTGCTGTGGGGCACCGCATTCGGCGCTCTCCCGCCGCTGCTCAACACGCGGTTGCTGCACTCGGCGTCGTCGCGCATCCGCGACGCGGCCGCGTCGTTCTACACGACCGCGTTCAACACGGGCATCGGGGGCGGAGCCCTCCTCGGCGCCCTGCTCTACAACGTGCTCGGGCCGGCGGGCCTGCCGTGGGTGTTCGTGGCGCTTCTCCTCTGCTCGACCGGCGCACTCGTCATCACGGCCCTCGTGAACCGCGTGCACCGGTAGGACCGCGGGGCCGGGGCGCCACCCGACTCGCTACTCCGCGCGCGAGAACGCTGCCGCCCGCTCGACCTGCTCGCGCGTGAGCGCCACGCCCGTGTACCGCTCGAACTGCCGCGCCGCCTGCAACGCGATCACCTCGGCCCCCGAGATCACCCGCTTGCCCGCTGCGCGCGCAGCCGTGACGAGCGGGGTCTCGGCGGGGAACGCGACGACGTCGAACACCGTCTGGGCGCGGTCGACGAACGCCGGCGCGAACGCCTGCGCATCGGCGTCGGCCCCGCGCATGCCGATCGGGGTGACGTTGACGATCAGGTCGAAGTCGGGCACGGGATCATCCGCCGTGAACTCGTAGCCGTACTTCGCCGCAAGGGCGCCGCCGGCGTCGATGTTGCGCGCGACGATCGTGACGTCATCGAACGCGGCGCCCTGGAACGCCGCCACAACCGCCTTCGCCATGCCGCCCGACCCGCGGACGAGCACCCGCTGCCCCGGGTCGAGCTCGTGCTCGGCGATGAGTGCCGCGATCGCCTCGTAGTCGGTGTTCGAGGCGACGAGTCGTCCGCCCGCGTTCACGATCGTGTTCACCGAGTCGATCGCCGCGGCCGACGGCTCGAGCTCGTCGACGAGTGGGATCACCGCCTCCTTGAACGGCATGGACACGGAGCATCCGCGGATGCCGAGGGCACGGATGCCGCGCACCGCCCCCTCGAGGTCGTCGGTCGTGAACGCCTTGTAGATGAAGTTCAGGCCGAGCTCGTCGTAGAGGAAGTTGTGGAAGCGCGTGCCGAGGTTGGAGGGCCGAGCTGCCAGCGAGATGCAGAGGGTCATGTCCTTGTTCAGGATGGGCATGCCTCCATCCTGCCGCAGGCCGCGGCCGGCCATCAGGCCTCGCGGCCCCCGGGCGGGCCCATGACCAGCAGTGCGGTGAACACGGCGGCGATGCCGACGACCGCGAGCACGGTGAGCAGCACCGGGCGGGCGAGGAACCACCGGAGCATCCGGTTCACCCAGTTGCCGTCGGCCGGGTGCTCGGTGCGCTCGTGCCGCCAGCCGCCCTCGAGCCGGCCGAAACGCACGAGCCACAGCTCGAACGGGATGGTCGCGTACGGGACGATCGCCGTCACGACGGCCAACACCATGAGGCCGACGCCCCAGCGCTGGTTGACCCCGACGAGCACGGCAGCGAACGCGTAGGCGAGGAAGACGAACCCGTGGATCGACCCGCCCACGAGCACTGCCGACTCGACAACGGCGGCGTACTTCAGGATCATGGCGACGATCAGGATCGTCCAGGTGACGGCCTCGGCGAGGGCGAGGGCGCGGAAGAGACGCTTCGGTGACACGGATGCTCCAGGGTTCGAGTCCTCCAATCCTCGCAGGCCCGCGGCGCCCGGTTCGCCGCCCCGAGCCCCGCGGTAGCCTGTGTCGGTGAACGAGACCGAAGCGCGCGCCCTCGTCGAACCGCGCATCGCGCTGATCCCCGACTTCCCCGAGCCGGGGGTGCTGTTCCGCGACCTCACGCCGGTGTTCGCCGACGGGCCGGCGTTCCGTGCGCTCGCGGCAGCGCTCACCGCACCCTTCGAGGGGCGATTCGACGACCTCGGCGGTGTCGAGGCGCGCGGCTTCCTGCTCGCCGGGGCCGCGTCGGCGCTCTGCGGCGCTGGCGTGCTCACCGTGCGCAAGACCGGCAAGCTCCCGCGCGCGGTGCTGAGCGAGAGCTACGCCCTCGAGTACGGCATGGCTGGCCTGGAGGTGCACGAGGGCGAGCTGCAACCGGGCGCGCGTGTGCTCATCCTCGACGACGTGCTCGCGACCGGCGGCACCGTGGGCGCGGCGGCGCGACTCGTCGAGCGCGCGGGCTGGCAGGTCGCCGGCATCGCCGTCGCGCTCGAGCTCACGGGACTCGGCGGCCGTGAGCGGCTCGCCGGCTACGAGGTCTACAGCCTGCTGCAGTACTGAGCGGATGCCGGAGCAGGGCCCGATGCCGGCGGCGCCCCTTGTGCCGTGCTCAGGTGCTCAGTCGATCGGTTGCTCGGCGTCGAGCTGCATGAGGTAGGCGGCGTTGCCGCGCAGCGCGGCCTCGTAGCGCAGCACGTCGGGAATCCGCATGCCGTCGGCGACGAGCGCGAGCAGCTCGCCCACGGCGGCGTCGCTGCGGCCGGCGGCGTGCAGGCCGAGTGCGTGGAACGCGCGTACCGAGGCCGAGTCGGGATACTCGGCGCGTGCCCGGTCGAGCGCGGCGAGCGACTCCTCGAGGCGTCCGAGAAGGCGCAGCGTGCTTCCGTACTGCAGCAGGCACCGCCGCAGCGGGTCGCCCGAGAGTCCCGCCGCCATCGCGGCTTCGTAGTACCCGAGCGCCGTCTGCTCCTCGCCGGCGGTGTCGTAGGACCCGCCGACCTCGTAGAGCACCTCGGGCTGTCGGGGGTGCTCCGCGAGCAGGGCGAGGAACTCGTCGATCGTCGGCTGCATGTGCTCGCGGTCGCGCCGTCCGAAGATCTCGGCGATCGTCGCCTCGAGCTCGGGGGTGAGTGGTTCGGGGGTCGGTTCGGTCACCCCTCCATCCTGCCGGTGCCGGCGGGCGTCGCGTTGCGTGCGGCCGCGAGCGCGTCATTTCGCGCCGTGAGCGCCGCTTCGAGGCATCCGGATGTCGCATCATGAGGCAGTCGCCCCGACGCACGCGGCACCGCGTTCGGGAACAGGACGACACGCCGACGAACACGGCAGATGGTTGACCGCGCGACGACCTGCTGGCTAAGCTCCACACTGAACACTAAGTGAATCGTTTCATCAACGAGGAGAAACGCGTGCTTTCGAACTTCCGCAGTGCAGCGGTCGGCGTGGTCATCGCCGGCACGGTCTTCGCTTCCGTCATCTCGACCCCTCCGGCTCCAGCCCTCGCGGCGGCGGCTCAATCGGCCCCGGTCGGCGTCGGCGTGCTCGAGACGAACTCGGCCGTCAACCCGATCGGCATCCCGCTGGAGACGCCGAAGCTGAGCTGGCAGCTCACCTCCGACGCCCGTGGCACGGTGCAGGGCGCCTACCAGGTGCGCGTTGCGACGAGCGAGGGCGGATTGTCCGCCCCCGACGTCTGGGACAGCGGCAAGGTCGAGTCGGATGCCTCGGTCGAGGTGCCCTACGGCGGCCCCGACCTCGAGGGAGCCACCGCCTACGCTTGGCAGGTCCGCGTGTGGGACGGCGAGGGACAGGCGTCCGACTGGAGCGCCCCGGCGAGCTTCGAGACGGCACTCGCCTCGGTCGACGACTGGGACGGCGCCGACTGGATCGGCGCCGACACGTCGATCCCGACAGCATGGACCGATTACACGATGACCTTCGACGCCTCGAAGATCTCCGGCTCGCTCGGCGTGTACTTCCGGGGGCGTGACGGCGGCAACGCCTACATGTGGCAGCTCAGCCAGAGCGAGCGATCGCTGCGCCCGCACGTGAAGACGAACGGCGGCTACTCGGTGCTCACCCCGACGGCGTTCCCCGCGGGATTCGACTTCGCGGCCGAGCACGAGTACTCCATCACGGTCGACGGCAGGACGATCGTGACGAGGGTCGACGGCGCGGTGCTCGACACCCGCACGGTCGCCACGCATAACGCGCCCGGGCTCGTCGGCTTCCGCACGAGCGGCGCCGAGACGGGCACCGTCTCCGAGGTGAAGGTGACGGCTGAGTCGGGTGACGTGCTGCTCGCCACGACCTTCGCCTCGGGCGACCGCACCTTCACGGCGGGAACGGTGCAGGGCGGCAACCTCGTCGTGGCCGGCGACACCGACGCATGGTACGCGTTCGGCTCGGCGGTGCCGGTGCTCCGCACCGAGTTCGAGGTCGACAGGGAGGTCGAGTCGGCGCGCATCTACGCCGCGGCGCGCGGCCTCTACGAGCTGCAGCTCAACGGCGAGCCGGTCGGCGACCAGCAGCTCGCACCTGGATGGACCGACTACCGCACGCGCATCCTGTACCAGACGTACGACGTCACCGGGCAGGTGGCCGACGGCGAGAACGCGCTCGGCGCGGAGATCGCCGACGGTTGGTACGCCGGACGCGTCGCGATGTTCGGCGACTCGATCTACGGCAGCGACACCTCGCTGATCGCGCAGCTCCGCATCCGGTACACCGACGGCACGGAGCAGGTCGTCGCGACCGACGACGGCTGGCGCACCACGAACGGGCCGACCACGTCCGCCGACCTGCTCGACGGCGAGGCGTACGACGCGCGACGCGCGGACGCCCTCGGCGCGTGGTCGGAGCCCGGCTACGACGACGGTGAATGGGCCGACGTCGTCGAGCGTCCCACCGCCACCGCGAAACTCCAACCGCAGATCGACCCGCCGGTGCGCGTCACCGAGGAGCTCGACGCGACGGTGCTGCCGAGCCCGGCCGCGGGAGTACACGTCTACGACCTCGGACAGAACATGGTCGGCCACGCCCGGGTCACGCTCACCGGGGAGACCGGCGACACCGTGCGCATCCGCGTCGCGGAGGTGCTGAACCCCGACGGCACGCTGTACACGGCGAACTTCCGCAGCGCGAAGGCGACCGATTACTACACCTTCGGCGCCGACGGCACGGCGACGTGGGAGCCGAAGTTCACCTTCCACGGCTTCCGCTACGTCGAGATCACCGGGGTCGACGAGGCCCCGCCGGCCGAAGCGATCACGGGTGTCGTCGTCGGCACCGACAACACGCCGACCGCCTCGCTCGAGACGTCATCGGCACTCGTGAACCAGCTCCAGAGCAACATCGTCTGGGGCCAGCGCGGCAACTTCCTCTCCATCCCGACCGACACGCCCGCGCGTGACGAGCGCATGGGCTGGACGGGCGACATCAACGTCTTCTCCAATACGGCGAACGTCAACATGGACTCGCAGTTGTTCCTGACGAAGTGGCTGCAGGACCTGCGCGACACGCAGGGTGCCGACGGCTCGTTCCCTGGTGTCGCACCCATCATCCCCGGCAGGTTCGACGGCGGGTACGGTCGCGCCGGATGGGCCGACGCGGGCGTGCACGTGCCGTACTCGATCTGGCAGGCCTACGGCGACACCCAGGTGCTGCTCGACAGCTACGACTCGATGAAGCGGTACGTCGACTACCTCGACGCCACGGCCCCCGGCCACATCCGCAACGTCGGCGGCTACAACGACTGGTTGAACCTCGATGACGACACCCCGGCGACGGTGATCGACACGGCGTTCCTCGCCAAGGGCACGCGGGAGTTCGCGGAGATGGCGCAGGCGCTCGGTCGCGACGACGACGCTCAGGTGTACTTCGAGCGGTACGAGGCGATCAAGGCGGCGTTCGGCGCGGCATTCGTCGGCGCCGACGGCACGGTGCGCGGCGACTCCCAGACGGCGTACATCCTCACGATCATGAACGACCTCATCCCCGCCGGTCTCGAGGACCAGGTCGCGGCGCAATTCGTCGAGACGCTCGAGCGTCGCGGCAACCACCTGTCGACGGGCTTCCTCGGCGTCGACGGCCTGCTTCCGGCATTGACCGCGATCGGACGGACCGATATCGCGTACATCCTGCTGCAGAACACCGACTACCCGTCGTGGGGATACGAGATCGGCAAGGGGGCGACCACCATCTGGGAGCGCTGGAACTCGATCATGCCCGACGGCACCTTCGGTCCGGTCGAGATGAACTCCTTCAACCACTACGCCTACGGCGCAGTGGGCGAGTGGATGTACCGCACCATGGCCGGCGTCTCCGCACTCGAGCCGGGCTACCGCAAGGCGCTCATCGCACCGCAGGCCGGCGCGGGCATCGACTGGGTCGACTTCTCGCTCGACACGCCCTACGGAACGGTCGCCTCGTCCTGGCGAGCGGATGCCTCGGGCGCGATGCGACTCGACGTGACGGTGCCGCCGAACACGACCGCCGAGGTGCGCATTCCGACGTCGAGTCGTTGGGGGATCACCGAGGGCGGCATCCCCGCGGAGTCCGTGCCGGGCATCGAGTTCTCGAGCTTCGCCGATGGCGTGGCCGTGTTCACGGTGGGCTCGGGCGAGTACGCATTCGCACAGGACCAGACGCTCGGACGCATCGGAGACGCACGCGATGCGGCATCCGCGTTCGGCGACCAGGTGGCCGCACTGACGGACGGCGGAGCCCTCTCCGCCGAGCAGTCCGAGGCGCTCACCGAGTTCGCCGGCAAGTTCGCCGATCGGGCCGGCAAGACGTGGGACGCGTTCACCGACGACAAGGGCGGTCGCGACCGCGACCTGCGAACGGCGGGTGCCGCACACCAGGCCCTGAGCACGATCCAGTCGATCACCGCCTGGCTGGACCGTGAGGTCGAGCGCGGGGTGCTCGCGGGAGCGACCGCCGACGTGCTTCGCGCGATCCTCGAGCCCGCCGCTGCGAATCTCTCGGTGGTGTCGGCGACGCTCGTCGGCGCCGCGGCGTCGCTCGCGACACCGACCGATGCCGTCTTCCCGGGCGACGTGGCCCGCGTGGCCGTCGTCCTCGTGGTCAGCGGCGAGAAGAAGCTGAGCAAGGTCGAGGCCGAGGTGAGCTCCAGCGACGGGTGGACGGTCACCGCCCTTCCGCGGCAGGGGAAGGCGGCGTTCACGCCCGGCTCGACGACCGAGTTCGCCTTCGATGTCGCAGTCCCCGCGGACGCGGAGCCCGGCCGATACGATCTCACCGGGTCGCTCACCTACCGCTACGGCGGCACGGAGGTCACCCTTCCGCTGAGTGCCGAGCTCGCGGTGTCCGCGCCTGTGGCGGTGCAGTCCGTGTCGATCGAGCCGGCCGCGGCGCACCCCGGCGATGTCGTCGTGCTCGCGGTCGACCTCGTCAACCGCACTGACGACGAGCGTTCGGGCGCGGTGCAGGTGACCGGGCCCGACGGATGGGAGCAGGCGGAGGTTCCGTTCACGCTCGCCGCCGGGGCATCCGGTCGGCCGACCGTCGAGGTCACGGTTCCCTACACCGTCACCGCCGGCGACGTCAGCCTCACGGCCGCGGTCGGCTCCGCCGACGAGGAACGCGGCGAAGCCTCGCTCTCGGTCGGCCTCTCGAGTGCTCCGGCGGTCGTCGTCGATCACGTCGACCTGGGGCTCGCCGCCTCGGAGCGGTCGCACCGGCTGACGGCATCCGAGCACTCGGGCACCTCGGCCGAGGCCGGGCTCACCCGGCGGTACACCCACACGTCCTTCCCGGGCGGCTGGTTCGAGTTCGACGTCGCCGTTCCCTCCGGCGAGCCGTTCGTGGTGCGCGCGGTCGAGACGTTCGACGGGGCGCGGGCGAAGACCTACGACGTCTCGGCCGACGGCGTCACGGTGCTCGAGCAGCGCTACACGCGCACGGCAGGCGGCACCGGCACGATGACGTACCAGTTCCTGGTCGACGACGCGGCGATCACGGCCGACGGCACGGTGCGACTCCGATTCCAGGACGTCGACGGCGGGTACGACCCGTCGATCGCCGACGTGTGGATCCTCCCCGTCGCGACGGGACTCGACGCGGCGCAGAACCTGCTCGCCGGGTCGGCCGCGACGGCGCGGACGAGCCTGCAGGCCGCGCCCGGCTGGGGCACCGCCAACCTGGTCGACGGCAAGCGCGAGAGCCTCGCCGGAGGAGCGAAGGGCTACACGTCGAACCCGCCCGACCGATCGCAGACCGGCGCCGACCAGTGGGTCGCGTTCGATCTCGGCGCCTCGAAGCCGCTGAACACGGTCGTGATCTATCCGAGGACCGCGACCGCCGACGACACGGCCGGCGACGGCACCGACGGCGCCCACTTCCCGAAGGCGTTCGCCGTGCAGGTGAGTGACGACGGCACGACGTGGACGACGGTGCGCCAGGTGACCGGTCAGCCCGACCCGGGACCTCGCCCGCAGACCTACACGTTCGACACGACGCCGGCGCGGTACCTGCGCGTGCAGGTCGCCGAGCTCGGCCGGCCGACGGCGGAGGAGGGCCGCATCGGGTTCTACCGACTGCAGCTCGCCGAGGTCCAGGCCTTCGCGCTCGGGTAGCGACAGCGGCCCGTCACCCGCACCGACAACAGGAACGAGCGACCGGTTTCGGTCGCTCGTTCCTGCTTCGAAGACGGCAGGGTGCGGCTACGCCTCGACGAGCGCCCGGCGAATGACCGACGTGAAGAAGCCGAGCCCGTCGACGCCCGAGCGCATGGCGACCGCCGTGTCGGGGCCGAAGCCCGGCTCGACCGCGTGCTCGGGGTGCGGCATGAGGCCGACCACGTTGCCGCGCGCGTTCGAGATGCCCGCGATGTCGCGGAGCGACCCGTTGGGGTTCACGTCGACGTAGCGGAACACCACGCGACCCTCGCCCTCGAGCCGGTCGAGCGTCTCGTCGGAGGCGATGAAACCGCCCTCGCCGTTCTTGAGCGGGATGGTGATCTCGTCGCCCGCGGAGAACTCGCCCGTCCAATCGGTCGACGTGTTCTCGACGCGAAGCACCTGGTCGCGGCAGATGAACGATCCGTGATCGTTGCGGATGAGTCCGCCCTCGAGCAGGCCCGCCTCGGTGAGCATCTGGAAGCCGTTGCAGATGCCGAGCACGGGCATGCCCCGGTTCGCGGCATCCGCGACCTCGCTCATGATGGGGCTGAGCGACGCGATGGCGCCGCAGCGCAGGTAGTCGCCGTAGCTGAAGCCGCCAGGCAGGATCAGCGCGTCGACGCCCTCGAGGTCGTGCGAGCCGTGCCAGAGTGCGACCGGTTCGCCGCCGGCGATGCGCACGGCCCGCTGGGCGTCGCGGTCGTCGAGCGAGCCGGGAAAGGTGATGACGCCGATGCGCATGTGTTCGCTCCCGACCCTCAGTGCGTCTCGCCGGCCGGTGCGCCGAAGCCGTCGTCGGTCACGGTCGCCGCATCGGATGCCTCTTCGGCGAGCTCCGCGTTCGTGACCTCGTAGTGGATGCCCACGACATCTTCGATGACCGAGTTGGAGAGGATCTCCTCGGCGATCTCCTTGACGCTGGCCTTGAGGGTGTCGTCGACGGGGCCGTCGACGGTCAGTTCGAATCGCTTGCCGATGCGCACGCCGCTGAACCCGGCGCGGCCGGTGCGGGCGAGGGCACCGGCCAGGGCCTTGCCCTGGGGATCGAGCAGTTCGGCTTTGGGCATCACGTCGACGACGATGGTGGGCACCGCGGTTCTCCGTCCGGTGTCGAAAGTGTGGATGCGTCGATTCTATCGGGCGTGGCAGCGTCGTTCGGGCCGCCCGACGGCGGGCGCGATGCGCGCACACATGAGTGCGGCGGTGCACCGGGTGCACCGCCGCACTGAACTTCACCTGCGAGTCAACGGCGCGAGATCGCCTTGATCACCATGCCGATCCCGATGAGTGCCGCGGCACCGACGGCGATGACGAGGCCGGGGTTCTCGCGGTAGCGGGCCTTCACGTAGGTGACGCCCTCGTCGGCCATCTCCCTCGCGTTCGCGACGGCGGCCGAGGCCTGCGCCGAGATCGCGTCGACCGCGTCGGTCGCCGCGCCGCGGACTTCGCCCAGCAGGTCGCCCGCGGCATCCGAGGTCTCGTTCGTCGCACCGGCCGCGGTGTCGGCGAGCCGGTCAGCGCCCGTGCGGATGGCGTCCGCAGTGTCGTTCGCGGTGTCGCGTGTGATGTCGGCCGCCTCTGCCGCCGCTTCGCGCGCGGTGTCGGACACGCGGTCGGCGGACTCCCGCGCGGCCTTCGTGGCGTCGTTGATGTTCCGGTCGGTGTCGGTCATCAGTGCTCCCTTCGCCAGTGATCGTGGCTATCGTACGCTCGCTGTCCCGCCGGAGCCCGATCGGCCTCCGGGCTTGCCAGTGGCCCCTCGAGGCTGCTATCGCGCGGGCTCGGGTGGTGCGGCGTCGCCGTTCTCATCGTCGTGAGAACCCGTGCGTTCGGCCGCTTCGGCCGTGCCGACGGCCCCGGCGGCGTCGGCGGCGAGCTCGCTGAGGCTCGGTCCGCCGTGGGCATCCGGATCCCTGGAATCGGTCGCGTCCATCGGGTCGCCAGTGGCAGCGGTGTGCGGATCGCGCGCCGCGCCCGATTCGGGCGGCACCGCCGCATCGTCCGTCGTGCCGCTCATGCCTGGCGCGCCTTCGCGGCCGTTTGGGCGGCGCGCGCGCGTCGTGCCTGTTCCCATGCCTTTTCGCGAGCCTTGACCACCTTCGGGTTCGACCAGAACGCCTCGGTCGCCGTCGCATACTCCTGCAGTCGCGGGCCGAAGCGCTTGACGATGGTCGTGACGACCCCGACGACGCTCACGACGAGCATGGCGATGCGGATGATTCGTTGCATGTCGCTCCCTTCCGGCCGCCGACGTGCTCGGCAGTCGCCCGTTCGCCCAGCATGATCACTCGATCGCACCGGGTCGAGAGCATTGACAGTCTCGGCCGGTTCGCGTAGTGCTCGGCTCAGCTGAGCCCCGCCCGTTCCATGAGCACTTCCTTCAAGGTGTCGCGCGTCGCGGCGAGCCCGCGATGCACCTCCTCGAAGCTCGTCGAGAGCGGCGAGAGGCCGATGCGCAGGCCGCCCGGATCGCGGTAGTCGGGAATCACGTCCTGCTGCCAGAGCCGCGCGGTGACCTCCCGCATGGCGTCGTGGTGCAGGGTGATGTGGCCGCCGCGGTCGGCGGGGTCGGCCGGTGACGCGAGCGTCACGCCGAGCGGTGCGAGCCAGTCGCCCGCGACCGTGATGGCGAACTCCGTGAGCGCGACCGATTTCGCGCGGAGTGCCGGCATCCCGGCCTCCTCGATCATCGCGAGCGTCTCCTCCATCGCGAGCATGCCGACGATCGGCGCGGTGCCCGAGAGGAATCGGCGGATGTCTGGGACCGGCTCGTACTCCGGGCCCATCGCGAACATGTCGGTCGTGCCCCACCAGCCCTGGATCGGCTGGGTGAGCACGGCCTGGAGGTCGTCGCGAACGTAGGCGAACGCGGGGGAGCCCGGGCCGCCGTTCAGGTACTTGTAGGTGCATCCGACGGCGAGGTCGAAACCCCAGTGGTCGGCTCGCACCGGCACGGAGCCCGCCGAGTGGCAGAGGTCCCAGAGGATGAGCGCGCCGGCATCGTGGGCGATTCGCGTGAGCTCGGGGGCATCCGCGAGGTAGGCCGAACGGTAGGCGACGTGCGAGACGACCACGAGGGCCGTCTCGGGGCCGACGGCGGCGGCGAGCTGGCGCGGTGTGACGCCCGAGGTCGTGTCGACCCTGATCCAGCGCAACTCCAGGCCCCGCTCGCGGGCGATGCCCTCGAGCACGTAGCGGTCGGTCGGGAAGTTGTCGGTGTCGACCACGATCTCGCGCCGCATGGGGTCGCGTGCGAGTTGCGCGTCGACGGCGGCTCGCGCGAGCTTGTAGAGCAGGACGGTCGTCGAGTCGCCGATGATCGTCTGCCCGGCCTTCGCCTCGATCACCGCGCGGCCGATGCGGTCGCCGATCTCGGTCGGCAGCTGCAGCCAGGCCTCATCCCAGCCGCGGATGAGCCGCCCGCCCCACTGCTCGCGGAGGAACCGCTCGACGCGTTCGACGGCCGACATCGGCGGACGCCCGAGCGAGTTGCCGTCGAAGTAGACGACGTCGGTCTCGGCTCCGACGAAGCGCTTGCGGTAGTGCGCGAGCCCGTCGGCGCGGTCCATGCGGCGGGCGAAGGCGTGATGGGGGTCGAGGGTCACCATTGCTCCAGGTCTTCGACGGGCACGATGCGGGCGGTGGCGAGCCAGGCGGGCAGCTCGTCGAGTGCGACGGGTCGCGGGCCGGGCACGAACGTCGCGATGCCGTCGTGTCGGGTGCCCACGGCAGTGGGCCACGCCTCGGTGATCGAGGAGACGAGGTCGGATGCCCCGAGCCCCGCCCGCGCCAGCAGCTCGAGTTCGGCGGGGTTCACGCCGAGCGGCTGGTCGCCGTTGCCGAGGTCCGTGCCGTAGAGCACGCGCCCGCCCGCAGCGTGGAATCGGGTGAGGTTGTCGAGCGCGACCTCCTGCTGGGGTGTCGGCTCGCCGTGGCCCGCGACGAAGAGCGTCGAGATCCAACGCTGCCCGGCGGCGACCGCCCTGGCGATGAGGGCCGTGTCGAGGCGCTCGGTGAACGGCGTGTGCGCGAGCGCATCGATGCCGGCGTCGATCGCGAACCGCGACATCCCCTCGCCCTCGACGTGGGCGACGACCGGCAGCCCCCGCTCGTGGGCTGCTGCGACGATCGTGTCGAGGGTCGCGCGGTCGAAGACCGGTCCGGCCACGGAATTCAGTGCCACCTTGATGACGGATGCCCCGAACGCATGCTGCTCGGCAACGGCCGTCTCGGCGGCGCTCGGCAGCGCCCCGCGCCCGTCGCCCGTGTCGGCGTCGATCTCGCGGGCGCTGCCCTCGGCCGCCCACGGCCGGCCGACGGGGTAGCCGCCTCGCGCGGTGAGGAAGCTGCCGGCGAACGCGACCGCGGGCAGTCCGTCGTGCCCTGCGTGCGCCGCGATCGCGTCGAGCGGCCCGCCGAGGTCGACGACCCCCGCAAGCGCGGTGTCGTGCATCGCCTCGCGGCCCACGATCATGAGGTGCACGTGGTGATCGATGAGCGGCGGCAGCATCGTGCCGGCCTCACCAGGGTGGTCGCCGCTCAGCGAACGCCGCACCGGCTGCGCGAGCGGGCCGAGGTCGAGCACGGCGCCATGGGGGTGCGCGGGCGATTCGGGTTCGTCGTGCCGGGTCATCCGTCAGCCGGGGATCTCGGTGCGCACGGCGTACAGCTCGGGGAAGAACGTGAGCTCGAGCGCACGCTTCAGGAACGTGGCGCCGCTCGACCCGCCGGTGCCGGTCTTCGAGCCGATGATGCGCTCGACGGTCTTCAGGTGGCGGAACCGCCAGAGCTGGAAGTTGTCTTCCAGGTCGACGAGCTCTTCACACGTCTCGTAGGCGGCCCAGTGCTCATCGGTGTGCTGGTAGATCTCGGTGAAGACGGGCACGAGCTCGGGCTGGAACGTCCACGCCTGGGTGACGTCGCGCTCGAGGATCGCCGCCGGGATCGGGTAGCCGGCACGCGCGAGGAGCCGCAGGAACTCGTCGTAGAGGCTCGGCGTCTCGAGTGCGGCTCGGAGCATCGCGCTCGCCGCGGGATCCGTCTCGAAGACCTGCAGCATGCGTGCATTCTTGTTGCCGAGCACGAACTCGACCGCGCGGTACTGGTACGACTGGAATCCGCTCGCATTGCCGAGCACCCCGCGGAACTGCGCGTACTCGGCGGGCGTCAGGGTCGCGAGCACCGACCACTGCTCGGTCAGGGTCTTCTGGATGTGCTTCACGCGGGCGACCGCCTTGAGCGCCTTGCCGAGCTCGTCGGCGCGCAGCAGGTCGCGAGCGGTCTCGAGCTCGTGCAGCACGAGCTTGAGCCAGAGCTCGGTGGTCTGGTGCTGGATGATGAACAGCAGTTCGTCGTGGTGCTCGGGCCTGCTGATCGGCCGCTGCGCGCTGAGCAGGGTGGGCAGGTCGAGGTAGCCGCCGTAGCTCATGCGATCGCTGAAATCGGTGACGACGGATGCCTCGATGGTGCGCGTGTTCGCTTCGACGCCGTCGGCCACGCCCTCGTGCTCAGTCACGGGTCCAGCCTAGCCACGCGCTCTCGGTCGCCGAACCGGCGCGGATGGGCGCGACGGGCGCCCCCGTCCCGGACCAGCCGGCCTGATGCCCGCCGCGCCGCACCCCTCCCCCAAGGGGTGGCCGCCGCCGAATCGAGGAAACGGAGGCGACCCTCCGAATACTAGTCCACGAGCGGCGTACAGTGAGTCGCGTGACCCCGGCTGCTTCGCCGCGTCGCGATGCGCGACGAAACCACGAGCGCCTGCTCCGCGAGGCGCGGCGCCTGTTCGCCGAGCGCGGCGTCGATGCCCCGCTCGACGAGCTCGCGATCCGGGCCGGCGTCGGCGCGGGCACGGTGTACCGTCACTTCCCGAACCGCGACGCGCTCGTGCGCGAGCTCTACGACTCCGGCGTCGCCGAACTGCACGATCTCGCGTCCGACATCCTCGGTGCCGAGACCGGCTGGCGGTCGGTCGAGCTCTACCTCGAGCGCCTCGGCGCCTGGGTCGCCGACCAGCCCTACCTGCCCGCGGTCATGCAGCGGGTCGCCGAACTCGATCCGTCGCATCGCCCGGGCGCCGCCTTCGAGGAGGCGATCGACGGACTCGTCGGCCGTGCGCAGGTGGAGGGGTCGCTCCGCCCCGATGTCACCGCCGTCGACCTGAGCATCCTCGTCGACATGCTGGGCTCGCTCGGGCAGTACGGGCGCGAGTACCTGCCGTTCTGGCGCCGGCAGCTGACGATCGTGCTCGACGGGCTGAGGGCGCGGCCCGACCTCACGCCGATGCCCGTGCCCGGGCAGCGCTTCGCCGAGTTCCACGACATGTCGCACAAGAAGGGGCCGAAGCCCGCGCGGTGACCGCGTGCGGAGAGGCCCGCAGCCGGCGGCCGGCGGTCAGGCGCCCGCGCGCGCCGCCACGAGGTTCGACCACGGGTCCTCGAATGCGAGCACACGGCCGTCGTCGCGGGTCGCGACGCCGTAGTGGGACATCCGCTCGCCCAGTTCGCCGAGATCGTCGGAGGTCGGCACGACGATCTCGACCCTGCCGAGCCCGAGCGCGAGCCGGCGCTTGCCCGCCCCGGCGCTGTTCCACGTGTTCATCGCCATGTGGTGGTGATAGCCGCCCGCCGAGACGAAGAGCGCCGACGTGCCGAGGCTCGCGGTGGTCTCGAAGCCGAGCCGGTCGACGTAGAACTCCCGGGCGCTCGCGATGTCGCCGACCGAGAGGTGCACGTGCCCGACGATCGCGTCACCGAGGCCGGTACCGGATGCCGCGGCATCCGCTGCTCCTTCGCTCAGGTGCTCGCGCAGGTACGCGTTCGGGTCGAGGTACATCGTCGCCATCTCGATCGTGCCGTGCGTCCAGCTCCACTGCGAGCGGTCGCGGTCGAAGTAGAGCTCGACGCCGTTGCCCTCAGGATCGGTGAAGTAGAACGCCTCGCTCACGAGGTGATCGGCGCTCCCGGTGAAGGTGCCGGGGTGCTTCGAGGCGACGGAGTAGATCGCCGTCGCGAGCGCCTCGCGGGTGTCGAAGAGGATCGCGGTGTGGAAGAGCCCGGCACTGCGCGGCCCGGCGTGCTGCAGCTCGGGCGCGTGCTCGAGGATGACGATGGGCGTCGAACCCCGCCCTAGCACGGCGATCGCACCGTCGTGGCTGAGCAGCTCGAGGGTCACGCCGTCGCGGTAGTACCGGATCATGCCGTCGAGGTCGCCGACGCGCAGGGTCACCGCGCCCATGCCCGTGTCGGCGGCGAGCAGTCCCGGACCCCGGGTGCCATTGGTTGTAGTCACAACTAATGGTAACGCATGCTCCGGCGCCCCTATTCCGGATGAGACGCCCACTAGCTGGGAGCCTCATGAACGGCTCTTGATCGCGGGCGTGCCCGGACCTCAGACTGGCCGCATGGGAACTCCCGATGAAGCGCACGCCGTGAATGCCGTCATCGACCGTCTCGCCGGTCGCTTCCCGCAGCTCCAGCGGGAGCGCATCGCGACCGTCGTGCACGAGGCGCATCACGAGCTCGATGGCAACCCGATCCGTGATTTCGTGCCCGTGCTCGTCGAACACGAGGCGCGAGAGCGGCTCCAGGCGACCGGGGCTCAGCCCGTTCGCGTCTCCGACCAGGATGCCGCCGCAGCCGGCCCGATGATCCGGGCCGGAGAGCCCGACACCGAGACCGTGTTCAATGCCCGGGTCACGCTCCTCAACGGCGACCTGGGCGGCGGCACGTCGTAGGAGTCAGGCGCCCGACGTCAGCCGCTCGATCAGCTCGCGGTAGCGCGCGGCGGTCTGCTCGACGATCTCGTGCGGGAGCGTCGGCGGCTCCTCGGAGGCATCCTGATCCCAGTTCGCGGCGAGCCAGTCGCGCACGATCTGCTTGTCGAAGCTCGCCATGCGCAGCTCGGGCGTCGCAGCGGTGGCGTACACCTCGGCGTCCCAGAAGCGGCTCGAGTCGGAGGTGAGCACCTCGTCGGCGAGGGTCACGATGCCCGTGTCGCGGTCGGCGCCGAACTCGAACTTCGTATCGGCGAGGATCACGCCGCGCGCCTCGGCGATGGCCGACGCGCGCGCGAAGATCTCGAGCGACAGCTCGCGCAGCTGCGCGGCGACGACGTCGCCCACGAGCTCGACGGTGCGCTCGTAGGTGATGTTCTCGTCGTGCTCGCCGAGCGGAGCCTTCCACGCGGGCGTGTAGATCGGCTCGGGCAGGCGGTCGCCGTTCTGCAGCCCCTCTGGTAGCGGGATGCCGCCGATGGCGCCCGTGGCATGGTACTCCTTCCAGCCGCCGCCGGTGATGAACCCCCGCACGACGCACTCGATCGGAAACATGTCGAGCGTGCGGCAGAGCGTGGCGCGAGCCGCGACCTCGGCGGGGACCTCGGGCAGCTCGAGCGCCTGGAGCCGGTCGTCGAGCGGATGGGCGAGGTGGTTGGGCACCTCGGGGAGCTGGTCGAACCACCATCGGGTGAGGGCGGTGAGCATCTCGCCCTTGCCCGGGATGGCGGGCGTCAGCACGGCGTCGAAGGCGCTCACCCGGTCGCTCGCGACGACCAGCACGACCGGCGAGAGGTGCAACGGATCGCCCGTCCAGCTGTCGTCGTCGTCGAGCAGCCTGGTGGGCGCGTAGAGGTCGCGCACCTTGCCCGAATAGATGTGCGTCCAGCCGGGCAGTTCACCGGTGTTCGTCATCGTGACTCCTACTCTGTGACGCGCGCCGCGATGTCGGTGCGGTACTGGCCGCCGTCGAGGCGCACATGCGCGAGCGCCTCATAGGCGCGGCGCCGCGCCTCGCCGAAGTCCCTTCCGACGGCGACGACGTTGAGCACCCGTCCGCCCGTGGCGATGAGCGGCGGCATGTCGTCGGGTGAGCTCGCGGTGCCGATCGCCGTCGCGGCATGCGCGAGGTGCACGCCGGGCACGGATGCCGCGGCCTCGAGCCCCTCGATGGTGCGCCCCGTCTCGGGGGCCTCTGGATACCCCTCGCTCGCGAGCACGACCGTGACCGCGGCATCCGGCCGGAACACCGGGCGCGGCAGCCCGCCGAGCCCCCCCGTCGCCGCGGCGAAGAGGAGGCCCGAGAGCTGTGTCTCGAGGCGGGGGAGCACGACCTGGGTCTCTGGGTCGCCGAAGCGCGCATTGAACTCGATCACGCGGATGCCGCGCGGCGTGAGGATGAGGCCCGCGTAGAGCAGGCCGATGAACGGCGTCTGCTCGGTGGCGAGCCGGCGCACGGTGGGCAGCGCGATCTTCTCGATGACCTCGTCGACGAACTGCTGCTCGCTGCCGAACTGGTCGTCGAGCCACGGCAGCGGCGAGTATGCGCCCATGCCGCCCGTGTTCGGGCCGGCGTCGCCGTCGCGGAGGCGCTTGTAGTCCTGCGCGGGTGAGAGCGGCAGCACGTTCGTGCCGTCGGAGAGCAGGAAGAGCGAGACCTCCTGTCCGTCGAGGAACTCCTCGACGAGCACCGGCCCCTGCTGCAGGTAGTGGGCGGCGTGGGCGAGCGCGGCATCGCGGTCTTCGGTGACGAGCACGCCCTTGCCGGCCGCGAGGCCATCGGCCTTCACGACGAAGGGAGCGCCGAACTCGTCGAGGGTCTGCTCGACATCGTCGAGCGTGTCGGCGAGCGCCGCACGGCCGGTCGGCACGCCCGCGGACTCCATGATTCGCTTCGCGAAGGTCTTCGACCCCTCGAGGGCGGCGGCGGCCTTGCCCGGACCGAACACCGCGATGCCGCGTGTGCGCAGGGCGTCGGCGACGCCGGCGACGAGCGGGGCCTCGGGGCCGATGACGACGAGCTCGATGTCGTTGTCGATCGCGTAGTCGGCGACGATCACGGGATCGGTCGGGTCGAGCGCGATGGTCGTGACGCTGCCACGCGACGACGAGGTGTGGGATGCCGCGATGCCGGCGTTGCCGGGGGCCGCGATGATCTCGTGCCGGGCGTCTTCGTCGAGGAGCGCGAGGATGATGGCGTGCTCGCGCGCGCCCGAGCCGAGGACCAGGATTCTCACCGGTTCAGGCTACCGCGTCGTGCGGGAGCCGGGGTCCGTGTTGCGCGCCGCGGCACGGGTCGGCGGTGCCTCGTCGGCCCGCGATAATGGGGCGGGTGAGCCCAGACAGCACCGGCGCGAACCGCGCACCAGACCCCTCCGGCGACGACGAGGTCGCCGCACCGGCACGCGGGCCCCGACTGTTCTGGTGGGTGCTCGGCATCGCCGCCGTCGTGGTGCTCGTCGACCAGGGCACGAAATGGTGGGCGGTGACCTGGCTCGACGACGGCCGTACCGTTCCGGTGATCGGCGACCTCATCCGGTTCGTGCTCGTCCACAACCCCGGCGCGGCCTTCTCCATCGGCACCGAGCTCACCTGGGTGCTCGCGATCGTCGCCGCCGGGGCGGCCGTCGTCGCCGCGGTGTTCGCATGGCGGGTGCGATCGGTCGGCTGGGCCATCGCCATCGGGCTCCTGCTGGGGGGTGCACTCACGCACCTCGGCGACCGCCTGTTCCGCGAGCCGGGCTTCGGGCGCGGCCACGTCGTGGACTTCATCGGCTACGGCGACCTCTTCATCGGCAACGTCGCCGACATCGCGATCGTCGCCGGTGCGGTGATGATCCTCATCCTGACGGTGCGCGGGATCGCCCCCTCCGGACGGGTTCCCGCCGACTCCTGACACCCACGGGTGCGCGAAGATGGAGACATGGCGCGCGCGAGGATCGACGACGAGCTGGGTCGGGCGGCCCTCGAGGTCGTGCAGCGGGTGACGCCCGGGGGTGCGGATGCCGCGGCATCCGTCGATCGCACGACCCTCGCCCTCGCCGTGCGGTACTCGCTGCAACTGCTCGCCGAGCACGCCCCGGGCGGCACCGTCGAGGTGCGCGTGCCACCGTATGGCGCCGTGCAGTGCATCGAGGGCCCGAAGCATACGCGCGGCACGCCCCCGAACGTCGTCGAGACGGATGCCTCGACCTGGCTCGCCCTCGCGATCGGCACGCTCAGCTGGGCTGACGCCCGCGTGGCCGGCCGGGTGCACGCGTCGGGCCAGCGCGCCGACCTCGCGGCGGTGCTGCCCGTGCTCGGCAGCTCCACGCCGGGAACGTCTGGCGGGGCCGATACGATCACCCCGTGACTCCTGCCGCGATCGCCGCCATCCTGCTCTGCGTCGTCCTCGGCGCGCTCGCCGTCTTCCAGCTCGCGCTCGTCTTCGGAGCGCCGCTCGGCCGGTTCGCGTGGGGCGGTGCCGACCGCGTCCTGCCTCGGGCGAAGCGCATCGGCAGCGTCATCTCGATCGTGCTCTACGCCGTGTTCGCCTGGGTGTTCCTCATGAAGGCCGAACTCGTGCCCATGGTGTTGCCCGAGCTCGTGGTCGACGTGGGCGCATGGGTCATCGCGGCGTACTTCGCCATCGGCATCCCGATGAATGCGATCTCGCGCAGCAAGTCCGAGCGGTACACGATGACGCCCGTCGTCGCACTGCTCACCGTGCTCTCGGTGATCGTGGCGCTCGGCTGAGCGACAATAGAGGGGTGAGCGACACGCAGAACTCCCCTGAGAAGCCCGAGCACTACCCCGTGGTGAGCGTCGGCGGAGTCCCCGTCGCGCCCGAGCCGCTCGAGACCGACGTCACGAGCGACACCGTCACGGTGCGCCGGGCGCCCCGCTACGGCACGTTCATCGCGCTCGGCGCCGTGCTCGGTGCGGTCGCCGCGCTGATCCTCACCTTCGCGTTCTCGGGTGAGCCGGCCGTCGAGGGTGAGCTGATCGAGTTCGACAAGGGCCAGGTGTTCGGGTTCCTGCTGCTCGGATGCGCCACCATCGGCGCCGCCCTCGGCGCGGTCGTGGCCCTCGTCATCGACCGCACGACCGCCCACCGCGCCCGCTCGGTGACCGTCGAGCACTCGTCGACACATCACGTCGACGAGTAGGCCCGCGTCGGTCGCTCGAGCCTCGGCTTCGACTCAGAGCCCGATGCTGATCGGGAACGTCGCCACCCACACGATGGCGGCGAGGAGCACGGCGGCGCCCGATGCGAGCATGACGATCCGCAGGCGGCGGCTCGCGAGCTTGGTGCTGATGCCCGCGAAGAAGAGCACCACGGCGTACAGCACGACGCTCAACACGTAATTGCTGGCGCGCTGGATATCCTGGCGCACCTCGTCGGCCGAGGCTTCGGCCTCCGCGTCGAGTCGGTCGGCATCGAGCTTGGACGCGACCTGGTACTCGGGCATGGCGAAGGGCGTCTCGGGGGCGCCCGGGTCGGTGAAGGGGTTCGTCGCGATCCACGCGTCGAACGCGACACCGAACTCCGGGCGGAAGCGGTCGAGATAGAACGCGGCGAGCTCCTGCTCTCCGTTCTGGTCCGCGTCGGCCCACGCGATGAACGTGGCTACGTCGACCTCGGTCTCGGCCTCGGCAAGGCTCGACGCGCGGGCGGCCTCGATGCGCACGGCGTTGGTGCGACTCGTCGCCTGGGCCTGCTCGCCGTGCCACCGTGTCGCCTGGTAGCTGCTCCACGACGTCGCGACGGCGGCCACGACGAGGAGCACCGTGACGAGGAGTTCGAGGGGATCGCTCGCACGCGATCCCTCGTCAGCGCGCTCGGCCATCGCCGTCACACGGCAGGGTCAGGTCGAGCCCGGCGACGTCGAGCTCGGCGTCGATCAGGCGGAGGGTGCGCTCCATGGCGTTCGGCTGCAACTGTCCCACCCCGCCTCCGTGGGGGTCGTTGAAGTAGACCAGCAGCAGCAGGAGCATCGTCATGATCGCCGTCACGCTGCCCATCAGCATCCCCTGCGTCACTGCACCCTCAGCCGGATCGGCGAAGAACAGCATGTAGACGAGCAGCACACCGAAGATCACGAACAGGATGATCCAGAGGGGTGGCGGGATGAGCCCCTCTGCACCGTGCACGCGGTCGAGGCGCGCCTGCTCGCGTTCGCTCGTCTGGTCCATCCACCGGTCGTACGCCGACTGCTCGGCGGCGGTCTGGGGGTCGGTGGCCTTGAGGGTGCGGTACATCTCCGCGTTCCACGGATTGATCGCGTCACCCAGCGTGCCCTGCTCGACCGACTCCCACTCGGGCCCCACGACCGAGCGGGCGTAGCAGACCAGTTGCCCGGTGAGCGCTTCGGCGGCGTCGGCCGGCATGAACTGGGCGGTCTCGACCTGCTGTGCCACGATCGTCGCCTCGGCCTCGGCCCCCGTGACCGATTCGTCGTAGGACTGGAACGCGATGACGATGATGAATCCGAGCAGCACCGAGAAGCCGGTGGCGAGAACGCCGAACACCCCCGAGGCACGGTCACCGTCGGTGAAGTAGCTCCCTTCGGGTGCACGCCGGCGCACGAGGAGCATGAGGGTGACGGTGATCGCCGTGACCATGACGACGATGACCCCACCGAGCAGGACATTCACGCCGCCCTCCGTTCCCCAACGTCGCGCCGATGCGGTCATGCTACCGGCGGCCGGGCGAGTTGTCGGGGCCGCCCCCGGCGAGTTCGCGCGTCTTCTCGCACTTCTCGCTCGGCGCATGGTCGTCGCGTCGGCGCATCGAAGACGGTGCTCCGCCGCGACCAACGTGCGCCGCTGGCCGTGTGCCACGCGGTCTCGTGCCCCGTGCGGCCTCAGATGAGGCTCAGCACCGCCTCGGCGAACTCTCGCGGCGCCTCTTGCGGCAGGTCGTGCCCGATGCCGGGCAGCTCACGGAAGGCAAACGGGCCGGTGAAGAACTCGCGGTCTTCAGCGCCGTTCGGCCCGCCGATGCCGTCGGCGCCCGACTCGAGGACGACCGTCGGCACGGTGATCGGGGGCTCTGCGGCGAGCGCCGCCTCGATCGAGGCATACCGCGGGTCGCCGTCGACGAGCCCCGAGCGGTGGCGGTAGGAGTGGATCACCACGTCGACGAAATCGAGGTTCGCGAGACTCGGCGCGCTCGCGCGGAAGGCCCTCGCCGCGTCGGCCCACTCGGGCGACCACGTCGTCCACAGCAGCTCGCAGAGCTCATCGCGGTAGCGCTCGAGCCCGCGACGGCCCGCTTCGGAGTGGAAGTAGTACTTGTACCAGTACGTGGCCTCCCACTCGGGGCGCGTGGGCTCTTCGGCGAGCGCCGGGTTGAAGATGTTGTAGCCGCCGACGGTGACGAGCCCGGCGACGCGCGAGGGGTGCAGCGCCGCGACGATGCACGCCGCGCGGCCGCCCCAGTCGAAGCCGCCGACCACGGCGCGTTCGATGCCGAGGGCGTCGAGCAGGTCGACGAGGTCTTGGGCGAGCGCGGCCTGTTCGCCCGAGCGCAACGTCGAGGCATCCGTGAACCTGGTCGGGCCGTAGCCGCGCAGGTACGGTGCGATGACGCGGACTCCGGATGCCGCGAGCAGGTCGGCGACCTCGTCGAACGCCCGAACGTCGTACGGGAACCCGTGCGAGAGCACCGCGACCGGCCCGTCAGCGGGCCCGGCCTCTTCATAGGCGATCTCTCGAGCACGGACGTGCGGGCGACGCCGCTGCGTGTGAATCCCATCACGCCAGTCTGGAGGAGACCCCCGACAGGACGGGATGTCGCGGCGAGCTCAGGAGAGCTGCGTCTTCTCGACCCACTCGAGGTACTCCTCGGTGACGGTGCCCGTGACGTAGTCGCCCGTGAAGCACGACATGTCGAGCTGCTCGATCGAGGTGCCCTCGGTGATCGCGGCCTGCAGGTCGGCGACCTCCTGGTAGATCATGTGGTCGGCGCCGAGCTCGGACGCGATCTCGGGGATCTTGCGGCCGAACGCCACGAGTTCGCGCCGCGACGGCATGTTGATGCCGTAGACGTGCGGGAAGCGCACCGGGGGAGCCGCCGAGGTGAAGGTGACCTTGTTGGCGCCGGCGGCCCGGGCCATCTCGACGATCTCCTTCGAGGTCGTGCCGCGCACGATCGAGTCGTCGACGATGAGGATGTTCTTGCCCTTGAACTCGGTGCCCATGGCGTTGAGCTTCTGCCGCACCGAGCGCTTGCGCTCGGCCTGCCCGGGCATGATGAAGGTGCGGCCGACGTAGCGGTTCTTGTAGAAGCCCTCGCGGTACTCGATGCCGAGCTTCTGCGCCACCTGCATGGCGGCCGGCCGGGAGGAGTCGGGGATCGGCATGACGACGTCGATGTCGCCCTTGTCCATGTGCGTCTCGATCGTGGTGGCGAGGCGGTTGCCCATGCGCAGGCGCGCCTCGTAGACCGAGATGCCGTTCATGACCGAGTCGGGTCGCGCGAGGTACACGTACTCGAACGAGCACGGCACGAGGCGAGGGTTCTTCGCGCATTGGCGGGAGGTCATCTCGCCGTCGAGGCCGATGAAGATCGCCTCGCCGGGCTCGACGTCGCGCACGATCTCGTAATCGCCGTTCTCGAGCACGAGCGACTCGGACGCGACGATCCACTCGGACTTGCCCGCCTCGGTCAGGCGCTTGCCGAGGATGAGCGGGCGGATGCCGAACGGGTCGCGGAACGCGAGCAGGCCGTAGCCCGCGATGAGCGCGATGACCGCGTAGGAGCCCTCGACGCGCTCGTGCACCTGCTCGACGGCCTGGAACACCTGGTCGGGATCGAGGTCGAGCCCCTTGATCTGCCCCTGCAGCTCGGTCGCGAGGACGTTGAGCAGCATCTCGGTGTCGCTCGTGGAGTTCACGTGCCGGCGGTCGATCGAGAACAGGTCGCTCGAGAGCTCACGGGTGTTCGTGAGGTTGCCGTTGTGCACGAGGATGATGCCGTACGGCGCGTTCACGTAGAACGGCTGCGCCTCTTCCTCACGCTCGGCCGCGCCCTTGGTCGTGTAGCGCACGTGGCCGAGGCCCATGTTGCCGATGAGGGAGCGCATGTCGCGGGTGCGGAACGCCTCGCGCACCTGCCCGCGGGCCTTCGCCATGTGGAAGATCGGCCCGTCGGCCGTGGCGATGCCCGTGGAGTCCTGACCGCGATGCTGCAACAGGAGGAGGCTGTTGTAGATCTGCTGGTTGACGGGTTCGGTTGACACGATGCCGACGATGCCGCACATGCGAAGCGATGGCTCCTCGAAGGTGGGGGAAGCGTCCGAGCAGGACTCGTCAATCCTCCCACACGTGCGCGTGTGAACCGCCTGAGCGGCTGCTGCTGCTCAGCTGAGCACACGGGTGCACGCTGCGTGGCCAAACGCCGAGCCTAGCCGTCCCGGCATGGGCGCGGCAGGCATTCTTCGGTTCCGCGCCGATGTTGGTGGATCCTCACGAACCTGCCCGTCGGCACTCCCGCGAACGGGGGACGTGTGACACGCTCTCCCGCAGTTCAGTTCACCGCGGCTCCGGTGCGCCGACCGGGGGGACCGAGCCGCCGCCAGGGAGGACACATCCATGAGATTCACGTCACTTCGCTCCGGGCTCGTCGGTGCCGCGCTCGTCGCGTGCGCACTGCTCGCCGCGCCGACGGCGGCCGTCGCCGCGCCGCCATCCGGATCGCCGGGGGTCGATCACGTCGGCATCGCGGCATCCGAGACGGCGACCGCCGCCGAGTACTGGACCGCGGAGCGCATGCGTGCCGCGATCCCGGCCGACGTGCTGGTCGCCGACCGGGTGGCATCGACGCCGGCGAGCAAGGTCGCGAAGGGGGACCCGGTCACGTACGGCAAGCCCGCGCCGGTTCCCGACATCGAGCTGTACGCGACCGACGAGACGCCGGTCCCGAACATCGGCAAGGTGTTCTTCACTCTCAGCGGCCGCAACTACGTGTGCTCGGCCAACTCCGTGAGCGCCGCGAACGGCAGCGTGGTCTCGACGGCGGGCCACTGCGTGCACGAGGGTCGTGGCAAGTTCGCGAGCCGCTGGATCTTCGTTCCCGCGTACCAGAACGGTGCGGCGCCCTACGGGCAGTGGGCGGCCACCTCGTTCTCGGCACCTACCCAGTGGACGAAGGGCGGTGACATCTCTTACGACACCGCGTTCGTGAAGGTGGCGCCGTTGAACGGCCGCACCCTCGCGCAGACGGTCGGCGCCACGGCGATCGCGTTCAACCAGGCGCGCGGGCTCGCCTACGAGGCGTTCGGCTATCCGGCGGCCGCCCCCTTCG
Source organism: Agromyces ramosus (assembly GCF_030817175.1). Lineage (NCBI taxonomy): Bacteria > Bacillati > Actinomycetota > Actinomycetes > Micrococcales > Microbacteriaceae > Agromyces > Agromyces ramosus. The sequence continues at coordinate 1,391,405 of NZ_JAUSYY010000001.1, read as the reverse complement.
ACGGGCAGACGCTCAAGTCATGCGCCGGCACCGCCACCCCCGACCCCTACGGCCAGACGCAGTCGCAGGGCATTCCGTGCGACATGACCGGCGGTTCCTCGGGCGGCCCGTGGTTCCTCGGCTCGGGGGCGCAGAACTCGCTCAACAGCTTCGGGTACAACAACATCGCGAACACGATGTTCGGGCCGTACTACGGCTCGGTCGCGCAGACGGCGTACGCCACGGCTGCCGCGTCCTGATCGGCTTTGTTCGCCCCGGTGCCAGTTCGGTGCCGGGGCGAACGCATGCGGACGACGGATGCCGCAGCGCCCGCCGCCCGGCAGGCGCCGCCGCCCGCTCAGTGCACGAAGTGCGCGCCCGCGCGCGGCACGCCGGATGCCACCGCGAGCGCCGTGACGACTGCCGCCACCACGGCGACCACGGCGGCCAGCTGGAATCCGACGCCGATGCTCGTCGCGGCGATCGCCCCGAGGGCGGCTACGCCGACGGCGCTGCCGAGCTCGTGGAACGAGTTCAGGACACCGGATGCCGCACCGGCTTCCGTGCCGTCGACGCCCGAGAGGGCCGTGGTGCTCGCGCAGACGAAGGCCGCGCCGAGCCCGAGTGCGGCCACCGTCATGCCGGCGATGGCGAGGAACTCGGCGCCGACGATGGAGGTCGCCGCCGCGGTGGTGCCGAGGCCGATGGCGGCGACGAGGAGCGCAAGGGAGCCGACGATCCGGGCGCCGACGCGGCCGACGGCGCGGCCGGCGACGTGCGCCCCGGCGACGATCGCGACCGAGATGGGGAGGAATGCGAGCCCGGTTTCGATCGGCGACCACCCCGACCCCACCTGCAGCTCGAAGGAGAGCATGAACAGTCCGCCCACGAGGAGCCCGGTCGCGACGAGCATCAGGAGGGAGCCGGTGGCGACGGGTCGCGAGCGCACGAGCTCGAGGCGTACGAGCGGCTGAGACACGCGGCGCTCGGCTGCGACGAACGCGGCCAGCAGCGCAGCGCCGAGCGCCGCCAGGCCCGCAGCGAGCGCGCCCTCGTCCGAGGTCGACGCCGAGAGCGCGGCGATGAGGCTCCCGACGCCCGCGGTCGCGAGCAGGGCCCCTGCGACGTCGACGCGCTCGCGGCGCCGTGCGACGGGAACGGCGACGCCGAACACCACGATGGCGATGGCGACGAGAACGCCGACCGGCACGTTGATGAAGAAGATCCAGCGCCAGCCGGGTCCGCCGGCGAGTAGTCCGCCGAGGAGCACGCCCACTGCCGCGCCTCCGCCGCCCACGGCACCCCAGACCGCGAGTGCCCGATGCCGGGCGGCGCCGTCGAACCGATGGAGCAGCACGGCGAGCGCGGCGGGTGAGAGGAGGGCCGCCCCGACGCCCTGCACGGCGCGGGCGGCGAGGAACCACTCCGCGCTCGATGCGAGACCGGCGGCCAGCGAGGCGACCGTGAAGACCGCGAGCCCGGCGGGGAGCATCCGCTTGGTGCCGAACACGTCGGCGAGTCGGCCTCCGAGCAGGAGGAGGCCGCCGAACGTCACGGCGTAGGCGGCGACCGCCCATCCGGCGAGACCCTCCGGGAGCCCGAGTTCGCGGCTCATCACCGGGAGTGCGACGTTGACGACGGTGACGTCGAGCACGAGCATCGCCTGCGCGAGGCACAGCACGACGAGCGCGAGCCGGTCGCCTCGCGAGGAGGCGCTCGACCGAGAAGCGAGTTGCGGTGGCTGCGGATGCGTCATGTGCGGTTCCTATCTTGAACACTGCTGTACGAGTTATTAACTCATACACCGATGTTTGAGATAGCGTCAAGTCATGACCGTCACCCGAGCACCTCGAAGCGATGCGGTGCGCAACCGCGACGCGATCCTCGACGCGGCGATCGAGTGCCTCTCAGAGGACCCGACCGCGAGCATGGCCGACATCGCGAAGGCGGCCGGGGTCGGTCGGGTCACGGTCTACGGGCACTTCTCGTCCCGCGAGCTGCTGCTCGAGTCCGTGCTGATCCGCACGATCGACCGCTCGGAGGCCGACCTCGCCGGAATCGACCTCGATGGCGATCCGGTCGCCGCCCTCGAGCGGCTCGTCCGCAGGTCGTGGCGCATCGTCGAAACCTTCCACCGCCTGCTCGGCGCCGCAGAGGAGTCGCTCTCGAACGACCGGATCCTGGCCCACCACGCGGAACCGATGGCCCGCGTGCAGGGGCTCATCGCGCGGGGTCAGCGTGACGGCGCCATGCGACGCGACCTCAGAGCCGAATGGCTGAGCGCCTGTTTTACCGCCGTGCTGCACGCTGCGGCGGGCGAACTGCGCGGAGGCCGCCTCACCGAAGCCGAGGCCGACCGCGTGGTCGTCGCCACCGTGATCTCCCTGGTCGCCGACCGAACGTCCTGATTCTGCGCGATGGCTTGCTTCTGGAGTTAATTTAGATCTAAATTAACTCCAGACCCGCACGGCGACCACTTCGAGGAATCAATGGCGATCCGCCCCACCATCCGCACCGACCTCAATCGGTCGGCGATCCTCGCGCAACTCGGCGCGAACGGGCCCGCTTCCCGCGCCGAACTCGCGCGCGTGCTCGCCGTCTCCCCGGCACTGATGACGCAGCTCGTGAAGGACCTGATCGCCGACGGGCTCGTCATCGAACTCGAGCAGGCGCCCTCGAGCGGCGGCCGGCCGGCGCGGATGCTCGGACTCGCGACCTCCTCGGGCCGCGCCATCGGCGTCAAGGTCGTCGCCGACCATGTCGCCTTCGTCGAGGTCGGCATCGACGGACGCGTGCTGCGCTCCGCGAGCGAGCCCTTCGACGCGTCGTCGAGCACCTACCTCGCCGAGCTCATCGCGCGCATCAGCGACTTCATCGCCGACGGCACGGGCGCGACCCTCCTGGGCGTCGGGGTGGGCGTGCCCGGCACCGTCGACCTGCCGGGCGACGGCATCGTCGACGCCCCGCAGCTCGGCTGGACGGGCGTCGAGCTCGGCCGCGCACTGCGACGCGCCCTCGACCTGCCGGTGATCGTCGAGAACAACGTCAACGCGCTCGCGGTCGCCGAGCGGCTGTTCGGGCTCGGCCGTGCGCACGACAACTTCCTCGTCGTCACGATCGGCACGGGCGTGGGCGCCGGCATCGTCGTCGACGGCAGCGTGCTGCGAGCTGCCTCGGGCGGCGCCGGCGAGATCGGCCACATCCCGATCAGCGACGACGGCCCGCGATGCAGCTGCGGCAATGACGGATGCCTCGAGGCGCACATCGGCGAAGCCGCCCTCGTCGCCCGGGGACGCGAACTCGGGGTCATCGCCGCACGCGGGGTCATCACGGAGCTGCACGCCGCGGCCGAGTCCGGCGACGAGCGCGCGATCGGCATCTTCCGCGATGCCGGACGGCTGCTCGGCCGCACGCTCGCGGGGGTGGTCCACACGATCGATCCCGCCCTCGTCGTGGTGCTCGGCGAGGGCACGCTGTCGTGGCGGCACTGGTCGCACGGGTTCGAGCCGGCCTTCCGCGCGCATCTCCTCCGCCACCGGCGGAGCCTCCCGGTCGAGGTCGAGACATGGCAGGACGAGAGCTGGGCGCAGGGTGCCGCCGCGCTCGTGCTCGCGACGCCGTTCGATTCGGCCGGGGCATCCGGTGACCAGGGCCGGCTGATCCGCGCCCGGCTCGTCGAGCAGGCGGGTCGATCATGACCGCGCTCGTCGGCGACGTCGCCGCCGAAGTCGGCGGGAAACTGCCGCGAAGCGTCATCGGGGTCGCGCCCGAGCATCCGCGCCCCCGCCGTTCGGCTCGTGCCAAGCGGCGCTATGCGCTGACCGTGCTCGCCTTCATGCTGCCGAGCGCCATCCCGCTCGTGCTCTTCGTGCTCGGCCCGATGGTCGCGGCCGCGTGGATCAGCCTCACCGAGTGGAACCTGCTCTCCCCCGCGAAATGGGTGGGGCTCGACAACTACGCCACGTTGCTCACCGACCCCGAGACGGCCCACGTGTTCCTGCACACGGTGTACTACATCGTCGGCTACTTGCCCCTCGTCTACATCGGCGGGCTCGCGATCGCGATCGCCCTGAACACCGCCCTGCGCGGCCGCACGCTGCTGCGCGGTGTCTACTTCCTGCCCGTCATCACGAGCTGGATCGTCGTCGCCCTCGTGTGGCGGTGGCTCCTCAACCCCAGCAACGGCGTGGTGAACACCGTGCTCGGGTTCTTCGGCATCGCCGGCCCCGGCTGGTGGTCCGACCCGGCCTGGGCGATGCCGTCGATCATCCTCGCGTCGGCCTGGAAGGATCTCGGCTTCGTCATGGTGATCCTGCTCGCCGGCCTCCAGGCGATCGACCCCGGACTGGTGGACGCGGCTCGCGTCGACGGCGCGGGCTGGTGGCGCCGGCTCTTCTCCATCACCCTGCCGCTGTTGTCGCCCGCCACGTTCTTCGTCATCGTGATCTCGCTCATCAACGGATTCCAGGTGTTCGACCAGGTCTACGCGATGACCGGAGGAGGGCCGGGCGGCGCGACGCAGGTGGTCGTGCAGCAGATCTACGACCTCACCTTCCGGTACGGCAAGGCCGGCGAGGCATCCGCCCTCTCGTGGCTGCTCTTCATCGTCATCCTCGCGGTCACGGTCGTGCAGATCCGCGGACAGCGCAAGTGGGTCAACTATGGCTGAGACGACGACGCTCAGAGCCGACCGGCCGCGCGTCGCCCCGGCGCGCACCGCTGCGGCGCGCACCGCTGCGGCGCGCGCGGCGATGGGCCGCAGCGTGCTGCTGCACACCGTCATGGTGATCGGCGCCCTCGCGATGTTCTTCCCGTTCTACTGGACGCTCGTGACCTCGCTGAGTCCGGGGGCCGGGCTCAGCTCGACCCCATCGCTCGTGCCGGCCAACCCCTCACTCGACGCCTACGTGCAGCTCTTCCAGCAGGTGCCGTTCGCCCGGGTCGTCGGCAACAGCATGCTGCTCGCCGTCATCACGACCCTCGTGCAACTGCTCACGAGCGCGACGGCCGCCTACGCCTTCAGCCGCCTCCCGTTCCCGGGTCGCACCGTCGTGTTCGGCGTGTACCTCGCGACGATGATGATTCCGCTGCAGGTGCTCGTGGTGCCGTTGTTCGCCGAGCTGAAGGCATTCGGGCTCGTCGACACCTACCTCGGGGCGCTGCTGCCGACGTTCGCGGCCGCCTTCGGCATCTTCCTGCTGCGGCAGGCGATGAACCAGGTGCCGGTCGAGCTCGATGAAGCGGCCGCACTCGACGGCGCCGGGCACTTCCGGATCTTCTGGACGGTGATCCTGCCGAACATCCGGCCCGCGCTCGCGACTCTCGCGGTGTTCGCGTTCATGGGGAGCTGGAACAGCTTCCTCTGGCCGCTCGTCGTGTTGCGCTCACCGGAGCTGCAGACCCTGCCGGTCGCGCTCGCCGGACTGCAGGGCCAGTTCACGACGCAGTGGGACATCGTGATGGCGGGCTCAGTCATCAGCATCCTGCCGATGCTCGCCATCTACCTCTTCGCGCAGAAGTACGTCATCCAGGGCGTCGCCAATGCCGGCCTGAAATGACCAGCCGGGTGCCCGGCATCCGTTCCGACCAGCACCGCAAACCCGCACGACCTCACCCATATCGAAGGAGATACCCACCATGAGGACCACAGCACTCGCGACCGTCGGCCTCGCGGCCGCGGCCGCACTCGCCCTGAGCGGCTGCGCCGCGGGCGGCGGCGACGAATCCGGCGACGTCACCATCACGTACACGAACTTCATCTCGAACGACGGCAACGAGGAGAACCTCCAGAAGATCGTCGACGCGTTCGAGGAGGAGAACCCCGACATCACGGTCGACGTCACGACGTTGCCGTATGCCGACTACAGCACCGCGCTGCAGACCGATCTGGCCGCCGGCACCGTCTCCGACGTGTTCGACATCGAATACGCGAACTACGCCCAGTACCAGGCGAACGGCGTGCTCGCCGAGTTGCCCGTTGAAGATCCCGACGCCTATCGCCAGAGCGTGCTCGACGCGTACCAGACCGACGGCGCGCAGTACGCGCTGCCGAGCTCGTTCTCGACCGTCGTGCTGTTCTACAACAGCGACCTCTTCGACGCGGCGGGTCTCGAGTACCCGACCACCGACTGGACCTGGGCCGACGAGCAGGCCGCGGCCGAGACGCTCACCGATCAGGCCGCGGGCGTCTGGGGCGACCACCAGCCGGTGAGCTTCTACGAGTACTACAAGGTGCTCGCACAGAACGGCGGCGAGTTCCTCGACGAGTCGGGCACGAAGACGGCGTTCAACTCCCCCGAGGGCGTCGAGGCCGCCGAGTGGCTCGTCGGCAAGAGCGGCACCGTGATGCCGACGATCGAGGAGGGGCAGGGCACGCCCGACTTCGACACGAAGCTCTTCACCGACGGCAAGCTCGGCATGCTGCACACCGGCATCTGGATGTTCGGCGCCTTCGCCGAGCTGCCCTTCGGCTGGGACATCGCGGTCGAGCCGGGCAACACGGAGCAGGCCAGCGCGCTCTTCTCGAACGCCGTCGGCGTCTCTGCCGAGTCCGACCACGTCGAGGCCGCCACGAAGTTCGCCGAGTTCCTCACCTCGAGTGACGTCATGGTGCAGGCCCGGCTCGATTCCGGATGGGAGCTCCCGGCGACCTCCGACGAGGCCGAGCTCTCGGGCTACCTCGACCAAGGCGACCCGGCCAACCGCCAGGCGGTGTTCGACTCGCTCGAGCACGTGGCGCTGCCGCCCGTCGTGGCCGAAGGCCAGCAGGAGATGCAGGACATCATGACCGAGGAGCTCGTCGAGGCGCAGTCGGGACGCAAGTCCGTCGAGGACGCCCTCGCGTCCGCCGAGGAGCGCATCAACGCCGCCATCGGCGGCTGAGCCACCCGGGGGCCGGGCGCCGACCGCGCCCGGCCCCCGGCACCTCGACCACACCACGCACGAGCACGAAAGCAGCACACGGATGACCCTGCCGAAGACCGACCGAGCGCGACCGAGTGCCGCGACCGCCGCGATCGCCGAATGGAGCGCCGACCTCATCGCCTCGCTCCAGGACGCGGGCGGCGCCTACCCGGCGAGTCCCACCTTCTCTGCCTATGCCGGCTACAGCTGGTTCCGCGACGGCGCCTTCATCGCCGACGGCATGTCGAGCTACGGCCGGATCGACTCGGCGGAGCGATTCTTCGACTGGTGCGCCGCCGTGCTCGACGCGCGCGCCGCCGAGGTGACGGCGATCGTCGAGGCGGCTCGCGCGGGCGAGCCCGTCGCCGATGCCGCCATGCTGCCCACCCGCTTCACGTTCGACGGCCGCGCCGGCGACGACGAGTGGTGGGACTTCCAGCTCGACGGCTACGGCACCTGGCTCTGGGCCGCGGGCCAGCACGTGCGCCGGCACGGCACGGATGCTTCGCGCTGGGCGAACGCGATCGCCCTCAGCGTCGACTACCTGTGCGCCTCGTGGCGGCGTCCGTGCTTCGACTGGTGGGAGGAGCATGCGACGCACGTGCACGTCTCCACGCTCGGATGCATCGCCGCCGGACTCCGCGAGGCCGTCGCGCTCGGCGTGCTCGATGCCGGGCGCGCAGCGGCCGCCGCCGAGGCGGAGGCGGAGATCAGCAGGATGCTGCACGCCGACGGCGTCGTCGACCGACACCTCTCGAAGTGGATCGGCTCGTCCGCCGTCGATGCGAGCCTCGCATCGGTCGTCGGCCTGCTCGATGTCGTCCCTGCCGGGTCCGACCTCGGTCTCGCGACGATCGCGGCGATCGAGCACGAGCTCACGGTCGACGGGGGCGTGCACCGCTACCGCGAGGACACCTTCTACGGCGGTGGCCGGTGGCCGCTCCTCTCCTGCATGCTCGGGCTTGCGCAGCTCCGCGCGGGCGACGTCGACCGCGCGCGTGAACTGCTCGACTGGGCGGTGGCCACCGCGAGCGACGACGGCGCGCTGCCCGAGCAGGTCGGCGGGCACCTCCTCGCGCCCGACCGCGTCGACGAGTGGGTCGAGCGCTGGGGGCCGGTGGCGCAGCCGCTGCTCTGGAGCCACGCGATGGTCATGCGCCTCGCGGTCGAACTCGGTGGCGCGGCATCCGTCGACTCGGAGGCCCACGCGTGATCCGCCATCGGCCGTTCGGCTCGGGTCACCCGTATTCGGTCGACACCGAGCAGCGCGAGCCGGTCGACCCGGTCGCCGGCGAGTCACTGACGATCGGCGCCCGCGCCACACCCGACCTCGTCGACGTCGAGGCCGAGCTCGTCGTCGTCGCGCCGAGCGGTGAGCGCGAGACCCGGCGGATGCCCCTCGCCCGCGTCGCCCGCACCTCACGCGGCCAGGCTATCGACGGCGGACATCTCGCGTCGGCTCAGGCGCGGCTCGCACGCGTCGCAGGCGGCTGGGCGCTCACGATCGACGCCCCTGCAGCGGGCAGCCGCCTCCGCTACCGGCTCGCCGGGCGCACGGCCGAGGGTGCAACGCAGCGCACCCGCTGGTTCGAGACGAGTGCTTTCGGCTGGCAGCCCGCGCCTGACGAGACGGTCGCGTCGACCGGCACCCGCCGCATCGTGCCCGGCAGCGTCACCGTGCTCACCGACGACGAGCGCGTGCGCCGCGTGCGGTTCGCGCTCCCACTCGCGCCGGACGAGCACGTCACCGGATTCGGCGAGCGGTTCGACGCCCTCGACCACCGCGGCAGCGAGCTCGACTCGGTCGTGTTCGAGCAGTACAAGAGCCAGGGCGCCGAGCGCAAGACCTACCTGCCGATGCCGTTCGCGCACGTCGTCGGCGGCGGCGGCTGGGGCTTCCACGTGCGCACCTCGCGTCGGGCCTGGTTCGACCTCGGCGCGAGCGACCCCGACACGATGCTCGTCGAGGTCGAGACGGATGCCGCGGCCGGCGAGCCCGCCGTCACGACCGCGTTCTACGACGGAACGCCCACCGAGGTGCTCGACGCGTTCCTCGGCCGGGCCGGCCGCCCCGAGCAGCTGCCCGACTGGGTGTTCCGGCTCTGGGCGAGCGGCAACGAGTGGAACACGCAGGCCGAGGTCATGCGCCAGATGGACCTGCACCGCGAGCACGACGTGCCGGTCGGCTCGGTCGTGATCGAGGCGTGGAGCGACGAGAGCACCTTCACCGCGTTCCGCGATGCCCGCTACGCCGTGTCCGAAGACGGGTCGCCGCATCGGCTCGCCGACTTCGAGTTCCCCGAAGACGGCGCGTGGCCCGACCCGAAGGGCATGGTCGACGAACTGCACGCCCGAGACATCCGGGTGCACCTCTGGCAGATCCCGCTCATGAAGCTGCGCCCGCATCCCGAGGGCCAGGCGCAGGCCGACGCCCGCGCCGCCGTTCGCGAGGGCGTCCTCATCCGGGAGCCCGACGCCCGCGGCGCGCTGCGCCCGTACCGCAACCGCGGCTGGTGGTTCCCGCTCTCGTTCATGCCCGACCTGACCGACGAGCGCGCCGCGACGTGGTGGACCGAGAAGCGGCGGTACCTCGTCGACGAGGTCGGCATCGACGGCTTCAAGACCGACGGCGGCGAGCACGCGTGGGGCCGCGAGCTCGAGTACCTCGACGGCACGCGCGGCGACGAGGCGAACAACCGCTTCCCGGTCGCCTACGCGAAGGCGTACGGCGACCTGCTCCGCTCCTCGGGCAAGGCGCCCGTCACGTTCAGCCGGGCCGGGTTCACCGGTTCGCAGGCGCACGGCGCGTTCTGGGCCGGCGACGAGAACTCGACGTGGGACGCATTCCGCTGGTCGATGTTCGCAGGGCTCTCGGCGGCGGCGAGCGGCATCCTCTACTGGGGCTGGGACCTCGCGGGATTCTCCGGCGCCCTGCCCGACGCCGAGCTCTACCTCCGTGCGACCGCCGCTTCGACGTTCGTGCCGATCATGCAGTACCACTCGGAGTTCAACCACCACCGCACGCCCTCGCGCGACCGCACGCCGTGGAACATCGCCGAGCAGACCGGCGATGAGCGGGTGCTCGAGGTGTTCCGCCGCTTCGCGCAGCTGCGGGAGCGGCTCGTGCCCTACCTCGCCGCCGAGGCCGCCGAGAGCATCCGCACCTCGTCGCCCCTCATGCGACCGGTGTACTTCGATCACCCGTCGCTCGCGACGGCATGGACGCACCCGCTGCAGTGGATGCTCGGACGCGACCTCTTCGTCTCACCCGTGCTCGCCGAGGGGGAGGCCGCACATGAGGTCGCCCTGCCGCCCGGCGCCTGGCGCGACGCCTGGACCGGCGAGGCGATCGAAGGGCCTGCGGTAGTGCGGCGCGAGGTGCCGATCGACCGTGCGCCGGTCTACGTGCGAGCCGAGGCGTGGGACGACTTCGCGGGGGTGTTCACCGACTGAGCGCTCGCCTGCGAGCGACGGATGCCGCCGGCCTCAGTACTCCGACGGCTTCGCGAGCACGGCCATCGTGCACCGCGAGACGCACACGAGCTTGCCCGCGGCATCCGTGATCATGATCTCCCACACCTGCGTGGTGCGCCCGCGCGTGAGCGGCTTCGCCTCGCCGTAGACCCACCCGTCGGCCACCGGCCGCACGTGGTTCGCGTTGATCTCCATGCCGACGCAGTAGTTCGTGGCGGGATCGACCGTGAAGCTCGCGCCCCAGCTCGCGAGCGTCTCGGCGAAGGCGACGGATGCCCCGCCGTGCAGCACCCCGCCGGGCTGGCGGGTGCGGTGGTCGACGGGCATGCGGCCCTTCAGCGAACCGTCGGTGACCTCGGTCATCTCGATGCCGATCGCACGGATCATCGTGTCGTCACGTGAGTTCGCCCACTCCAGTGAGGGCTCGCCGAACCAGATGCTCATGCCTCCGAGTCTGGCACGTGCGCGACGGGGAGCCGGCTACGCGAGCTCGGCGATGATCGGGTGGATGGCGTCGTCGAACGCCGAGGCATCCGAACGCAGCACGTCGGTGACGGCGACGGTCATCGCCCCGATCCACCAGACGCCGGGACTCGTGAACGGCACGACCTCGACGTTCAACTCGAAGGAGTGGGCGCGCCGTCCAACCTCGCGCTCGTGCTCGGCGATCGTGCCCGCGTAGGCGCGGTAGGAGTCGCCGCGGCGTGCGGCCGACGCCGTGCGGTAGCCCTCATGCGCCCAATCGGCCCATGCCCGTGCGGCTTCGGCGTGCGGCACGATCGCCGCGGCGAGCACATCGGCCTCGCCGACGGGCAGGGCCACGTCGGTGCCGTACGCCTCGACGAGTTCGAGTGGAACCGGCGACGGGTGCACCTCGGGCTCGACGGTCATCGCCCACCACGCCCGCCACTGCCGCTCGAGCAGGTCGTGCTGGTCGATCTCGAGCCGCACGCCCACCGGGCCGACATCGCGCAGGCGCGGCAGCTCGACGGGGGAGGCGATGCTCAGCACCTCGCGAAGGTAGAGGGCGAGCAGAACCGGGCGACTCGCATTCTCACGGATCACCCACGACGGCGTACCCCCCGGCTGCATGACTGCATTTTAGTCTCCGCTGCTGCCAGCGGCGCGGATCGGCACGCGGTGCGCGGGTACGCTTGACAGGTGACCTCGAACTCGTCCTACGCCGCTGCCGGAGTCGATACGCAGGCCGGCGATCTCGCCGTCGAGCTCATGAAGGAGGCGGTCGCCAAGACGCACGGGCCGAACGTGCTCGGCGGCGTCGGCGGCTTCGCCGGCCTCTTCGACCTCGCGTTCGCGAAGCAGTACACGCGGCCCCTGCTCGCGACCTCTACCGATGGCGTCGGCACGAAGATCGCCATCGCGCAGGCGCTCGACAAGCACGACACCATCGGTCAAGACCTCGTGGGCATGGTCGTCGACGACATCGTGGTCGTCGGCGCGAAGCCGCTCTTCATGACCGACTACATCGCGTGCGGCAAGGTCGTGCCCGACCGCATCGCCACGATCGTCACGGGCATCGCGCGCGCGTGCGCCGAGACGGGCACGGCGCTCGTCGGGGGCGAGACGGCCGAGCACCCGGGCCTCATGGGCGTCGACGACTACGACGTCGCCGGCGCCGCGGTGGGGGTCGTCGAGGCCGACCGGCTCCTCGGCGCCGAGCGGGTCGCCGACGGCGACGCGGTCATCGCCATCGCCTCGAGCGGGCTGCACTCCAACGGGTTCTCGCTCGTGCGCCACATCCTGAGCAGTGCCGGCATCGCATACGCCGATGCCTCCGCCGAGCTCGGCACGTCGTGGGGTGAGGCGCTGCTCGAGCCCACGCGGCTCTACTCAGGCCCGCTCGTCGAGCTGCTCGCCGGCCCGCACGGCGGCGCCGTGCACTCGCTCTCGCACGTCACGGGCGGCGGCATCGCCGCGAACCTCGCACGAGTGCTGCCCCGCGGCTCGTGGGTCGAGCTCGACCGCGCCACGTGGTCGCCGGCTCCGGTCTTCCGCGTGCTCAACGAGCTCGCGGGCACCACGCTCGAGTCGACCGAGGGCACGTGGAACCTCGGCATCGGCTTCTTCGCGGTCGTCGCTGCCGGTGCCGCGGCATCGGTCGTCGAGGCACTCGACGCGCTCGGGCTCCCCGCGTGGCAGCTCGGCACGATCGCGATCGGCGACCGCGATCTCTCGGGCTTCGAGCAGGGCGCCAAGGGGGTCGACGGCGGCGCCGTGCGCCTCGTCGGCGGCTACGCGGCCTGAGCCGATGCGCGCCGACGTCTCGATCGGGCTCCCCGGACCCACGCCGGTCGAACACCTGCTGGCGCTCGCGCCGCGCATCGAGCGATTCGGCTTCTCGGCGCTCTGGCTGAACGACCTGCCCAACGGCGACTCGCTCGCGGGCCTCCGTGCGGTCGCGACCGCGACCGAGACCTTGCGCCTGGCGACGGGCGTGATCCCGCTCGACCGGCGGCCGGCCGACACGCTCGACCTCGATGGGCTACCTACCGAACGCACGACGATCGGCATCGGGTCCGGGGGCGCCCCACGGCCGCTCGCGCTCGTGGCCGACGGCATCGCCACGCTGCGCCGCGCGACGCGAGCCTCGATCGTCGTGGGCGCGCTCGGCCCGCTGATGCGCCGTCTCGCCGCAGAGCAGGCCGATGGAGTGCTCTTCAACTGGCTGAGCCCGGATGCCGCCGCCGAGGCCGTGACCGAGCTCCGCGCTGCGGCGGCCGATCGATCGGTGCGCGCGGTGCTCTACGTGCGCACGATCACCGACCCCGCGGCGCGGCCCGACTTGGAGCGCGAGGCCGAGCGCTACGAGTCGGTGCCCTCGTACGCGGCGAACTTCGATCGCCTCGGCATTCGCGCGATCGACGCCACGCTCAGCGCCGGCCATCGCCTCGCGGAGTTCGACGTCGCCGACGAGATCGTGCTGCGCGCGATCACCCCGAGCGGCTCACTCGCCGAACTCGAGCGCTTCGTCGAGGACGCTGCGGCGTGGCGTGCGGGCACGGCGTAGCCTCAGCGTTACGTGAACGCTCGTCGCGGAGAGAACGCGAAGGGAGCGGTATCGGGGTGACGACGCAGCGCAGATCGCTCTAGGCGCGTTGCTCGTGCTGTTCGTCGTCAGTGACGAAGGTGTCGTCGTCGTCGTCGATGTCCGACCACTTCGCCGCCTCGTCGCTGTATTCGTCATGCTGCGAACTCGTGAGTTCGCGCTCAAGCGCGTTGTAATCGGTATTCGGGCTGAAGTACTTCAGCTCCCGAGCGACCTTGGTGTGCTTGGCTTTCTGACGGCCGCGCCCCATGCGTGACCCCCTTACGACATCTGGCCGGGTGGAAAAATCTACACCCGGCGCTGTTCTGATAAATGAATTCGTCCGGCTGCCAGTTTAGCACCGCCTACCACCCTGAATCGGTACCGTCCACAGGCGCGCCGACGCCGTCTCACGGCCCACTGCGGGAGACTGGAGCGCGTGGTGCGTGCACCCAGCAACCCATGTTGAGATTGACAGGTGATGATGAGCCCCGAGCGCGTGAAGGTCGTGGTGATCGGCGCCGGGCAGGCCGGCCTATCGGTGGCCTTCTACCTGCGCCGGTTCGAGCTCGTCGCCGACCAGGATTTCGTGATGCTCGACCGGGCGCCCGGGCCCGGCGGCGCATGGCAGCACCGGTGGTCGTCGCTGCGGCTCGGCACCGCGCACCGCGTCAACGACCTGCCCGGCATGGCCGAGCTGGGACTCAGCTTCGACACCGCCGACCGCGCGCTGCCGGCGAAGGAGGTCGTCGCCGCCTACTACGGCCGCTTCGAGGAGCACTTCGACCTGCGGGTGCGCCGGCCCATGAACGTGCGCCGCGTCTCGAACGACGGCGTCGACCTGCTCGTCGACTACGAAGACCTCACGCCGCAGCCCCTCGAAGAGCAGAAGGCGAAGGGGCTGTTCGGCCGTCGCCGCAAGACCTTCGAGGAGGCGCCGCCGCAACCGCAGCCGCGTCACCAGTTGCAGACCCAGTTCCTCGTCAACGCCACCGGCACGTGGGGGTCGCCATTCGTTCCCTACTATCCGGGCATGGCCGAGTTCGCCGGCCGGCACGTGCACACCTCCGACTACACCGAGGCGGAGGACTTCCGCGACAAGCACGTGGTCGTCGTCGGCGGTGGCACCTCCGCGATCGGCTTCATGCTCGAGCTCGAGGAGGTCGCGGCCGGGCTCACGTGGGTGTCCCGGCGCCCGATCGACTGGCTCGATCGGCAGGAGCTCGATCTCGAGGGGGCATCCGCCGCCGTGGCCGTGCAAGACGAGGCCGCGCGATCCGGCCGTGCGCTGCCGTCGATCGTGAGCGGCACCGGTGTGCCGAAGAGCCGCCGCATCGCCGCCGGCATCGAACGCGGGCTCCTCGTCGCGCGACCGATGTTCGATCGCATCGAGCCCGACCGTGTCGTCTGGGACGGCGAAGACGGCGGCATGGCTCGCGCCGACGTGATCATCTGGGCCACGGGCTTCCGCCCCGACCTGCGACACCTCTCTCCGCTGAAGCTGCGCGAGAAGGCCGGCGGCATCACCGTCGGGCAGGGCGCGGCGTGGAGCGACCCGCGCATCTTCCTCGCGGGCTACGGACCCCAGGCCTCCACCATCGGTGCCAGCCGCGCCGGGCGCATGATCGCCCGGCAGATCATGGCGATGATCTAGCGCCACGCCCCTGCGTGGTCACGCGTGCTACCCCTTCGGCTTCCGGCCGCTCTCGGCGAGCGGACGGCGCGGCACGGGGCGCACGGGCTCGCCGCGCCGGTCCTGCCCCGGCAGCGGGCGGGAGCGACGGCCGTAGATGAGGTCGGAGGAATCGAGGAGCCAGGGCACGAGGGCGACGGTCACGCCGTGCACGAGCAGCAGCTTCTGACGGATGCGCCGGGCCTTGTGGTTGTGCAGCATGTTCTCCCACCAGTGGCCGACGATGTACTGCGGCATGTACACGGTGACGACCTCGGAGCCGTGCTCCTCACGACGCGACTTGATGTACTGGATCAGCGGGTAGCTGAGGTCGCGGTACGGCGAGTTCAGGATGCGCAGCTTCACGTGGATGTTCTGCTTCACCCAATCCTTCTTCAGGCGCTTCGTCTCGTCGTCGTAGAGCGAGACGTGCACCGCCTCGAGGGAGTCGTGACGGGCGGCGATCGCGTAGTCGAGCGCCTTCAGCGTCGGCTTCTGCATGCGTCCGACGAGCACGATGGCGTGGTCGCCCGTCGAGCCGAACGTCGTCGTGGGGTCGACCGCGATCTCCTTCTCCACGTCGCGGTAGTACCGGTTCACGCCCATCATCAGCAGGAACAGGATCGGCATCATCACGAACACGATCCACGCGCCGTGGGTGAACTTGGTGACCGTCACGACGATCAGCACCACCGCGGTCATGGCCGCGCCGATCGCGTTGATGACGAGCGCGCGCCAGACCGCGCCGCGCGTGAGCGGCGGCGTGTCGTCGACCGTCGCGCGTCGCTTCGGCGAGGCCGCATGCTGCGGCCTCCGGAGGGCGCGCAACCAGTGGCGGACCATGCCCGTCTGGCCGAGAGTGAACGAGACGAAGACACCGATGATGTAGAGCTGGATGAGCACCGTCAGGTTCGCCTGGAACACGACGAGGATCACGGATGCCGCGAGCGCCAGGATCACGACGCCGTTCGAGTAGATCAGGCGGTCGCCGCGCGTCGACATCGACTTCGGGGCGTAGCCGTCCTTGGCGAGCACCGAGCCGAGCAGCGGGAATCCGTTGAACGCGGTGTTCGCAGCGAGCAGCAGCACGAGTGCGGTCGCGGCCTGGATCACGTAGAAGAACACGGTGCTGTCGCCGAACGTCGCCGCCGCGACCTGGGCGATGAGGCTCCGCTGCGGCTCGCTCGCGCAGTCGGCCCAGCCGATGAGGTGGCACGGATCTTCGGCGTAGTGCACGTTCGCGATGAGGGCGAGCGCCGTGAGGCCGGCGAACAGCACGATCGCGATGCCGCCCATGAGCACGAGCGTCATCTGGGCGTTGCGCACCTTCGGCAGGCGGAACGCGGGCACGCCGTTCGAGATCGCCTCGACGCCCGTGAGCGCGGAGCATCCGCTCGCGAAGGAACGCAGGAGCAGGAGGATGATGCCTGCCTGAGTGAGCGATTCGGCCTGCACCTCGAAGCCCGCCGATTCGGCGACGGGAGCGTCGCCGAGGAACGTGCGGGTGAGCCCGACGACGATCATGACGAAGACGCTGCCGATGAAGAGGTAGGTCGGCACCGCGAACGCCTTCGACGACTCGCTCACGCCCCGGAGGTTCACCGCGGCGAGGATGATCACGAAGAGCACGGCGATCTCGACCCGGAACGGGTTCAGCTCGGGGATCGCCGAGATGATGTTGTCGACGCCCGATGCGACCGACACGACGACCGTCATGACGTAGTCGACGAGCAGAGCGGATGCCACGACGAGGCCGGCCTTCTCACCGAGGTTGCGGTGCGCCACCTCGTAGTCGCCGCCGCCCGACGGGTAGGCCCGGATGAGCTGCCGGTAGCTCGCGACCACCGTGATGAGCAGCACGACCACCGCCACGGCGACCCACGGCGCGAAGCTCAGGAAGGCGAGGCCGCCCACCATGAGGATCATCAGCAGCTCCTGCGGCGCGTACGCCACGGAGGAGAGCGGGTCGCTCGCGAAGATCGGCAGTGCGAGGTGCTTCGGGAGCAGCTGCCCCTCGAGCTTCTCGGTCGGCAGCGGGTCGCCGATGATCCAGTTCTTCGGGGACTTCAGTTCGGCTGGCGGGGTTTCCGCCTCATTCGTCACGGCGGACGACACTACTCCTCCGGATACGCATGTCAAGTTCCGCTCGGGAAGGCCTTGCTAGGGTTGAGGCGATTTCCGATCTCATACTTCCCGGGGGCCTGGTGACTCGTGCGGCGCAGCTCGTGCGTGGCGCGTCCACGGCGTCGGTCGCGGTGGCGCTCGCCGGCTTCTCGCACGGCATCGCCGGCCGCGAGGCACCGGGCGGAGTCGGGCTCGTGCTCGCCGCGATGGTCGCGCTCGCGGCATCCGTCGCCTTCGTCGGCCGGCGTTCAACACCGGTGCGCACGACGCTGGCGGTGGTCGTGAGCCAGGGCGCCTTCCACTTGCTGTTCGGCATCGGGGTGGGTGCGTCGCCGACCCCGGCGACGACCGGCGCCGGGCACGTGGGGCACGCGGGGCGCGCCGTGCATGACGCACAGGTTGGGCACGCCGGCGTCGTTTCCCTCGCCGACGGTGCGGGCACCGCCGTCGCACATGCCGATCACAGCCTGACCGCGATGCTCGTCGGCCACGCCGTCGCCGCTGCGCTCACCGTGATCTACCTCCTCGCCGTCGAGCGGGCGGCGTGGCAGGCGGCCGGCAGCGCCGCACGCCGCTTCGTGCTGCGGCTGACGGGCGCGTCACTGCCGGCGCCGCACCCGCTCGGGTCGGAGCTCCGGCTCGCCGCGGCCGTCACGCACCGCCCGCTGTACGCGCGCCTGCTCCTCAGCTCGCTCCGCGATCGTGGCCCGCCCTCGCCGGCCTGCGCCACCTGACCCGCTCCGCCCGGCGACCGGCGGAATCCAGAGCAAGGCCGTTCGCTGTACGTGTTCGCACGACGCACCGGCCGGCCACCAGTAAGGACTGCAGAACGATGACCATCACCACGGATACCGCCGAACCGAACCCCCGCGCGCGCCGTCGCCGTCGCACCCGCTCGCTCGCCGTCGGGACGCTCGCCGGCGCGCTGCTCAGCCTCGCGGCCACGTCGCCCGCCTTCGCGCACGATGAGCTCATCTCCTCGAGCCCCGAGGGCGGGCAGGTGCTCGCCACGTCGCCCGCCGACGTCGTGCTCGACTTCTCGAACGACATCATCGAGGCGGGCACGGCCGTCATCGTCGTCGACCACCACGGCGAGGAGATCGCCGTCGGCGAGCCGGTCGTCACCGGTCCGACGGTGACCGCGTCGCTCCCCGCCGATCTCGAGGGCGACTACCAAGTGCGCTGGCGTGCCGTCTCCTCCGATGGGCACCCGATCGAGGGCACGATCGACTTCGGTGTGGGTGCCGAAGCGACCGGGGCCTGGGAGGAGCAACCGCCGCACACCGACGAGGCTGACGAGGCCGATGAGGCCGACGAGGCCGACGAGGCTACGGACGCATCCACCGACACCGGCGCGGCCGACGGCTGGGTGATCGCGGGGGCGGTCGTGCTGCTGCTCGCCCTCATCGCGACGATCGTCGGTGTCATCGTGCGGGCCAGGCGCAAGGCGCCGGGCGCCGAGTAGTCGCCGAGAGAACCGCATGCAGAGCGGATGCCCCGTGGCGGGGCATCCGCTCTGTCGCGTCTGCCCGCCCCAGCGTTCGCGACTCAGCGCACGGCGACGTACATGCCGGCGGCCGCGGCGATGCCGAGTGCGAGCGTGACGACGACGTTGAGGATCGCGGCGCGCCACCGCCCGCCGAGCAGCAGCTCGATCGTCTCGACGCTCCACGTGCTGAACGTCGTGAGGCCCCCGCAGAACCCCGTGACGAGCACGAGCCGCAGGTCGCCGCTGAGCTCTGCGCGCTCGGCGAGGGCGATGAGTGCACCTGCGAGGCCGGAGCCGAGCACGTTGACGATGAGGATCCCGCCCGGCAGGTGCCCAGGGCGCACCGGATAGGCGCGCGACAGGCCGTAACGCAGCAGGGCGCCGAGCGCGCCCGACCCGAGCACCGCCGCGATGACGAGTGGGCTGAGCTCGCCGCTCATAGCGTCGCCCCGGCGTCGCTGACCTCGTGCGGCATCGGCCGGTGCGCGAGCCGCGACCCGAGCTTCAGGCCCGCCGCGGCGAGCAGCAACCCGCCCGCGACCGAGACGACGAGGTAGATCGCGGCGAGCCACGTCTCGCCCTCGCGAGTGAGCACGATGAGCGAGGCCATCACCGCCGAGAGGGTCGTGAACGAGCCGATCAGGCCCGGACCGAGCCCGGCCTTCAGCCAAGGCGGGACAGCCGGCCGGGTCCAGAGTCCGCCGACGAGCCAGCCGAGCGCGAAGGCGCCGACGAGGTTCACGATGAGCGTCTCGACGGGCAGTTCGCCGCCGGCATGGGGGAACCAGAGGTCGCAGGCCAGGCGGAGCCCGGTGCCGATGAGGCCGCCGACAGCGACGGCGAGGAGGACGCGCACCCCTCGAGGCTACGCCCGGGGGAACTCGACCCGCTCGACCGGCTCGACCGCGGGCTCGACGAGGTCGACGACCCAGTCGTTCGTGTGCAGCACGACCCCCGGCTTCACCTCGAACTCCTCTTCGCCGAGGAGTCGGAAGCCGGCCTTGCGGCACACGGCGTTCGACGCGGGGTTGTCGACGCGCGGGTACGCGTGCACGGGCAGCGTCGCGCCGACGGCGCGGGCCGCGTCGAGCATCGCGATGACCGCGGCGGGCGCGATGCCACGGCCGCGGTACTCGGATTCGATCGACCAGCCGCTCTCGAGCGCCGGCTCGCCGTGCCAGTCGTGCGGCCAGTAGCCGACGATGCCGACTCCCTCGGGATGGCCGGGGATCGTCACCCGGAACTGCCAGCCCGTGCCCTCTCGCCACATGCGCAGGTAGCGCTCGTGGCGAGCCTGCACCTGCTCGTCGTTCTCGGGGCCGCCGAGCTGGTCCATGAGCTCGTGCGTGTTCGCACGGCGGAGCAGGTCGAGGTCGTCTTCGGCCCACGGGTGGAGCTCGACGTCGGTCATGCGTTCATCGAACCATCCCCCGCCGACATGCGCGTCGGGCTTGACGCGGGCATCGAGAGTGCGGTTGCGGTCGCTTCGCGGCGCGAATTCCAACGGCAACCGCACTCTTGATGGGTGGAGCGCGCAGGGAAGCGGGTGGTCGCCCGCCCGGGGGGAGAGCGCACGACCACCCGCGGTCAGCCCGCGGTCACCCCTCGCTGAGCGTCGCGAGCACGTCGGCGCGCACCTGCGCGAGCCGCGCTTTCAGGAGCGTGATCGACTCGGGGCCGACGACTCCGCGGTGCGCGTGCGTGCGCAGGTCGGTGCGCAGCTGCTGGCGGAACTCGTTCAGCACCATGTCGGCCTCGTGCACGGCGCGGTTCGACTCCGCGCCCGGCGTGCTGCCGGTGCCGCCGGCCGCCGCCGCGCTGGCCGAGGTCGTGCTCGCCGCACGCTTCGCCTCGCGGGCGGCGCTTGCGAGCTCGGCGCGCAGCGACCGCATCGCGTCGTTCACCTCGGCGCGAACGCCGTCGGCGAGGCGCCGCACGGAGTCGGTGACCTCGTCTTCGATGGCGTCGAGCTCGTGGCGGCGCGCCTCGAGCTCGGACCGACCGGCATCCGTGATCTCGTAGACGGTCTTGCGGCCGTCGGTCGACTTCGTGACGAGGCCCTCCTCCTCGAGCTTGGAGAGGCGCGGGTATATGGTGCCGGCGCTCGGGCTGTAGGTGCCGCCGAAGCGCTCGGAGAGTGCCTGGATGAGCTCGTAGCCGTGGCGTGGCTGCTCGTCGAGCAGCGCCAGCAGGTAGAGCCGCAGGCTGCCATGGGCGAAGACAGGCGGAGTCATGCGGATGCCTCGCCGTCGGTCGTCGTGGCGGTGCCCGACGCGTCGGTCCGGCCGGGGGCGTTCGTGGCGCCGGCGTTCTCGGAGGCCTGGCGGCGCATGACCGAGATCGATCCCGAGACGCTGTTCGCGCCGAGGTCGAGCCACTTGCCGGAGAGCTCGCCGGTCACGCGCTCGAAGCCCTTGCCGAGCATGCCCTTGATGCTCGTGTCGTCGATCAGCACGCTGCCGCCGACCGTGTTGATGCGGTAGCGGGCGCCCGAGCCCGGCTCGAAGCGCACCGTGAGGTTGCCCGCGACGGTGTTGGTGTCGATGCGGTCGGGCGTCGTGTACGAGTCGAGGATCATGTTGCCCGAGACCGTGTCGGCGTTGAACGAGCGCACGTCGCCCGTGGCGACGACGTCGCCCGAGACGGAATGGGCGGTGATGCGGCCGGTGTGGTTGCCGGCCGAGACCTCGCCCGAGACGGTCGAGAGCTCGACGTCGCCCTCGTGGTCGTCGAGCACGAGGTCGCCCGAGACGGTGCTGAGCTTCGCGTCGGTCGTGAACCCCGCGACGAGCGCGTCGCCCGAGACGACGCCGAGCTTCAGCGCGACATGGCGCGGCGCCAGGATGGAGACATCGGCCTTGGCGTGTCCCATGAAGCCCTTGAAGACGTCGACGAAGTTGTCCCAACGAAGCTGCGGGTGGTCGATCTCGACGGAGTCGCCGTCGATCTCGACCCTCAGGTCCTTGCCGGTGACGTTCGAGATCTCGATGCGTGCGCCCGGCTCATCGTGCGCGATCACGTCGACCTTGCCGCCGATGAGGCTGACCTTGAGCTTGCGTACGAGCTCGAGGTCGATGGTGCGGCTCTCGCCGGGGTTGATGACCCACTTCTCGATGGACATGCGGTGCTCCTCCTGTTGCGTGGGGCGGATGCCGCGGCATCCGTCGCCCTGAAAGCCTGTATCGCGATATATCGCGTGTGGTGATAGGGACACGATATATCGCGTGTGTCGTCGACGCAAGTCCAGGACACTCGCGCCCAGACGACGGTCGCGCTTGACATTGACGTTGCGTCAACCTCTACCGTGGCAGAAGTGGGCGCGCAACGCTCCCGCCGAGACACGAGAGAGGAGCACACCGTCGACTGGTCGATTCAAGAGATCGCGAAGCTCGCCGGCACCACGAGCCGCACGCTGCGTCACTATGACGACATCGGGCTGCTCGCCCCGGCGCGCATCGGGTCGAACGGCTATCGCTACTACGACGACGCCGCACTCGTGCGACTGCAGCGCATCATGCTGCTGCGCGACCTCGGCCTCGGGCTCCCCGCGATCGGCGAGGTCCTCGACCGCGAGGAGAGCGCCCCACACGCGCTGCGCAGCCATCTCGAGTGGCTGCGGCAGGAGCAGGACCGGCTGACGCGGCAGATCGCGTCGGTCGAACGCACCATCGGAGCATTGGAAGGAGGTGAACGACTCATGGCAGAGCAGATGTTCGACGGCTTCGACCACACCCAGTACAAGGAGGAGGTCGAGGAGCGTTGGGGCAAGGACGCGTACGCGAAGAGCGACGCGTGGTGGCGCTCGATGAGCGCCGACGAGAAGTCGGCGTGGCAGCAGCGCGTCGCGCAGCTCGGCAGCGACTGGATCGCGGCGTTCGAACGGGGCATCGACCCCGCGGGCGACGAGGCGCAGGCGCTCGCACAGCGGCACTTCGACTGGCTCCGCGGCATCCCGGGCACGCCGGGCGGCGGCGCGAGCGGCCCGACGAAGCAGTACTTCCTCGGCCTCGCCGAGATGTACGTGGCCGATGAGCGCTTCGGCGCGAACTACGGCGGCCAGGCCGGCGCCGAGTTCGTGCGAGACGCGATGACCGTGTACGCCGAGCGCAACCTGTAGCGCCTCAGTCGCGCACGGGGTGCAGTCGCCCCCGAGGTGTCCCAGTCTCGGGGGCGACTGCCGTCTCGGTGATCAGGGGGCGCCGACGGATGCCGCGACGCCGGACTCGTCGGCGGATGCGGTCGTCGCGGCATCCGCTCGCCCTCGCCCGTCGCCTTGGCCTCGCCCGCGCTTGATCGCGAAGAGCGGGATCGTGTACCCGCACAGCGGGCCGATCAGGAGCGCGAACGCGACGGTTCCGATGCCGACGTCGCCGCCGAGCAGCCAGCCTGCGGCGAGCACCACGAGCTCGATGCCGGTGCGCACGATCCAGATCTTCCAGCCGGTGACCCGGTGCAGCCCCGTCATGAGCCCGTCGCGCGGGCCGGGTCCGAAGTGGGCGCCGATGTACAGGCCGGTGGCGGCGGCGAGCACCACGATGCCCGAGGCGAGCAGGATGATGCGCACCCAGAGATCGAGCCCCGAGGGGATGAGCCAGAGGCCGACGTCGGCGGAGGGGCCGACGAGCAGCGCGTTCATGACGGTGCCAAAGCCGAGTCGCTGGCGGATCGGGATCCAGAGGAGCAGCACCACGCCGCTCATGATCACGGTGATGAGGCCGAAGCCGAGGCCGGTGTGCTTCGCGATGCCCTGCGTCAGCACGTCCCACGGGCCGACGCCCAGTTCGCCGCGCACGATGAGCGCGATGCCGATGCCGTAGAGGAACAGGCCGACGAACAGTTGCACGAATCGACGGACGAGCACGGGGGCGGGATCGGCGGATCGGAACAGGGTGGAGCGGCGCATGCTGCAATCCAATGCCACGATTGGCCTTCCAGCAAAGAGCCAATTCACCTAAAGTGGCTCGCATGGCAGAGTCGACCCTGAGCGCCCGTGCACTCGAGACGTTACTCGGCGAGTGGCGCGGCAAGGGAAGCGCCTACCAGGCGCTGGCCGAGCGCGTGCGGCTCCTCATCCTCGACGGGCGCATC
Organism: Agromyces ramosus; assembly: GCF_030817175.1. Lineage (NCBI taxonomy): Bacteria > Bacillati > Actinomycetota > Actinomycetes > Micrococcales > Microbacteriaceae > Agromyces > Agromyces ramosus. The sequence goes on along the minus strand of NZ_JAUSYY010000001.1, from coordinate 1,367,630 downwards.
CCGGTCGACACCCGGCTGCCCGCCGAACGCGACCTCGCCGAACGGCTGCGCCTCAGCCGCACCACGGTGACGGCCGCCTACGGGCACCTCCGCGAGCACGGCCTCGTGCAGAGCCTGCGCGGCTCCGGCAGCGTGACGCGACTGCCCGGCGCTCCCTCGACGCTGCCCGCGCCGCCCGGAACCGATCACATCGACTTCTCCAAGGCCGCGCCTCCTGCCCTGCCGTGGCTTCCCGAGGTCGCGCGCCAGGCGATCGACGACCTGCCCGCCCAGCTCGGCGACCCGGGATTCGACCCGATCGGCACCCCCGCCCTGCGCGCCGCGATCGCCGACCGCTACACCGTCCGGGGCCTGCCCACCTCGGCCGAGCAGATCATGGTGACGATCGGGGCGCAGCACGCGATCGCCCTGCTCTCCCGGGCGCTCGTCGGTCGCGGCGACCGGGCGATCATCGAGGCACCCACCTACCCGCACGCGTATGAGGCGCTCCGCACGGCCGGCGCGCGGCTCGTGCCGGTCGCGGTCGTGCCGCACGACGGCAGCGGCCCCGATCGTGACGCCGGCCTCCCCGGCGACGGCGACGAGACGGCGGCGATGACCCGCGCCATCCAGCACTCCAACCCGGTCGCCGCCTACCTCATGCCCGACTTCCAGAACCCCACGGGGCGCTCCCTCACGGTCGACGCGCGGGAGCGGATGCTCGATGCGGCCGCGCGCCAGGGCACCGTCGTGATCGCCGACGAGACGACCGGTGAGCTCGACATCGACCGTGGGGCATCGCTGCTCCCGATGGCCGCCTATGGACCGGCGATCATGGTCGGCTCGGTCGGCAAGACCGTCTGGGGCGGCGTGCGCGTCGGGTGGATCCGGGCCGATCGGCCGCTGATCCGTCGCCTGCTGGCGGTGAGATCACCGGGCGACCTGGGCACGCCGATCATCGAGCAACTGCTCGTCACCCGGCTGCTCGAGCGCATGGACGACATCCTCGACCTCCGTCGCGAACAGCTGCGCGCCGGTCGCGACCGGCTCGAGATCCTCCTCGCCGAGGCGTTCCCCGGCTGGCACGTGCCGCACGTCGACGGCGGCATCGTCACGTGGATCGGGCTCGGCGCCCCCGTGAGCTCCCAGCTCGCGCTCGCGGCCCGATCGCACGGGCTCATCATCGCCGCGGGCCCGCGCTTCGGCATCGACGGGGCGTTCGAGCGGTTCCTGCGCCTGCCGATCTGCTACCCCGCCGAGACGACGGATGCCGCGGTGCAGGCGCTCGCGCGTGCGTGGCGGTCGCTCTCCGGTGCCCCCGTGGCCGACCAGGGCCTGCTCGCCGCCGTCGTCTGACGCGCGAATCGTCGGGTCGCCCGGATCTGCGCAGATCCGGGCGACCCGTTCGTCTGAACCGCCTCGTTCGGGTGTCGAGGCCTCGCGCAGACGGGTGAACCCCGGCGCACGCGGCGCCGGGGCATCGGGAAACGGGGCGGCGGATGACTGCGCTCATCCGCCGCCCCTACCGGCCGGGCTGTGGGGACCCCGGCCTGCCGTGCCGCATGGGTCTGCGACACGGAGCTTGTGGGGCAGAGTCGCTCTGCCTGGACAGGGCGAACCCCGCCGCGGGACGTGCGACCCGACGCCGGAAGGGCGGCGTCGGGTGCGCCCCGGTTGCTTACCGGCGCATCGCGAACCGGCGGAAGCCGACGAGCATCAGGCCAGCCAGCAGTGCGAGCACTGCGAGGGCGAGGCCGGAGGTGTCGACACCGGTGGCCGCGAGCGTGGACGACTCCGCGGTGGTGGTGTCCTCGCCCGAACCGGCCGATGATCCGCCGCCACTCGGAGTGGTGGGCGTCGTCGGGGTCGTCGGGTTCGTCGGGTTCGTCGGATTCGTCGGATTCGTCGGGTTCGTCGGGTCGTCGGGGTTCGTCGGGTCGTCGGGATCCTTCGGGTCGTCGGGATCCTTCGGGTCGTCGGGATCCTTCGGGCCGCCCAGCGGATTGACGATCGTCGTCGGCCCGTGGGTCTTGCTGTCTCCGATCATCGAGATGGCGTTGCCGCCGATCGTGATGGGCAGCGACAGTACCGGCACCAGCTGTGTTCCTCCAAGCAGCGAGCTGTCACCGCCCGTCGTCGCCGAACCGCCCCCGGGTTCCTGGTCGAACGACCCTCACTGCATCGGTCGACGTGCTGTCACCGATGCCCGAGATCGCATTGCCCCCGACCGTCAGCGGAAGGCCGAGCGACGGCAGCACTTGCGTGCCGCCGAGGATCGAGTCCTCGCCGGAGGTGGTCGCTTCACTGCCACCCGAGCCGCCTGTGACCACTCCGGTCATGGCGCCGTCGGTCGACGAGTCACCGATCCCGGAGACGGCGTTGCCGCCCACCGTGACCGGGAGGTTCCCGACGATGACCGCTTGCGTGCCGCCGAGGATGGAGTGCTCGCCGCTCGTCTCGGCCGAGGAACCCCCGCCCGATCCGTTGCCCGACTCGACCACGGTGGTGGCGTCGCTGCTGACGCTGTCGCCGATGATCGAGATCGCGTTGCCGCCGAGCGTGATCGGCGCGTTGACGTTCCCGAGCAGCTGCGTGCCGCCCAGGATGCTGTCGTCGCCCGAGGTCGACGCGCTGTCAGCGCCGCCCGAGTCGCCCGACTTGACGACGGTCGTCGCGTTCTCGCTCGACGAGTCGCCGATGACCGAGATCGCGTTTCCGCCCAGCGTGACCGGGGCGGTCACGTTGACGAGCCCCTGGGTGCCGCCGAGGAGCGAGTCGTCCCCGCTGGTCTCGGCAGTGCCCGCGTCGGCTGAGCTGTCAGCCGGGGCGACGACCGTGGTGGCGTCTTCGCTCGACGAGTCGCCGATGACGGAGACGGCGTTGCCGCTGACCGTCACCGGAACCGCCACGTCGACGAGTGCCTGCGTGCCGGAGCCGACGCCGTCGTCACCCGAGGTGACGGCGACCGGCTCGGCGTCGTCGCCGCTCGAGACTTCGGTGGTGGCATCCGACGATGACGAATCCCCGATGACGGAGACCGCGTTGCCGCTGGGTGTCACCGGGAGTTCGATCGAGATGCCTGCTTGGGTTCCCGACAGAATGCCGTCGTCGCCGCTCGTGTCCGAGGCGTGTGCGACACCGGCTCCGAGGAGCGTGAGCCCCCCGGCGAAGAGGGTCGCGTACAGCGCCCTCATTGCCAATCTCTTCATGATCCTTCTCCTGACTGGTCGGTGTTTCCGCTCCCATGGAGGGAGCAACCGTTCTCCGCGTAATCGCAGGCGGAACGGCCCCAGTCAGTCAGGGGTTGAATCAGTGGCGTAGACCGGTGACGACGGCAGCTCATCGTCGACCGAGTTCAGCACGAGTGACGCGAGTGCGTCGAGTTCGAGGGCGGCGTAGGCCGCTTCAGAGGCGCCGGATGCCCCAGCGCCGCCGGATGCGCCCGCGCCTGAGCCGGCGGTTCCGCCGGCCGGCACGCCGAGCGCGGGTGCGCTGTCGCCGGGCGGAGCTCCGCCGTCGGCGGGCGCGACGGTGCCCGCGGGCGCGACGGTGCCGGAGAGCGCCGCCGCGGTGGCAGAGCCCGCGAGGCTCGCGCCGGCGGAGCTCTCGGCGAACGAGCTCTCAACGAGGACGGCAGCGGCAGCGGCGGGTGGAGCATCACCGGGATCAGCGGACAGCACGGCGCCCGGGATTCCGGGAAGTTGAGGGATGACGCCCGTGCCGTCGGTCGGCAGTTCGCCGGCCGAGCCGACGACCGTGCCGAGCGTCGTGTCGACGACTCCGGCAACCGGGGTGAGCACGCCGCCGACGGTGTCGGATCCGAGCACGTCGCCGACGATCGGAAGCGACCCGACGACGCCGTCGACCAGGCCGGCGACCGGTGCGGTGACCGCTCCGACGCTGTCGCCATCGACCAGGCCGGCGACCGGTGCGGTGACCGCTCCGACGCTGTCGCCGCCGGCGATGCCGGAGACGGTGCCGGAGACGGTGCCCGAGACCGTGTCGACGACGGTGTCGACCGCGGTGCTCGTGCCGGAGATGGCCGTGTTCGCGGCTTCCGTGACCGTGTCGGTGACCTCGGGAACCACCGCCGCGACGGGCTCGGGGGCCACCTCGACGGCGGGTTCGACGACCTGGTCGACCGGGGCGACCACGGCGTCGACGACGGTGTCGACGGTGTCGCCGACGGTGACCGTGACCTCGGTCACGCCGCCGAGCAGTGAGCCGGCGCTGCCGAGGAGGCCGCCGGAATCACCTTCTTCGGCCGAGGCGCTCGGGGCGCTCGAGAAGAGCGAGATCGCAAGCCACATGACCGAGAGGGCGGTGGCGATGAGGGCATAACGGAGCCACGGCACCTGTCGCGCTTCCGTCGCAGACCTCATGGCAAAACCCCCGGGTATGCACTGACGGTACTCTCGACGGCCTCCGGAGTCCAGTATTCCGCCGATGCATTCCCAGCAGGACGGCATATTCGCGGCCCATGCCCCTGCGAGAATCGAGCAATGCACACGCTTGCCGCGCTCAGCATGAAGAACCGCGCGCTCATCGCCCTCATCACCGTGGTCGTCGCGATCTTCGGTGGGATCTCGCTCACGAGCCTGAAGCAGGAGCTCGCTCCGTCGATCGAGTTCCCGCAGCTCTCGATCGTGACGAGCTATCCGGGGGCTTCGCCCGACATCGTGAACACGGATGTCTCGACCCCCATCGAGACGGCGATCCAGGGCATCACCGGCCTCGAGACCACGTCGACGACGAGCTCGACGGGCCTGTCGCGGGTCGCGGCGAGCTTCACGTACGGCACGGATCTCGCGTTCGCCGAGCAGAAGCTGCTCTCGGCCGTGAACCGCATCTCGGGCCAGCTGCCCGACGACGTCGACCCGCAGGTGCTCGCGCTGAGCCTCGACGACTTCCCGGTGCTGCAGGTCGCCGTCACGGGCGTCGACGACATCAGCGCCCTCTCCGACGAGATCGAGCGCACGACGCTCAGCGAGATCTCCGACGTCGACGGCGTGCGTGAGGCGACGCTCATCGGCGAGGTCGGCCAGCGCGTCACCATCACCCCGGACCCCGCGAAGCTCGCCGCGTTCGGCCTCACCCAGCAGGCGATCCGGGACGCGCTGGCGCAGAACGGCCTCCTCGTGCCCGCAGGCACCATCACCGAGGGCGACAGCACCTTCGCCGTGCAGACGGGCGCTCGCCTCGGCAGCGTCGACGACGTGGCCGGGCTTCCCATGCTCGGCGGCACCGAGCAGCAGCCGGTGACGGATGCCCCGACCGGTGATCCCGACGCGGAGACCGAGCTGCCCGGCACCACGCCCGGCGGCGATGCCGACCAGGCACTCGAGCTGCCGGCGGCGGCCGCACCGGCGGTGCCCGTCGCGGTGACGATCGCCGACGTGGCATCCGTTGAGCTCACCGACAACCCCGCGTCGAGCATCTCGCGCGTGAACGGCGAACCCGCGCTCACGATGTCGGTCACGAAACTGCCGGCCGCGAACACCGTCGACGTGTCGAACGCGGTCACGGCGCTGCTGCCCGACCTCGAGTCCTCGCTCGACACCACCAACCCCGGTGCGACGTTCACGGTGGTGTTCGACCAGGCGCCCTACATCGAGCAGTCGATCGAGTCGCTCGCGACCGAGGGCCTGCTCGGGCTGCTCTTCGCGGTGATCGTGATCCTCGTGTTCCTGCTCTCGGTGCGGGCGACCATCGTCACGGCGATCTCGATCCCGACGTCGGTGCTGATCACCTTCATCGGCCTGCAGGCGGCCGACTACACGCTGAACATCCTCACGCTCGGCGCGCTCACGATCGCGATCGGGCGGGTCGTCGACGATTCCATCGTCGTGATCGAGAACATCAAGCGGCACCTCGTCGAGGGCGTCGACAAGGCCACGACGATCGTGCACGCCGTGCGCGAGGTCGCCGGCGCCATCACCGCGTCGACGGTCACGACGGTTGCGGTGTTCCTGCCGCTCGCACTCGTCGAGGGCGTCACAGGTGAGCTGTTCCGGCCGTTCTCGCTGACCGTGACGATCGCGCTCCTCGCGTCGCTGCTCGTCTCGCTCACGATCGTGCCGGTGCTCGCCTACTGGTTCCTCAAGCCCGCGAAGCTGCACAAGCACGAGGACGAGTCGGAGATCGCCGCCGCGGCGTTCGTCGACGACGTGTGGCTCGCGCCCGAGCTGCGCGATGCCGACGGCAACACGGGGCTCACGCCGCGGGTGCGACCTGCGCCCGCCGTGTCGGCCGCCGCACCGGCCACGACGACCGCCGCACCGGTCGCGACGGTTACGACGCCGGTGACGAAGGCCGCGGCATCCGTCGACGAGCTCGAGCACCCCTCACGCCTGCAGCGGGGCTACCTGCCCATCATCGGGTGGACTCTGAAGCACGGCGTGGTCACTATTCTGCTCGCGGTGCTCGTGCTCGCCGGCACGGTGGCGCTCGTTCCGTTCATGAAGACGAACTTCCTCGGATCGTCGGGCCAGAACACCTTCCAGGTGACGCAGGTGCTGCCGGTCGGCACGAGCCTCGAGGCGCTCGACGAGGCGTCGCAGTCGGTCGAGCAGGCCATCCGCGGCACCGACGGCGTGGAGACCGTGCAGACCTCGATCGGCGGAGGGCGCGGCCTGTCCGCGGCGTTCGGCGGCGGCGCCTCGTCGATCACCTACTCGGTCACGACCGACGAGGACGCCGACCAGGATGCGCTCCAGGCGTCGGCGCGGGAGTCGATCGCCGAGCTCGACGACGTCGGCGAGGTCACCCTCACGGCGTCGAGCGGATTCGGCGCCTCGAGCGACATCGAGGTCGACATCACGGCGTCGAACGCCGAAGACCTGCAGGCTGCCACCGACGCCGTCATCGAGGAGCTCGACGGCATCGACTCGCTCGCACAGGTCTCGTCGAACCTCTCTGAGTCGCGCCCGTACGTCGCCGTCGAGGTCGCGCGAACGGATGCCGCGGCCGCCGGCTACTCCGAGGTCGCCCTCGGCGGGTACGTCTCGGCCGCGATGCAGCCGCAGAGCGCCGGCTCGGTTGTGATCGACGAGAAGACCCTCACGATCTACCTCGCGACCGAGAACCCGCCCACCACGGTCGAGGAGCTCTCGGCGCTGCAGGTGCCGACGCCGGGCGGGCTCGTGCGCCTCGACACGCTCGCCACCGTCGAGAACGTCGACGGACCGGCATCCGTGACCACCGTCCAGGGCCTGCGCAGCGCGACGGTGTCGGCGACGCCCGCGAGCGACGACCTCGGCACGGCGAGCGCCGCGGTGCAGGGCGCGGTCGACTCGGTGGAGCTTCCCGCGGGCACGACGGCCTCCCTCGGCGGTGTCACGGCCGACCAGAGCGAGTCGTTCTCGCAGCTGGGCCTCGCGCTGCTCGCGGCGATCCTCATCGTGTACATCGTGATGGTGGCGACGTTCCGCTCGCTCCTGCAGCCGTTGCTGCTGCTCGTGTCGGTGCCGTTCGCCGCGACCGGCGCCATCGCGCTGCAGGTGATCACCGGCATCCCGCTCGGCGTCGCCTCGCTCGTCGGCGTGCTGATGCTCGTGGGCATCGTGGTCACGAACGCGATCGTGCTCGTCGACCTCGTGAACCAGTACCGCAACCGCGGCATGACCGTGCGCGAGGCCCTCGTGCACGGTGCCTCGCGACGACTCCGCCCGATCCTGATGACCGCGCTCGCGACGATCTTCGCGCTGCTCCCCATGGCCATCGGCCTCACCGGGCACGGCGGCTTCATCTCGCAGCCGCTCGCACTCGTCGTGATCGGCGGGCTCGTCTCGTCGACGGCGCTCACGCTCGTGGTGCTGCCCGTGCTGTACGACCTCGTCGAGGGCGGGCGCGAGCGGCGTGCGGCCAAGCGTGCGGCGAGGGCGGCGGCTGGTGCAGATACCGAGCCCGAGGCCGCCGAGCGCGGACGCACCGAGCCCGCGAGTTGAGCGCCGCCGCCGCCGCACATTCGACTCCCGGTGCCCATCTTGCGCGAGTGGGCGAATTCGGCTGACCCCACCGATGTTTGCCGCCAACATCGCCCACTCGCGACCGGGATGGGGTCAAGCGGGGCAGCGCGGCACCGAACCGGCGCGGATGGCCCTCGACTCGTTCGCGAAGGGCCACCAGCGCCGGATCGACAGGGCGCAGGCATCGCGACCCGTCGGCGCACGTCGCCGTGAGCGCGGGAGCGAGGCGCGACTAGCGCGGAAGTGCCGCGATCTTCGCGCGCAGCGCGGCGCGCTCGCGCTCGTTGCCCGTGAGCCGGGCGGCGGTCTCGAGCTCGCCGCGCGCCTCGCCGTTGCGGCCAAGCCGCCGCAAGAGCTCGCCCCGCACGGCGGGGAGCGGCGCATATCCGGCGAGCCGCCCGCCCGCCACGAGGTCGTCGACGATGCGCAGGGCCGACGCCGGCCCGGTCGACATTGCGACGGCCACGGCCCGGTTCAGCTCGACGACCGGCGAAGGCGCGAGCCGCCCGAGCGCCTCGTAGAGCAGCACGATGCGCGCCCAGTCGGTGTCGTCGACGGATGCCGCGACCGCATGGCACTCGGCGATCGCCGCCTGCAGGCCGTACGCGGCACGTCCGCGACCGACCTGGTCGCCGCGAGCGAGGGCCTCGCGGCCGCGGGCGATCGCCGAGCGGTCCCAGCGGGAGCGGTCCTGCTCATCGAGGGGGATCGGGGTGCCGTCGCGCGTCGTGCGCGCGGCGAAGCGAGAGGCGGTGAACTCCATGAGCGCGACGAGCGACTGCGCCTCGGGCTCGCGCGGCATCAGCCCCGCGACCATGCGGGCGAGGCGGAGGGCCTCGGCCGAGACATCCGGTCGCACCCAGGCTTCGCCGGTCGCGGGAAGGTAGCCCTCGTTGAAGATCAGGTAGAGCACGCTCAGCACCGAACCGAGCCGCTCGGCGTACTCGTTCGGCTCGGGAACCTCGAACGGCACCTTCGCCGCCGAGAGCGTCTTCTTGGCGCGCACGATGCGCTGCTGGATCGTCGCGGTCGGCACGAGGAACGCCCGGGCGATCTCGTCGCTCGAGAGGCCGCCGACGATACGGAGCGTCAGCGCGATCTGCGCCTCGCGCGAGAGCACGGGGTGGCACGAGACGAAGATCAGCCGCAGGATGTCGTCGTCGATCGTGTCGGGGTCGTAGAAGGTGTCGGATGCCGCGGCCCCGTCGCGCTCGAGATCGTGGGCCATTGCGGCGTACCGCTCGTCGAGCCGCTCGCGCCGACGCCAGCCGTCGATGGCGCGGCGCTTGGCGACCGCGGTCAGCCACGCGCCCGGGTTGTCGGGCACGCCCTCGTCCGGCCACTGCCGCAGCGCCTCGACGAGCGCCTCCTGCGCGAGGTCTTCGGCCTGCCCGACGTCGCCGACGAAGCGCGTGAGCGTCGCGACGATGCGCGCCGATTCGATGCGCCAGACGGCGGCGACGGCACGCCGGGCACGGTCGGCGGCGTCCGTCGCCGGCCGCACCGTGCCCGGGGCATCCGTCTCGGTCATGTCGCGGTCACTCGGCCGGGCTGGCGAGGCGACCCGCGGCCTCTTCGCGCCAGCCGGCCTCCTTCTGGATCCACTCGTTGGCCTGCGGGAAGTCCTCGAGCTCGTTGATCCGGCGCACCTCGAGCTTCGAGCCCGGACCGAGGGGGCAGCGCTTGGCCCATTCGGCGGCCTCTTCGGCACTTGAGGCCTGGATGATCCAGAAGCCGTTGAAGAGTTCCTTGGTCTCGCCGTAGGGGCCGTCGGTGACGACCGGCGGGGTCGAGTCGAAGTCGACGACGAAGCCCTCCTCCGCGTCGGTGAGGCCCTCGCCGCCGAGCAGCACGCCGGCCTTCACGAGCGACTCGTTGTAGGCGCCCATCGCCGCGATGACCTCGTTGAAGTCGAGCTCCTCGTATGCCTCGACGGCCGCGTCGTTGGACCGCATGATCAGCATGTACTTCATGGTCGTTCTCTCCTTTGCGGGGAGGGGGCCGAAGTGCCCGCCTCACTCTGGCGTCGAACGGGCGTCGGCCGGATCGACATCGGTCGCGGAATTTCTTTCTCCATGCTGCCATGCGGTCGCGATTTGCCTGAGGGATACCCTAGGGGGGTATAGTGAAGAAGCATCGACGAAAGGACTCCGACATGACTCTCACGCCCGACGGACGCTTCGAGCTCGCGGTCGCGAACGACGGCTGCGCGTGCTGCGCGGTCGACACCTCGAGTACGGCGACGGATGCCTCCGCGCTCGCCGTCGACACCTCCGAAGCCGCCGTGGCCAGCTTTGGCGTCGCGGGCATGACCTGTGGCAACTGCGTACGGCACGTGTCCGAAGAGCTCTCGACCCTCGCGGGTGTCGACGCCGTCGACGTCGCGCTCGTCGCGGGCGGCGTCTCTACCGTGACGGTGCGCAGTGCGGCCCCGCTCGCCGACGAGACGATCGCCGACGCCGTCGCGGAGGCCGGATACCGGGTGGTGGTGCGATGAATCCGCGGCATGACCGTCGCCCGCGGCGCGGCCGTCGCGGCGCGCTCGCGGGTGTCGGCCTCGGCCTCGTCGTCGGCGTGCTCGCGCTCGCCGGCTGCGCCGCGAACCCGCCCGGCGGTTCGCACGACGCGCACGACACGAGCTCGGCCGAGAGCGATTCGGCGGCGAGCACCGCTGGGGCGAATGAGGCCGACGTCATGTTCGCGCAGATGATGCTCCCACACCACGAGCAGGCGCTCGAGATGAGCGGCATCGTGCTCGCGAAAGCGGGGCTCGACCCCGAGGTGGCCGCGCTCGCCGAGCAGATCGAGGCGGCCCAGGGCCCCGAGATCCAGCAGCTCGAAGCCTGGCTCGAGGAATGGGATGCCCCGCGCGAGGCGCCCGGCGAGGCGCATGGGATGGAGGGCATCCTGAGCGAAGACGAGATCGCCGAGCTCGAGGCCGCGGATGCGGCATCCGCGTCGACCCTGTTCCTCGAGCAGATGATCGGACATCACGAGGGTGCGATCGCGATGGCCGAGGAACACCTCGACGACGGCGCCCACGAGGGTGCGCTCGCGATGTCGGAGGCGATCATCGCGTCGCAGACCGCCGAGATCGCGCAGATGCGGGAGCTGCTCGCCGGCTGAATCGCGGCGCAGCACCCCGACTCGCGCTTTGCAGGAGAATCGCGGTCAGAGGCCCATATGCGGGTCATGACCGCGATTCTCCTGTGTTGGCCGCCCCGGCGGACGTGCGTCATGCCCCCGTTGAGCGCCGCCCGCGCCGGCTGTTAGGTTCGCGGCAGGCGAGGGACCGAACCCGGGAGGCACCCATGGAACGCACCGACACCGACGTCGACGAGTTCCTCGCGGGCGTCGAGGGACCGCGCGGCGACGACCTGCGCACGCTCGACCGCATCATCGCCGAGGAGCTCGCCGGCCTCGAGCGCGTGTTGTGGCACGGCCCGATGTGGGGCGGCACCGAGCAGCGCATCGTCGGGTACGGCGGCATCACGCAGCCGCGGTCGCGTGGGGCATCCATCGAGTGGTTCCTCGTCGGCCTCGCCGACCAGCAGCAGCACCTGAGCGTCTACGTGAACGCCGCCGAAGACGGCGAGTACCTCGTGAAGCGGCGAGCAGCCGAGCTCGGCACCGTCAAGGTCGGCTCGGCCGCGATCACCTTCACGTCGCTCACCGCGCTCGACGAGGCGGCGTTCCGGTCGATGCTGCGGCGCGCTCGCGAGCTGACGCCCGACGCGCGCTGACGCTCGACACTGCCCTGGCCCTCGCGTTCGCCGGCTGCGAGGTTCGGCCCGTGGGTGCGCATGCGACGAGTGCGGGATTCGAGGTCGACGGCCACGAGCGCGGGTGCGCTGCGGGGTCCTCCCGTGCAGCTCAGGAGAATGGGCTGTGCGTGCCTCCTGGCAGCGGTCGGGCGACCATTCTCCTGCGATGGCGCATCGCGGATGCCCCGGCCTCCGCGATCGGCGGGCCGAGGCATCCGCGTGGGCTCAGCGTGCCGGCTCCAGCTCCACACGCGTCGCGGCCTCGGGCGCACGCCCGAGCACCGCTCGCGTCGACGCCTCGGGGCGCAGGTCGAGCCGGCGCAGCAGCTGCGCGTTCGCGGCGACGATGACCGTCGAGAGCGACATCAGGATCGCGCCGACCGACATCGGCATCACGAAGCCGATGGGGGCGAGCACGCCCGCGGCGAGCGGCACCGAGATGAGGTTGTAGCCGGCGGCCCACCACAGGTTCTGCTGCATCTTGCGGTAGCCCGCCCGCGACAGCTCGATCACCGAGATCACCGAGCGGGGGTCGGACGAGGCGAGGATGACGCCGGCCGAGGCGATCGCGACATCCGTGCCCGCGCCGATCGCGATGCCGACGTCGGCCTGGGCGAGCGCAGGGGCGTCGTTCACGCCGTCGCCGACCATCGCGACCGAGAGGCCCTCGGACTGCAGCTCCTGCACTTTGGCAGCCTTGTCTCCGGGACGCACGCCGGCGTACACCCGGTCGATGCCGAGCTTCGCTGCGACCGTGCGGGCCACGGGCTCGGCGTCGCCGGTGATCATCACGACCTGCACGCCGAGCGCGTGCAGCGAGTCGACGGCCTCCTTCGACTCGGGCCGCACCTCGTCGGCGAGCGCGAGGGCACCGATGACGGTGCCGTCGACGAGCACGTGCAGCACGGTCTGGCCGGCCTCGCTCCAGGCGACGGATGCCGGGAGCGGCTCGATCCCGTCCCGCGCGAGCAGCGCGGGGCCGCCGACCTCGACCACGCGGCCGTGCGCGATGGCACGCACGCCGAGCGCGGGCGATGCGGTGAAGTCGGACGCGGGGTGCACGTGGTCGACGCGCCGGTGCGCCTCGGCGACGATCGCCTTCGCGAGCGGGTGCTCCGAATCGGTCTCGGCGGCGCCGGCCTGAGCGAACACCTCGTCGATCGTGAAGCCCGGTGCGGCGGCGACCTCCACGACGGCGGGCTCGCCCTTGGTGAGGGTGCCGGTCTTGTCGAAGAGCACCGCCTGCACGGTGCGCATGGTCTCGAGGGCGAGGCGGTCGGTCACGAGCACGCCGCCGCGGGCCGCGCGCTCGGTCGCGATCGAGACGACGAGCGGGATCGCCAGGCCGAGGGCGTGCGGGCAGGCGATGACGAGCACGGTGATCGTGCGGATCACGGCGTCGTCGGGGTTGCCGAGGAGCGTCCAGGCGATGGCCGTGATGACGGCCGCGCCGAGCGCGAACCAGAACAGCCAGCCGGCGGCGCGGTCGGCGAGGCGCTGGGCGTGCGAGCTCGAGGCCTGCGCCTTCGCGACGAGGCGCTGGATTCCCGCGAGTGCCGTGTCGTCGCCGACGGCGTCGATGCGCACGCGGATCGCCGTGTCGGTCGCGACCGTGCCGGCCACGACGTGGTCGCCCGGGCCGCGGCCGACCGCGATGGACTCGCCCGTGATCATCGACTCGTCGACCGCGGCGGTGCCGTCGATCACCACGCCGTCGGCGGGCACCCGGCCACCCGGGCGCACGATCACGATGTCGCCGAGTGTCAGGTCGGCGGGCGAGACGATTTCGACGACGGATGTCCCGTCTGCGGCATCCGTCACCCGCTCTGCCTCGTCGGGGAGCAGGGCGGCGAGCGCATCGAGCGCCGATGACGCCTGCATGATCGAACGCATCTCGATCCAGTGGCCGAGGAGCATGATCACGATCAGGAGGGCGAGCTCCCACCAGAAGTCGAGCTCGTGGCTGAGGAGGCCGAGGCTCGCGCCGAGCGACGCGAAGTACGCGACCGTGATCGCGAGGCCGATGAGGAGCATCATGCCCGGCTGGCGTGCCTTGAGCTCCGACCACGCACCCGTGAGGAACGGGCGGCCGCCCCAGAAGAACATGACCGTGCCGAGCACGGGGGAGATCCACGGGACGAGCGCGTTGTCGGGCAGCTGGTAGCCGAGGATCGCCGCGAACATCGGGCTGAACGCGATCGTCGGCACCGCGAACACGAGCATGATCCAGAAGAGGCGGCGGAACTGGCCGACGTGGTCGCCGTGGCCGCCGTGGCCGGAGTGTCCGCCGTGTGCGTTGTGCCCGGCGTGGGCGTTCATGTCGTGAGAGCCGTGATTCGCCATGTCGTGACCGGCGTGACTCACGTGTGCGCCCGCTTCATGACCGGCGTGGTTCACGTGTGCGCCCGCTTCATGACCGGCGTGGTCGGCGTGCCCGCCCATGTCGTGACCGCCATGCCCGCCCATGTCGTGACCGGCGTGGCCGTGGTGATGCTCGTGCTGTTCGTCGTCGCGAGTCATACTCATCGATCTTCCTCCGTCGTTGCCGCTGGATGCGAGCTTATACCCCCAGGGGGTACTCCGTACACCCTCTGCAACGACGCGAACGGCGAAGATGTTCCCGAGTGCGTCGGTCGCCACGGGTTCGCGGAGCGAGAACATCCGAGCGCGCGGCATCCGCTCATGCTGTGATGACGGAATGGACATCCTCATACTCGGCGGAACGCAGTGGCTCGGGCGCGAACTCGCGAAGGAGGCGATCCGGCGCGGCCACCGCGTCACCTCGCTCGCGCGCGGCGAGGCCGGCGCGGTCGCCGACGGCTCGGCGTTCGTCGCCGGCGACCGGTCGCAGCCCGGCGCCTACGACCTCGTCGCCGAGTCGCAGTGGGACGCCGTCATCGACGTGACCCGCCAGCCGGGCTTCGCACGCGGGGCCGCCGCGGCGCTCGCCGACAGCGCCGTGCACTGGACGTTCATCTCCTCGGGCAACGTCTACGCAGCCCAGAACGAGCCCGGCGCCGACGAGTCGGCCGAGCTCATGCCGCCGCTCGAGTCCGATGAGTCCACGCCCGAGACCTACGGCGAGGCGAAGTCGGCGATCGAGCGGGCCTACCGCGAAGCGCTCGGCGACCGCCTGCTCGTGATTCGCCCGGGGCTCATCGCCGGCCCCGGCGATGCGTCGGGCCGCAGCGGCTACTGGGTGGCGCGTGCGGCTCGCGACGACGAGCCGATGCTCGCGCCCGACATCCTCGACGCGGCGGTGCAGGCCATCCACGTCGACGACCTCGTGCGGTTCGCCCTCGACTCGATCGAGCGACGGCTGACCGGCGCGTTCAACGCCGTGGGCGATCGCACGACGTTCGGCGAGTGGCTCGAGCGCTCTCGGATGATCGGCGGGCACCAGGGCGAGGTTGTCGCGGCATCGCCCGAGTGGCTCGCCGAGCAGGGCGTCGCCGAGTGGTCGGGACCAGAGTCGCTGCCGCTCTGGATCATCGACCCCGAGTGGAACGCGTTCCTCGACCGGTCGAACGAGGCGGCCAAGGCGGCCGGCCTGCAGCTCCGACCCCTCGACCAGCTGTTGACCGAGCTGCTCGAGTGGGAACGCGAACAGGGCCTCGACCGCGAGCGCGGGGCGGGGCTCAGCGCCGAGCGCGAGCGAGAGCTGCTGGCGGCCCTCCGCGCCTGACGCCGCTCGCCGCCTGAGATCACTCGTCCCGCCGCCATCCGGTCGGAGTACCATGCGGGGCATGGGCCAGTGGCGGCATCCGGGAGCGATCCCGTGCTGACCGGCGAACGCGTCGAGCTCACGCCGGTGCGCGAGGCGGATCTGCCTGCCTTCTACGAGGCGCACACCGCCATTCGCACGCGCGGTGCGTACTTCCCGCTCGGCGTGCTCTCGGAGTCCGCGATGAAGTCGCAATTCGCGCAGACCGGGTTCTGGGAGCGCGACGAGGGCACTCTCCTGATCCGCAACCGCGACGGGCAGATGGTCGGCCACATCGAGTTCTTCCCGCCGGTCGGCTACTGGGATGCGTTCGAGCTGTCGTACCAGCTGTACGACGACGCGCACGCGGGTCGCGGCTATACGACCGAGGCGGTGCAACTGCTCGTCGACTACCTCTTCGACACGAAGAAGAAGCACCGCATCCAGCTCGTCATCGTCCCAGGCAACCTCGCGAGCAAGCGCGTCGCCGAGAAATGCGGGTTCATCTACGAGGGGCTCGTGCGCGGCGCGTTCTTCAACGCCGGACGCAATCACGACGTCGAGCTCTACGGGCTGGTCCGCACCGACCCTCGGCCCTGGCACGCTGCGGCCTGAGCGTCCGGGATCGCAGACGCGATCGGTTCCGGATGCCTCGGCCGGCGGCATCCGGCATTGCTAGCGTCATGGCATGGCGACGCTCTCGCACGACCCCCTGTGGCCCCGCGCCGGTGCCTGGCCCGCGCTCGCGGAGCTCGAGCCCGGTGCATCCGTCGATCTCACGATCCTCGGCGTTCCCGCGTGGCGCACCTCGCTCTCGCCCACGAACGCGCACGCGACGCCCGCGGCGATCCGGGCGGCGCTGCAGCGCTACAGCCCCGCCCTCATGCCCGACCGCTCGCAGGCGGGGCAAGCGCCGCGCGACCTCGGCGAGCTGCGATTCGCGGACGCCGGTGACATCGACGAACCCGACGGACCCGAGGGTGAGGCGCGCACGATCGCCGCGGTCGCGACCGCGCTCGATCGTTCGTCGGCGCTCGTCGCGCTCGGCGGTGACAACTCGGTCACCGTCGCGACGGCGCTCGGCGCCTGGGGCGACGACCTCGGCCGCGCCGGCCTCGTGACGATCGACGCGCACTACGACCTGCGCGACGGCGTCTCGAACGGATCGCCCGTGCGCCGCCTCGTGGAGGCGGGCCTCGACGGGCACCGCATCGTGCAGATCGGCATCGCCGACTTCGCCAACTCCGCGGCGTACGCGCGCCGGGCCGCCGAGCTCGGCATCACCGTCATCCACCGCGACGAGCTGCACGGCCGGCGGCCCGCCGAGGTCATGGCCGAGGCACTCGAGATCGCCGGCGCCGGCGGCGGACCCGTGCATCTCGACGCCGACGTCGACGCGTGCGACCGCTCGGTAGCGCCGGCATGCCCCGCGTCGGTGCCCGGCGGCCTCGCGGCGTGGGAGCTGCGGGCGCTCGTGCGGGCCGCGGCATCCGATCGCCGGGTGCGCAGCGCCGACCTCGTCGAGATCGATGCGACGACGGATGCCGCCGACGAACGCACGGTACGGCTCGCCGCGCTCTGCGTGCTCGAGTTCGCAGCGGGGATCGCGGCCCGCTGAAACCGGAGCCGGACGCGCGCTCGCCGCAACGGTGACAGACTCGTGGGATGAAGACCCTGCTGCTCGTGCGCCACGCCAAGTCGAGCTGGGAACAGACCGGTGTCTCCGATCACGAGCGCCCGCTCAATCACCGTGGACGGCGAGATGCCCCCGACATGGGCCGGCGTCTCGCCGAACGCGGGGTCGCTCCCGACGTGCTGCTCACGAGCACGGCGGTGCGTGCTCGCTCGACGGCAGCGCTCATCGCCGACGCGCTCGGCTTCGACCAGGCTCGCATCACCGCCGACGAGCGGCTCTACGGGGCATCCGTCGACGAGGTCCTGGCGGTCATCCGCGAGCTCGCCGACGACGACTCGTGCGCGATCGTGGTCGGCCACAATCCCGAGACCGAGTCGCTCGCGCACCGGTTCGCGGGGGAGATCCGCGACCTGCCCACCGGTGCCGTCGCGGAGTTCACCTTCGACGTCGACGCTTGGGATGAGCTCGGCGAGGTCGCACCCACCTCGGTTCGGCTGGACACGCCGCGCTCGTAGGCGGCCAGCCCGGTGACAGCGCGGGCCCGCGACACTAGTCTCGATCCCAACGGGAGGGAAGCCATGTCGTTCATCACCAGAGGGTTCAGCGGGCGCAGCCGCGAGCGAGACGATCGGCTTCCGCCGGGCCAGACGCTCGTGCACGACTTTCCGGTGCTGTCGGCGGGGCCGACGCCCGAGATCGACACCGCCGAGTGGGAGTTCACGATCCGCACCGAGACGGGGGTGCACCGCTGGAACTGGGACGAGTTCATGGCGCTCAAGATCGACGACGTCGACACCGACATCCACTGCGTCACGCACTGGTCCAAGCTCGGCACCAGCTGGCGTGGAGTCTCACTCGACACGCTCTTCGAAGAGGTCGAGACCGAGCAGGAGTACGTCATGGCGCACAGCTACGGCGGCTACACGACGAACGTGCCGCTCGATGAGCTGCTCGACGGCAAGGCGTGGGTGGCATTCGAGTTCGACGGTGAACCGCTCGACCCCGAGCACGGCGGCCCGGCGCGACTGCTCGTGCCGCATCTCTACTTCTGGAAGAGCGCGAAGTGGGTGCGCGGCCTCGTGATGATGGACCAGGACGAACCCGGGTTCTGGGAGCAGAACGGCTACCACCTCCACGGCGACCCGTGGAAGGAAGAGCGCTACTGGTGAGCGACGCGTCGAGCCTCGCGACGGATGCCTCGGAGGCGGCGACGCCCGCCGCCCCGGTGCGAACCGTGCCGCGAGCCGGATGGCACACGGCCACCGTCGTCGCCGTGCACCGGGAGACCCCGACCGCGTCGCGCCTCGAGCTCGACGTCGACGGGTGGCCCGGCAACGCGGCGGGCCAGCACCTCGACGTGCGGCTGACGGCGCCCGACGGATACACGGCGACCCGCTCGTACTCGATCGCGTCGTCGGGGCCGAGCAGCCGGGTCGTGCTCGCCGTCGACAAGCTGCCCGACGGCGAGGTGTCGCCGTTCCTCGTCGACGAGGTGCGCACGGGCGACCTGCTCGAGGTGCACGGCCCGCTCGGTGCGTTCTTCGTGTGGGAGCCCGACGGGCGGCGATCGCTCAGCCCGGCAGGTCGAGTGCGGCCCGTGCAGCTCGTCGCGGGCGGGTCCGGGGTCGTGCCGCTCTTCGCGATGGCCCAGGCCCATGCCGCCGCCGACGACCTCACGCCGTTTCGCATGCTCTACTCGGTGCGCACACCCGACGACGTGTACTTCGCCGACGAGCTCATGGCGCTCGCCGCGGCATCCGACGCGTTCCGGCTCGACCTGGTCTACACGCGGCGCACGCCCGACGGCTGGCCGACCCCGCCGGGGCGCATCATGCGCGAGGCGCTCGCCGCGGCCGTGATCCCCGCCGCCGACCGGCCACTGGTCTACGTGTGCGGCTCGACCGGGTTCGTCGAGCAGGTCGCATCGTGGCTCATCGAGCTCGGACACGATGCGCAGTCGATCCGCACCGAGCGATTCGGAGGCACCTGATGCAGCACTTCGACGGCAACTCCCTCGCGGGCCCGCTCGCCGACTTCTTCGCGTTCGACATCACGACCACCAACGCGCGCTGCAACGGGTGCGGCAACGTCTCAGAGCTCGCACGCGCGATGGTCTACCGCAGCGATGCTGGCACGGTCGTGCGCTGCGACTCGTGCGACCACGTGCTCGCGACCCTCGTCGAGGCGGGCGACCGCGCGTGGATCGGCTTCAGCGGCGTGAGCGCGATCGAGGTGCGCCGGAGCTGACCCGGCCCGCCGTCGGAGGTGTGAGCCCATGTGGATCGGCTGGATCGAGTTCGATGTCCTGCTCGGCGACGTGCACTCGCTCAAGGGCAAGCGCGCCGTCATCCGGCCGATCCTCGCCGACCTGCGGCGCACCACCGAGGCGAGCGTCGCCGAGGTCGGCGACCAGGAGCTGCACCGCCGGGCCGAGATCGGCGTCGGCGTCGTGGCATCCGGGGCCGACCGGGTGACGGACGTGCTCGACCGCGCTGAGCGACTCGTCGCCGCCCGCCCCGACATCACCCTGCTTTCGGCACGGCGGCGCATCCGGCAGAGCGACGACGACTGAGCGGATGCCGCGGCGTCACGCCTCGGCGACGACCGCGCCGTCCTTCCAGACGCACGCGACCAGCGGCACGCCGGGACGGTACGCGAGGTGCACGTGGCTGGGCGCATCGAGCAGCACCAGGTCGGCGCACGCGCCGGGACGGATGGCCCCGACATCCGTTCGCTGCAACGCCGCCGCACCGCCCGCGGTCGACGCCCACACGGCCTCGGCCGGGGTCATGCCCATGTCACGCACCGCCACGGCGATGCAGAACGGCATCGAGCTCGTGAAGCTCGACCCCGGGTTGCAGTCGCTCGCGAGGGCGACGGCGACGCCGGCGTCGATGAGGCGGCGCGCGTCGGGGTAGAGCTGGCGCGTCGAGAACTCCACGCCCGGCAGGAGGGTCGCGACGGTGTCGGATGCCGCGAGCGCCGCGACATCCGCATCGCTCAGGTAGGTGCAGTGGTCGACGGATGCCGCGCCGAGCTCGACCGCGAGGCGAACGCCGCCGCCCTCGCCGAGCTGGTTCCCGTGCACGCGCACCCCGAGCCCGACGGCACGGCCCGCCTCGAGCACGCGGCGCGACTGCTCGGGCGTGAACGCGCCGCGCTCGCAGAACGCGTCGATCCAGCGCGAGTGGGGGGCGCACGCCGTGAGCATCTCGCCGATGACGAGATCGACGTAGGCGTCGGGGCGGTCGGCGTAGTCGGCCGGCACGACGTGGGCGCCGAGGAAGGTGACCTCGTCGGTGACCTCGCGGGCGAGGCGCACGAGTCGCTCCTCGGCCTCGACTGAGAGGCCGTAGCCCGACTTGATCTCGAACGTCGTCGTGCCCTGGGCGTGCAGCTCGGCGACGAACCCGGCGAGGCGTGCGCGCAGCTCGTCATCGGTCGCGGCCCGGGTCGCTGCGACGGTCGAGCGGATGCCGCCCGCCTCGTAGCGGCGTCCGGCCATGCGTGCCGCGAACTCGTCGGCGCGGTCGCCGCCGAACACGAGGTGGGTGTGCGAGTCGACGAACCCGGGCATGACGGCGCGGCCGCCGGCGTCGACGACGTCGACCTCGGCGTCCCAGGTCGCGCGGTGCTCGTCGGCCTCGCGTCGGGTGTCGCGCTCGGCTCGCGCGGCGACCCCCTCGGCGGCATGCGCGGCGTGCCCGACCCAGCTGATGCGGCCGTCTTCGACGAGCACGGCGGCATCGCGGAGGATGCCGAGCGGCCCCCCGTCGCGATCGTCGGTCGGGTCGTTCGTGACCAGTTCGCCGATGTTCGTCAGGAGCATCCGCTGCACCGCACCGCCGTCGCTCATGCTTCGAGCATAGGGACGCGCAGGCCGCGCTCGCGGGCGACCTCGACGGCACGGTCGTAGCCGGCGTCGACGTGCCGCATGACGCCCGTGCCGGGGTCGTTGACGAGCACGCGGGCGATCTTCTCGGCGGCGAGCGGCGTGCCGTCGGCGACGATGACCTGGCCGGCGTGGATCGAGCGGCCGATGCCGACGCCGCCGCCGTGGTGGATCGACACCCACGTCGCGCCCGACGCCGTGTTGAGCAGCGCGTTGAGCAGCGGCCAGTCGGCGATCGCGTCGGAGCCGTCGGCCATCGCCTCCGTCTCGCGGTAGGGCGAGGCGACCGAGCCGGAGTCGAGGTGGTCGCGGCCGATCACGACCGGCGCGCTCAGCTCTCCCGAGGCGACCATCTCGTTGAACTTCAGCCCAGCCAGGTGCCGCTCCTGGTAGCCGAGCCAGCAGATGCGGGCCGGCAGGCCCTCGAAGTGCACCTTCTCGCCGGCCTTGGTGATCCAGCGCCGCAGGTGCTCGTCGTCGGGGAAGAGCTCGAGGATGGCGCGGTCGGTCGCGGCGATGTCAGCCGGGTCGCCCGAGAGCGCCGCCCATCGGAACGGCCCCTTGCCCTCGGCGAAGAGCGGACGGATGTACGCGGGCACGAAGCCCGGGAACTCGAACGCGCGGTCGTACCCGCCGAGCTGGGCCTCGCGGCGGATCGAGTTGCCGTAGTCGAAGACCTCGGCGCCGGCGTCCTTGAAGCCCACCATCGCCTCGACCTGCTTCGCCATGCTGGCACGGGCCCGCTCGGTGAAGCGTTCGGGGTCGGATGCAGCGAGCTCGTGCCACTCGTCGAGCGAGACGCCCTCGGGCAGGTACGACAGCGGGTCGTGCGCGCTCGTCTGGTCGGTGACGATGTCGATCGCGACGCCGCGTGCGAGCAGCTCGGGGAACACGGTCGCCGCGTTGCCGACGAGGCCGACGCTGAGCGGCGTGCGTGCCGCCTTCGCTGCGAGCACCCGCTCGACGGCGTCGTCGAGGTCGGCCGTGTACTCGTCGAGATAGCCGTGCTCGACGCGCCGGGCGAGCCGGGTCTCGTCGACGTCGACGATGAGCACGACGCCCTCGTTCATCGTGACGGCGAGCGGCTGCGCGCCGCCCATGCCGCCGCACCCGCCGGTGAGGGTGAGCGTGCCGGCGAGCGTGCCGTCGAACGAGGCGCGCGCGATGGCGCCGAAGGTCTCGTACGTGCCCTGGAGGATGCCCTGCGTGCCGATGTAGATCCACGAGCCCGCGGTCATCTGCCCGTACATCGTGAGGCCCAACTGCTCGAGTCGGCGGAACTCGGGCCACGTCGCCCAGTCGCCCACGAGGTTCGAGTTGGCGATCAGCACGCGCGGCGCCCACTCGTGGGTACGGAACACGCCGACGGGCTTGCCCGACTGCACGAGCAGTGTCTCGTCGGCCTCGAGGCCCTCGAGCGTGCGCACGATCGCGTCGAACGACTCCCAGTTGCGAGCGGCCTTGCCGGTGCCGCCGTAGACGATGAGGTCTTCGGGGCGCTCGGCCACCTCGGGGTCGAGGTTGTTCATGAGCATGCGCAGCGGCGCCTCGGTCTGCCAGCTCTTGGCGGTGAGCTCGGTGCCGCGGGCGGCGCGCACGGTGCGCCGGGTGGTGGGTGCGTCGGTCATGCTCCGATCACACACCACGGGCGGGCGGCCGACAACGGATGCCGCAGGCGAGGCGTCTGGGATCCCAGACGGGCCGGTCGTGGTGCACGCGCGAATGTCGCGTTACCGCGCACGCTCGTCGTCCGCTCAGCCGATGGAGATGCCGCGCGCCGCCATGAACGGGATCGCGTCGACCGCAACGCCGTCGAGGCGCACTTCGAGGTGCAGGTGGCAGCCGGTCGAGGCGCCGGTGCTGCCCACAGCGCCGATCAGCTGCCCGGCTGCGACGGACTCACCTGGAGCGACGAGCACGCCGCCGTCGATGAGGTGCGCGTAACCGGTCGACACGCCAGCGCCGTGCTCGATCAGGATCCAGTTGCCGTAGCTGCCGTTCGGCCCGGCCGTGCGCACGATGCCGGCCGTGGCGGCATACACCGGTGCGCGACAGCTGGCGGCGACATCCGTGCCGCGGTGGAATTCGTTGACCCCGGCGACCGGCTTGTTCGGGCGCGGGCCGTAGCCGTCGGTGAGGCGGCCGGTGACGGGAGACGCCCAGCCCTGCTCGCTGAGCTGGCCGGCGTCGTGCGGGAGCGACTCGACGAGCTCGACGCTCGCCGCAGCGACCCTGGTCTGCAGTCCGGACTGCTCCTCACGGGCGGCGGACAGCGCGCGCTCGGCACGGTCGACGTCGGCTTCACGGTCTTCGACGGGTACGGCATCGACCGCCTCCCAGGCGGCCGCTGCGCGCTCCGCTGCGGCGTCGGCTTCGGCTGCGCGCTTCGCGGCGACCTTCTCGAGTGCTTCGGCGTCGCCGGCGATCTGGGAGACGCGGGCGACTCCGCCGAGCCCGGCGAGGAGGTCGCTGCCGGCGCCGAAGACGGCGTCCATCGAGGAGGCCGTGGCGCCGTCGCCCTGCGACGCGGCGAAGAAGACTCGGGCCGCGGCGTCGGCGTCGGTGCGTGCGTCGTCGGCGAGCGTCTGCAGCCGCGTCGCGAGGGACCGGGCGACCTCGCGGGTCGAGCGCGCGGCCTCGAGTTCGGCCTCAGCGGCGCGGAGTGCGGTGAGCGCGCGGGCGACGGCGGTGCGCGCGCCGAGGAGTGCGCTCACCTGCGGATTGGACGTGGACGCGAAGCGGGCGACCGGTCCGTCGCCGATGAGCGTGATCTGCTTGCCGGTCGACGAGACGCCATTGGGTGCGGCCGGGGGAGGAGCGGTCGTCTCGGTGGTGGGTGAGGGCGTGGGAGTGGGCGTTGGCGTCGGCGTTGGGGTGGGCGTGGGCGTTGGGGTGGGCGTTGGCGTCGGCGTTGGGGTGGGCGTTGGCGTCGGAGTCTCGCCGCCGGTGCCCCCGTCTCCGCCTTCGCCGGTGTCGCCCTCGCCGGTGCCGTCGCCTTCGCCGGTGTCGCCGCCGGTGTCCCCCTCGCCGGTGTCGTCGCCGCCGGTGTCGCTTTCGCCGGTGCCGGTGCCGGTGCCGGTGTCGCCTTCGCCGCCGGTGTCGCCTTCGCCGCCGGTGTCGCCGGGCTCGGCCGTCTGCGTCGCAAACGAATCGGCCGGGGCATCCGTCGCCACTGGCGCGAGTTCATCGGCCTGCGCGAGGCTCACGCCGGAGAGTCCGAGGATGATCACCGACGCAGCGGCCGCAAGGCTCAACCCACTCGGCCGGGCGCGGCGCGCCCGGAAGGGGTCGGCCTGGCCGTAGAAGTTGCGTTTCGGCGACATAGGGTTCCGTTCGGGGGCGCCGGTTTCGGGGATCGGCTCCCCCAGTCTGTCATCGGTGCAATAGAGGCACAACACCCCAAGGGGCATCATTGGAACCCTGTTCGGGTGACATCTGCGTACCTCAGTCGAGCGCACCGGCCGCCGCAGCCGCCTGCGCCACGACGGCGCCGGAGCCCACGAGGCCAGTGACCGCCTCGATCTCGGGCGACAGGAAGCGGTCGGGCCCGGGCACCGCGCCGACCTCGGCCACGAGTGACACGACGTCGCCGGTCGCTGCGCCGGGCTCGAGGGGCGCCCGGAGCGCGAGGCCCCGCGCCGCCGTCATGACCTCGATCGCGAGCACCCGGGTGAGCCCGTCGATCGACCGGCGCAGCTTGCGCGCGGCGGCCCACCCCATCGACACGTGGTCCTCCTGCATGGCCGACGAGGGGATGGAGTCGACGGATGCCGGCACCGCGAGTCGCTTCAACTCGGACACGATTCCCGCGGCGGTGTACTGCGCGATCATGAGTCCCGAGTCGACGCCCACTTCGTGGGCGAGGAACGGTGGCAGGCCCTGGTTTCGGCCGCGGTCGAGGAAGCGGTCGGTGCGCCGCTCGCTCATCGACGCGACGTCCGCCACCGCGATGGCCAGGAAGTCGAGCACGTACCCGACGGGCGCCCCGTGGAAGTTGCCGTTCGACTCGACGCGCCCGTCGAGGGTCAGCACCGGGTTGTCGACCGCGCTCGCGAGCTCGGCCTCGGCGACGGAGGCCGCGTGCGCGAGGGTGTCGCGGGCCGCGCCGTGCACCTGCGGGGCGCAGCGCAGCGAGTACGCGTCCTGCACGCGCGTGCACTCGGGACCCTTGTGGCTCGCGACGATCGGTGAGCCGGCGAGCAGGCGTCGCAGGTTCGCCGCGGATGCCGCCTGCCCGCGTTGCGGGCGAAGGGCGTGCAGGTCGGCGGCGAAGACCGCGTCGGTGCCCATGAGCCCCTCGATGCTCATGGCGGCGGCGATGTCGGCGGTCGTCAGGAGCATCCGGAGGTCGTCGATCGCGAGGGCGAGCATGCCGAGCATGCCGTCGGTGCCGTTGATGAGGGCGAGGCCCTCCTTCTCGCCCAGGCGGAGCGGCGTGATGCCGGCGGCGGCGAGGGCGCTCGCGGCATCCGTCGGCACACCGTCGGCGGTTCGCACCTCGCCCTCGCCCATGGCGACGAGCGCGCAGTGCGCGAGCGGGGCGAGGTCGCCCGAGCAGCCGAGTGACCCGTACTCGCGCACCACGGGCGTGATGCCCGCGTTGAGGATCGCCGCGTAGGTCTCGGCGGTCTCGCGCCGCACGCCCGTGCGGCCGGTCATGAGCGTCGAGAGGCGAAGCAGCATGAGGGCGCGCACGACCTCGCGCTCGACCTCTGCGCCCGAGCCGGCAGCGTGCGAGCGCACGAGGCTCGCCTGCAGCTGGGCGCGGCGATCGTCGGCGATGAACGTGGTCGCGAGCGCGCCGAAGCCGGTCGAGATGCCGTAGTGCGGCTCGGGGTCGGCGGCGAGTCCCTCGATGATCGCGCGGCTCGCGGCGACGCCCTCGAGGGCAGAGGGGTCGAGGGCGACGGTTGCGTCGTGCCGGGCCACCGCCACCACGTCGTCGATGCTGACGGGACCGGTGCCGACGGTGACGGATGCCGCGGCGGCGTGTGCTGTTGCGGGCGCGATGGTGCTCATGCATCCGATTCCACACCGCTCTCGTGCGCGCGGGAACGCCCGCACCGCGGCCGTTGTCCGGAATCCCAGACGCGAGCGTAGGCTGGGCGTCGCCGACGCGCCGACCCGCCGCGCGCCGGCACCGAGAGGACACGAGTTGTCGGTATCCACCCCGCGAAGCGACGATTCGCGACCACTCGACGCCGGCGGCCGCGTGTCGCGCGGCGCGGGCGCGGGCGGCGCGGGTGCGGGCGGCGCGGGCGCGGGCGCTGGGCCGAAGGTGCCGGCCGCCGACCAGACCCTCGCGATCCTCTCGCACCTGGCGGCACAGCGCGGCCCCGTGCCGGCGGCGACGATCGCCCATGCTCTCGGCGTTCCCCGCTCCACGGTGTACCACCTGCTCGCGGTCATGCAGGAGCGCGGATTCGTGGTGCACCTGCCCGAAGAGCGCCGTTACGGCCTCGGCGTCGCCGCGTTCGAGCTCTCGAGCGGATTCTCGCGGCAGCAGCCGCTCGCGCGCCTCGGGCGTCCGCTCGTCGCGAGTCTCGTCGACCGACTCGGTGAGAGCGGCCACCTTGCGGTGCTGCACGGGCGCGACGTGCTCTACCTCGTCGAGGAGCGCGCTCCTCGACGCCCGTCGCTCGTGACCGATGTCGGCGTGCGCCTTCCCGCCCACCTCACGGCGACGGGCCGCGCGATGCTCGCCGAGCTGCCGCCCGCGCAACTGCGCGCCCTCTACCCCGACCGTGCGGCGTTCGCGTGGCGGCATCCGTCACCCGACACGGATGCCGCGGAGTGGAGCTACGGCCGGCTGAAGCGCGTGCTCGCCGAGGCGCGGGAGCACGGCTGGGCAGGCGAGCACGGCGAGGTGACGCCCGGACTCGCCTCGGTCGGAGTCGCGGTCGTCGACCACCTGGGCTGGCCGGCCGCGGCGATCGCGATCACGTATCCGGATGACGCTGAGCCCGCGTTGCGCGATCGGGTCGTGCCGGCCGTGCACGAGGCGGCGGCGACACTCTCCCGCCGCATCGGCGGCACGCGCTGACGCTCGCCACGCGCGCGTTCACCGCGCACGATGTCAGCGCTTCGGCGCGAGCCACCGCCGGAGCATCCGCGTCACCAACGGCAGCACCCAGTACGCCATGATCGGCGTCAGCACCAGGGTCGTGGCGAGCACGCGCGTCCAGAGCGGCAGCTCGCCCCAGCCCGGCACCGGCGACACCAGGTAGGAGAAGAGCACGTTCACCGGGAAGAATCCGAGCCAGATCGCGACCGCCTGCTTCCAGCGCGGCGGCGCGGGCGGCAGGTCGACGTCGGGGGCCGCGGCATCCGACACCGGAATCGACCCGGTCGCCGGCTCGTCGAACCAGCCCTCGATGCCGGTGCGGCGCTTGCTTCGCTCGGACTTCACGAAGCCCTGGCCCATCGAGAGCCACCAGCTGCGTTCGGGCGACTGCTCCCAGGCCGAGAGCGTCTCCTCGTTCGCGAAGCGATAGAGCATGTGCCAGACCTGGGATGCCTCTCCCGCCCGCACCCAGCCGGAACCGAGGAAGCCGGGGTACTTGTGCGCGAGGTTCACGCCGGTCTGCACCCACGCCGTCGCCTCTGAGATGTGCGCGGGGTCGACCTCGCGCCGGATCGAGACGGTGATCGGTTCGCCAGCCATGACCCCATCCCACCGCATCGCGAGCACGCAGCGATAACGGATGCGTCCGGCGCGCCGGACCGTGGATCCTCATCGGGCGCGGAAATGCAAGGGTCTTCCCGCTCCGGCGACGCGGGCATAGCTTCGTCGCATGACGCACGGAGACACGAACCACGATGAGACGAACGGCGGCGGACTGAGCGATCAGGAACTGACCGAGAAGGACACGAGCTACAGCCCCGCAAGCGAGGCCGAGACCCAGGCGAAGCAGGACGACCCGGTGCCGGAGACCATCGAGCCGGAAGCCGCCGACCGGGTGAAGGTCGCGCCCGGAACGGGCGGCCCCGACGATCCGGGTGACATCGAGGTCGATCCCGGTGACGTCCAGCTGGGCGAGATCGACGAGCGCGGGTAGGCACTCGGGCCCCGCCTCGGCATGAAAACGGGGTGCGTTCCCGTAGGAACGCACCCCGTTCGACGGGCGGTCACTCCTTGAATGCGTCCTTCACGTTCTCGCCCGCCTGCTTCACGTTGGCCTTGGCCTGGTCGGCTTTGCCCTCGGCGACCTTCTCGTCGTCGTTGGTCATCTTGCCGGTGGCCTCCTTGGCCTTGCCGCCGAATTCCTCGGCAGCGTTCTCCATCTTGTCTCCGACGCCCATCAAGTGCTCCTTCCGTCTCGCGCGAATCTCGCGCTTGCCGGCGCGGTGTCGCGCTACTCCCATTGAACGTCGGACGCCTCGATACGGGGAGGGGGTTGCGACAACCGGATGACCCCGCTACACCGAGGTGCGACCCGTCCTGACTCGTGTTGCGGCGGAGGCCAATCCGGCACCGCGACCGCTCCGAACTCCGATCAGCACGGCACCGCCGCGCTCTGGACAAAGGAGGAAACCCATGCGTCATTCCCCGAACCGCATCGTCGCAACCGTCTTCGGCGCGGTCTACGTACTCGTCGGGCTGCTCGGATTCGCCGTCACCGGCGGCGTCGGCTTCATCGCCACCGAGGGCGGACTGCTCCTCGGCGTCTTCGAGGTGAATCCGCTGCACAACGTGGCCCACATCCTCATCGGCGCGGCCCTGCTCCTCGGGGGCTTCGCGTCCGTCGCCGCAGCGAAGGCCGTGAATGCCACGGTCGGCGCCGCCTACCTGTTGCTCGGCATCGTGGGGTTCTTCCTCGCGGGTACCGCCGCGAACATCCTCG
Organism: Agromyces ramosus; assembly: GCF_030817175.1. Taxonomy (NCBI): domain Bacteria; kingdom Bacillati; phylum Actinomycetota; class Actinomycetes; order Micrococcales; family Microbacteriaceae; genus Agromyces; species Agromyces ramosus. Next base: position 1,338,845 of record NZ_JAUSYY010000001.1, on the reverse strand, counting down.
CGCTGAACACCGCCGACCACTTCCTGCACCTCGCGAGCGCGATCGTGCTGCTCGGAGTGGCGCTCGGCTTCGAGCGCGCCGGACGCCTGGCGACGGCGTAGGGGCCGGCCATGCAGGCACTGGCGGCGGCCACGCGCAGCTGGCCGATGCTCGCCGCCCTCGGCGCCGGGCTCGTGCTGCTCGCGCTCGCCGCCGGTGCCGGGGGAGCGGTGCAGCCGGCACTCCTCGTGCTCGGCGTCGCCGCGCTCGGTTGGGGCGTTCTCGCGCTCCGCGCGGGGCGAGTGCTCGCCCCGTCCACCGTGCTCGTCGTGGCCGCCGTCTCGCTCATGGGGATGGCGGCGGCGGTCGCGACGGGCACCGCCGCGATGACGGATGTCTCGCCGGGGCCGCTCGCCGCGGCATCCGTGTTCATCGTGGTCGTGGCGTTCGCCGCAGGGCTGGCCATGCGAGGCAGGCGGGCGCGCGCCTCGAGCGACGACGACGCTTCGCGCGCGGGCGCGGGCGCGGCACCCGGGGCATCCGACTCGATGCCGGCGCTGCTCGGCATGTTCGCCGGGGCCGCGCTCGTCGCGGCGCTCGCGACCCCTGCGCTCGCCGCGACCGAGGCCGGTGAGCGGGCGGAGCCGCACGGAACGCACGAGCCTCACCAACTCGACGAGCAGACGACCGGTCACGAGACTCCCGGCGACCACGTGCACTGACGGGTGGCGCGACCGCTCAGCCTCGAGCGGCGCGGTCGCCGGGAATGAGCGCGGTCGCGAGCGTCACCGTGCGACGATCGCCGCCGTCGTCGGCGAGGTACGGCGCGAGCAGCTCGCCGAGGCCGGCCTGGATCACCGCGAGGTCGTCGGTCGTGACGTGCAACTGCACCTCGCCGAAGCCGAGGAAGTCGCGGAATCCAGGGTCGCCGGCGGCGCTCGCGCGGTCGAAGGTCTCGCCGAGGTGCGCGAGAAAGGTGAGGAACGCCTGCTGCAGTTCTCGGGCTCCCATGTCGCGCAGCTCGTCGTGGTCGACGTGGGCCATGCGGTTGCCGAGGGCGAACGTGCGCTCGACCGCACCGCGCACGCGGCGCTCTTCGACGATGGTGAGGATGTCGGCGTCGACGAGCGCGGCGACGTGGCGATAGAGCGTGGCCTGCGGGATGTCGGGCAGGGCGGCACGAAGGTCGGCGGTCGTGACCTGGCGCGTGCCGAGGTGCTGGATGATGCGCA